>NZ_JBITGW010000018.1:0-322955 GCF_044457345.1 Nonomuraea sp. NPDC050547
CTCAAAGCGGACCATAGTGGCACGACGTCGGCGGGCAACCACCCCGATTTTCAGCCCGGAACGGGCCTCCCGCTAGGGAGATCAGTGACTAACCCCCTCCATCCGTTACGGCAAGCCAAGCAGGCGCCTCCCGCCGTCGTGGGTGGCCGCCGATCGTCGGGCGCTTCTCACGTCGGACGTGGCGACGCGCCGCGACGCCGTACCGCTGGCCGGTCCCGGGCCCGCGCGGGGCCCGGGACCGTGAGGTTCACTCCGTGTGCGGCAGGTTGCTGGCCGAGACCAGCGTGCGGATGGCGCGCAGCGCGACCGACAGCGTGGCGAGGTCGAAGTTGTCGCTCTCCCAGATCTCCGACAGCGTCTGGCGGGCCCGTCCGACCGCCGCCGAGTTGGACTCCGACCACCGGGCCAGCCGCTCCTCCGGTGACGCGCCCGGCGCCGTGTGGGCCAGGACGTCGCGGGTGAGGGAGGCGTGGGCCGCGTACAGGTCGTCGCGCAGCGCGGAGCGGGCCATGGCGTTCCACCGGTTGTCCCGGGGCAGCGCGATGACGCGTTCGCGCAGCTGGGCGAGCTGCAGGCGGTCGGCGAGGTCGAAGTAGACCTCGGCCACCTCGTTGACCGGCCGGTCCGTCAGCGAGCTGACCTCGACCAGGTCGAACGTGGAGTAGGCGGGCACCATCGCGGCCGATCGCTCGGCCAGCTCCATCGGCACCCCACGGGCCACGAACGCGTCGCGGCGCTCCTCGAACGCGGCCAGGTCGGGGCCGGTGAGCAGCTTGGGGATGTGCGAGAGGAGCCCGTTGACGCCCTTGACGAAGAAGTTCACCGAACCGGACAGGTCCATCGGCGGGCGGCGGTTGTTGAGCAGCCACCGGGTGCCGCGCTCGGCGAGCTTGCGCGCCTCCAGGAGCATGGCGATCTGCGTGGAGGTGTCGGCCTTGTTGTCGAGCGACTCCACCGCGCGGAAGAAGCTGGCCAGGTCGAAGACCTCGCGGGTGACCAGCCAGGCGCGCACGATGTCCGGCGTGGAGGCGCCGGTCTCCTCGCCCAGGCGGAACATGAACGTGGTTCCGGCCGAGTTGACCAGCTCGTTCACCACGCAGGTGGTGATGATCTCGCGGCGCAGCGGGTGGGCGTCCATGTACGAGCGGAAGCGCTCGCGCAGCGCCGACGGGAAGTACGACACCAGCCACGAGGCCAGCGCGGGGTCGTCGGGCAGGTCGGAGCCGAGCAGTTGGGCGTCGACCACGAGCTTGGTGTAGGCGAGCAGGACCGAGAACTCCGGCGCGGTCAGGCCGAGCCTGGCCTGGCGGCGTTCGGCCAGCTGCTTGTCCGAGGGCAGGAACTCCAGCTCGCGGTTGACCAGCCCGTCGCGTTCCAGCTTGCGCAGGTAGCGGGCGTGGATGTGGAGCATCTCGGGGCCCTGGGCGCGGGCGGCGGCCAGGACCACGTTCTGGTTGTAGTTGTCGCGCAGGACCAGGTTGGCGACCTCGTCGGTCATCGAGGTGAAGACCTGGTTGCGCTGCTTGTCGGTCAGCTCGCCGTCGCGTACGACCTGGTCGAGCAGGATCTTGATGTTGACCTCGTGGTCGGAGGTGTCGACGCCGGCGGAGTTGTCGATGAAGTCGGTGTTGACCAGGCCGCCGTTGAGCGCGAACTCGATGCGGGCCAGCTGGGTGAAGCCCAGGTTGCCGCCCTCGCCGATGACCTTGCATCGCAGCTCGGCGGCGTTGACCCGCAGCCCGTCGTTGGCCTTGTCGCCGACGTCGGCGTTGGACTCGGTGGAGGCCTTGACGTAGGTGCCGATGCCGCCGTTCCACAGCAGGTCGACCGGGGCCTTGAGGATGGCGCTGATCAGGTCGTTGGGCGCCATCGACGTGATGCCCTCGGCGATTCCCAGCGCCTGGCGGATCTGCGGCGAGATCTGGACGGACTTGGCGGTGCGCGGGAACACGCCGCCGCCGGCCGAGATCAGCTCGGCGTCGTAGTCGGCCCAGGAGCTGCGCGGCAGCTCGAACAACCGGCGCCGCTCGGCGAACGAGCGATCCGCGTCGGGGTCGGGGTCGATGAAGATGTGCCGGTGGTCGAAGGCGGCCAGGAGCCGGATGTGCTGGGACAGCAGCATGCCGTTGCCGAAGACGTCACCGGACATGTCGCCGATGCCGGCCACGGTGAAGTCGGTGTGCTGGATGTCCACGCCGGTGGTGCGGAAGTGGTACTTCACCGACTCCCAGGCGCCGCGCGCCGTGATGCCCATGGCCTTGTGGTCGTAGCCGACGGACCCGCCTGAGGCGAACGCGTCGCCGAGCCAAAATCCGTACTCCTTGGCGACGCTGTTGGCGATGTCGGAGAACGTCGCGGTGCCCTTGTCGGCGGCGACGACCAGGTAGGTGTCGTCGCCGTCGTGCCTGACGGTGTCCGGCGGCGGCACGACCTTGCCGTCCACCAGGTTGTCGGTGACGTCGAGCAGGCCGGAGATGAAGGTGCGGTAGCAGTCGATGCCCTCGGCCATCAGCTCCTCCCTGCCGCCGCCGGCCGGTGGGCGCTTGACCACGAATCCGCCCTTGGAGCCCGTGGGCACGATGACGGTGTTCTTCACCATCTGCGCCTTGACCAGGCCGAGGATCTCGGTCCTGAAGTCCTCCATCCGGTCCGACCAGCGCAGGCCACCGCGCGCGACCTTGCCGAAGCGCAGGTGCACGCCCTCGACCCGCGGCGAGTAGACGAAGATCTCGTACTTCGGCCGGGGCAGCGGGAGCACGCTGATCGCCAGCGGGTCGAACTTCAGCGCGATGTACGCCTTGCGCTGCCCGTCGGCCCCGCTCTGGAAGTAGTTCGTGCGCAGGGTGGCCTGGATCATCTCCAGGTAGGCCCGCAGGATGCGGTCCTCGTCGAGCGAGGCCACCTCGTCCAGCGCGCCCAGGATCTCCTCGGTGAGCGCCTCGACCAGGTCGGCGCGGACGTCGTCGGCGCGCCGCGGGTCGAGCCTGGCCTCGAACAGGCGCACCAGCAGCCTGGCCAGCCGTACGTTGCCGCCGAGGACGCGTTCCATGTAGCGCTGGCTGAAGGTGGTGCCGGCCTGGCGCAGGTACTTGGCGTAGACGCGCAGGATCTCGACCTGTTCCCAGGTGAGCCCCGCCGACAGCACGAGCGCGTTGAAGTTGTCGGCCTGGATCTCGCCCTTCCACAGCGCGCCGAGCGCGTCCTGGAACAGGCGCTTGAAGTCGTTGCGGTCGACTTCGGGCGAAGGCGTGTAGTGCAGCCCGAAGTCGTAGATCCAGGCGTTCTTGGTGGCCGGGTCGTTGTCCCTGTCGACCTCGTACGGCCGCTCGTCGACCACCTCGACGCCGAGGCGCTGGATGAGCGGGAGCACCTTGGACAGGGAGATCGGGGTGCCGACCTTGTAGATCTTGAGCCGGCGCTCGCCCTCCGCGGCGTCGTAGGGCTCGTAGAGGTTGATGCCGACCTCGCCGTCGGGCGCGCCGACGAGCTGCTCCAGCCGGCGCAGGTCGACCACGGCCATCTTCGGCGGGAAGTCGGCCTTGTACCCCTCGGGGAAGGCCGACTGGTAGCGCCGGATGAGCCCGGGGGCCTCCTCCTCCGAGGTCATCTCGGACAGGGCGGTCGCCAGGTCGTCCTCCCAGGAGCGGGTGATCGCGGCCAGCCGCGACTCCAGCTCCTCGACATCGACGCCCGGAGGCGGAAGCTGCTTGCCGCGTTCACCACGAACCACCAGGTGCAGGCGGGCCAGCGCGGACTCGCCGATCATCGCGCTGTAGTCGAGCGTGCTGCCGCCGAGGGCCTTGAGCAGGAGCTCCTGCATCTTGAGCCGGACCTTGGTGGTGTAGCGGTCGCGCGGCAGGTAGATGAGGCAGGAGATGTAGCGGCCGTAGTCGTCGCGCCGCAGGAACAGCCTGACCTGCTTGCGCTCGCGCAGCCGCAGCACGCCCATCGCGATCGGGACCAGCTGCTCGACCGAGGTCTGGAACAGCTCGTCGCGCGGGAAGGTCTCCAGGATCTCGATGAGATCCTTGCCGTCGTGGCTGTCGGCGGCGAGGCCCGCCTGGTCCAGCACCTCGGCGAGCTTGCGGCGCAGCACCGGGATGCGGGAGATCGACTCGTTGTACGCCACGTGCGTGAACAGGCCGAGGAAGCGGCGCTCGCCCACGACCTCGCCGTCGGGCGAGAAGAGCTTGACCCCGATGTAGTCGAGGTAGGCGGCCCGGTGGACGGTCGCCCGCGAGTTGGCCTTGGTGATGATGAGCAGCTGCTTCTCGCGGGCCTTGGCGCGTACCTCGGCCGGCAGGGTGGAGAAGCTCTCTGAGCCGACCCGGTCGTCGCGCAGGATGCCGAGCGCGGCGCCGGGCAGCGAGCGCAGCGCGTCGCCCTCCTCGGTCTCCTCCAGGCGGTACTCGCGGTAGCCGAGGAAGGTGAAGTGCCCGTCGGCCAGCCAGCGCAGGAGGTCGAGGCTGTCCTCGACCTCGGCGGGCTCCAGCGGCGGCGGATTGAGCGTGAGGTCCTCCGCGGTCTGCACGGCGAGGGCCCGCATCTTGGCGAAGTCCTCGACGGCGTGGCGCACGTCCGACAGCACGCGAAGGATGTCGGCTTCGAGCCGCTTGAGCACCTCGGGGTCGGCCTGCCGGTCGACCTCGATGTGGATCCACGACTCGACCAGCATCTGACCGGTCACGTCCTCCTGGCCGCGGCCGAGCATCTTGCCCGTCATGTCGCGGCGTACCCGCATCTGCGGGTGGACGACCAGATGGATGCCGATGTCGAGGCGGTCCAGCTCCATCGTCACCGAGTCCACGAGGAACGGCATGTCGTCGGTGACGACCTCGACCACCGAATGGCCGGGGTCCCAGCCGTTGTCCTCCAAGGTGGGGGTGAACGCCCTGACCACCGCCCTGCCCTGCGGTCGCACCTCGGCCAGCTGCTTGTGCGACATCGCCGGGCCGTACACGTCAATGGGGTTGCGGTCGAGCAGGTCCTCCGGGGCGACATGCCGGTAGTAGACGCGCAGGAAGGCCAGCGCCTCCTCGGGGGTCACATGGTCGTTTCCGGCGGCGCATCTCTGGGCGGCTCGCTGGAGCAGCTCATCCTTGGCCTCGTCGAGCGGCATCTCGCTCTCACTCCTTTGTGAGGGTTTGCCAAACATCGCCTGGCTGGTCATAGCCAGGCTCTCAGTTCCCACAGCAAGGGGAAGTAGTGCAGGCGCGTCCTGCCTCGCAGGTAGGGCGCGCCGGTCGAGCCACCGGTGCCGGACTTGGTGCCGATCTGGCGCTCGACCATCTGGACGTGCCGCATCCGCCACAGCTGAGCGGTCTCGTCATGGGTCAGCAGGTCTTCGGCCAGTTGCCACAGGTCGTCGTGCGACCGGCGGTCCCTCGCCACGGCCAGCAGCGAATCCATGATCTCGTCGTCGGAGACCGGCAGATCACGCTGGGAGAGGGCGGTGAGATAAGCATCCCACAGCGTGGGCTCGATGAGCCGCCTGCGGAGCCTGGCGAGTTCTTCCTCGCTGGCGTCCCTGAGGCGGGCGAGATAGCGGGCGTCCTTGGCGCCGGAAAGGAACTCCAGCTCGCGAAACTGCACCGACTGGAATCCGCTGGCCGGTGACAGCTTGGAACGGAACTCCAGGAAGTCCTGGGGCGTCATCGTCTCCAGGACCTGGACCTGCTCGACGAGCACGCGTTCGACGGCGTGCACGCGCTGGAAGACGTGCCGGGCCTGCCACAGCTCGCCGTTGAACATGGCCGAGCGGGCCGCCTCCAGCTCGTGCAGGAGCAGCTTGAACCACAGCTCGTAGACCTGGTGCACGGTGATGAACAGCAGCTCGTCCGGGGCCTGCGATTGGGGTTGCTGCTGTGCGAGCAGCTCCGTCAGGCGCAAATAGCCACCGTAGGACAGCTGCCCGCCCTCTTCGCCGAACCGCCTGTCCGGGGGATCAGCGTTGAACCCCACCGGGCACCTCCCCCAACTTCTACCGGCCGTACCGATACCACCTCAAAAGGAACCCCTACGTCAATGTGAGTCTTCCGAGGCGGTGGGGGAATGCTTCAGTTCGTCGAGCAGCTCGGGAACCTCACTCAGCTCCCTGAGCTGCACCTGACAGTCTTGGCACGCGTCGAGGTGGCGCTCGAACGCCTCATGCTCCTCTTCGTCCAGGACACCGAGGACATAAGCCGCCACCTCGTGGTGCATCAGCCAGCTGCCCCCTTCTCACGCAGAAGTTCACGCAGTGCCCTGATCCCGTAGTAGAGACGGGACTTGACAGTGCCGGGCGGGATCCCCAGAATCTCCGCCGCTTCACTTATCGTACGATCCCGTAGGTAGGTCTGTTCAATGACTTCGCGGTGTTCGTCCGACAGAGCGCGGAGCGCGTCGGCGACGACGATCGCCGACAGCGCGCGATCGGAGGCGTCGGGCACAGCGACGGTATCCACCTCCGGGGGTTCTACCTCCTGCGGCCGGGCGCTGCGGCGGCGGCGCCCGTCGATCACGATACGGCGGGCCACCGTCAGCAGCCACGCCCAGATGAGGCTGGGTTCCCATTGCAGTCTCGCCGAGTTCCGCCAGGCGCGGACGATCGTCTCCTGGACGACGTCCTCCGCCCATTGCAGGTCGTTTCCGGTCGCCTTGCGCACGTGGCGCAGGAGCGGGCCGCGAAACTCCTGGTAGAGCACCAAGATGCGATGCTCCTCGTCGGCGTCTGTACCGTCGAAGTGAGCTAGCACGGCCCACATCTTTACACCTTCGTTACCACTTCGGTAGTCACTCCGATAACTCCAGTCATTTCTGACTATCTCGCCTCAATAGGTGAACCGGCCCCCGCAAACCCGCGTATCCCCGACCATGCGTAGGTTTCGCCGCCGTTTGGGGGCGGGAGAGTTCTTCATGCTCGGCTCGTTCGCCGTGGCGGCCGTGGTGACGGTCCTGCTGGTGCTGCCTCCCGGCAGCACGACAGCGCAGGCGGGCTGGACGATGACGGACTCGGGCCCGCTCGGGCCGGCCGACCGCGATCTTCTGATCAAGGTACGGCAGGCCGGGCTCTGGGAGATCCCCACCAGCCAGCAGGCCCAGCAACGCGGCCAGAGCGCCCGGCTGAAGGAGGTCGCCGGGCACATCATCGAAGACCACCTCAAGCTCGACGTCGAGGTCAGGGCCGTGGCAGCGGAGCTCGACGTCGCGCTGCCCAGCACCGCCTCGGCCGACCAGCAGACCTGGATGGCGCAGATCTCCGCCGCCTCGGCCGCCGACTACGACCGCGAGTACACCAACCTGCTGCGCCAGGCGCACGGGAAGGTCTTCTCGGTCGTGGCGGCCGTCCGGGCGGGAACGCGCAACGACGAGGTCAGGAAGTTCGCCGCCAAGGCGAACGCCGCGGTGCTCAGACACATGACGCTGCTGGAGTCGATCGGCCTGGTCAACTACTCCGACCTGCCCGAACCCCCGGCACCGCGCTAACCCAAGGAGAGATGCGATGAGCAGATCCAAACCCGTGGCCGCGGCCGTGTCCGCACTGGCCCTGGTGGCCGGCGGGCTGGTGTCCGCGGCCGTCATCGGCGTGGTCCCCGCGCGAGCCGACCACTGCGATCCGGCCGAGCAGGGCCGCCAGCAGTCCCAGAACCGCCAGGCCGACCAGCAGAACCCGGACGACCAGAACCAGCAGGACAACAACCCTCAAGGCGACCAGAACCCTCAGGACAACCAGCAGAGCGACCAGAACCGGCAGGGCGACCAGCAGGACGACCGGCAGAGCGACCAGAACCGGCAAGGTGACCAGCAGGACGACTTCGGCTCGGGTGGCGGGATCGCTCCCCCGGCCCTGTCGCCGGATCCCGAGCGGGCGGACAGCCGTACCCGATCGCGGGAGCCCAGCAGGGCGCCCACGCGCACCCCGTCACAGAACCCCAGCCAGAACCCCAGCCAAGACCCC
This sequence comes from Nonomuraea sp. NPDC050547, assembly GCF_044457345.1. Classification (NCBI taxonomy): domain Bacteria; kingdom Bacillati; phylum Actinomycetota; class Actinomycetes; order Streptosporangiales; family Streptosporangiaceae; genus Nonomuraea; species Nonomuraea sp. NPDC050547. Next base: position 7,937 of record NZ_JBITGW010000018.1, read on the forward strand.
TCCCAGGACCCGTCGCAGGATCCCGGTCAGGACCCGTCGCAGGACCCGAGCCAGGAGCCGTCGCCCTCCCCCAGCGACAGTGACAACGCCGAGGAGAACTGCGCCGACCTGGGCCCGTTCGTGGAGGACTTCATCGACATCAGGCGCGTGCGGCCGAACGCGCGCGGCAACCTCCTGCAGGCCAGGGGCTCGTTCGTGTCCGCCTGTGGCACCAACGGCAACGGCCACAACAACCCCGACAACTTCATCGTCGCGCCGGGTGTCCGCAACGGCGCCCACCACCTGCACGACTACGTGGGCAACCTGTCCACGGACGCCTTCTCCACCGACCAGAGCCTCGCCGCCGCCGGCACCACCTGCCGCCTGGGCGACAAATCCACATATTTCTGGCCGGTGCTCCGAGACCGCAAGGTCGACGACAACGTCAGCGACCCGGACGGAAACGTCGGCCGCGTGCTGCGGCCCCGCTCGGTCACCCTGCAGTTCCGCGCGGCGTCCAACAGCCGGGTGGTCGCCATGCCGAGGTTCCTCAGGCTGATCACCGGTGACGCCAAGGCCGCCACGAACGGCGGCGCCAACGCCCGAGCCCAGTGGACCTGCACCGGCTTCACCAACCGGATCACCACCAAGTATCCGCTGTGTCCGCGCTTCAGCCAGGTCGTCCGCGTCCTGGACTTCCCCAGCTGCTGGGACGGCCAGAACACCGACAGCGCCAACCACCGCACCCACGTGGTCTTCCCCGGCCAGGGCGGATGTCCCCAGGGCACCCGGGCCGTACCCCAGCTGCGGATGGTCCTGACCTACACCGTCCCACAGGGCGCCTCCTACGCCCTTGACGCCTTCCCCGAACAGAAGCACAACCCGGTCACCGACCACGCCGACTTCGCCAACGTGATGCCGGACCGGCTGATGGCCTTCGCCGTCAACTGCATCAACCGCGGGCGCCGCTGCTAGCGCCCGGCGGCGGCGCTCCCCCGAGTCGCACCCTCAACCGACCCTGGGAGGAACGCATGCTCCACCGACGAAATCCCCGGCACGCGCCGTCCAAACTGGACACGCGACCGGTCCGCCTCGGCCTCACCGCCGGGATCACCGCACTACTGCTGTCCGGCTACGCGCTGGCCAGATCGCCGCGCGGGCTGGAACTGCTGGGCTTCCTCGATTTCTACGTAGGCGTGATCGCTCTGGTGACGCTGACCGCGACCGTGGCCCTCGGCCTCATCGCCACCGAACGGGTCTTCCTGTCCGCCCGCCATCGCGTGTACGCGCAGTTCGCCCACCGGATCATGGCCATGGCCGGGATGGCGGCACTGGCCACGCACGTGGCGCTGAAGATCGAACGGCCGCCGGTCCTGGGCGCGGTGGCGGCCGGGCTCCTCGTCATCTCCGCCACCAGCGGGCTGCTGCGCGGCATGTTCGCCGGCTCGCCCCAGCCCTGGATCTGGCGCTCGCTGCACGCCTGCGCGTACCTCGCGTGGCCGGTCGCCGTCCTGCACGGGCTGACCGCCGGACGGGCTCCCTCGGCGTGGGTGAGCTGGTCGTACGTGGCCTGCCTCGCGGCCGTGGGCGCTGCCCTGCTGGTACGGGTCGTGGCCACGATGGTGCGGCCGCCGGCCGTACCAGAACCGGTGGAGACGCCGGAAGCGGTGCCGCAGACGCGCACCGAACCCCAGGTCACCGAGGCGCCCGTCAGCCTCGACGCCGCTCGCCGGAAGTTCCGGGCGGCGGGCTGAGAAAGGAGTCCCACCGATGATTCCGCACAGGGTGCCGCGTGTTCAGCGGCTCGGCCCCGCCAGGATCACCGCCGGCCTCGACCACTGCCGGCGGCTCGACCTGCCCGCCCACCGCACCGTCCACGGCACACCCGCCCCGCGTGACCTGGAGAACCTCCTCGCCCAGGTCGAGGAGGTCGACCTGAGAGGGCGGGGCGGGGCGGCCTTCCCGTTCGCCCGCAAGATGCGCGCCGTCGCCGAGGCGGCCGGCGCGCGCGAGAGCGTGGTGCTGGTCAACGCCGTCGAGGGCGAGCCGGCCAGCTCCAAGGACGCCATGCTCCTCGTGCGCACCCCGCACCTGGTACTCGACGGCGCGGTGCTCGCCGCCGAGGCGCTCCACGCCCGCGAGGTGGTGATCGCCACCGTCGAGGGCGAGGTGGCCGAAGGGTCCATGGCGGCGGCGGTGGCCGAACGCAAGGCCGCCGCCGTCGCCGGCGCCGAGGAGAGCCACCTGCGCATCCGCGTCGTCGGGCTGCCCGAGCGGTTCGTGTCCGGCGAGGGCGGCGCGCTGGTGCGCGGGGTCAACGGGCTCGAAGCGATGCCGCCGGGACGCAAGAAGCGGGCCAGCAACTCCGGCGTCAACGGGCTGCCGACACTGCTGTCCAACGCCGAGACGTTCGCGCAGGTCGCCGTACTGGCCGAGCTCGGCACCGAGGGCTACGCCGACGCCGGGACCTCCCGCGAACCCGGCACCCTGCTGCTCACCGTGAGCGGCGGTGCCGCGTCCGAGTCGGTCGTCGAGGTGGCGGCGGGCATGCCGCTCGCGACCGTGCTGGACCTGTGCGACGCGGAACCCGGCGACGGCGTGCTCGTGGGCGGCTACCACGGCGCCTGGTTAGATCCCGCGGCCGCCGCGGTCGCCACCATCTCCCGCGAGGGGATGAAACTGGCCGGAGGAGAACTCGGGGCCGGGATCGTGGTGCCCATCGGCACCGCCACCTGCCCGCTCGGGGAGGCCGCGCGGGTCGCCTCGTACCTGTCGGCGCAGTCGTCGGGACAGTGCGGTCCGTGCCGGCTCGGGCTGCCGGACGTGGCTCGGGCGCTGGGCTCGCTGGCGGGCGGGTCGGGGTCTCCCGATGCGGTACGGCGGGCCGTACGCGCGATCGAGAGACGCGGCGCCTGCTTCCACCCGGACGGGACGGCGCGCTTCATCCTGTCGGCACTGGACGTGTTCGCCGACGACATCGCGGCCCACCAGGACGGAGGAGGCTGCGGCCGCCCGGTGAGAGGCGTCCTCCCGCTGCCCGAGGCGGTGGCGGAGCCGGAGTACAGGCTGGACGTCGACTGGACCCGCTGCCAGGGCCACGGCCTGTGCGCCCACCTACTCCCCGAGTTCGTGGAGCTTGACGATTTCGGCTACCCAAGCTTCCGGCCAGTGCCGGAATGGATGCTGAAGGAGGCCAAACGAGCAGTAGGCATGTGCCCCGCCCTGGCCCTGCGCCTCGCCTAAAGGCAAGGTGCTGCCCACCACAACCGGCGAAGCGTCTGATCGACCCTGGACAAAGCGCAGGAGATCCCAGATCGCTCCGGAAGAGGTATGAGAAGAGGATGAGTGATGATGGATCACCACCCGTTCCGGAGGAGCGGCCCGGCACCGTAATGCGGCAACAGGCCCTTCTGGAACCGGACATGACCAAGCTTTCACGCTGGGGTGACGATCACCCCGACCTGCTGGGAGGCATCTGGTGGGACATCACCACAGCGCCGGAGGGCGGCGTGACCATGTGCCTCGGTGTCGTCGGTGACGGCGCCGCGGTGGTCGCGCGGCTCCGCCGCTCCCTCTCCCATCCTCGGTACCTCAAAGTGATCGCACAGCGCTACACCCTGCGGGAACTACGACACCTGCAGGAGACCATCAGCGACGACGAGGAGGCTCGCTGGCAAGCACTCTGGGATTCCGGGGAATGCGCTTCCGAGGAGGACTTCTGGCGCCGTCGCCGCGAGGGTCCTCTGATCGTTCAGATCGGTGTCGACCCGACGATCAACAAGGTGACGCTCGGCGTCAGCCCGCTCCACAGCGCTTTCACCTCCGCTCCCATCGACCGGTACGGGGCAGATCGTGTCCACGTCTACCCGGACAGACTGGTCGCGATGTGGTGACAAGACAGGCAGCAGATCCTCTCCTCTGCCTGGTTGATCAGGCAGAGGAGCCTTTGCGAGGGTCAGGGCGTCACCGGGGTGGCGGGCTGGGCGGGTTGGGTGACGGCGAGTTTGCGGGCCAGCCTCAGTCGGTAGGCGTCCAGGACCACGGCCACCAGGATGACCAGCCCCGTGATGATCTGGCGTTCGAAGTCGGACACCCCCATCAGCAACAGCCCGTTGGTGAGAACACCCAGCAGGCAGGCGCCCAGGAAGGTGCCGACCATCGAGCCGCGGCCGCCCATCAGTGAAGCGCCGCCGATCACGACCGCCGCGATCGCGTTGAGTTCGTAGCCCTGGCCGAGGATGGGGCTGGCGATGTTGAGGCGGGCCATGTACAGGATCGCCGCGATGCCCACGGTGAAGCCGGCGATCACGAAGGCGGCGATCTTGATGCGGGACGTCTTGTGGCCGGACAGGCGTACCGCTTCCTCGTTGTTGCCCGTCGCGTAGATGAGGCGGCCGAAGACCGTCCTGGACAGGACGAACCAGCCGGCCCCTGCCAGCAGTACCGCCACCCAGAACACGGCGGGGATGCCGATCAGGGTGAGGGTGCCGAAGTCGTTCAGGGCGGTGGGGAGGTTGTAGATGGTGGCGGCGTCGGTGTAGCGCTCGGCCGCGCCGCGGGCGATGTTGAGCATGGCCAGGGTCACGATGAACGACGGGACCCGCCACTGTTCGGAGATGAAGCCGTTCAGCCAGCCGACGACTCCGCCGACGAGCACGCTGACCAGGATCGCGCCGATCAGGGTCATAGGGGAGGACGATCCGGCCATCATGGTGCCGGACACGACGGCGCACAGCGCCATCGACGAGCCCACCGACAGGTCGATGCCGCCCACCAGAATCACGAACGTCATGCCGACGGCCAGCACGGTGTTCAGCGTGATCTGGGTCATGATGTTGCGGAGGTTCTGCTCGGTGGCGAAGTTCGGGGCGGCGAGGACGAAGAATCCCGCGAGCACCACCAGGGCGACACCGATGCCCGCCTCGCCGAGGACGAGCCGTCTGATCATGGTTTTTCACCGTTCTTGAGGTAGCCCGAGTAGGCCAGCGTGAGGATGCGCTCGGCGTCGAAGTCGGCTCTGGCCACCTCTCCGGCGATCTTGCCGCGGGAGAAGACGAGGATGCGGTCGCAGATGCCCATCAGCTCGGGCAGGTCGGAGGAGACGACGAGCAGGGCTTTGCCCTCCGCGGCCAGGCCGAGCAGGAGTTCGTGGATCTCGTACTTGGCGCCTACGTCGATGCCTCGGGTGGGTTCGTCCACGATGAGCACGTCGGATCCGGCGTTGAGCCATTTGGCCAGGACGACCTTCTGCTGGTTGCCGCCGGACAGCGTGCGCACGTGCTGGGAGACGCCGGCCGAGCGCAGGTGCAGGCGGCCGCCCAGCTGCTGGGCGAGAGCGCGTTCCCGCTTGAAGGAGAGAAGGGCGCCGCGCAGCTTGGCCAGGGTGACGTTGGCGCTGATGGGCAGGTCCAGGACGAGGCCCTGTGACTTGCGGTCCTCGGTGAGCAGGCTGATGCCGTGCCGCACGGCATCCTTGGGGTGGCGGATTCGTACGTTCCGCCCGTGAAGCTCGATATTTCCGGATAGGGCGCTGTCGGCGCCGAAGATCGCCCGCATCGCCTCGGTACGGCCCGCCCCCACCAGCCCGGCGAACCCCACCACCTCCCCCGCCCGCACCGAGAACGACAGCGGCCCCTCGAACCCCGCTGACCCGCAGCCCCGTGACCCTGAGCATCTCCTCGCCCCGCGCCCGCTCCGGCAGCGGCGGGTACTCCTGGGCCAGATCCCGCCCCACCATCGCCCGCACCAGGTCCGGCGCGGTGACACCGGCCATCGGACGGCTCACGACGCTGCGGCCGTTCCGCAGAACGGTCACCCGATCGGCCAGCTCCAGCACTTCCCGCAGGTGATGCGAGATGTAGACGATCGCCACGCCGCGCTCGCGCAGCCCGCGCAGGATGCCGAACAGCCGCCCGGACTCGCGCGAGGTGAGCGTCGCGGTCGGCTCGTCCATGATCAGGAGCCTGGCCTCGGTGGAGATCGCCTTGGCGATCTCCACGAGCTGCATCTGCGCGATGCCGAGCCGCTCGACGGGCGTGTCGGGCGCGACGTCCAGCCCGATCTCGGCCAGCAGCGCCGCCGCGTCCGTGCGCAGCCGCCGCCGGTCGACCACTCCCGCCTTGCGCGGGAGCGCGCGCAGGAAGAGGTTCTCCGCCACGGTGAGGTACGGCAGCAGCGCCAGCTCCTGATGAACGACCGAGATCCCCGCCGCCAGTCCGTCGGCGGCGCTGCCGGGCCTGTAGGGCCGCCCGTCCAGCGTCATCGAGCCGCCGTCCGGCGCGTGGATCCCGGCCAGCGCCTTGACCAGCGTGGACTTGCCGGCGCCGTTCTCACCGACCAGGGCGTGGATCTCGCCCGCCCGGATGTCCAGGTCGACGCCGTCCAGCGCCACCACGCCGGGGAAGCGCTTGACGAGGCCGGTGACCCGCATCATCCGACGTTGTCCTTGGTGATGAGCTTGATCTCGGTCTTCTGCCAGCCGCTGACGTTCTCGCCGGCGATCATCTTCATCGCGTAGTCGATGCCGTTGGCGGCCTGCTGCGCGCCGTACTGGTCGAGGGTCGACACGACCGCGCCGCTCTTGACGTAGGAGGCGATGGCCGGGATGTTGTCGAACGCGGCGACCTTGATCTGCTCCTTCTTGCCCTGCTCCTCGATGGCCTTGAGCGCGCCGAGCGCCATGTTGTCGTTGGCGGCCAGCACGCCCTTGATGTTCGGGTGGGCGGTGAGCATGTTGCCGAAGACGGTGTGGGCCTCGTTCGTCTCCCAGTGGGCGGTCTTGGAGTCGACCAGTTTGAGGCCGCCCTCCTTGATCGCGTCCTGGAACCCGGTCTTGCGCTGGGTGGCGTTGGCCGCGCCCGGGTTGCCCTCCAGGATGACCACCTCGGCGTCCTTGCCGACGGCCTTGACCAGCTCCATGCCGGACTGCTTGGCGCCCTCGCGGTTGTCGGGGCCGACGAAGGGCACCTTGTCCGCGATTCCGGCCGACTTCATCGCGCCCTCCTCCAGCTGGACGTCGATGTTGACGACCTTCACGCCGGAGTCCACGGCGCGCTTGAGCGGGGCGACCAGCGCGCGCGAGTCGGCCGGGGCGATCACGATCGCCTTGGCCTGCTGCGTCACGCACTTCTCGATCGCGGCGACCTGGTTGTCGATGTCGGTCTCGTTCTGGATGCCGACCACGCTCAGCGTGAGGTCGCCGCGCTTGGCCGCGTGCTCCTCCGCGCCCTTCTGCATCTGCTGGAAGAACTCGTTGGCCAGCGACTTCATCACCAAACACACGCCCGGCTTCTCACCGGGCTCGGGCGCGGCGGCGCTCTGTCCACCGGTCGTGCCGCCCTCCTTGCCGCACGCGGCGAGCGCGAGGGCCAGACCGGCCACAACGACGATCTTCTTGTTCATCTGGTGTCTCCTTCAGAAGGGAACGCCCGCTTGGAGCACGACGTTGCTGTACGGCGTGGCCTCGCCGGTCCTGACGACCGCGCGGGCCTGGGCGGCAAGCTCTTTGAGCTGGGTGTGCGGGATACGTTCTGGCCGGGTCAGGACGCCGTCGAGGAAGCCGTCGGGCGACTCCTCGGCGATGTAGGCGGTCTCGACGACGAGTTCGGCGAGCACCTCGCGCAGGACGGGGAGGAAGGCCGGCTCACCCCTGCGCCAGACGAGGTCCACCGTCTCGACGCCGGGCGGCACGGGCAGGCCGGGATCGGCCACCACGATCAGGTCGGTGTGTCCGGCCGCCGAGAGGATCTGCAGCAGGCGCGGATGCCACAGCCCGTCAGGACGCATGTGACGCCCTCCCGGCTCGCGTGCCGTACCGGATGACGGCCGCGAACGCGCTCCACACGGGCTCAGCCATCGTCCACCCCGCCCACGGGGTCGGGACAACCGCAGGACCCGCGCCGGATCAGCGTCGCCTCCAGCACCACCCGCTCGCCCCGCGTCGCGTCGCCGCCGATCTTGGCGGCGAGCAGTTCGACGGCGCGCCGGCCGAGTTCCTCGATCGGCTGCCGCATGGTGGTCAGGGCCGGCACGGTGTACGACGAGGCGGCGATCCCGTCGAAGGAGCACAGGGCGACGTCGCCGGGCACCGTCAGCCCCAGCTCGGCCGCCGCGCGCATCACCCCGATGGCCTGCTCGTCGCTGGTCACGAACAGCGCCGTGGGCCGGTCCTCCCGGGACAGCAGCTCCCGCCCGCTCAGGTAGCCCTGCCGCCGCCCGAACGGCCCATGCGCCAGCGGCATCACCGACGGATCGAGCCCCGCCTCGGTGAGCGCCCGCGCCCACCCGGCGACCCGGTCGACGGTGGGGTGGATGTCCTTGGGACCGGCCACGCAGCCGATGCGCCGCTGCCCGTGGCCGAGCAGGTGGCGGGTGGCCTCGTGGGCGCCGCCCTCGTTGTCGAGCAGCAGGTGGCTGGCGGGGGTGTCGTCGAGCTCGCGGTCCAGGACGATGCACGGCACCCGGGAGGCGGCCAGCTGGGAGCGCCAGGCGCGCGGGCCGTGGGCGGGAATGAGGATCAGGCCGTCGACCTGCCGGTCGATCAGGGTCCGCACGTACGCGGCCTCGCGCTCGTCGTCGTCCATGGCGTTGCCGAGCAGCAGGGTCAGGCCGTGCTCGAACGCGACGTCCTCGATCTCGCGGGCCAGTTCGGCGAAGAACGGGTTGGCGTTGTCGGGGACGACGAGCCCGATCGTGTGGGTACGGCTGGTGCGCAGCGACCGGGCCACGACGTTCGGGCGGTAGCCGAGCTCGTCGATCGCGCGCAGGATCCGTTCGCGGGTGTGGGGGGCGACGTTGCGCGGCCCGTTGTTGAGCACGTAGCTGACGACGGCCTCTGAGGTGCCGGCCAGTCGTGCCACGTCACGGCGTGTGACCACTGCGGGTTCGCCCTTCGGTCGTATCAACTCGTGTTGATTCCGCAGTATTCGTCCGCCCTTCCCGGTTGGCAACACGTGTAGATGGGACGTTATCCAGGTGTTACCCCAGATAGGACGGCATCACGACGCGAAAGTGCGCGACGGCCGGGATGACCGGCCGCCGCGCACGTCGGATGTCGCTCCTAAGGTCCGCTGGAGATGGCGATCGCCCCGGCGGGGCACCGATCGACGGCCTGGCGGACCGCGTCCCGCGTCTCGGCGGGCGGTTCGGGCCGGACGACGACCACCCTGCCGTCCTCCTCGCTCTGGTCGAACACCTCACCCACCGTCAGCGCGCACATTCCCGACCCGATGCAGCGCTCGGTGTCCGCGGTGATCCTCATGGGTCACGCGTCCCAGGTGACCGGGAGGCTGTTGACCCCGAAGATGTCGGCGGTCTCAGGACGCAGCACGACCTCTTCAGCCGGTACGGCCAGCCGCAGCGTCGGGAATCGCTTGACCAGCGCGGCGAAGGCCACCCGCATCTCGATCCTGGCCAGCTGCTGCCCCAGGCACTGGTGGATGCCGTGCCCGAAGGCCAGATGGCCGCCGTCCTGCCGGCGCAGATCCAGAACGTGCGGATCGGAGAACCGCTCCGGGTCACGATTGGCCGTGTTGTACGACAGGATCACCGCCGTCCCCGCCGCGATGGTCTGCCCGCCCAGCTCGACGTCCTCCAGGGCCGTCCGCATGGACGTCTTCGCCACGGTCAGATACCGCAGCAGTTCCTCCACGGCCCGCTCGGTGAGCGAAGGGTCGGCCCGCAGCGCGGCCAGCTGCGCCGGGTTGCGCAGCAACGCGAACGTGCCCAGGGCCAGCATGTTCGCGGTGGTGTCCAGCCCGGCCGCCAGGAGAACCAGAGCGACCCCGCGCAGCTCCTCGTCGGTCAGGTCGCCGTCAAGGAGGTCGCTGAGCACGTCGTCGGTGGGGTTGGCGCGCTTGGCCGCGACCAGCTCGGCGAGGTAGGCCTGTACCGCGGTATAGGCGGCGATCAGCTCCTCGTCGGGGGTCTGACCGTCCATGAACTTCTCGACGTTCGCCTGGAAAGTGCCCCGATCCTCATAGGGCACGCCGAGCAGCTCGCAGATCATGACGGCCGGAACCGGCTTGGCGAAGGCGGTCACCAGATCGGTGGGCGGCCCGGCCTTCTCCATGGCGTCCAGGTGCTCGGCGGTGACCTGCTCGATCCGCTCGGTGAGCTGCCGCATCCGCCGTACCGTGAACTTGCCCGCCAGCGGCTTGCGGTAGCGGCTGTGCTGCGGATCGTCCATCAGCAGGAACTCACCCGGCGGCGCCGGCGGCACCTCGATGTCACCGAAGTCGATCAGCGGATGATGACGCATCAGCTCCTTGCGCGAGCTGAACCGCGAGTCCGCCAGTGCCGCTCGAACCAGGTCGTAGCCGGTGACCAGCCAGCCTTCGTGCCCGTCGGGGAAGGTGAACCGGCTGATCGGACCATGGTCGCGCGCCTCGACCAGTTCCTTGGGCGGGTCGAAGGGACAGCCGGGCTGACGGGCCGCCGGCATCGTCGTGACGGTGTGGAGAGATTCGCTCATGGCGCCCACCCTCACCGACCGCCCTGACACAGAACCGTCACCGCGCTGACACGGCGCCGGGGAAGGTGATGGAGTCGTAACCAACCCGTCGGCCACCGGCCTCGTCACATGAGCTGTGAACCGCCGTGACTTTCTGGGCGCCGCCGCGCTGGTCCCCCTGTCCCTCTCCACCGCGCCACCCGACTGGGCGGGCCTGCGCCGCGGGCTCAAGGGCACTCTGGTTCGCCCCGGCGACGCCGCGTACGACCGGTCGAAGCGCCTGTACAACCCGGCCTTCGACCGCATCCGCCCAGGCGGCATCGCGTACTGCGAAACATCAGAAGATGTTGCGAAATGTCTGGCGTTTGCCCGGCGCACCGGCGTCGCGGTCACCGCGCGTTCGGGCGGGCACTCCTACGCGGGCTGGTCCACCGGCTCCGGCCTCGTCGTCGACCTGTCGCGCTTGAACGCCGTCACCCACCGCGCGGGCCTGGCCACGATCGGGCCGGGCGCCAAGCTCATGGACGTCTACGCCAAGCTCGCCGGGCACGGGGTGAGCATCCCGGCCGGCTCCTGCCCCACGGTCGGCGTGGGCGGGCTGGCGCTGGGCGGCGGGATCGGCGCGGTCTCCAGGAAGTACGGGCTGACCTGCGACCGGCTGGTCTCCGTGCGGGTGGTCACCGCCGACGGGCGGGTTCTGGACTGCGACGCCATCCGGCATCCCGCGCTGTTCTGGGCCTGCCGCGGCGGTGGCGGCGGCAACTTCGGCGTCGCCACCTCGTTCACGTTCCGCACCCACACCGCGCGTGAGATCGGCCATTTCTTCCTGCGCTGGCCCTGGTCGAAGGCGGCCGCCGCGGTCGCCGCCTGGCAGGCCTGGGCGCCGGGCGCGCCCGACGAGCTGTGGTCGACGCTGCACCTGATACGCGACCGCGGTGGCCTCCACGTCCAGCTCGCCGGGACCTACCTGGGCGGCCTGACCGGGCTCAACCGGCACCTCGCCGCGCTGGTGGCCAAGGTCGGGCAGCCGGAGTCCCGTTCGGCGCGGGTGGTGCCGTACCTGACGGCGATGCGGATCATGGCCGGCGGGCCGGGACCGCGCACGACGTTCTCCGCCAAGTCGCACCTCGCCTACGGCAGGCTCCCCGCCGCGGGCATCGCCGAACTGGTCGCCTGGGTGGCCAGGCCGGGCCAGCACGCGGTGCTGCTGGACGCGTTCGGCGGCGCGATCGGCCGGGTGGGCGTGCGCGACACCGCCTTCCCGCACCGGGCGGCGCTCTACAGCGTCCAGTACTACGCCGACGGCACCTCCCGCACCTGGCTGCGCGGCGTCCACGGCGAGATGCGCGCGTTCCTGGGCGACCACGCCTACGTGAACTACATCGACCCCGACCTGCGCGCGTGGCGCTCGGCCTACTACGGCCCGAACGCCGCCCGGCTGGCCGAGGTCAAGGCGGCCTACGACCCGGGCCGGGTATTTCGGTTGCCCCAGGGCGTCTAGCTGGCATAAACCTGCATGCATGCGTCATTGGCCCCTTTTCAAGCTCCGGATCACCACCCCGAACCTCCAGCTCCACATGCCGTCGTTCGCCGAGCTCGACGAGCTGGCCGAGCGGGCCGCCGAAGGCGTGCACGAGGAGGGATTCATGCCCTTCGTCATCCCGTGGACGGAGGCGGAGCCCGGCGAGCGGGCCAAGGCGACGGTGCTCTACCACTTCAAGTCCTGGGGCACTTGGAAGCCGGAGGACTGGACGGCGAACTTCGTGGTGGTCCGCGACGGCCAGGTGGTCGGTACGCAGGAAGTGGCGGCGTGCGACTTCGCGGTCACCCGCGAGGTGGTCACCGGCTCCTGGCTGGGCCGCCGCTTCCACGGCCAGGGCATCGGCACCGAGATGCGCAAGGCCGCGCTGCATCTGGCCTTCGAGGGGCTGGGCGCGCGCTGGGCCAGGACGGTGGCGTTCGAGGACAATCTGCCCTCGCTCGGCGTGACCAGGAAACTCGGCTACCGCGAGGACGGTGTCCAGGTCGACAACCGCAAGGGCGAGGCGGTCCCGAGCAAGCGTTTCCGCATGGCCCGCGAGGACTGGAAGCCGGAGGAGGGCTACACGATCACCGGGCTGGAGCCGTGCCTGCCGCATCTGGGAGCGCGCTGATCGTCGGCAGCCTGCACGACTCGCGGCGGAACTTGCCGGGGGCCAGGCCGTACTCGCGCTTGAAGGCGTTGGCGAAGGCGAACTCCGAGCCGTAGCCGACCCGCGCGGAGATCTCCCCGAGCGGAGCGTCGCTCTCGCGCAGCAGGTGGGCGGCGGTGCTCAGCCGCCACCACGTCAGGTAGCCGAGCGGCGGCTGACCGACCAGCTGCGTGAAGCGGCGGGAGAAGGCGGCCCGCGACAGGCCCGCCTCGCGGCCGAGCGACTCGACCGTCCACGGGGCCGCGGGGTCGCGGTGAATGGCGTCGAGGGCGGCCCTGATCGACGGGTCGGTCAGCGCCCGCGCCCAGTTGTCGACCTTGCAGTGCTCGTGCGAGCCGTCGAACCAGGTGCGCAGGATCAGCAGCAGAAGCATGTCGAGCAGCGAGGAGACGAGCAGGTCGGCCCCGGCGCGCGGGCGGTCGATCTCCGCGCCGAGCAGGTCGACGGCGGCGCGCAGCTCGGGATGGTGGCCGAGGCGGGCGGGCAGGTGGACGACCTCGGGCAGCGAACGCAGGATCGGGTGGAGCCTGGAGGGGTCGAGCCGGTAGCCGCCGCCCAGCAGCACCGTGCCGGGACCGTCGCCGCCCAGGACGGCGGAGGCGAACAGCTCGGGCTCCCCGTCGCCGCAGTCGGCCGTGGCGATCGCGCTGTCGGGCGAGTCGGCCAGCACGTAGGCGTGGCCTTGCGGGAGGAACACGACGTCGCCGACACTCAGCGCGATGGGCTCGCCCTCGGGCGGAAGCAGCCAGCACGAACCTTGCAGGACCACCTGGAAACCGGCGGCCGAACCCGCCGCGGCGGGGAAGGCGTGGCCCCAGGGGGCGCGCCACTCGACCCGGACCGAGTTGGCCCGCCCGACGCGCATGGAGGCGATCACGTCACTCAGCAGATCCACACCGGCAGTATAGCTCTCAAGACGCTCGCGTATAAAATGCAGACGACAGCGCATTGGATGTCTTCATCCGCTTTCCTACTCTGGAACGCATGACGAAGATCGGCATCATCATCGGCAGCACCCGTCCCGGCCGCAACGGCGAGGCCGTCGCCCGCTGGGTTCACGAACTGGCCACCAAGCGCGACGACGCCGCGTACGAACTGATCGACCTCAAGGACCATCGGCTGCCGCACCTGGACGAGGCGCTGGCGGCGGCCTCCGGCGTTTACGACCACCCGCACACCAAGACCTGGTCGGAGACGATCGCCGGATACGACGGCTTCGTCTTCGTGACCCCGGAGTACAACCGGGGCACCCCGGGCGTGCTGAAGACCGCCATCGACTTCCTGTACGCCGAATGGCATGACAAGTCCGCCGGAGTCGTCGGCTACGGCGTGAGCGGCGGCGTACGTGCGGCCGAGCACCTGCGGCAGGTGCTCGGCCAGGTCAAGGTGGCCAACGTGCAGGCCGGCGTGGAGCTGCTGCTGCACGCCGACTTCGAGGACTTCAGCGTCTTCAGGCCGCGCCCCCACCAGGACGACCAGGTCACGATGATGCTCGACCAGGTCGTCGCCTGGAGCCGGGCGCTGGCCGCGGTCAGGGCCTGAAGTGGCGCAGCACCTCGGGGTTGGCCATGGCGTCGGGGTTGGCGGCCTGCTCGACGGGGGTGCCGAGCAGAATCTTGCGCACCGGCACCTCCAGCTTCTTGCCCGACAGGGTCCGCGGGATGCCGGGCACCTCGCGGATCTCGTTGGGCACGTGCCGGGGTGACAGCTCTTCGCGCAGCGTGGTCTTCAGCGCCGCCACCAGCTCGTCGGTGAGCGTGGCCCCCTCGGCCAGCGTGACGTAGAGCAGCAGGCGGCCCTCCTGGCCGAGCTGCCCGGTGTCGATGACCAGGCTGTCGGCGATCTCCTCGAAGCGCTCGACGACCCGGTAGAACTCGCTGGTGCCCATCCGCACGCCGCCGCGGTTCAGCGTCGAGTCGGAGCGGCCGTAGATCACGCAGGAGCCGTCTTCGTTGATCTTGATCCAGTCGCCGTGCCGCCAGACGCCCGGATAGACGTCGAAGTAGCTGTCGCGGTAGCGCTCGCCGCCGGGGTCGTTCCAGAACATCACCGGCATCGAGGGCATCGGCGCGGTCAGCACCAGCTCGCCCACCTCGCCGATCACCGGCTTGCCCGTCGGGTCGAAGGAGGCGATGGCCGCGCCCAGCGACCGGCACGGGATCACGCCCGCCCTGATCTCGTGCAGAGGCGTGGCGCCGACGAAGCCGGTGCACACGTCCGTGCCGCCGGAGAACGAGCCCAGCGGCACGCCGGGCAGCGTCTCGGCCACCCACGCGAACCCCTCGGGCGGCAGGGGGGATCCGGTCGAGCCGATACCCCGCAGCCGGTCGAGGCCGGCCGGCCGTACCTCTGACTTCATCGAGGCGATGATGTACGGCGCGCCGACCCCGAAGTACGTGACGCCCTCGTCGGCGGCGATCTTCCACAGGTCGTTGGGCGCCCCGTCGTACAGGACCGGCACCGCGTCGACCAGCAAGGCCCCGATGAGGTAGTTCCACATCATCCAGCCCGTGGTGGTGTACCAGAAGAACACATCCCCTTCACCGAGGTCCTGGTGGAAGGAGAGCGACTTCAGGTGCTCCAGCACCACGCCGCCGTGCCCGTGCACGATCGGCTTGGGCAGCCCGGTGGTTCCGCTGGAGTAGAGGATCCACAGCGGGTGACCGAAGGGCACGCGCTCGAACTCCAGCGGCCCCTCCTCCGCGCGCAGCCCCTCCCAGCCCACCACCTCGCCGGACGGCACCGCGGCGGCGTGGCCGGGCGCGGGCTCGGCCCGCTGCGGCGGGCGGCCCTCCTCGGCGGCGGTCAGGTACGGGATCCACACGGTCGCGCGCAGCGAGGGCAGCGCGGCGGCGATCTCGGCGACGGCGGCCGAGCGGTCGAAGCTCTTGCCATTGTACGCGTAGCCGTCGACCGCGATCAGCACCTTGGGCGCGATCTGCCGGAACCGGTCGACGATGCTGGGCACGCCGAAGTCGGGCGAACCGGCCGACCAGATCGCCCCCAGCGAGGCGGTGGCGAGGAAGGCGATGAGCGCCTGCGGGATGTTCGGCAGGTAGCCGGCGACGCGGTCGCCGCGCCCCACGCCGAGCCGCACCAGACCGGCGCGGACCCTGCCCACCTCCGAGCGCAGCTCGTCGTAGCCGATCTCCTGGCGGGCGCCGTCCTCGGAGACGAAGACGACCGCGGTGCCCTCGCCGCGGGCGAGCGCGTTCTCGGCGTAGTTCAGCGAGGAGCCGGAGAACCACTCCGCGCCCGGCATCGTCCCCGTGAGGACGGGCCCGTCGCCGCGCTCGCCGACCACCTCGAAGTAGTCCCAGAGCGACTGCCAGAACTCCGCCGGGCTGTCGACCGACCACTGCCACACGTCCTCGTACCGCGCGCCGATCCGGTCCTGCTCACGCAGGTAGGCGGTCAGCTTGGCCCGCCCGACCACCTCGGCGGTCGGCTCCCAGACAAGTGCACCTTCCTCAACCATGCGCCCATCCTGTCGTTCGCCAGGTGGAAAGTCACACTCGACCGCCCACACATCCCGCTACCTTCTTAGGTGGTCAACCGCCATATGCGCCGCCGTGCCGATGATCGCGTCGGCCCTCGGCTGGTTCACCGCGGGGCTGAACGATCGGGTGAAAACGGCCACGGCGTAGCGGCCGCCATCGGGATACTCCACTACCCCCGCTTCGTTGCGAATAGTCGGCAGAGTGCCGGTCTTTCCGCTGACGTCCACATCGTCGTACGGGAAGCCCGCCGCCAGCCGGTGCGGCCACACCTGCAGCGCGAACACCTCGCGCATCCACCCGCACAGCTCGGCCGAGGCCGCCTCGTCCCGCCAGATCATCGCGAACAGCCGCGTCAGCTCCCGCGGCGTGCTGCTGTTGGTCCGCGCCGGGTCCAGCGCCCGCATCCGCGCCAGCTCGTCGAGGTCCTGGAACGGCCAGCCGTGCCCGCTGTCCTCGGCCATGCTGTCCAGCATCGTCGCGCCGTTCATGGTCACCCGGGTTCGGTGGAGCCCGAACCCCGCCAGCATGGCGTTGACCGCGTCCAGCCCCACCCGCTCGACCAGCACGTCGGCGGAGGCGTTGTCGCTGACCGCGATCATCAGGTACGCCAGGTCGCGCAGCGAGATCGTCACCTCGTCCCGCATCGCCGAGAGCCCCGTCGGCCCCGACGTACGCCCCGCCGCCGGCACCAGCACCCGCTCCGCCAGATCGACCCGGCCCGCGTCGGCCTGCCTGCACAGCTCCACGAGCAGCGGCACCTTGAACACCGAGGCGATCGGCCTGGCCTCGTCCGGCTGGTAGCCGCACTCGCGCCCGCCGTCGATGTCGACCGCGTGCAGCCACCCCTCGACCCCGGCCGCCGCGAACACCTCGCCCAGCTCGATCTCGTTCATGCCAGCGCCCCCGGCCTGCGGCTGACCCGCCGCACGGGCGCCGAGCTCTGTTCCGCCATCCCGGCGCTCTCCTTCAGTGTTCGTACGGCCGCCGCCGAGAAGTCGGCCACCGTGTCGGAGGCCACCCGCCACGCGGTGGAGATCCGGTAGGACAGCGGCGAACCGATCAGCGGCCGCCAGACCAGCCCCGGCGACTCCTGCCGTGGCCCGAACGCGACCGCGGCCCCGGCCATGACCAGCCCGAGGCCCGACCCTTCGTGCACCTGCGCGGGTACGTACCCACGGCGACGGCATTCTGCCAGCGCCTCCGCGTGCATGCCCGGCTCGCCCTCCTTCGGCGGCATGAGCAGCTCGCGCCCGGCGAGGTCGGCCAGGTGCACCTCGGCGCGCTGGGTCAGCTCGTCGCCCTCGGCCAGCAGCACGCCCTGGGGCTGGACGAGGGTCTGGCCGAAGTACAGGCCGGGGGCGGTGACCGGGTGCCGGACGACGCCGACGTCGATCGTGCCGGCGGCCAGGGCGGCCACCTGGTCGGCGGTCCAGATCTCGGCGGGCGCCAGCCGTACCTCGGGATGGCTCTCGCGGAAGCCCGCGACCAGGGCGGCGATCACCGCGGCGGCCAGGTCGGGCGGGACGCCCACCTTGAGCACCGCGCCCTCACCGTGCCTGGCCAGCTCGCGCAGGCGGTCGACCCGGGCGACGATCTCGCGGGCCTCACCGAGCAGGAGGCGGCCCGCCTCGGTCAGGCGGACCTGGCGCGCGGAGCGGTCGAACAGGCGCACGCCGAGCTCCTCCTCCAGGCGCTTGATGCGCTGGCTGAGCGGCGGCTGGGCCATGCCGAGGCGGATGGCGGCGTTGCCGAAGTGAAGTTCCTCCGCCACCACGGTGAAGTAGCGCAGGTGCCGGACGAGGTCCATGGCCAGCGATGATATCCGGATTTATATCTACTCTGGGCCTATATCCATATTGGACATGGTTTGGTGGTGTCTGGTGTTCTCTGCGTCATGGCTATGACAGGGGGACCGATGCTCGGCGAGTCGCGGCAGGAGGGGCCGCCACGGCGACGACGGCGGCGCAGGTGGCCGTGGGTGGTCGCGGGGGTGCTCGTTCCCGCCGTCGCGGCGGGCGGCGTCGTCTGGGCCCTGCGTACCGAGGGCTCGGCCGAGAAGACCGCCGACGCCTATCTGTCGGCCTGGTCGAGCAACGACTACGCCGCCATGAAGGCGCTGGTGGCCGATCCGCCCAAGGACTTCGTCGAGTGGCACGAGAAGGTACGCCGCGACCTCAAGCTGGAACGGCAGTCGTTCACCGCGATCAGGAGCGGTGGGGTGTTCGCCTCCGACGCGGCCGATCGCGGCTACGAGAGCTTCGGGGCCAGGCTCATCGGGCGAGGGCCCGACCTGGACTACGAGGGCGAACTCAAGCTGGTCGAGAAGGACCGGCGCTGGATGGTCGCCTGGACGCCCGCCACCATCCACCCCGAGCTCAAGCCCGGCCGGTCGCTGCGGCTGGTGACCGGCAAGGACGAGAACGTGCCCGTCCTGGCGGCGGGCGGCACGCGCATCGACTCCGCGGACGTGCCCGGTTCCGTCCAGCAGATCGTGGCCGGGCTGAAGGCGAAGTACGTCGACCGGCTACGCGTGCCCAACACCGCCAAGATCAACCTGTACGAGGACGGCGACAAGCTGGTCAAAACCCTCGAAGAGGTCAGCGCGGCGAAGCGGGCGCCGTTCCAGACCACGCTCGACCTGCGCGTGCACGCGGCCGGGGCGAAAGCGCTCCGGCTCACCAAGAAGCCCGCCGCGCTGGTCGCCCTGCGCCCCTCAACCGGCGAGATCCTGGCCGTCGTCAACAACCGGGGCGGGTTCGACCGGGCGCTCATGGGCAAGTACCCGCCCGGCTCCACCTTCAAGGTCGTCACCGCCTCCGCGCTCGTCGCCGACGGCGTCTCGGCCACCCAGACGGTCAAGTGCCCCGCCGAGCAGAACATCGGCGGCTTCCCCTTCCACAACGCCGGCTACAAGAACTACGGCAGCCTGCCGTTCCGTGACGCCTTCGCCCACTCGTGCAACACCACGTTCGGCGCCATGACCGTGGGCTCGCTCGGGGCCTCGCGGCTGGCCAAGGTCGCCGGGGACTTCGGCTTCGGCGTGCCCATCGACCCCGGCGTACCCGCGGTGCGGGCCGACTTCCCCGCCGCCAAGGACGACACCGACCTCGCCTCCGCCTCCATCGGTCAGGGCCGCGTCCTGGCCTCCCCCTTGAACATGGCCGCGGTGGCCGCCGCGATCGCCTCCGGCACGTGGCGCCCGCCCCGCCTCGTACCGGCCGAGCTGGTCCCGACCGACGGCGAGGCCCGCCGCCCGCTGGAGGACGACATCGTGAAGGCCCTGCGCACGCTGATGCCCGCCGTCGTCTCCGAGGGCACCGCCCAAGCAGCCCCCTTCCCCGCCGGTACGGCCGGCAAGACCGGCACCGCCGAGTACGGCTCAGGCAAGGAACCGCCGGCCCACTCGTGGTTCATCGGCTACAAGGGGGATTTGGCGTTCTCCGTCATCGTGGAGGGAGGCGGCGCCGGCTCCGCGGTAGCCGCCCCCATAGCCGCCTACTTCCTCAACAACCTCCCCACCCAGCCCTAACCACCCACACCCCGGACCCAGCCCCAGCACAACTACCCGGCAAACCCGAAAGCGCCACACCCGCAGACACCGGGACCGCGGGACACCCCCGAAGCGCCCACCGGGGCTCCTGAGCGCCACCACCCTCTGGGGTGCCGGGTAGTTGTGCCCGGCCGCTGCCCGGGGGTTGGGGTGGGGTTAGACGGCTTTGCGGTCGAGGGGGGAGGTGAGGCCGGCGACGGCGGCGACCACCTCGGAGGCGTTGGTCAGGTCGGGCAGGACCAGATCGGCCCCCGCCTCACGGAGTTCCGAGGCCATCGAGCGCCCGGAAGCCACCCCGATCATCGCCGCCCCACCGATCTTGGCCGCCTGGACGTCGCGGGTCGAGTCGCCGATCACCACCGTGTTGGCCACCGTGAACGGCGTGCCGGCCCGCTGCTTGGCCCGCCCCTGCGCCACCTGCAACAGGGTGGCCTTCGGGTAGACCTCCTCGCCATAGCCGCCGAGGTCGAAGTCGATGTGCTTGTCCAGCCCGAACGCCTTGAGCTTGTGCACCGCGTTGCTCTTGATGGTGCCGGTCAGCACCGTCTGGATCACCCCGTCGAGCCGGGCCACGGCCTTGAGCGCGTCCTTGGCCCCGGCCATCATCCGCCCCTCCTTGGCCAGCCGCTTGCGCCGGTCGGCGAAGGCCATGGCCAGCGCCGACAGGAACTTGGGCAGGTGGGCGTCCTCGGCCACGATCCCGTTGACGGCCAGCGTCTCGAAGACGATCTCGGAGTCGGGCCGCCCCAGCGCCGGCACCAGTTTGACCAGGGGCCGCCCGGTCACGACCCGGAAGGCCTCCGCGTAGGCGTCGCGGGTCACGATCGCGACGTCGACCAGCGTGAGGTCGATGTTCCAGAGCACAAGGCGGTTGATGGCAGCCTCCTGAGGGGGTTCCTGTCAGGGTACGGCTCCCGCCCCCGCGAAGCTGCCCCGCCAGGGCATTTAAGCATGATTGCCGGTAGTGATGCTTTGTGAGAAGAAACCCGCTCATCATGACGACACGCAAGAATTGATCAAGCTTCTGACCTGGGAAAACTTATATTGACCCCGTGAGTGCCACAGCACGCCTCCGGCCGACGGCCCGATTCCTGGCGGGTGATCTGATCTGGATCGTCCCGCTGGCCGTCGCGAGCTGGGTGCTGGCCAACCTGTGGCCGCCCCACCAGCCCTGGGCGGACCTGGCGATGACGATCGCCCTGCTGGCGCCGATGATGTGGCGCCACCTGTATCCGGTGGGCGTGTTCACGCTGGTGTCCGCGCTCGCGCTGGTCCAGATGCTCAACGGCTGGCCACCGCTGCTGGCCGACCTGGGCGTCTGCATCGCGCTGGCGACCGTGGCCGTCAGCCGCAGCCTCGCGATCTCGCTGCCCGCGCTGATCCTCACCTGCACGGGCCACGTCGTCTGGGCGCTGGCCTACCCGACGTCGATGATGCCGTTCCCGTGGATGGCCAACCAGTTGTTGTTCATCGTGCTGGTCTGGTTCGCCGGACGCTACGTGCTGGCCAAGCGCATGGTCATGCAGGGCATCAGGGAGCGGCTGCTGCTCGCCGAGCGGGCCAGGGAGGGCGAGGCCCGCGCGGCGGTCGACCGCGAACGGCTGCGCATCGCCCGCGACCTGCACGACAGCGTGGCGCACAACGTGACCGTGATCATCACGCATGCCGAGGGCGCGCGGCTCGGGCTCGACGCCGATCCGGCAGGCGCCAAGGCCGCCCTGGCGCAGATCGCCGAGTGCGGCCGCTCCGCCCTGCACGACATGCGCGAACTGGTGAGCGCCCTGCGCGCCGGCTCCTGCCCGCGTCCGTGGCGCGAGGCGATCGACGACCTGGCCCAGCGGATGCGGCGCAGCGGCGTCCCCGGCATCGCGGTACGCGTCGAGGGCGAGCCGGACACCGCGCCGGACGAGGTGCTCCTGGCCGCCCAGCAGGTCGTCGGCGAGGCGCTGACGAACGTGCTCAAGCACGCCGGGCGCGGCGTCGCGGCCTCCGTGTTCGCCGCCTTCACCACGACCGGTGCCTACGTGAAGGTCGAGGACGACGGCGGCGGCCCGCTCGCGGCCGTCTCCCTGCCGGCCGGCGGCAACGGGCTGGTCGGGCTGCGGGAGCGGGTGCGCGGGCTCGGCGGCGAGTTCAGCGCCGGTGCGCGGCGTGGGGGCGGCTTCGTGGTCGAGGCGCGCCTGCCATACCCGATCCGACTGTCCTGCGCGGCCGAGGGCCGCCTGCCGTACGCGAAGGAGAGTGGCGATGCGGCCTGACGGCGAGAACCTCCTGCGGGTCCTGCTCGTGGACGACCAGGAGCTGATCCGCGCGGGCGTGCGGATGGTGCTGCGCTCGGCGCCGGACATCCTGGTGGTCGGCGAGGCGTCGGACGGCGCGCTGGCGCTGGTGGCGCTGCGCGAGACGCCGGCCGACGTCGTGCTCATGGACGTGCGCATGCACGGCATGGACGGGATCGAGGCCACCGCCCGCATGCGGACGGACTTCCCGGCCACGTGCGTCGTCCTGCTGACCGCCTTCGACGAGGACGGCCTGGTCAGAGCTGGGCTGGCGGCGGGAGCCGACGGGTTCGTGCTCAAGGACGCGCCGCCGGAGGAGCTGCTGCGCGCCATCCACACGGTCGCGGACGGCGGCGCCTACGTCTCCCCCATGCTCGCCAAGCGCCTGCTGGACGAGTACCGCCCGCAGCTCTACGAGGCCCCGGTGGCGGCGGGCAGCCTCGACGAGCTGACGCGACGGGAGCAGGAGGTGTTCACGCTGGTGGCGCGCGGGCTGACGAACTCCCAGATCGCCGAGCGGCTGTCGCTGTCGCCGGTCACCGTGCGCACCCACGTGGACAACGTGCTCGGCAAGCTGCACCTGCCGCACCGCAGCCGCCTCATCATCTTCGCCTACGAGAATGATCTGGTACGGCCTCAGCGTTTCGATGAGCCGCCAGCGTGAAGATGGTTGCCACGACCGTCTCTGGGGATGACGATAAGCGACATTTCACGACATAGCGTGATTTGCGGAGGTTAACGCTATGTGGAAGTGCGCTATAGGGCGTCACATGCTTTGCCTGGCGGCCTGCCTGGCCGCCGTCATCGCCGGTTCGGCGCTCATCATGGGCGCCTGGATCGGCAACGGCACGGAATCCGGGCGGCTGACCCAATGCTTCTCGTCCGAGCGCATGGACCTCGCGGTGCTGCCCGCCGGCTTCCCGCGCGAGGGCGGCCCGCCACAGATCCCCGGCCGGACGATCGCCGCCCTGCGCGCCCTCCCCGGCGTCACCGCCGTGCGCGAGGTGCGCGGCGGCACCGTACGGGCCAGCTGGCCGCGGGCCGATGCCACCGCGATGGAGGTCGTCGCGCTGCCCGCCAACGGCCTGCCCATGCTTCCCATCGTCCACGGCAGGCCGCCCGCCATCGACGGCGAGGCCGTCGTGGACGAGGCGACCGCCGTCTCCCACAGGCTCGGCGTCGGCAGCACCGTCACCGTCACCGACCCGCGCGGCACGCCGGTCCACCTGCGCGTGAGCGGCGTCCTCCAGGTCGACATGGACCAATCCATGATCGCCAGAGGTACGCTCGGCCTGAACCCGCAGACCGCCGCCGCCCTCGTCAGCCCGATCAGGCTCAGTGGCCTGCAGGTGACGCTCGACTCGGCCTCGCTCGCGGGACCGGTCCGCGACCAGGTCGCCGGCGAGCTGGGCTCCGCCTACACCGTCCACACCCGCCAGGACATCGCCGCCCGCCGCAGCGCCGACGCCGGCGTCATGAGCATCGCGCTGGCCACGCTCGGCATGACCGCCACCACGGTGGGCGCCGCCGCGAGCTGCTCGACCCTGGGCCGGCTGCGTTCCTACCTGCGCCAGTCCGCCGGCGCCCAGGTCGCCGCCCAGGGACGGCGGCGCATCCGCCGCATGATGGTCTACGACCGGCTCATCGGGTTCGCCACCGCGGCGACCGCCGGCGCCGGACTGGTCATCGGAACGCTCGTGCTGCTCGCGGGATCGGGCGCCGACCTGCCGTGCCTCAGCGTGTTCGCGATCTCCTCGACGCTCATGCTGCTGCCCTTGGCCGCCTACACCTGCGCCATGTTCCTCGCGCCCATCCCCGCCCTGCTCCGGCACTCCTGAGCGGTCAGGAGGTCTTGCGGGCGCGGGCGGCGCGGCGCTTGCCCTCGTGCATGGCCTGGACCCGGGCGATCGGGATGGTGTGGCCCTCGGCGACCAGGTCGTCGGGCAGGCGCTGGGGCTCCGGCATGGCCTCGGCCCACGGGTCGGCGCCGGACAGCAGGCCGGGCGCGGTGTGGATGGTGAAGTCGGACGGGCTCACCCGGTCCAGGTCCGCCCACGGGACGGGGAAGGAGACGGGGGCGCCGGGCCGTACCCGCGGACTGTAGGCCGCGACCACGGTCGCGCCGCCCGCGCGGGTGGAGTCCAGGAAGACCTTGCCACCGCGGTCCTCGCGGATGAACGCGGTGGTCGCCAGCGCCGGGTCCAGCCGCTCGGCGCGCGCGGCGACCGCGCGGGTCGCCGCGGCGAGATCCTCGACGCCCGTGCCCTCCGCGACCGGCACGAACACGTGCACGCCCTTGGCGCCGCTGGTCTTCACCGCCCCTTCCAGCCCGTCCGCCCGCAGCGCCGCCCGCACCAGCAGAGCAGCCTGTACGGCCAGCCCGAACGCCCCGTCCTCGGCCGGAGGATCGAGGTCGAGGATCAGATGCGTGGGCCGGTCCCCGCGAAACAGCGACGGGTGGTACTCGACGGCCCGCTGGTTGGCGAACCACAGCAGCGTCCGCCGGTCGCCGCACACGGCGTAGCGGACCTCGCGGTGGGAGCTCTCGGCCCACTGGGTGACGCTGTCGATCCACTCCGGCGCGTACTTGGGCAGGTTCTTCTGCATGAAAGGCGGCTGGCCCGGCCGCACCCGGATCACCGACAGGGCCCGCTCGTCCAGCGCCGCGACGAGCTGGCCGCTCACGGCGTCCAGGTAGTCGACCAGGTCCCGCTTGGTGGCCTCCGCCCCGTCGAACAGCGGCTGGCCGAGGTTGCTGAACTCGACCCCGTCTCGCGTCTCTTCCACCTTGCCCACCGACCCCACGATGCCCATCCCCGCCGCTCAGGTCAACGACGCGACCGCTCAGGCGTAGGAGAGGGCGTCGGCCAGGGTGTCGACCACGGGCAGGCCGGTGGCCTGGAGGTCGGCCCTGGTGGTCATGCCGCCGGTGTAGAGGACGGCTTGGGCGCCGACGTGCCGGGCGGCCAGCCCGTCGTCGACGCTGTCGCCGATCACCAGGACGTCGGCGGGCTCGACGCCGATGGCGGCCAGGTGGGTGCTCATGTGCGCCGCCTTCTCACCGCCGGTGGTGCCGAGCAGCCCGTCGATCCTGGTGAAGTGCTGGTGGATCGCGAACGACTCGACCAGCGGGACCAGGTGGGCGTGCGGCGCCATCGAGCAGAGCGACTGCGTGCCGTCCCAGCCCTGCAGCGCGGCCAGGGCGTCGGCGGCCAGGCCGCAGGCGACGCTCAGGCGGAAGTAGTGCTCGTGGAAGCCGTCGTCGAGCCGCTCCCACTCCCCGTCTTCGAGCGCGCGGCCGAGCATGCGCTCATAGGCCAGCCAGATCGGGCGGGTGTAGACGGCGCGGAAGCCGTCGGCGTCGAGGATGGGCAGTTCGTAGGGCTTGAAGACCTCGTTGGTCGCCCCGACGACCGCGTCGATGTCGTGGAAGAGGGTACCGTTCCAGTCCCAGATGATGTGCTTCGTCATGTCAGGACAATCGTATCGGCCGATCGCGACATTCCGGTGAACATGACGGAGCCGCGACCCGAAGGCCGCGGCTCCCCCGCGCGCTGATCAGCCGCGAGCCAGGGTGATCAGCCGCAGGCCTGCGCGGTCTTGCCGTTGGCCCAGGACTTGGTGTGCTTGGCCACGGCGTAGCCCCAGGCGCAGATGTTGGCGCCCTCGATCATGTCGCCCCAGTGGTGGCCACCGTTGCCCTTGCCGTAGTCGAAGTGGACCACCCTGTTGCCGTTGCCGTTGGGCTTGGCCAGGATGACGCGGATGAGGCCGGTGTCGAGCGGGGACACCCAGATCTCGGCCCAGTTGGTCTTGCACTTGCGCGACCACATCAGCTTGATCGTGCCGTACTTCTTGCCCGAACCCTTCTGGACCAGCGTGCTCTGCTTCGAGACGATCCCCGAGGCGGCACAGCCGGACTTGTACGGGTCCTTCCCGTCGTAACCCCGAGCGGCGTGCGCGGCGGGAGACATCATGGCCAGAAGCGCCCCCGTGGCCGCCACTCCGGCTACTGCGGCTCGGATTCTCACTGAGACAGACTCCTTCGTGTTATCCGATGTGTAAACCACGGCAGCCTACAAGGGAGGTTCACGAAAGAGTCAAGAACAATCTCCGAATTGGGGCGACCTTAACGCAGGAGGTCGGGGATCTCCTGGGTCGCGTACCACATCAGTTCGTGCGCCTCGGCGCCGTCCACGGTGAAGCGGGCGTCGTCGTCGCCGTCGTCCGCGGCCGGGAGAGCGGCGATGGCCGCTTCGATGTCGGGGATGGCGTACAGGTCGTCCACGTGTGCCGCGGCCACCTTGGACAGGGGGACCGACTCCGCCAGCCGTACCCTGGCGCGCTCGGCCAGGTCCACGCCCACGGTGAGACCCCCGTCGGGGACCTCGGCCGCGACCACCACCCGCCGCGGGGCGGCGTCGACGCCGTCGGCTCGGTCGGCGGCGAGCATGCGCAGCGAGGCGCGGGCCGCCTCGGTGAGCGCCACGTATTCGAGCTCTTCGGTGTCGCCGGAGGCGTACCACTCGGTCAGCGCGGGGGTGACCGCGTAGCCGATCAACGGGGCCGGGCCGAGCTCTCCCGCGGCGACGGCCTTGGCCAGCGCGGGGAGCGTGCACGGCAGATAGACGCGCATGATGTGCCTTTCCGAGAAATCAAGAGCTCTATCATGCCCGCCGCAGCGGCAGGCGGAGGAGCGTCTCGAGTTCGGCGATGGTCGTGTCCGCGTCGCGGTGGTGGATGCCGGTGATGCCGAGGCCGCGGGCGGCGGTGATGTTCGCCTCGATGTCGTCGACGAACACACAGCTCCCGCCGGGCAGTCCCACCAGGTCGAGCGCATGGTGGAAGATGCGCGGCTCGGGCTTGCGCATGCCCACCTCGCCGGAGATCACCACCGCGTCGAAGACCTCGTCCCAGCCGTCGCGCGGGTAGGTGTTGGACCACGAGTTCGACAGCAGGCAGGTTCTGATCCCCGCCGTCCGCGCCATCCGCAGCATGTCGTACATGACGTCCACCCGGTCGAACGCCGCGAACATCCTCTCCAGCAGCCCCTCCGCGACCGGCGGCGCCCCGTCCACGGTGCGCAGCCGCGCCGCCAGGTCCCGCTCGAACGCCGCTCCCGGCATCTCCCCGCGCTCCAGCGCGTGCACGACGCTCTCGCCGTCGCCGTTGTAGGCGTGGTCCACGAGGCCGCGCATGACCGTGCGGTAGTGGGCGCCGTCGATGCGATCGGCCTCGATCCACTTGGCGATCGCGGTGGACAGGCTCGTCGTGAGCACGCCGCCCCAGTCGATCAGCACTCCTGCGACCACGGAGACCTCCCGGTGATGGAATATCGTTCTAGGGTAGTTCCCCCGGGAACGCGGCCGGCGGCGGGCGGGACATAACCGCTTAATCGGGCTCAACCTAACGCTGGTTAGGGTGACCGCATGGTGACCATCGACGACTATCGCGCCCCTGGTCCGGACATCTTCGTCTTCCCGCCGATCATCGACGGCGGCCCCTTCTGGTTCACCAAACCCGTGCTCCTCGCGGTCGTCTGCGCGGGGCTCGTCATCGCCTTCTGCTGGGCCGCCTTCGCCAAGCCCAAGATCGTCCCCCGTGGCGTCCAGAACGCCGGGGAGTACGTCTACCTCTTCGTCCGCGAGCAGGTCGCCAAGCCGTTCCTAGGAGCCGACGCCGACCGCTTCATGGGCCTGCTGTTCGCCTTGTTCCTACTGGTCCTGACCTGGAACCTGGTGGGCCTGATCCCGTTCGTCCAGTTCCCGGCCTCTTCGCACATCGCCTTCCCCGCCGTGCTGGCCGTCGCGATCTTCGTACTCAGGGTCTACCTGGGCGTCAAGCATCAGGGATTCACCGGCTACCTCAGGAACATGTCCGTCCCGCCCGACCTGCCCAAGTGGGCGCTGGGGATCTACGTGCCCATGGAGCTGGCGCACCAGTTCCTGTTCTCGTGGGCCACCCACGCCATCCGGGTCTTCGCCAACATGTTCGCCGGCCACATGCTGCTGGCCTTCTTCAGCTCGGTCGGCTTCTGGTTCCTGGTGGAGAAGCTCAGCCCGCTGGGCGCCCCGATCGGGCTGCTGGGCGTGGTGATGACGATCCTGCTGACGGCTTTCGAGCTGTTCATCATGTTCCTGCAGGCGTACCTGTTCACCATGCTCTCGGCCATGTACATCGCGAGTGGGCTGCGCGCCGAGCACTAAGCCGAGCGCTAACCGGCTGCGCGGGCGGCCAGCTTCCTGTGCTTGGCCGAGCGCAGTACCTTCGCGGCCTGTTCGGCCGAGGCCTTCGGCGCCTCGGTCAGGAAGCCGCGGTTCTTCCTCAGCGTGAGCAGCCGGGTCACCGAGGCGTCCAGCCGCGCCTCGGAGATCCGGCCCGACTTCACCGCCCCCAGCACCGCGTTGTACGCCTTCGGGAAGTCGGCGGGCATGAGCAGCAGATCGGCCCCGGCCAGCACGGCGCGTACCGCCACCTCACCGTCGCCGTACTTCTTGCGCACCCCGCCCATGTTCAGGGCGTCGGTGGAGATCACGCCCTTGAAGCCGAGCTTGTCGCGCAGCAGCCCGGTCAGGATGGGCTTGGACAGCGTGGCCGGATCGCCGGAGTCGTCCAGCTTCGGCATCACGATGTGCGCGCTCATGATCGCGTCCACGCCGGCGTCGATCGCGGCCTGGAACGGCGGCGCGTCCAGCTTCTCCCACTGCGCCCGGGTGTGCTTGATCACCGGAAGCCCGGTGTGGCTGTCGGTCGCGGTGTCTCCGTGGCCGGGGAAGTGCTTGGCGGTGCTGGCGACCCCGGCCTCCCCGAAGCCCTTGACCGCCGCGCCCACCATCTTGGCCACCTTGGCCGGGTCGTCGCCGAAGGCCCGCCGGCCGATCACCGGGTTGCGCGGGTTGAGGTTCACGTCGGCGACCGGGGCGAAGTCGAGGTTGACCCCGAGCGCCTTCAGCTCGTCGCCGGTGGCCCTGGCGACCGCCCGCGAGAACTCCGTGTCCCCGGTGGCGCCGATCCGGTCGGCGCTGGGCAGATCGGTCATCAGCGCCGACATCCGCGAGACCAGGCCGTTCTCCTGGTCGGTGCCGATGAGCAGCGGGACCCGCTTCGCGGCCGCTTGCAGGCCGTTGGCGAGCCTGACGACCTGCGCGGTGCTCCTGACGTTGGCCGGGAAGAGGATCACGCCGCCGAGGTGGTACTTGGCGACGACCTTCGCGGGCGTCTGGGCGCCGAACCTGGCCTGGTTCTCGCCGGAGACGCTGTCGGCGGCGGTGCCGTACACGACGGGCATGAACAGCTGCCCGACCTTCTCCTCCCGGCTCATCGCCTTCACCAGCCGCTCGACCTCGCCCGTCCTGGGCTTCGGCGACGTCGGCGCGGAGGCGGCCGGGCTCGGCTGGGCGGCGGCCGCCGCCGAGCTCGGCGCCGCCGGGCCGCCCCCTCCGCCCGCGCACGCGGCCAGAGCGAGAACGAGCATGCCTGCGGTGCCGATGCGTCCAACCATGTCCAACACGTTATCCGGGCAAGGCCGTGCAAGAGCCGCAGGAGGCTAAAGTCCGAGCTCCGCGAGTCCGGGCAGGTTGGAGCGGGCCGCCGCGCGCGCGTGCCGCGCCGTCGCCTGCCCCCGCGCCGCGTGCGCCGCGCGCCCGCACTCGTCCAGCGTGCTCACCGCCAGCGCCGCCCGTACGGCCGGCAGCGCGGTGGCGCTCATCGACAACGTGCTCACCCCGAGCCCGGCCAGCACGCAGGCGAGCACCGGATCGGCCGCCGACTCCCCGCACACCCCGCACTGCCGCCCGTTGTCCGAGGCGGCGGTGGCCGTGGCGGCGACGAGGTCGAGCAGCGCCGGCTGCCACGGGTCCTGCAGCCCGGCCAGCGCGCCCACCTGCCGGTCGGCGGCGAAGGTGTACTGCGACAGGTCGTTGGTCCCGATCGAGAAGAAGTCGGCCTCCTGGGCGAGTCCGTGCGCGCGCAGCGCCGCCGCCGGCACCTCGATCATCACGCCCGCGCTCGGCAGCCCGGCGGCCCGGCACGCTCCCGCGAACCACCTGGCCTCCTCGGCCGTGGCCACCATCGGCGCCATGACGTGCAGTTCGGCGTCGGTGCCTGCCGCCGCGGCGGCCAGAGCGGCCAGCTGCACGGCCATCACCTCCGGATGGAGGCGGAACATCCGCAGGCCCCGCTCCCCCAGCGCCGGGTTCGGCTCCGGAGCGGACGGCTTCAGGAAGGCCAGCGGCTTGTCCGCCCCGGCGTCCAGCGTGCGCACCACGACCTTGCCGCCGGGAAAGGCCTCCAGGACCGCCCGGTACGCGGCTTCCTGCTCCTCGATCGAGGGCGCCTGCGCGCGGTCCAGGAACAGGAACTCCGTCCGGTACAGGCCCACGCCCTCGGCGCCGTTGGCCAGCGCGGGGTCAAGGTCTCCCGGACCACCGATGTTGGCCAGCAGCGGCACCCGGTGCCCGTCCTTGGTCCGCCCGGGGCCGCGGACCGCGGCGATCGCGGCCCGCCTGCTCTCCTGCGCCCCGACCGCGGTGGCCACGTCGTCGTCGGACGGCTCCAGCCGTACCTCGCCGGTGGACCCGTCGACCAGCACCCGGGCGCCGGGCCTGATCGTCGTCGCGCCCGCGCAGGCCACGACGGCGGGCACCCCCATCGCCTTGGCCAGGATCGCGGTATGGCTGGTCGGCCCGCCCTCCTCGGTGACGAACGCGGCCACCACGTCCCTGGACAGCAGCGCGGTGTCGGCCGGCGCGAGGTCACGGGCGATCAGCACGTACGGCTCCGCCGCCTCGACCGGCAGCCCGGGCAGCGGCTGCCCGGTCAGCTGGGCGATCACCCGGTCACGGATGTCGTCGAGGTCGGCGACCCGCTCACCGAGGTAGCCGCCGGCCTTGGCCAGCAGGTCGCGGTACCTGCCGAACGACTCGTACACGGCTCTGGGCGCGGCCAGGCCGCCGTCGATGAGCGACTTGACGCCCACGATCAGGCCGGGGTCCTCGGCCATCAGGGCCTGCGCCTGCAGGATCTCCCTGGCCTCGCCGCCGGCCTTGTCGCCGCGGGCCTCCAGGGCCCCGGCGACCTGCTTGAGCGCGGCCAGCGCGCGCTCCTTCTCCTGGACGGCCTCGCCGGTGAAGGTCTGGCCCGCGGGGGGTTCGGGCACCGAGGCCGTCAGGACGTAGGCGGGACCATGACCGATCCCCTGGCTGACCCCCGTGCCCTTCACGGCGTCTCAGCGATCTTGACCAGCTCGTCCAAGACGTCCTCGGCGCCCTCGCCGTCGGCCGTGATCACGATGGTCTCGCCCTGGCGGACGTCCAGCCCCATGACCGACAGGATGCTCTTGGCGTTGACCTGGGGACCGTCGGCCTTGCCGACCGTGACGTCGATCGGGGCCTTGGTCGCCGTCTGCACGAACGTCGCCGCCGGACGGGCGTGCAGGCCCACTTCGGCGGCGATGACGGCCTTGCGCTCTGCCATGAGACTTTCCTCCTTGATGATGGCGGTCCAGACCAGTTTGAACCTTAGGTGAACGGCGGCCAGTCGACCGCTGTGAGATCGGCCACCACGAGGTCGGCCTGGGCCAGTTCGTCGCCGGCGTGCGAGGTGGCGACGCCGACGCAGCGCATCCCGGCCGCCTTGGCCGCGGCGATGCCGGCCAGCGAGTCCTCGAACACCACGCAGTCGGCCGGATCGGCGCCCAGCCGCTCGGCCCCGAGCAGGAAGCCCGCCGGGTCCGGCTTGCCGACGGCCACGTCCTCGGCCGCGACGATCTCCCTGATCAGCTTCCGTACGCCCACCTGCTCCAGTCGCGTCTCGGCCCACGCGCGACCGGCCGAGGTGACCAGGCCGATGGGCGAGCCGTACGCGGCGACCTTGCGGACCAGCTCGGCCGCGCCGGGCACCGGCACGATCTCGGGCAGTTCCGGGTGGTCGTTGTAGCCGTAGACCTCGCGGATCAGCTCCTCGACGTCGTGGCCGGGGAACACCTCGGGGATCACGTCGCGGCCCCTGCGGCCCATGAAGACACGCACGTCCTGCTTGACGTCGTGCTTGTCGAGCAGGAGTTGCCACATGGCCATGCTCCGGGCTTCGGTATTGATCAGCGTCCCGTCAAGGTCGAAAAGAGCTGTGTCTATTCCCACCGGAACAACTCGTCCCCCACATGAACCTCCCCCTCCGCGACGCCGGTCACCGACTCGGCCGCCGCGTCCAGTGCGACCACCGGGCAGACCGGCGAGCGGCCGCCCGCCTCGATGGCCGCGGGGTCCCAGGCGACGACCGGCTGACCGGCACTGACCCGGTCCCCCTCGGCCGCCAGCAGCTGGAACCCCTCCCCCTTGAGCTGGACGGTGTCGATCCCCAGGTGCACCAGCACGCCTCTGCCGTCGTCCCCCACGATGACGTAGGCATGCGGATGCAATTTCATGATTTTTCCGGGTATCGGGGCAACTGCCTTGCCCGGTCCCCGCAAGGGGTCGATGGCCGTGCCCGGCCCCACCATGCCCGCGGAGAAGACCGGATCGGGCACGGCCGCCAACCCCACTGCTGCCCCCTCGACCGGGGCGAGAACAGTCGTCATGGTCTCGCCCTCTAGCCGATGATGTCCTCGATGTCGCTGGCGATCGTGTCGGCCTCCGGCCCCACGACCACCTGGACCACGTTCCCCGCCGCCATCACCCCGTGGGCTCCGGCCGCCTTGAGCGCGGCCTGATCCACCTTGGAGGCGTCGTGCACCTCGGTGCGCAGGCGTGTGATGCAGGGTTCGATCTCGATGATGTTCTCGGCGCCGCCGAGTCCCGCGATGATCGCGTTTACGTCCGTCGCCATCCGGTCCTCCTCCTGAATACTCTCCGACCAGGCTAAACGACGCTCCGTGATCAGTCGGTCTGGGTCACCTTGTTGAGTCCGCGCGGCGCGTCGGGGTCGATGCCGAGCCTGCGGGCCAGCGACTCGGTGAGCAACTGACCGGGCACGATCAGGCCCATCGGGGCGACCCACTCGGGCAGGTCCGGGCCGTTCAGGGCGGCGGTGCCCGCGCCGGCGAGAGCCGTACCCCCGCCGATGGTGAAGGCGGACGCGCCCGCCGCCACGACGCGCTCGGCGAGCGCGACGGTGCCGGAGAGCGTGGGGCTGTTCTCCGCGGCGACCAGCAGCGCGGGGGTGTCGGCGTCGACCACGGCGATGGGGCCGTGCAGGAGGTCGGCGTAGGACAGGCCCATGGCGTGCAGGTAGCAGGCCTCCTTGAGCTTGAGCGCGGTCTCCAGCGCGGTCGAGAACGCCAGGCCGCGGCCGGAGACGACCACGCCCGGCTTGTCGGCCAGGCCCTCGACCACCGCGTCCAGGTCGCCCGGGTCGGTGATCAGCTTCTCCACCGCGTCCGGGACCTTCTGCAGGTCGTCGGCGTCCACGTCGGCGCCCAGCCCCAGCGCGAGAACGGCCAGCGCGGCCAGCTGCGTGGTGTACGTCTTGGTGGCGGGCACGGCCTTCTCCTCGCCGGCCAGCGTGACCAGCGCCAGGTCGGCGACCTGGGCGAGCGGGCTGTCCGGACCGCCGTTCGTGACGCCCACGGTCTTCGCGCCGCAGTCCTTGGCCCAGGCCAGGGTCTCGACGATCTCCTCGGTGCGGCCCGACTGCGAGATGGCCACGGCCAGCACGCCGTCGAGGTCGAGCTTGCGCTTGTAGGTGGTCGCGATGGACGGGGCGGCGAGCGCGGAGAGACGACCCGCATGTGATTCCACCAGGTAGCGCCCGTAGACTGCGGCATTGTCCGAGGTGCCGCGCGCGATGAAGAGCAGCTGACGTGTCTGCTCGCCCAGCGCCCTGACCTCATCGACTCTGGGGAGCAAGGAGTCCAGGGTGGCCCGCAGCGCCGCGGGCTGCTCGGCGATCTCGCTGCGCATCTTCGTGGTCATCTTGTCCTCATCGGCTTGACTGATAATTCCGGCATGTGGTCTAGTCCGGACTAGACCAGTACGAACCATAGCTCATCGACCAGGTCAGATCGAGGGGAGGATCCGTGGCGCACATCGATCCGGACAGCCCGGTGCCCAAGTACTTCCAGCTGCGCGAGATCCTGCTGGACCTCATCGACAGCAACGAGCTCAGCATCGGCGCGGCGATCCCGTCCGAGCGCGAGCTCTGCCAGCGTTTCGGCCTGTCCAGGATGACGGTACGGCAGGCCGTCGATCACCTGGTGTCCGAGGGACGGCTGCACCGGGTGCCGGGAAAAGGCACCTTCGTCGCCCGCCCGAAGATCGAGCTGGCGCTCCAGCTCACCTCGTTCACCGACGACATGCGCGCCCGCGGCATGGAGCCCGGTTCGCGCGACCTGGACCGCCGCGTCGTGCGCGCCAGCGCGCACCTGGCCAAGGAACTGGGCATCCAGCCCGGCGAAGAGGTCCACTTCATCGAGCGGCTGCGTACCGCGGATGGGGAGCCCCTGTCCATCGAGCGCGCGCACATCCCGGTGAAACTGGCCCCCAACCTTGCCGACCACGACCTTTCCGACAGATCCCTGTATGAGCTGCTGGAGAGCCGCTACGGCCTCGTCATGGACGCCGGCGAGCTCACCATAGACGGCGGCATCGCCGACCCCAGCGACGCCGACCTGCTGAAGCTGCCGCGCGGCGGAGCCGTACTCCTGCTCCAGCGCCGGTCCTTCTCCGGCGGCGTCTGCGCCGAGCTGGGCGTGTCCACCTACCGGGCCGACCGCTACCAGCTGCGCACCATCCTGGAAATGCCCGCTCGACGCTGAGGACTCCCGCAGTGAACGAGACCACAGCGGCCGCTCCGTCGCCGCTCTCCCGCGTCATGAACGTGCTGCAGCGGTTAGGCCGCTCCCTCATGCTGCCCATCGCCGCGCTGCCCGCGGCCGGGCTCTTAATGCGCTTCGGCCAGCCCGACATGCTCGGCTCCAACGGCCCCAAGCCCGGCGGCCTGGCCGACGTCGCGGGGTTCGCCTGGATGAGCAGCGTCGCCGCGGTCATCGACGCCGCCGGATCGGCCCTGTTCGAGAACCTTCCCCTGATCTTCGCCGTCGGCGTCGCCATCGGCTTCGCCCGCAAGGCCGACGGCACCACCGCGCTCGCCGCCGTCGTCGGCTACCTGGTCTTCGACCGCGTCACCAAGGTCATGTTCTTCGGCTCGGGCATCCGCGACACCGTGCTCATCAGGGAATCCACACCCGAGGGCGTCAAAGAGATCATCGACTACGGCCTGCAGAACCCCACCAAGGTCCTCGGCGGCATCATGATGGGCCTGGTCGCGGCCATGCTCTGGCAACGCTTCTACCGCATCAAACTGCCCTCCTGGCTGGCCTTCTTCGGCGGGCGCCGGTTCGTACCGATCATCACCTCCATCGTCGCCCTCCTGCTCGGCGTCATCGTCGGCTGGGCGTGGCCGTTGCTCGGCGAATGGATCTCACACGCCGGAGAGGGCCTGGCCAACCTCGGCCCGCTCGGCGCGGGCATCTACGGCCTGATCAACCGGCTGCTCATCCCGCTCGGCCTGCACCACTTCGTCAACTCCATCGTCTGGTACGTCGTGCCGCAATGCGAGGTCGGCGGCCGGGTCCTCAGCGGCGACTGGAACTGCTACTTCGGCGGCGACCCCAACGCCGGGGAGTTCATGGCCGGATTCTTCCCGGTGATGATGTTCGCGCTGCCCGCCGCGGCGCTGGCCATGTGGCGCGCGGCCCCCAAACACCGGCGCGCCACGGTCGGCGGCATCATGCTCTCGGCCGCGCTGGCGTCGTTCGTCACCGGCGTCACCGAGCCGATCGAGTTCGCCTTCATCTTCGTGGCGCCCGTCCTGCTGGTCGTGCACGCGGTGCTGACCGGGCTCGCGATGGCGCTGACCGCGCTGATCGGGGGCCAGCTGGGGTTCGGCTTCTCGGCCGGTCTGCTGGACATGCTGCTCAACATCGGCAAGTCCAACACCCAGAACATCGTCGGCATCCTTGTGCTGGGTGTGGTGTACGGAATCGTGTACTACGTCGTGTTCACGTTCCTGATCCGGCGCTTCAACTTCATGACACCGGGCCGCGAACCAGAGCTCGACCTCGACTCCGGCGAAACCGGAGCCACCCCCACCCAAAGCCGAGACCCCTGACGCCCCCTCCTCCCCACGGGTCCCACAGACGGACACCACCTCCCCCACGCCCAGCGGGGTGCCACGCCCCACCCGGAGGAGCCCCCACCAGCGGGCAACCCCTCGGAGCGCTCCCACCCGGCCATGGCCCCACTCGGTGTGACCCACGCGGCCGCTGCCCACCCGGAGCATGGCGCACCCCGCGACCTCGGAGGGGGCGGGCATGGCGGCCCTGGCTGCCGGAGCGCCGAAGCGCGGCAGCGTGGGCCGTCCGTGTCGTGGTGTCTGTGGCGGGGCTGGAGCGTGGGTGTGGCTTGCGGGTGACCCGCGTGCCGAGGCGCGTGGTGGTTGTTTTTGCCGTGCGTGCGCGTGGTAGGAATCCTGCATCCCCCGGCTGATCTTCCCGGGGGGAACCATGAGCACCACGAGCGCCGAAGCCGGCACGTCCTTCTGGTCGTCCGCCTTCGCCGTCCTGCAGCGCATCGGCCGTTCCCTCATGCTGCCCATCGCCGTCCTGCCCGCCGCCGGGCTGCTGCTCCGGTTCGGTCAGGACGATCTGCTGGGCCGTACCGACAACGCCTTCCTCGACCGGGTCGCGGCGATCTTCGCGGCCGCGGGCGGGGCGCTGTTCGACAACCTGCCGCTGCTGTTCGCGCTGGGAGTGGCGATCGGGTTCGCGAAGAAGGCGGACGGATCTACGGCTCTGGCCGCTTTGGTGGGGTATCTGGTGTTCGACCAGGTGACGCGGCGGATGTTCTTCGAGTCGAGTGCGCCGGCCGTACACGACAAAGTGACGCAGACGCTGGTGGACGGGACGAGGGTCATCAACCAGGCGGCCTCCGCGCAGCCCACCGGCGTGCTCGGCGGCATCCTCATCGGCCTCGTGGCCGCCACCCTCTGGCAGCGCTACTACCGCATCAAGCTCCCCACCTGGCTGGCCTTCTTCGGCGGGCGGCGGTTCGTCCCCATCGTCACCGCGGTGGTCGCACTGCTGCTCGGCGTCCTCATCGGCCTCATCTGGCCGCCCATCGGCCAGGCCCTCACCAGCTTCGGCGACTGGCTGGCCACGAACTCCGCCCTCGGAGCCGGCGTGTACGGCGTGGCCAACCGCTTCCTGATCCCCCTCGGCCTGCACCACTTCGTCAACTCGATCGTCTGGACCGTCATCCCGGAGTGCACGGTCAACGGCGTCCACGCGGCCGGCGACCTCAAGTGCTACGCCATCGGCCAGCAGGGCGCGGGCATCTTCATGACCGGCTTCTTCCCGGTGCTGATGTTCGGCGTCCCCGGCGCGGCGCTGGCCATCTGGCGCGCGGCGCCCAAGCACAGGCGGGCCGCGGTGGGCAGCATCATGGTCGGCGGCGCGCTGACCGCGTTCGTGACGGGGATCACCGAGCCGGTCGAGTTCGCGTTCATCTTCGTGGCGCCGCTGCTGTTCGTCGCCCACGCCCTGCTCACCGGTGCGGCGATGGCGCTCATGGCGGCGCTGGAGACGCGCCTCGGCTTCAACTTCTCCGCCGGACTGTTCGACATGCTCCTGAACGCCAGCAAGTCCAACACGTGGGGTCTCGGACTGATCATCCTGATCGGACTGGCGTATTTCGCGCTCTATTACGTGTTGTTCTCGTTCCTGATCCGGCGCCTGAACATCCCCACACCCGGACGCGAGCCAGAAGACACGCCCAGTGGTGCCGGTCCGGCGGATTCCGCCACACCCTGACCGCCGGTTTCACTGCGTCCGAAAGGATTTCGCGCCGGTCGCAAGCCCGTGCGGCCGGTCCTTAACGCGATCATGCCCGCCCATCCTGGGGCTCCAACCTGAGCTGATCTTCTTCGCCATTCTCCGCATATCGGCGGTCCCGGCGAGAAAGTCGGCGGCCGGGGTATCTGATGGCGTGGCCGAAAACTCCTTCTTACGACGCCGATCCAACCCCCCTGAAGGAGCGCCGTGTCCCCAGAAATCGGAATCCTCCCGCTGCCCGAGCCGCCCTACGACGGCGACCGGCCCCGCGTCGACGGCGCGCTGGCACTCAAGCCGTTCATCTGGGGCCCGGCCGGAGCCTTGCCGGACGAGCGCCGGCTGCGGCTGTTCGGGCAGGCGCTGGCCGAGGTGCTGGCCGGGCGGCGACCGGCCGAGAACCTCGCCGACCGGTTCACCGAGCGGGCCTACCACGAACTGCTCCAGGCCGGGCGCATGATCGACACCGAGCGGCCGCCGTTCGTCGGGGTGCCGCACGTCAACGAGCCACGCGACGGGGCGATCGAGATGTGCCTGCTGGTACACGGCGGCGACCGCAGCCGCGTGCTGGCCGTGCGCCTGGAGCGCCGGGGAGTGCAGTGGGTGTGCACCGACTTCGAGACCGCCTGACGCTTCGCCGTACCGGCGGGAAAGAGCGGGAAGGAACGGAAAGGCCCCCGCGCCCGAAGTGGGGAGCGGGGGCCTTTCGCGGTGCGCTAGGCGGCGTTCTTGGGGTCGCCGTGGCAGCGCTTGAACTTCTTGCCCGAGCCGCACGGGCACGGCGCGTTGCGCTCGACGTTGCCGTAGGCGGCGCGCTCGGCGGCGGTCGTGCGGACCCTGGTGTGCTCGACCTCGCCCTGCTCACCGGGCGCGGAGTACTCCAGCTCGGCGGGACGCTCGGGGCCGCGCAGGCCGCGCGCGATGATCGAGCGGGTCTCCGCCATCATCTCGTCCTCCTCCTCGACGATCGGGTTCTCCTGAACCTCGACCTCGATGTTGAAGAGGAAGCCGACCGAGTCCTCCTTGATGCCCTCCAGCATCCCGGAGAACATCTCGAAGCCCTCGCGCTGGTACTCGATCTGCGGGTCCTTCTGCGCGTAGGCCCGCATGCCGATGCCCTCGCGCAGGTAGTCCATCTCGTAGAGGTGCTCGCGCCACTTGCGGTCGAGGACCGACAGGATGACGCGGCGCTCGAACTCGCGGGTCGCCTCGGCGCCGAGTTCCTCCTCGCGCCGGACGTAGGCGTTGAGCGCGTCCTCCTTGACCTTCGTGCTGATCAGCTCGGCGGTGACCTCCTCGCGGCCGCCGGCCTCCTCGATGAAGTCCTCCAGCTTGAGCGAGACCGGGTAGAGCTCGCCGAAGGCCTTCCACAGCTTGTCGAGGTCCCACTCCTCCGCGAAGCCCTCCGCGGTGGCGCCGGCCACGTAGCCTTCGACGACCTCCTCGATGAAGCCGCGCACCTGCTCGTGCAGGTCGGCGCCTTCGAGGACGCGGTGGCGCTCGGCGTAGATGACCTTGCGCTGGCGGTTCATGACCTCGTCGTACTTCAGAACTTCCTTGCGGATCTCGAAGTTCTGCTGCTCGACCTGGTGCTGGGCGGAGGCGATGGCCTTGGAGACGATGCCCGACTCGATCGGCTGGTCGTCGGGGATGTTGAGCCTGGTCATGATCATCTCGACCCTGGCCGAGTTGAACAGGCGCATCAGGTCGTCGCCGAGCGAGAGGTAGAAGCGGGACTCGCCGGGGTCGCCCTGACGGCCGGCGCGACCGCGCAGCTGGTTGTCGATGCGGCGCGACTCGTGGCGCTCGGTGCCGAGCACGTACAGGCCGCCGAGCTCGGTGACCTCGTCGTGCTCCGCGCGCACCGCGGTCTTGGTCTTCTCCAGGACCTCGGGCCAGGCCTTCTCGTACTCCTCCGCGGTCTCGACCGGGTCGAGGCCCTTGGCCCGGAGCTCCAGGTCGGCGCGGAACTCGGAGTTGCCGCCGAGCATGATGTCGGTGCCTCGGCCGGCCATGTTGGTGGCGACGGTGACGGCGCCCTTGCGGCCCGCCTCGGCGATGATCGTGGCCTCACGCGCGTGGTTCTTCGCGTTGAGCACCTCGTGCTGGACGCCGCGGCGCTTGAGCGCCTTCGACAGCCGCTCGGACTTCTCCACCGAGGTGGTGCCGATGAGGACCGGCTGGCCGGCGTTGTTGCGCTCGACGATGTCCTCGACCACGGCGGAGAACTTGGCGTCCTCGGTCTTGTAGACCACGTCCGCCTGGTCCTTGCGGATCATCGGGCGGTTGGTCGGGATCGGGACCACGCCGAGCTTGTAGGTCTGGTGGAACTCGTTGGCCTCGGTGACCGCGGTGCCGGTCATGCCGGACAGCTTCTCGTAGAGGCGGAAGTAGTTCTGGAGGGTGACGGTGGCGAGCGTCTGGTTCTCGTCCTTGACCTTCACGCTCTCCTTGGCCTCGATGGCCTGGTGCATGCCCTCGTTGTAGCGCCGGCCGTGCAGGATGCGGCCGGTGAACTCGTCGACGATGAGCACCTCGCCGTCGGCGACGATGTAGTCCTTGTCCTTCTTGAACAGCTCCTTGGCCTTCAGGGCGTTGTTCAGGAAGCCGACCAGGTGGGTGTGCTCGGGCTTGTACAGGTTGTCGATGCCGAGCCAGTCCTCGACCTTGGCGACGCCGTCCTCGAGGATGCCGACGGTGCGCTTCTTCTCGTCGACGATGTAGTCGCCGGTGCTCTCCTCGCCCTGGTTCTTGGCCTCGACGCCGCGGCGGAGCCTGGGAACGATCTTGGCGAACTCGGCGTACCACTTGCCGGACTGCTCGCCGGGGCCGGAGATGATCAGCGGCGTACGGGCCTCGTCGATGAGGATGGAGTCGACCTCGTCGACGATGGCGAAGTTGTGGCCGCGCTGCACGCACTCGTCCAGCGACCACGCCATGTTGTCGCGCAGGTAGTCGAAGCCGAACTCGTTGTTGGTGCCGTAGGTGATGTCCGCCTCGTACTGCTTGCGCCGCTCGTCGGGCTGCTGGCCCGAGAGGATCATGCCGACGTCGAGGCCGAGGAAGCGGTAGATGCGGCCCATGTTCTCGGCGCCGACACGCACCAGGTAGTCGTTCACGGTGATGACGTGAACGCCCTTGCCGCTGATCGCGTTGAGGTACGCCGGGAGCGTACAGGTGAGGGTCTTGCCCTCACCGGTCTTCATCTCCGCGATGTTGCCCATGTGGAGCGCGGCTCCACCCATGATCTGCACGTCGAAGTGACGCTGGCCGAGCACGCGCCTCGCGGCCTCGCGCACGGTCGCGAACGCTTCGGGAAGCAGATCTTCAAGGGACTCGCCGTCGGCGTAGCGCTGTCGATACTCGTCCGTGAGCGCGCGCAGCTCCGCGTCGGACATACTCCTGAAGTCGTCCTCGATGGAGTTGACCTGATCGGCGATGCGCTTCAGCTTGCGGAGGGTCTTGCCTTCGCCGGCACGTAGGATCTTGTCGAGAATGGCTGCCACTTTATGTAAAGCTCCTCGCAGGTCTACCCCGGCGGCGCCGCCAGGAGGAGAGGCCGAGACAAACTTCCCCGTTGCCATCGTAGGCGGTCTCGCTACCAGACACAGCCAATGCGACGGGCCACCCGCATCCCCCTTCTGGGAGAATGGTGTTTCGGCAGAGCGTATGCCGAAGTAGACCGATCTCGCACCAATGACTGGCTGGCGGGAGAACATAGGAAGGACAAGGCCATGTCAGGCGGACAAAACCTAGGCAATCACGCCGGCCGCGCGTCGTCGTGGCTCGCGGTGACGGTCGCCCTCGCGGGCTTCATCGTCGCCGGAGTCGGCATGCCCGTCGAGAGCTGGCTGATGATCTGGATCGGCATCGGCCTCGTCGTCGTGGGCGCCATCCTCGCTCTCGTGTTCGACATCATGTCCGACGTCGTCATCGACGCGCCCCGGGTCGGCATGCGAGCGGAGCACCACCGCTAGGACCTCCACGACGGCGGGCGCTCGGCGATCATGCCGGTGCCCGCCGTTTTGCCGGTACCCGCCGTTTGCCGGTACCCGCCGTTCTGCCGGTGCCCGTCGTTGGTCGGCGCCCGCTGTCCTGCCGGCGCCCCGCCGTTTTGTCGGTGGCCCCCGTTAGCATTCCCGGCATGCTCCTGACCGCCGACGACGCCCGCCGGATCATCCTGCGCGCCCAAGGCCTGCTGGGCTCCGACGGCCGCAAGGGCGGCCCCCACGCCGTGCTCCGCAGACTCGGCGCCGTGCAGCTCGACACCGTCTCGGTGCTGGCCCGCTCCCACGAACTCGTGGCCTACGCCCGCCTGGGCGCGGTCGGCAGGCAGAAGGTCGAGCGCGCCTACT
Source organism: Nonomuraea sp. NPDC050547 (assembly GCF_044457345.1). Classification (NCBI taxonomy): domain Bacteria; kingdom Bacillati; phylum Actinomycetota; class Actinomycetes; order Streptosporangiales; family Streptosporangiaceae; genus Nonomuraea; species Nonomuraea sp. NPDC050547. The sequence continues at coordinate 50,065 of NZ_JBITGW010000018.1, forward strand.
GGCACGCCCCGGCCCAGAGCTTCGAGTACTGGTGCCACGCCGCCTGCATCCTGCCCATCGAGCACTGGCCCCTCTACTCCTTCCGCCGCCGGGCGTACCGCGAGCGCCGCTTCCGCTGGCACCAGGTCCCCGACGGCGTGGAGAAGCTCCTCGATCAGGTACGGCAGAGCGGCCCCATCACCACCTCCGACGTCGGCGGCGCCAAGAACGGCGGCGCCTGGTGGGACTGGTCCGATTCCAAGATCGGCCTGGAGTGGCTGCTCGACATCGGCGAGCTCGTCTGCACCCGCCGCGTGGGCTGGCGCCGCGTCTACGACCTGGCCGAGCGCTCCGTCCCCGCCGACCTGCTCGGCCAGGACCTCACCGACGAGGAGTGCATCGTACGGCTGGCGGGCGTGGCCGGCCGTTCCCTGGGTGTGGCCACCACCACGGACCTCGTCGACTTCCTGCGCGTGCGCAACCACCACCGCTCGATCCTGGAGGAATCCCTTGCCGGCGGTGCCGCCGGCCTGGTGCCGGTGGAGGTGTCGGGCTGGGGCCAGAAGGGCAAGTCCGCCAAGGCCTGGGCCGACCCGGTGGCCCTGGAGTCCGCCCCGCGCGGCCGCCACCGCGCCACGCCGATCTCCCCGTTCGACTCGCTCATCTGGCACCGGGGGCGCACCTCACGCGTGTTCGGCTTCGACTACACGCTTGAGCTCTACGTCCCCAAGCACAAGCGCGTCCACGGCTACTTCACCATGCCGATCCTGGCCGGAGGCAGACTCATCGGCCGCGTGGACCCGGGCCGCGAGGGCACCACGTTCGTGGCCCGCCAGATCAGCCTCGAACCCGGCCTGTCGGTGTCCAAGTGGGGCGACTCGGTCCGCGAGGCGCTGTGGGAGGCGGCTTCGTGGGTCGGCTGCGACACAGTCCGGGTAGAGCGCGCCGACCCCTCCCTGGCCACCCACCTCCAAACCACCCCCGCCTGACCACCCCAGCCGCCGGCATGCCCTGCCGGAACTGCCGGTGACACAGGCTCCACCCCGGAAGCGACAGCCCGCCACCAGGCACCCGAGCTCGCAGGCGGCCAACGAGATTGCCGCCAAGCCCGGGGCCAGGCACGGGCACGCGCGGTCCGCAGACGGGGAACGCGACCGGGCTTCACGGAGGGTGCCCCGGGGTGCGGGACACCCACGGCTGGCGGTTCGGCATGCCGGCGACAGCCCTGGGCGCCGACCACACGGTCCGCAGAGGGAAACCGAGCCCGGCCCCGCTGAGCGGGCTTCACGGAGGGCGGCGCGTTGTGGCGGCGCACCCGGCGGCTCAGCAGGCCGGAAGGGCGGGCACAGGACCGGCAAAAGGGGAAGGTGGGCGGGGATCGCGTCCCGGGTTGGGAGCGATCCCCCTGGTAGGCGGCTAAGCGGGTGGGATCGTCAGGTGATTTCCAGCATGCGCTCGCGCACCGCGTAGACCACGGCCTCCATCCGCGAGTGCAGTTGCAGCTTGTCCAGGATGTTGCGGACGTGGTTCTTCACCGTGTTCTCCGAGATGAAGAGCTGTTTGGCGATCTCCCGGTTGTTCATGCCCTTGGCCACCAGGCGCAGCACTTCCATCTCGCGCTCGGTCAGGCGCGGGACGGGGAGCTGGGGTGGCCGTTCGGCCTCCTTGCGGCTCATGTTGGCGAACTCGGTGATGAGCTTGGCGGCCATGGCGGGGTTGATGAGGGACTGGCCTTCGTGCACCCCGCGCACGGCGTCGGGGACGTCGTTGATCTGGACGTCTTTCAGCAGGTAGCCGGTGGCTCCCGCCTTGATGGCCTCGAAGAGGTCTTCTTCCTCGTCGCTCACGGTCAGCATGATGATGCGCGTGCTGGGGACCGAGGCCTTGATGCCCTTCGTGGCCTCGATGCCGTCCTGGCGCGGCATCCGCACGTCCATGAGCGCCACGTCGGGCATGAGGCGGTCGGCCATCTCGACCGCCTCCTGACCGTCGCTCGCCTCTCCGACCACCTCGATGTCGGCCTCAGCGGCCAGTGCCAGCGCGAGACTGCGCCTGATCAGCTCGTGATCGTCCACGATCATCACGCGGATCGGCTCGTCTCTCTCCGGCGTGGGGGTCTCGCCGCTGTCAGCCACGGAGCCTCCTCAGCCGGTCGTCGGCCGAGTACCCTCGCCTGCCCCGCATGGTCACGGAGCCTCCTTCGGCTCCGCGACCGCCGCGTGCGGCCTGATCTGCCCGTGACGGGCGCCGCGCGGGATGTCACGCGCGGCGCCGCTGTCGATGATCCGCTCGATCACACGGCCTCCCTGATCGGCCGCGCGACGGTGTTGTCGTCGCTTCGCGTGGGCTCGCCGATGGGAACTCCTCGCTGGAGGGCTTGGAGTTCGCAACCGCGAACGCTTCGCTCGCTCACGTCTCCTCCTCGTGGGGGGCCAGAGCCGTTGAACCGCCAATGATGGCACGGGTGCCGCGGTCCTAGGGTGGTCGAGAAGATCTTCTGAACCGGCGATCAGGGCTCGACGAGCCTCAACACGCCGTAGTTGTAGCCGCGCCGGTTGTACACGACGCTCGGCTGACCACTCTCCTTGTCACGGAACAGATAGAAGTCGTGGCCGACCAGCTCCATCTCGAGGAGGGCCTGGTCGATGGTCATGGGTTCCGCTTTGTGATTCTTCTCCCGGACGATGAGCGGACCGTCGCCGTCCATTTCGATGGGGACGATGTCGTCGTACTGCTTGTCGTCAGGCAGGTCGTCCACTTCGGGTTCTGCCTGTTCGGGGACCACCTTGGCCTTCCGCGGCGCCGATTCGGCGACGTCGCCGAGGGTCGCGGTCAGCTCTGCCACCGAGGGGATGGCGTGGTTGCCGTGGTGGACCTTACGGCGGTCGGCCAGCCTTCTGAGGCGGCCTTCCAGTTTGTCGAGTGCGATGTCGAGGGCGGCGAATCGGTCGTCGGCCGACGCCTCGGCGCGGATGGCCGGGCCTCGGGAGTGAATGGTCAGCTCGACGCGCTCACGCTGGTCGGTGATGCGCGGATTGCGCTCTTTCGACACCTCCACATCGACTCGAATGAGCTTGTTGTCCAGACGCTCGATCCTGGCCAGCTTGGTCGTCACCAAGTCGCGGAACCGGTCGCTCACTCCTGTGTGCCGGCCCTTGACGATGATGTCCATGCAACAGCCCCCCTTCGTCTAACGACTGAGAAAGAGCACCCGACGACGTGCCTGCCGGGCGGGGTCTTCTGTCTGCCTTTCTCTCACCGTTACCCTCTTCCGACGATTCGTTACCGGGAACTCGGTGTATGGCACCCGCCCGGCCGACCTGGTCTTCGACCCCACATTCGCCTGCTGAGGGTTTCGCAGCTCTGCTGCCACTACTGCCCTTCTCTCCTGACGAGGGACATCTGGACCCTCGGGAAGGCAGGACTTACCCCTAAGCCGCACCGTGATCAGTCGACAAAGAGTCGCCTTACGTGGACCGTTTCGCCTGCGGCTGGCATCGGCTAGCAGAGCCGGGAGCCCCGGCTCTGCGCAACCACGGACCCGAACGGGTGCCATGTCAGAACGCTATCCGCATCGGGAAGGAATGTCAGCCGGAGGATCGGTCAAAGGATCACTTTCCGTGATTTTCTCTCGTCTTACATGAGCCGTGAGATGCCCCTTTTGGTGGGGCCGTATCCCTTATGGACGCGCCTCTCCAGAGGGGTGAGCTGCCACAGCACGTCGGCCAGGCAACGTAGATGTGGCCCCAAGGTGAGACAGGCCACTGACACCCGTTCTCACCGAGCGTGATGGTAAAGCGTTTCAAGATCTTCGGCGTGTCGCGGCGATCGTCACGGCCACCACCACCTCCGCCTCCGCCGACCGCAACGCCCGCGCGGCCTCGGCCAGCGTGGCGCCGGTGGTCACGATGTCGTCCACAAGGACCACAGAGGCCCCTGGAGCGCCTCGCAGCCGAGCGGTGACCCTGAGAGACGACCGGAGGTTGGCGGCCCGCTCCGTGGCGCTCAGGCCCGCCTGGTCGGCCACCCGCCGTGCCTGCGCCAGCGCCGGAACCAGGACGGCCCGCACACCGGCCGCCCGCATCCGCGAAGCGGCCAGGGCTCCCAGCCGGCGCATTGGATCGTGCCCGCGCCCCCGTACGGCCCGCCGCGCGCTCGGCACCGGCACCACCACGACGCCCCCGGGAGGCCCGCCCCGCGCCGCCAGCGCCGTCAGGGCCGTGTACGCCAGCGCCTCCCCCAGCGGCACCGCCAGCCCGGTCTGCCCACGCTCCTTGTAGGCCAGGATCGCCTCCCGGAGCGACCCCGAGTAGTCACCCGCCGACCAGCACCGGGGCAGCCCGGCGGGCACCGGAACCGGCATCCGCGGCGCCACCGAGCCGACCCACCCGGCCAGGCATCCGTCGCACACCCGCCCCATATGGGCCAGACCGCATCCCAGGCAGACCTGCGGCGCCAGCACGTCCAGCAAAGCGGTGAACATGACGCACAGCCTGCCGGGCGTCACCGACAGTTCCGATCCCGAAAGGTCTCATCCCAGCGGGAAGATCGGCTCCTGCGAGGTCTCCTTGACCTTGGTGACCCACCCCTGCTGGTCCTTGAACTCCAGGATCTCGGCGGGGCCGCCGGTCGCCTCGTCCAGCGTTCCCGCCATGATCTGCGGTCCCAGCGCGGCGATCGAGTCGAGGCGTTTGTCCGAGGTCAGCGTGGCCGTCTCCCCGTCGCCGACGTCGATCTCCATGAGCGTCTGCCCGGCCTTGCCCGAGACCAGGACGAGCAGGTGCTCGCCGTCGCGCCAGGCGATGTCCTTGACCGTCTCGCCCTGGCGGACGGTCAGCAGTTGCTGGAAGTTGCCGAGCATCAGCCCTAGGCTGCCGCCGGTGATGGCGCCCACGCGGACTTCCCTGCCGCCCACCCCGGCGGCCACGCGTACCCCGTCACGCGAGATCCGCAGGTCGGTGACGTCCTTGCCATCGAGTTCCGGAGCCGCCACCCGCGTCGGCGCGCCGCCGGGGTCGCGGCGCAGCACGGCGCCCGAGCCCTTCTCGAACGCCCACAGCGATCCGTCGCGATGCCAGGAGGGCGAGGTGAGCCGGCCCTCCATGACCCGCTCCCACTGGCCGTTCGGATTGACGGGGGCGACGTAGATGCCGTCGGCCCCCACCGCGGCGACCTTGTCCCCGTCCTTGGAGAGGGCCTGGCCGGTGTAGCCGTTCGGCTTTCCCGCCTGGCCGTTGACCGCGTTGCCCGCGCCCTCGGTGCTGGTGAAGTGCACCGCGCCGCCGGTCGTGTAATAGGAGGGGCTCTTCGTGGACGGATACCAGGTCTGGGCGTCGTTGGGCTGGATGCCCAGGATGTACGGCTCGCCGTTGTGCAGCACGTCGATGGGCTGCGCCGCGGTGACCTTCTCCAGGCTGGCGCGGAGCTGGGCCTTGAAGGCGTCGGTGTCGGCCAGGGCGGGCGCGCCGCTGAGGCTGATGACGACCTTGTCGTCGGTGGCGGTGACGGAGTCCACGCCGACGTTGCCGGTCAGCGCGGTGCCGACGGCGCCGCGCAGCGCGCTGCTCGGTCCCTTGAGCAGCCGTTCGATGATCGTCTCCGCGAGGTTCTCGCCCGGCTTGAGCCGCAGGTGGACCGCGTCGGAGACCAGCAGCCCGTCCGGCTTCTGCGCGCCGTTGAGGTAGTAGAGCAGCGTGGGACGGTAGGCCCGGCCGACGTCATCGGCCCGCATCATCAGGCCGTTCTCCAGCCCGCCGTCGACGCGCCAGCCGCCGGACTCCTTCTTGAGCGTGAAGGTCGGCGTCAGCTTCTCCGCGTCGGACACGTACCGGTCGTCGTCCTCGATGCGCGCGATCTTGTTGGCGGTGAGCTGGACCGTCCCGTTGTCCTCCTTGAACGTGGGCGGATCGATCACGGTGATCGGGCCCACGGGACGCCAGGCGTTGCGCGCCCGCTGCGTCATGTACTGCAGGAGCGTCGTGGGGTCGTCGGGGTAGGCGGCCATGGCGGCGAGCATCCCCTCGACGACCTTCCGCGGCGTCCAGTCGTTCTTGGGCGGGGAGACGATCAGGCGCACGAACGGCTTGGTCAGGTCACCGCCCACCGCCTCCTCCGGCGCGGTCGGGCTGCCCACCGGGATGACCGCGCAGCCGCACGACAGCACGAACGCGAGCGTGAGCACCGCGGCCAGGGCCCGCCTGCTACTCGTCATGGAGATCCCCCGTGGCCGGGGTGAGCACCGGTGTCATGTGGCCGCGCCAGGTGCGGCGCATCTCCACCTCGGGCGGCACCAGCGACAGCGGCGAGCCCTTCAGGTCGAGCCCCGCCGCCCTGGGCAGCGTCAGGCGGAACTGCGAGCCGTCCCCCGGCTGCCCCCACGCCTGCAGCCAGCCGCCGTGCAGCGTGGCGTCCTCACGCGAGATCGCGAGGCCGAGCCCGGTGCCGCCGATGGTCCTGGCCCGCGAGGGGTCGGCCCGCCAGAAGCGGTCGAAGACCATGTTGTCCTCGCCGGGCTTCAGACCAACCCCATGATCCCGTACGGCTACCGCCACCGAGTCCCGGTCGGCCCCCACCGACACCACGATCTCCTTGCCCTCGCCGTGCTCGATGGCGTTGAACAGCAGGTTGCGCAGGATCCGCTCGACCCGGCGGCTGTCGATCTCGGCCATGCAGGGCTCGCTGGGCAGCCGCAGCTCGAAGCGGGTGGAGTGCCGCTCGGCCAGCGCCTCGGAGTCGGCGATGGCGCGCAGGACCACGTCGCGCACGTCGGTGGAGTCGAGGTCGAGCGTGGCCGCTCCGGCGTCGTAGCGGCTGATCTCCAGCAGGTCGGCCAGCATCGACTCGAACCGTTCGAGCTGGGCCTGCATGAGCTCGGCCGAGCGCGAGGCCATCGGGTCGAAGTCCTCGCGGGCGTCGTAGAGCAGGTCGGCGGCCATGCGCACGGTGGTCAGCGGGGTGCGCAGCTCGTGCGAGACGTCGGAGACGAACTGCCGCTGGACCTGCGAGAGCTCCTCCAGCTGGTGGATCTTCAACGCCAGGTTGGCGGCCATCTCGTTGAAGGAGGTGGCCAGGCGGGCCAGGTCGTCCTCGCCGCGTACCTTGAGCCGTTCGTCGAGCTTTCCCGAGGCCAGGCGCTCGGCGGCCTGGCGGGCCAGCCGTACCGGAGTGACGACCTGACGCGCGACCAGGTAGGCGATGGCGGCGAGCAGGAGCACGAGGCCCACGCCCACGACGACCAGCAGCTGGCGCACCGAGGTGAGCATCTCGACTTCCTGCGTGAGCGGGAAGAAGTGGTAGAGCTCGTAGTTCTGGACGCCGGTCTCGCCGGGGACGCTGATCACGACGCCGGTGGCCAGGGTGGGACGGGGCTCGCCCTTGACCGGGATGGTCGTCAGCCAGGAGTAGGGATGGTCGAACTTCTGGCGCTTGACGTCACGTTCGAGGTATTCGCTCAGCTGGAGCGGGATGTCGGCGGGGTTGACGTTGCCGATGGCGCGGGATCTGCCGGGCTCGTGGGGGTTGAGGACGAGCAGGTCGTAGCGCAGGCGCGGGGCGTTCTCGCTGACGCCGGCGATGGCGTTGAGCACCTGGTCGAGCGGGTCGGGCGGCTGCTTCTTGCCCGCTTCTCCGGCTTTGGAGTCCTCGGGCTGCTTCTGGGCCAGGGCGGCGAGGATCTGGGTGCGGTCGCTGAGCGCCTCGTTCATCGCCGCGCGGGCGCGTCCGTTGACGACGCTTTCGTTGATCTCCTGGAACAGGAAGGCGCCCAGCACCGCCACCACGGTCATGGAGATCACCAGCGTGCTGGTGACCACCTGGAGCTGGAGCGAACGGCGCCAGACGCGCCTGACCGTGCCCACCGCACGCCTGGTCCGCCGCCGGACGCCGCCGAGGATCTGGCGGAGCGTACGGCGGCGGCCGGCCTTCTTCGTCGTCGGGGGCATGGCTCGGGGTGGTCCGGCGCTAGGCCGGGCCTGCCTTGTATCCCACGCCGCGGACCGTCACCACGATCTCCGGGTGCTCGGGGTCCTTCTCGATCTTGGCCCGGAGCCGCTGGACGTGCACGTTGACCAGACGGGTGTCGGCCGCGTGCCGGTAGCCCCAGACCTGCTCGAGCAGGACCTCGCGGGTGAAGACCTGGCGCGGCTTGCGCGCCAGCGCGACGAGCAGGTCGAACTCCAGCGGCGTGAGGTTGATGGTCTCCTCGCCGCGTTTGACGGAGTGGCCCGCCACGTCGATGGTGATGTCGCCGATCTGCAGGATCTCGGGTGTCGGCTCGTCGGTACGGCGCAGCCGCGCCCGTACCCGAGCCACGAGCTCCTTCGGCTTGAACGGCTTGACGATGTAATCGTCGGCCCCGGACTCGAGTCCGAGTACGACGTCGATCGTGTCGCTCTTGGCGGTGAGCATCACGATCGGAACCCCCGACTCCGCCCTGATCCTGCGCGCGACGTCGATGCCATCCGCCCCCGGCAGCATCAGGTCGAGCAGAACCAGGTCCGGGCGTGTATCCCGGAACGCGTCGAGGGCCTTGTCGCCGTCCGAGACAAAGGATGGTTCGAAGCCTTCTCCGCGCAACACGATGCCAAGCATCTCGGCGAGAGCGGCGTCGTCGTCGACGACCAGCACGCGACCTTTCATGGCCCCTCATTCGTTCTACGCATTGTGGGACATACCCGCATGATTGCTGTAGGTTACCCTTGCCCAGCTCATGGGTGTGACTCCAGCACATCAAAAGCCGAATTTTAGACTTGCAGCGGCGTCCACCTTCTCAGTCTGCGGTAACCGGCCGACTTTCGGCTATCCCCGAAGTTCTGCCCAGGCCGGAAACACCCTGGAATGCAGGGGTAGTTCAGCCGGGCGAAACGACCGCGTGACCCCAATGAGTCGCCCACCATGCCAGGATTGGGATATGTCAGACGGTCCTTCGCCCGAGCGGCCACCAGGATGGTCGGCCGAGCAGCCCCCACCCTACGGCGCGCCGCCGGCTTCCCCATGGACCGCGCCCGGATCCGGGCCGCAGCCGGTCTCCTACGGCCAGCCGTACGGTGAGCAGCCGCCCCCGCCCCCGCCCCACGGCGCGCAGCAGCCTCCTCCCCCGCCCCCTCCCGGAGCGCAGCCGTACCAGCAGCTGCCGCCTCCGCCCGGATACGGCCACATGCCGCCGCCGCAGCACCTGCGGCCCGGCATCATCCCGCTGCGCCCGCTGGGGCTCGGCGACATCCTCGACGGCTCCATCAAGTTCATCCGCTCCAACCCGAAGGCCATCCTCGGCATGTCGGCGCTGGCCGCCGCACTCGCCTCGGTGCCCGTGGCGATCGCCACCGCGGTGATGAACGGCCAGCTGTCCTCGCTCAGCCGCGACCCGGAGAGCGTCAGCAGCGGCGGGGTGATCGGCACCGTCGTCGCCGGCTACAGCGGCATCCTCATCTCGGCGGTCGTCGGCTTCGTCGTGACCACCGTGCTCACCGGCATCCTGACCCGCATCCTCGGCCGGTCGGTCTTCGGCGGGAAGATCACGCCCGGCGAGGCGTGGCACCTGGTCAAGGGCAGGATCGGGGCGCTGTTCGGCGTCGTGGTGCTGGTCGGGCTGGTGATGCTTGCACCTGTCGTACCGCTGGTGGCGCTCTTCGTCGTCCTCGGCCTGAACACCAGCTCGGCGGAAGGCGCGTTCGGCCTGATCGGGCTGATGCTCCTGATGCTCCTGCTGTACGCCGTGTACGCGTTGTTCTTCAACACCAGGTTCGCCTTCGCCGCTCCCATCGTGGTGCTGGAGGGCCGCGGGCCGGTCGAGGCCATGAAACGCTCGTGGCGGCTGGTCTCCGGCGACTTCTGGCGCGTGCTCGGCATCCTGCTCCTGACCGGGATTCTGGCGTACCTGGTCAGCAGCGTCCTGAGCATTCCCTTCTCCTTCGGCGCGCAGTTGCTGGGCGTGACGGGCACCGGCGGCGTCGGCGTGGTGGCGATCAGCGCCGTCCTGATCGCGATCGGCGCCACGCTGTCCGCGATGATCGTCTACCCGTTCCAGGCGGCGGTCGCCGGTCTGCTCTACGCCGACCGCAGGATGCGCAGCGAGGCCTTCGACCTGGTCCTCCAGACCGCGGCGATCGAACAGCAGCGACAGGGGTGGGTGCACTCCTCCGCCGACGAGCTCTGGCACCCGTCGAACGCCGCCCGGTCGTGACCCCGATCGGCCGGGACGAGGCGCGACGGCGCGCCGCGGAGGAACTGCTCAGGCCCGAGTACGAGAAGGAAGGGCTGCTCGCCCGCATCACCCGCGTGGTCCAGCAGTTCATCGGCGACCTGCTGGACGCCGCGACGGGCGGTGGCGCCGCCGGCGGCGTCATCGCGGCGATCCTCATCGGGCTGATCATCCTCGGCGTCGCGGCCCTGGTCGTCTGGCGGCTGCGCAAGACGTCCCGGCGCAACGCCCCCGTCACCGGCCTCGTCTTCGACGATCGCACGCTGACCGCCGCCGAGCACCGCGCCATCGCCGAGCGGCTGGCCGCCGAGCAGCACTGGAGCGAGGCGGTCCAGGAACGCCTGCGCGCCATCGCCCGTGACCTGGAGGAGCGCGCGCTCGTGAACGGCCTGCCCGGCCGCACCGCCGACGAACTGGCCGCGGAGGCCGGGGCCGCGCTGCCCGCGTTCGCCGGCGAACTGGCCGCCGCCGCGCGCTCCTTCGACGACGTCACCTACGGCGACGTGCCCGGCACCCCCGCCGCCTACGACGCGATGACCTCCCTGGACCAGCGGCTCCAGGCGGCGAAGCCGGTGCTGGCATGAGCGTGAGCACCTCGCCCACCACGGGTTCGCTGTGGCGGGCCGGACGGTTCTGGATCGCGCTCGGCGCGCTCGTCGCGGTGACCGCGATCATCGGCGTGGCGCTCGCGCCCGGCGCGCGCGAGGCACGCCGCCTCGACCCCGCCGACACCTCGATGGAAGGCTCGAAGGCGCTGGCGGAACTGCTGCGCAAGCGGGGCGTCACCGTCGACAGGGTCGACTCGGTCGAGGCCGCCATCGCCAAGGGCGGCGGCAGGCTCCTGCTCGTCACCCACACCGCCTCCTTCGACTGGCAGCAACTCGACCGGCTCGCGCAGCTCCAGGGCGACCGGGTGATCGTCGGCCACCTGGACGGGCTCGACGTGCTGGCTCCCGGCATCACGCCCGAGTCGGAGGCGGCCCGGGTGCGCTCCAGAGAGCCCGAATGCGACCTTCCGGCCGCGAGGGCGGCGGGCAGCGTCTATCTGGGGGGCGACCTGTTCAGAGGCGCCAACGGCTGTTACCCCGGCGAGAAGGGCTCGACGCTGGTCCAGGCGCCCGGCGAGGGCGGCACGGTCACCGTGCTCGGCGACGGCACGTTCATGACCAACCAGTACCTGGCCGAGGACGGCAACGCCGCGCTCGCGCTCAACCTGCTCGGGACCAAGCCGGCCGTCACCTGGCTGGTACGTCCCGACCAGCCGCCGACCGGCAGCCTGGCCGGGGCGGGCGGCAAGTCGCTGGGCGAACTGGTCCCGGACAGCGTTCCGTGGGCGGTGCTCGCCGCCTGCCTGGCCGTGCTCGTCACCGCCTACTGGCGCGGGCGCAGGCTCGGGCCCGTCGTCGCCGAGAAGCTGCCCGTCGTGGTGCGCGCCGCCGAGACCGTCGAGGGCCGGGGGCGCCTCTACCGGGCCAGGCGGGCCAGGGAGCGGGCCGCCGCCGTGCTCAGGGCCGGGACCGTCGACCGGCTGACGCCGCGGGTCGGGCTCGCGCCCGGCGCCGGTCAGCATGAGGTCGTGGCGGCGGTGGCCGTACGGACGGGGCAGGACGCGCATCAGGTCGGCGGCGCGCTGTACGGCCCGCCGCCCGCCGACGACGCCGGGCTCGTCGCCCTGGCCCGATACTTGGAATTCATCGAAAGGATCGTGCGTGAACACTGAGGAGACGACGCGCGTCGCCGCCACCGCCCGAGGCGACTCGGCCAGGGAAGCGCTGGGCGCGCTGCGTGCCGAGGTGTCCAAGGCCGTGGTCGGCCAGGACGCGGTGGTGACGGGGCTGGTCATCGCACTGCTGTGCCGCGGGCACGTGCTGCTCGAAGGCGTTCCGGGCGTCGCCAAGACCCTGATGGTGCGTACGCTGTCGTCGGCGCTGGCCCTGGACTTCAAGCGGGTGCAGTTCACCCCCGACCTGATGCCCGGCGACGTCACCGGCTCGCTGATCTACGACGCGAAGACCGCCGAGTTCGAGTTCCGCGAGGGACCCGTCTTCACCAACCTCATGCTCGCCGACGAGATCAACCGCACGCCGCCGAAGACGCAGGCCGCACTCCTGGAGGCCATGGAGGAACGGCAGGTCAGCGTCGAGGGCACCGCGCGCATGCTGCCCGACCCGTTCGTGGTGTGCGCGACCCAGAACCCCGTCGAGTACGAGGGCACCTACCAGCTTCCCGAGGCCCAGCTCGACCGGTTCCTGCTGAAGCTGACCGTGCCGCTGCCGCCGCGCGAGCAGGAGATCGCGGTGCTCCAGCGCCACGCGAACGGCTTCGACCCGCGCGACCTGTCGGAGATCAAGCCCGTCGCCACCGCCGACGACCTCGCCGCGGGCCGCGAGGCCGTCGCGAAGGTGCACGTGGCGCCCGAGGTGCTCGGCTACATCGTCGACGTCGGACGGGCCACGCGCACCTCGCCGTCGCTCCAGCTCGGCGTCTCGCCGCGTGGCGCCACCGCGCTGCTGGCCGCCGCGCGGGCGTGGGCGTGGCTGTCCGGCCGGCCGTACGTCACTCCCGACGACGTCAAGGCGCTGGCCCGTCCGGCGCTGCGGCACCGCATCCAGCTGCGGCCTGAGGCCGAGCTGGAGGGCGCGACCGCCGACGGCCTGCTCGACGGCATCCTGGCCTCGGTCCCGGTCCCGCGCTGATGGCTCTCACGGGGCGGGCCGCGCTGGTCGCGGCGGTGGGGATCGTGGTGGTGCTGATCGCGCCCGAGCCCGGGTTCGCGCTGCTCGGCTGGCTGTTCGTGCTGGCCGCCGCGATCACCGTCGACCTCGTGCTCGCGGGCTCCGTGCGCCCGCTGCGCTTCCACCGCTCAGGCGACAATCTGGTACGGCTCGGCCAGACCGGCACCGTCGAACTGACCGTGGAGAACCCCGGCCCCCGCAGGGTCCAGGGCGTGCTCAGAGACGCCTGGCCGCCCTCGGCCGGAGCCGCACCCCGTGAGCTGAAGCTGGACGTCCCGGCGGGCGAACGCCGCCGCCTGGTGGTGACGCTGACCCCGACCAGGCGCGGCGACCGCGCCTCCGCCTCGGTGACGGTCCGCTCCGTGGGCCCGCTCGGCCTGGCCGCCAGGCAGGGCGCCCACAGCGCGCCCTGGTCGGTACGCGTGCTGCCGCCGTTCCTGTCCCGCAAGCACCTGCCCTCGCGCCTGGCCAAGCTGCGCGAGCTCGAAGGACAGCACCCCGCGCTGGTACGCGGCCAGGGCACCGAGTTCGACTCGCTGCGCGAGTACGTGGTCGGCGACGACGTGCGTTCCATCGACTGGCGGGCCAGCGCCCGCCGCCACGACGTGGTCGTCCGCACGTGGCGTCCCGAACGCGACCGCAGGGTCCTCATCGTCCTGGACACCGGCCGCACGTCGGCCGGGCGCGTGGGCACCGCCCCGGTCCCGCTGACCGGCGACACCGGCAGGGCCGCCCTGGAAGTCCTCACCTCGTCGGACCAGGCCCGCCCCGTCCCCGGCTGGCCGCGCCTGGACTGGTCCATGGACGCCGCTCTGCTGCTGGCCGCCCTGGCCGCCCGCGCCGGCGACCGCGTCGACTTCCTCGCCTACGACCGCGCGGTGCGCGCCTGGGTCTCCGGCGCCTCCCGCACCGAACTGCTCACCGCGCTCGTCAACTCCATGGCCCCCATCGAGGCGGAACTCATCGAAGCCGACTCCCCCGGCATGGTGGCCAACATCCTGTCCCGCGCGAAGCGCCGCTGCCTCGTGGTCCTGCTGACCGACCTGAACGCGTCGGCGCTCGACGAGGGCCTGATGCCGGTGCTGCCCCAGTTGTCCTCGCGCCACCTGGTCCTGGTGGCCGGTGTGTCCGACCCGGCGGTGGCCGACATGGCGGGCCGCAAGGCGACGGCGGAAGAGGTGTACGACGCCGCGGCCGCCGAATACACCCGCATCGAACGCCGCCGGATCACCGCGAGGTTGCGCCGCCACGGGGTGGAGGTCGTGGACGCCGCCCCCGAGGACATCGCCCCCGCCCTGGCCGACGCCTACCTCGCCCTGAAGGCCGCCGGCCGCCTCTGATCCCGGTCAGGCCGTGGGGGCGAGGTCGGGCGCGCGTTCCACGTCCCCGGTCTCCTGGGCGCGCACGGCCCGGCGGCCGTAGAAGACCACGTACGCCAGGAAGGCGGCCTCCGCCAGGACGCCGATGGCGATGCGGGCCCAGGTCGGCAGGCCGGACGGGGTGACGAACGCTTCTATCAGGCCCGACACGAACAGCACCACGACCAGGCCCATGGCCACGCTCATCACCGCCCTGCCCTGCTCGGCCAGCGCCTCGGCGCGCCTCCTGGGGCCTGGGTCGATGACCGTCCAGCCCAGTCTCAGGCCCACCGCCGCGGCCAGGAAGACCGCCGTCAGCTCCAGCAGGCCGTGCGGGGTGATCAGGCCGAAGAAGATGTCGAGCTTGCCGCGGGAAGCCATGAGCCCGCCGGAGACGGCGACGTTGGCGGCGTTCTGGAACAAGAAGTACGGGATGGGCAGGCCCATGAAGATGGCGCCGATGAGCATCAGCGCGGCCACCCACGCGTTGTTGATCCACACCCGGCTGGCGAAGGACGCCGCCGGGTTCTCCGAGTAGTAGTCGGCGAAGTCGTGCTCGACGAGCTGGGTGATCTCCTCCGGTGTGGCGATCGCGCGCTGCACCTCGGGGTCGCCCGCCACCCACGCGCCCATCACCCAGGCCACGACGACGAACGCCACCGTCGCCCCCAGCCACCACCACCGCGCCCGGTAGGCCACGACGGGGAACGACACCGTGAAGAAGCGCGCGAACTCCCGCCACGCCGGCACGTGCGCCCCCGTCACCGCCGAGCGCGCCCGCGCCACCAGGGCGGACAGGCGGCCGGTCAGCATCGCGTCGGTCGAGGCCGAGCGGACGATGGACAGGTGCGTCGACACCCGCTGGTATAGCTCGACGAGCTCGTCCACCTCCGCCCCGGTCAGCCTGCCGCGGTGCTTGACCAGATGCTCCAGCCGGTCCCAGGTGGGACGGTGTGCGGCGATGAACGCGTCGATATCCACCCGACCATTGTCACCGACTAGGCTCCCGGTATGTCCGAGGTTGTGACGGGAGACGCCGTCGTCGTCGAAGTACGCGTGGCGCAGATGCCCTCGCGGGCCGTCGCCGTCGTGATCGACATGCTGGTCCAAGGCGTTCTGATGATCGGGTTCGCCGTCCTGCTGATCAACTTCGCGGGCATCAGCGACTCCGCGCTGTTCGCCGCGGCCAACATCGTCATGGTCGTGCTGGTGATCGTCGGCTACCCCGTCCTCTTCGAGACGGCCACGCGCGGACGCAGCCTGGGCAAGCTGGCGCTCGGCCTGCGGGTGGTGGGCGACGACGGCAGCCCTGAACGTTTCCGGCAGGCGTTGATGCGGGGGCTGGCGGGGGTGATGGAGTTCTGGATGTTCTCCGGCGCCCCGGCCCTGATCTCGTCCCTGGTCTCGCAGCGCGGCAAGCGGCTCGGTGACGTGTTCGCCGGGACGATCGTGATCTCGGAACGCGCGCCGCGCGACACCACCCAGGCGATCGTGATGCCGCCTCAGCTGGCCGCCTGGGCCGCGAGGCTGGAGCTGTCCCAGTTGCCCGACGAGGTGGCCTCGGCCGCCCGGCAGTACCTGTCGCGCTGGTACGACCTCGCGCCCGCCGTACAGCACGAGATGGGGGTGCGCATCGCCAACCAGGTCGCCTCCTACGTCTCGCCCGCCGCCCCGGGGGGCGTGCCGCCGCACGCGTACCTGAGCGCCGTCCTGGCCGAGCGCCGCCGCCGCGAGGAGGTACGGCTCGCCCGCCACACCCGCCCTCCGGCCCCCTGGACCCAGCCCCCCGGCTCCCCGCACCCGCGACCCGTCAGCGCCCAGCCCGCTCCGGCACCGCCGGGCCGATGGGCTCAGCAGGAACCGGCCGCACCGTGGTCCCAGCCTTGGCAGGTGCCGCAGTCCGCGTCATCCCAAGTGCCGCAGCCCTCCCCTGGGCCCGTTTCGCCGAACCCCTGGGCACTTCCCGGGCAGCCTGCGCCCGTCCAACAGGCGGCCCAGCCCCGGCCCGGGACGGGATGGCACCCGGGCCCCACGCTTCCGCCGCCTCAGCCACCGCCGGCGCCCGGTCAGCCCGAGACGGGGTGGCAGCCCGGCCAGATGAGCCCTCAGCACCCGATGCCGCACCCCGCCCAGCCGGGCCCCGCCCAGCCGGGACCCGCGGTGGACCGGCGGCCCACGGCGCTGCCCGACTACAGCCGGCCGGCGGAGCCGCCCGGTGTCACGCCGGGCGGGTTCGCGCCGCCAGCCTAGGACGTGCCCGGGGCGTTCAGTAGCCGTACTGGGTCTGGGTGTTGAGGATCTTGAGCTTCACCTTCTTGGCCGGGTCGGTGCGCGGGTCGTCGATGCGCAGCACGTCCAGGCCCTTCTGGATGTCGCTGCTGTAGACGTGGCCGTTGTAGTAGTACGCCGACCAGGAGCCGGCGATGTCGCTGCCCTTGAACGGCGGGCGCTCGAAGTAGCCGATCTCCTGCGGCCGGGCGGGGTCGGTGAAGTCGACGAACGAGACGCCGCCCTGGTACCAGGCCTGGACCATGATGTCCTTGCCCTTGACGGGGATGAGCGAGCCGTTGTGGGCGACGCAGTTCTGGCGCTTGTCCTGGGTGCGGGGGATCTTGAAGTACGCCCGCTTGGCCAGTTCCCCGCCGGAGATGTCGTACACGGCGTCGGCGCCCCGCTCGGGCCCGGTGGCCTTGTCGCAGACGCCCGCGGCGCCGCCGCCGAGCTCGTCGGTGAAGAACACCTTGGTGCCCGCGTTGTTGAACGTGGCCGAGTGCCAGAAGGCGAAGTTCTCGTCGGTGACGCGTGCGGTGACCTTGGGCTTCTCGCGGTCGGCGATGTCGAGCAGCACCCCGTCGCCCATGCAGGCGCCGGCGGCGAGGTCCTTGGCCGGGTACACGGTGATGTCGTGGCAGCCGGAGGTGGTCGGCCCGCCGGACTGCTCGGGGAAAAGCACGGGCGTGGCGACGACCTTGGCGGCGGTGGGCTTCTTGAGCGGCACCTTGACGATGGAGATCTTGTCGTGCGGCGGCTTGCACCCGGCGAGGATGTCCCCCGGCCCATACGAGGACACGTAGAGGTAGACCGACTTGCCCTTCTTGTCCGGCACCAGCGTGTGCGTGTGGGAACCGCAGGCGGTCTTTACGGCCTTGATGTACTTGGGCCGCGCCTTGTCGCTGATGTCGAAGATCCGGATGCCTTCCCAGGCGCCCTTGTCCGTCGGCGAACCGTACTCGCTGGAGCACGAGTCACCGGAACGCGACTCGTCCACGGACAGGAACAGCAGCTTCCCGGTGACGGACACGTCGTTCTGCGCCCCGGGACACGACACGCGGCTGACGACCTTCGGCTTGGCCGGATCGCCGATGTCGTACACGGTGAAGCCGTTGTAGTTGCCCTGGTACGCGTACCGCCCCTGGAAGGCCAGGTCGGTGTTGTACGCGTCCTCGGCGGCGAAGGGCGCCTGCTTCGGCACGTTGGCCACGTGCTTGACGTTGGCGCTGGTCTTGGGCTTCTCGGCCGCGTGGGCGGGCACGGCTCCCAGAAGCGCCAGTCCGGCCACCGCGGACATCAGGACCCTGCCGACTCTGGACACCACACAGACCTCCCCTGATCACCTGATGTCCCACTATGTCAGCAATCTTGACCGTATCGGCGCCCGACCCCGTCCGACGTGAGAAGCGACCCCCACGATCGGCGCCCACGCACGGCGGCGGGTGGCGGTGGGGCGGCTTGCCGTAGGGGATGGAGTGCTGTGACGGGAAGCCCACCCAAGGCGCGAGGCAACCGGGGCGGAGAGGACCCGTGCGATGGCGACCGGACAAAAGGGGCTCGCCCCCACGGAAGGTGTGGGGGCGAGCCGTGAAGCGCCGAGAACAGAGCGGTCAGTGGTGCCAGCCGTCCCGGTAGGACTCCTGGGTCTGGACGTTGAGCCGGTCGGTGCGGACGCGGTCGGCGCCGCGGACCAGCGGGTCGTTGACCTTGAGCACGTCGAGGCCGTTGTGGAAGTCGGCCGCGTAAATGTAGCCGTTGTAGTAGTACGCCGACCAGATGCCGCCGCCACCCTGGCTGGCCGGACCCCGCTCGAAGTACCCGAACTCACGCGGCCGCGAGATGTCCGTGAAGTCCACGAACGAGACGCCGCCCTGGTACCAGGCCTGGACCATGATGTCCTTGCCCTTGACCGGGATCAGCGAGCCGTTGTGGGCCACGCAGTTCTCGCTGTCCGCCTGGTGGCGGGGGATCTTGAAGTAGCTGCGGAACTTCAGCTGGCCCCTGCGGATGTCGTAGTAGGCGTTGGCGCCGCGGGTCGGGCCGGTCGCCTCGTTGCAGGTGGCCGCGCCGCCGCCGCCGAGCTCGTCGGTGAAGACGACCTTCCTGGCGTCGTTGGTGAACGTCGCCGAGTGCCAGAACGCGAAGTTCGGGTCGGTGGTCCTGGCGGTCACCTTGGGGTTGAGCCGGTCGCGGATGTCGAACAGCACGCCGTCACCCATGCAGGCGCCGGCCGCGATGTCCTTCTCCGCGTACGCGGTGATGTCGTGGCAGCCGCTGGTGGGCACCAGCAGGCCGGGCTGGGTCTCGTTGCCGCCGTCGGGGAAGACGACCGGCGTGGCGGCGACCGCGGCGGCCGTCGGGTTGCGCAGCGGGACCTTGATGATGGAGATCTTGTCGTGCGGCGGCGCGCAGTCGGGGAAGTTCGCCGCGGGCAGGTACGACGAGACGTACACGTAGAGGTTGCGCCGGCGGTCGTGGCCCTTGCCCGGCACCAGGGTCAGCGTGTGCGAACCGCAGTTCGTCTCGACCGACTTGATGTACTTGGGGTTGGCCTTGTCGCTGACGTCGAAGATGCGGACGCCTTCCCAGGACTCCTTGATCGTGGCGCTCTGGCCGGTGCTGTTGCAGGAGTCGTTGTTGCGGGAGGAGTCGACGGCGGCGAAGAGCAGGTCGCCGTAGACGGAGACGTCCATCTGGGAACCGGGGCAGACGACCGAGCTGACGACCTTGGTCTGCTTCGGGTTGCTGATGTCGTAGATGGAGAAGCCGCCGTAGTTACCGACGTAGGCGTAGTTGCCCTGGAAGGCGATGTCGGTGTTGATGGTGGCGGCGATCGGGGCCGGCTTCGGCACGTTGAGCACGTGCGAGACGTTCGGGCTGGTCACCACCGTGTCGACCGGTGGGATGTCGTTGGCGGCCGCGGGCACGGCCGTCGCCGCTAAGGCGACGGCGGCACCGGCCGCGACGAGGAAGCGCCGTGACGTGGACAGCAGCAAGGGAGTGTCCTCCTGGTCAGTCGTGGTCGTGACCGTGACCACGGTCGGGGTAAGAGGTCTGGGTCTGGGGGTTGAGACTGTCCAGGCGCACCCGCTTGGCCTGGTCGGTACGCCGGTCGTCGATCGACAGCACGTCGAGCCCGAGGTTGAAGTCGGAGCCGTAGATGTGGCCGTTGTAGTAGTACGCCGACCAGATGCCGCCGGACAGGGCCGGGGCGGTGTTGTCGGGGCCGCGCTCGTACCAGCCGATCTCCTTCGGGCGGGCCGAGTCGGTGAAGTCGACGATCGAGATGCCGCCCTGGTACCAGGCCTGGACCATGATGTCCTTGCCCTTGACCGGGATCAGCGAGCCGTTGTGGGCGACGCAGTTCTCCGTGTCCGCCTGCGGGCGCGGGATCTTGAAGTAGCTCTTGAAGTTGAGCTGGCCTCTGCGGATGTCGTAGTAGGCGTTGGCCCCGCGGGTGTTGGCGATGGTGGCGTTGCAGGTGGCGCGGGAGCCGCCGCCGAGCTCGTCGGTGAAGACGACCTTGTTGCCACGGTTGTTGAAGGTCGCCGAGTGCCAGAACGCGAAGTTGACGTCGTCACGGACGGTGGCGGTGACCCTGGGGTTGAGGCGGTCGGAGATGTCCATCAGGATGCCTTCGCCCATGCAGGCGCCGGCCGCGATGTCCTTCTCCGCGTAGACGGTGATGTCGTGGCAGCCGCTGGTGGCCGACTTGCCGTCCGGGTAGGGCAGCGGAACCCCGGGGTTGCCGCCGTCGGGGAAGAGCACCGGCGTGGCGGCGACGGCTGCGGCCGTCGGGTTGCGCAGGGGCACCTTGATGATCGAGATCTTGTCGTGCGGTACGCCGCAGTCCGGGAAGTCGGCCCGGGGGCTGTAGGAGGAGACGTACACGTAGAGGTTGCGCCGGCGGTCGTGGCCCTTGCCCGGCACCAGGGTCAGCGTGTGCGAACCACAGTTCGTCTCGACCGACTTGATGTACTTGGGGTTGGTCTTGTCGCTGATGTCGAAGATCCGGACGCCTTCCCAGGACTCCTTGATCGTCGCACTCTGACCGGTGCTGTTGCAGGAGTCGTCGTTGCGGGAGGAGTCGACGGCGGCGAAGAGCAGGTCGCCGTAGACGGAGACGTCCATCTGGCCGCCCGGGCAGATCACGGTGCTGACCAGCGACGTCCGCGAGGGGCGCCGGATGTCGTAGATGGAGAAGCCGTAGTAGTTGCCGACGTAGGCGTAGTTGTCCTGGAAGGCCATGTCGGTGTTGATGTCGGCGAGCGCGGCGGGCTTCGGAACGTTCGTGACCTGCCGCATGTTGTCGCTCATGACCACCTCGCCGGGGGCGGGGATGTCGGCCGCCTGAGCGGGCAGCACACCTCCGACCAGGGCGATGGCGGCACCGAGCACGATGAGGGCCCTGCGGGGGGATAACACTCAGTCCTCCTATAAAGGGGGCATAAATGAAGAAATTTTCGTATGAAAACGGTCATTTGACCAGCACGCAAGCTGTCAAAGTTTGTAGCAATTTGCCGTCTTCCAACCCGCGCGATCGTCGTCTAGAGTGCGCTTTTACGGCATGGGGTAGTCAGGGAGGCCAGTTGCGCGTCGCGCTCATCGTCGTCATGGGCGCGGTTGTCGCCCTCGCCGGTTGCACCGGTGAGAAGCAGACACCCCCTCGTGCCGACTCCACGGCTCCCGTCATCGCGCCGGGCCGTCCCGGGGAGAGCGCCAAGACGCTGTCGCCCTCCGAGGCCGTCACGGCGGTACCGTCGCCGACGGCCAACGCCTCGGACATCAAGTACATGCAGGACATGATCATCCATCACCGCCAAGCGCTGGACATGTCGGTACTCGCCCCGAACCGGGCCGAGGCGGCCAAGGTCAAGGGCCTCGCCGCGCGGATCAAGGACGCCCAGGGCCCCGAGATCCAGTACATGACCACCTGGCTCCAGGAACAGAGCCAGAAGGTGCCCGAGCACCACGCCCAGCACCAGGGCATGCCGGGCATGGCCACGCCGGAGCAGATGGCGGCGCTCAAGGCCGCCACCGGCAAGGCGTTCGACAAGCTCTTCCTGGACCTGATGATCAAGCACCACCTGGGCGCGCTCACGATGACCGAGCAGGTGCTCAAGGGCGGCTCGCACATCAGGGTCGAGGAGCTGGCCAACGACGTGGGCGTCACCCAGGCGGCCGAGATCCGCCGCATGCAGCAGATCCAGGCAGAGCTCTAGAAGCGCTTCAGCGGGTACGGCCCGCCGGGCCGCGAGCCGTACCCCGGAGAAGGGCCTTACCAGCCGCGCTCGGGATAGCGGGACTGGGTCTGCGCATTGAGCAGGGACTGCTTCACGCGGTTGGCCGGGTTCGTCCGCCGGTCGTCGACCTTGAGCACGTCGAACCCGCGGGCGATCTCACTGCCGTAGATGTAGCCGTTGTAGTAGTACGTGGACCAGTAACCGCCCAGGACGAGCTGCGTCGGGTCGACCGGGCCGCGGTCGTAGAAGGCGATCTCCTTCGGCCGCGAGGAGTCGGTGAAGTCCCACACCGACAGGCCGCCCTGATACCACGCCTGGACCATGATGTCGCGGCCCTTGACCGGCAGCAGCGAGCCGTTGTGGGCGACGCAGTTCTCCTGGTCGGTCTGCGGGCGGGAGATCTTGTAGTAGCTCTTGAAGACCAGCCGGTGGCCGCGGAGCTCGTAGATCGCGTCGGCGCCGCGGTTCGGGGCCTGCGCGGTGGTGCACATGGCCTCGACGCCGCCACCGAGCTCGTCGGTGAAGACGACCTTGTCACCGTCGTTGTTGAACGTGGCCGAGTGCCAGAACGCGAAGTTCGGGTCGGTCGTCCTGGCCTTGATCCGCGGCCGCTCCCGGTCACGGATGTCGAAGATCACGCCATCGCCCATGCAGGCGCCGGCGGCGAGGTCCTTCTCGGCGTAGACGGTGATGTCGTGGCAGCCGCTGGTGGGCAGCAGCAGGCCGGGCTGGGTCTCGTTGCCGCCGTCGGGGAAGACGACCGGGGTGCCCACCAGCGAGGCCGCGGCCGGGTTGGCGAACGGCACCTTCACGACCGAGATCTTGTCGTGCGGCGGCTGGCAGTCGGGGAAGTTGGCGGCGGGCAGGTAGGAGGAGACGTAGACGTAGAAGAACTTCCTGGCGTCGCGCCCTCGCGCGGGCACCAGGGTGTGCGTGTGGGAGCCGCAGTTCGTCTCGACCGACTTGACGTACCTGGGGTTGCTCTTGTCGCTGACGTCGAAGATCCGTACGCCCTCCCAGGACTCCTTGACCGTCGCGCTCTGCGGCGTGCTCTGGCAGGAGTCGTTGTTGCGGGAGGAGTCGACGGAGGTGACCAGGACGTCACCCAGGATCGTCACGTCCATCTGACCGCCCGGACAGCTCACCGAGCTGACGAGCTGGGGCGACTTCGGGTTCTTGATGTTGTAGATGGAGAACCCGTTGAAGTTGCCGACGTAGGCGTAGTCCCCCTGGAAGGCGAGGTCGCTGTTGATGGCCGCACCCGCCGGCAGGTCGAGGTGCGCTTCCAGACGGATGTTGTCGCTCTTGACGACGTCGTCCGCGGCGTTCGCGGGCGTCCCGGCCATGACGGTGGCCAGAGCCAGAGCTGCTATGGCAGCCAGGCGGGAGGATAAGACGGTGATTCTCACCGGAGGCCTCCTACGGATGGAAGTGCCCCGAATTATCCGCCTATCTAGTGATCGAACCCGGGTTTGTCCGGTATCTGTCACACACTCAGGAGCCGTAGCGCCACGAGTGCAGGTACTCCTCCTGCTCGGCGGTGAGCGTGTCGATCTCCACCCCGGTCGCGGCCAGCTTGAGCCGCGCGACCTCCACGTCGATCTCCCCGGGTACGTCGTAGACGCCGGGAGCCAGCCCGAAACGCTCCTTGGCCAGCCAGGCCACGGCCAGCGCCTGGGCCGAGAACGACAGGTCCATGACCGCCGCCGGATGCCCCTCGGCCGCCGTCAGGTTGACCAGCCGCCCCTCGGCCAGCAGCAGCAGGCGGCGCCCGTCGGCCAGCACGTACTCGTCGGTGTTGGGCCGCACCCCGCGGTGCACCTCCACGCCGAGCCCGTCGAGCGCCCGCACGTCGATCTCCACGTCGAAGTGCCCGGCGTTGGCCAGGATCGCCCCGTCCTTCATCACCGCGAGATGCTCGCCCCTGATCACGTCGCGGTTGCCGGTGACGGTGATGAACACGTCGCCGTCCTCGGCCGCCCGCCCCATCCCCATGACCTCGTAGCCCTGGAGCGTGGCGTCCAGCGCCTTGACCGGGTCCACCTCGGTGACGACCACCCGGGCCCCGAGTCCCTTGGCCCGCTCGGCCACACCTCGCCCGCAGTAGCCGAACCCGGCCACGACCACGGTCTTGCCGGCCAGCATGGTGTTGGTGGCGCGCATGATCCCGTCGAGCGTCGACTGCCCCGTCCCGTAGCGGTTGTCGAACATCCGCTTGGTCCGCGTGTCGTTGACGGCGACGACGGGAAAGCGCAGCGCCCCCTCGGCCGACATCTGCCGCAACCGGATGACCCCGGTCGTGGTCTCCTCACACCCCCCGGAGACCTGCCCAAGAAGATCGGTCCGCTCCGTGTGCAGAATGTTGACCAGGTCACACCCATCGTCAAGCACCAGATCAGGCGAAATATCCAACGCTTGATGAATATGCCGGTAGTAGGTACCCCGATCCACCCCAGCCCGCGCATAAACCGAAATGTCATACCCAGCCAGCGCTTCCGCCACATCATCCTGCGTGGACAACGGATTCGAAGCCGCCAACGCGATCCGCGCGCCTCCGGCCCGCAGAGCCCCCATGAGCACAGCGGTCTCGGCAGTCACATGCAGACAGGCCGCGATGGTCAACCCGGAAAGCGGCTTCTCATCATCGAAGCGCGCCCCGATGGCGGTCAGCACCGGCATGGCCCGCGCCGCCCAGCTGATCCGCCGCTCCCCCAGCTCCATCGACATCTCCTATGTACGGCGGCGCCCCCGAGACCACCCAGGCGGTCAAGGGGGCGCCGTAGCGGCGAGCACCACGTCCGACGTGAGAAGCGACCCCCACGATCGGCGCCCGCCGGGGTCGGCGGGTGGCGTGGGGGCGGCTTGCCGTAACGCTGAAAGAGACTGAAAGAAATCAGTAACGATAGTGGTCGGGCTTGTAGGGGCCCTCGACGTCGACGCCGATGTACTCGGCCTGCTCCTTGGTGAGGGTCGTGAGCTTGACGCCCAGGGCGTCGAGGTGGAGGCGGGCGACCTTCTCGTCCAGGTGCTTGGGCAGGACGTAGACGCCGATCGGGTACTCCTCGGTCTTGGCGAAGAGCTCGATCTGCGCGATCACCTGGTTGGTGAAGGAGTTCGACATGACGAAGCTCGGGTGGCCGGTGGCGCAGCCGAGGTTCATCAGGCGGCCCTCGGCCAGCACGATGATGCTGTGGCCGTCAGGGAAGATCCACTCGTCGACCTGGGGCTTGATGTTGTTGCGGACGATGCCCTCGGTCTTCATGAGGCCGGCCATGTCGATCTCGTTGTCGAAGTGGCCGATGTTGGAGACGATCGCCTGGTGCTTCATCTTCGCCATGTGGTCGGCGCGGATGATGTCGAAGTTACCGGTCGTGGTCACGAAGATGTCGGCGATGCCGACGACCTCGTCCAGCGTGGTGACCTGGAAGCCGTCCATGGCCGCCTGCAGGGCGCAGATCGGGTCGATCTCGGTGACGATGACGCGGGCGCCCTGGCCCTTCAGCGCGTCGGCGCAGCCCTTGCCGACGTCACCGTAACCGCAGATCACGGCCACCTTGCCGCCGATGAGCACGTCGGTGGCGCGGTTGAGGCCGTCGATGACGGAGTGGCGGCAGCCGTACTTGTTGTCGAACTTCGACTTGGTGACCGAGTCGTTGACGTTGATGGCCGGGAACAGCAGCGTGCCGTTCTTGAACATCTCGTACAGGCGGTGGACACCGGTCGTGGTCTCCTCGGTGACGCCCTTGATGCGCTCGGCGGTCTTGGTCCAGCGCTTCTCGTCACCGACCGTGCGCTTGAGCAGGTCGATGATGACGTGCCACTCCTCCGGGTCGTTCTCGGTGGCGGAGGGCACGGCGCCGGCCTTCTCGTACTCGGCGCCCCGGTGGACCAGCAGCGTGGCGTCGCCGCCGTCGTCAAGGATCATGTTGGGGCCGTCGCCGCCCGGCCAGGCCAGGGCCTGGTCGGTGCACCACCAGTACTCCTCCAGCGTCTCGCCCTTCCAGGCGAAGACCGGCACACCCTGCGGGTTCTCGACGGTGCCGTTGGGGCCGACGACGACCGCGGCGGCGGCGTGGTCCTGGGTGGAGAAGATGTTGCAGCTCACCCAGCGGACCTCGGCGCCCAGCGCGACCAGCGTCTCGATGAGGACGGCGGTCTGGATCGTCATGTGCAGCGAGCCCATGATCTTCGCACCGCGCAGGGGCTGGGAGGCCGCGTACTCCTTGCGAACCGCCATGAGTCCGGGCATCTCGTGCTCGGCGAGCCGGATCTCCTTGCGCCCGAACTCGGCCAGCGAAAGGTCGGCGACCTTGAAGTCCATCTGGGTTCCCCTCGTATCACGAAGTTGTCGCCTGCGAGTTTAGGCATCAGGTGAAGCCAGTTGCGACTCACAGACCCCGAATCTGACGTAAGAATGTAAGAATGCGGATTACGGAGGCTGCGAAGCGGCTCGGAATGTCGCCCAGAATGCTCAGATACCGCGAAGCGCTGGGCCTTCTGCCCCCGGTCAGGGAGCAGGGTGCCCACCGGCGCTTCGGCGACGAGGAAATCCAGGCCGTCGCCCAAGGCGTGGACCTGGAGCGGCGCTTCGACGTCTCCCCCGCCGAACTGGCCTTCGCGCTGCGCGTGCTGAGCGAGCCGGCGGTCGCCCAGGCCGTGCGTGAGCTGGGCATCCGCATCGGCCGGCTGCAGGCCCCGCGCCGCGCCCTCGACTTCGAGAAGGAGAAGGCGCTCCGCCTTTTGCGAACTTCCGGACATTCCCCCGCATCCAACCCCAGGAAAGGTGATCGCTAGCGCGTCGGGGGGCGTCATGAGGGTTTTCCTGGCAGTTTCGGCACGTCCACACCGCCAGGAGGCCCTGGGCCGAGCGGTCCAGCGTGCCCGCGAGTCGATCGCGGTGGCCTTCCCCGTCGCCCCAGAGCGCGTCAGGGCCAGCGAGTGGACGGCCGCGAACGGCGGCGTGCACGTGCTGACCTGGACCAACGAACCCGGCTGGGAACCCTCGTCCGGCCCCGGCGGCATCACCGTCGTCGCCGGGCACCACCCGGGCGAACCCGGCCATGGGCCCGCCGCCGGGCAGCCCGGCTGCTTCGCCCTCCTGCGCGCAGGCGAGCACGGGATCACCGCCTCGACCTCGATCGCACCCGCCGACCCCGTCTACTACGCCGAGACGCCCGACCTGTTCGTCGTGGGAAACCGCGCCCTCCTGGTACGGCTGGCCGCCCACGACGGTGTCCGCTACGACGTGGCCGCCCTGCAGTCCGTGGCCAGGCAGGGCTACTTCCTGTCCGAGGAGACCCCGTACGCCGGGGTGAGCGCCCTGCCGCCGGCCTCGACGCTGGAGATCGGCGACCGGCTGACGGTGACCACCGAGCCACTGCCCGTGGGGCGCGGCCGTACCGGCGCCGCGCAGGTGGCCGAGCGCATGCTGCGGGCGGTGCGCCCCCTGGCCGGCGGCCCGGACCCGGTGCGCGTCACGCTGACCGGCGGCCGCGACAGCCGCCTGATCGCCGCGCTCCTGCACGGGGCGGGCATCCCGTTCCGCGCCTTCACCTCGGGTTTCGACGACCACCCCGACGTGGTGGTGGCCCGTCGGGTGGCCGCCGCGCTCGGTGTGGAGCACGAGGTGACGACACCGGTCCTCACCACCGAGAACGAACTGTCCGTGGTGCACCCGGCCGACCGGGTCCACCACATCCTGCGCGCCTGCGAGGGCATGCTGTCGGCCTACGAGAACATCACCGCCGACGCCCCCTACAGCGACGTCCCCCGGCTGGGCGGGCACAACGGGGAGATCCTGCGCGGCGGCTACCTGTCCGGCATGGAGGAGACCACGCCCGAGGCGATACGCCGGCGCACCGAGACGCTGTTCCTGTCCAACCGCGGCCTGTTCACGGAGACGGCCAACGCCCACGCCGAGGAACTGGCCTGGAGCTCGGACTCCCTCCACGTGCCCGACCACCTGTACGTGCGCTTCCGCGTGGGCCGCTGGCACGCCGCCGCGCGGGCGGCGATGCTGCGCCAGGGCACGCCGGTGCAGCCGTTCCTGGACAACCGGGTGGTCCGCGCGGCACTCGGCATGGACCCGGGCGTACGCCGGTCGGAGCGGCTGGTCCACCGGCTCGTCAGAACATTCGCGCCCGCGCTGGCCGAGGTGCCTCTGGAGGGCCGGCCGTGGCGCTTCCGCACCGAGGGCCCGCTCGCGCGCTGGCGGCACAGGGCGGCCCGCCACATCA
Source organism: Nonomuraea sp. NPDC050547 (assembly GCF_044457345.1). NCBI lineage: Bacteria > Bacillati > Actinomycetota > Actinomycetes > Streptosporangiales > Streptosporangiaceae > Nonomuraea > Nonomuraea sp. NPDC050547. The sequence continues at coordinate 78,085 of NZ_JBITGW010000018.1, forward strand.
CCGCGCCGAAGCCCAAGCCCTGGAACTGGCGGACCGAACCCGGCCGGGAGCTCGCCGAGGAACTGCGGGAGACGATCGTCTCGTGCGCCCGGCTGGGCCAGATCGTCCGCCTGGACAAGGTGCCCGCGCTGTTCGACGGCGGCAGGCTGGTCAAGCCCGCGCTCGTCTGGCATCTGTACACGGTGGCCGGTCTCCTCGGCGCCGATCTCACCGCGCCGGGAACCGCCTCGCGCGGGCGGGTGACAGTGCCAACCAAGCGTCCGCTGATGGCGTCATAACAAGCATGAAAGAGCTGCTGATGGCAGTGGTCCTCGCCATCTCACCCGCGCACGCGGGCACCGCTCAGACCGTCAAGGTCTACTTCTCGAAGGGTTTCGGCATCCCCGGCAAGACCGTGGCCGTGACCCGCAAGGCGCCCGACCGGGGCGTCGCCCGCTTCTCCGTCGAACAGCTGATCAACGGCCCCACCAAGGCGGAGAAGCGCCGGGGCCTCCATTCCGAGCTGGGCGGGCAGATCCGCGGCCGCTCCGACTGCGGCGCCGACTTCCAGCTGAAGATCGCTTCAGGTACGGCGACGCTGCGATTCTGCCGGACCGTCTACGGCCTCGGCGTGGGCGGCGACGCCCGCGTCCTGCACACGATCGGCAAGACGTTGCTGCAGTTCAAGACCGTGAAGAAGGTCGTGACGCTGGACAAGGACGGCCGGTGTCTGTTCGACCAGACCGACGCCGGGACATCCTGCCTGACCGGGCACGAGTAGCCCGATTCCTCTAATATCCCGTGAATGCAGCCCCTGACGTCTGATGATCCGCAGACGATCGCCGGCTACCGCCTGCGCGGCCGGCTGGGCGACGGCGGTCAAGGCGTGGTCTACCTCGCCGAGGCCGCCGACGGGCGGCAACTGGCCCTGAAGGTGCTGCACACCAGGGGCGACGCGCAGCTGCGCGACCGCTTCGCCAAGGAACTGGCCGCCGCCCAGCGGGTCTCCCCCGCATGGATCGCCCGCATCGTCGACGCCTCACTGGACGGCCCCCGCCCGTACATCGCCAGCGAATACGTGGAGGGTCCCAGCCTCGCCCGCGCCGTCTCCACCGCCGGCCCGTTCGCGCCAGAACCCCTGATGCGGCTGGCCTCCGGGCTCATGATGGCGCTGGCCGCCATCCACCGGGCCGGGATCGTCCATCGCGACTTCAAACCGGCCAACGTGCTGCTCGGACCCGACGGGCCGCGCCTGATCGACTTCGGCGTGGCCCGTGCCTCCGACATGACCGCCACCACCTCGGGCAACGTCGTCGGCACGCCTCTCTACCTGGCCCCCGAGTCGTTCCTCGGCCACCGCGCCGAGTCGCCCTCCGACGTGTTCGCCTGGGGCGCCGTCGTGTACTTCGCCGCCACGGGCCACCACGCCTTCCACGCGGCGGAGATTCCCGCCGTCATGCACCGCATTCTCCACGACTCCCCCGACCTGTCGCCGCTGCCGGAGCCCCTGCGCGCCCCGGTGGCCGCCGCCCTGGCCAAGGATCCCGCCGCCCGCCCCACAGCCGCCGGCCTCCTCCTCGAACTCACCACCGTCGGCCACCTCCCGCCCCCACCCCTCGGCAGGCAGGAACCGGCCGAGCCGGTCCCCGCGAAAGCGGCGCCCCGCCAGGAGACGGGCGCCCAGGACCGCGTGGAGACGCCCCGCGGCCGCGTGAGAGCCCGTGGGAGGGCCGTGCGGGTCGTGGGGGCCCTGGTGGGTGTCGCCGCCGCCGTCGGCGGCGTCTTCGCCGTCAGAGCCTTCGACTCCGGTACGGCCGGCACCCCCGGCCCCGGAGTCACCGCCGCCGCCCGGCCGCCCGGCACGGAGCCCCCGCCGGGGAAATCCGCCGGACAGGCCACCGAGACCCCCTCCGCCGCCCCGGCCCGCGAACCGGGCAAGTCCGCGGAACCGGGCACCACCCGGCCCCCGACGGCCGGGCCCGCCTCGCCGTACCCGAAGGAGCGGACCACCGGGAACGTGCGGATCTACTACAACCTCCCCCGGGCCGCGCACGCCGCCCGCGCCGCCAAGCTGGTCGCGGCCGGGTTCCAGCCGACGTCGCTGAGCCTGGCGCCGGGCGAGCGGTACACGGCGGTGTGGGTGAAGCGTCAGGGGCCGGCGCCGCGGCTGTTCCACGGCCTGAACCCGGACGCCGCCAAGCGCTACCTGACCCGCGCGATGGCCGCCGGCTACCGGCTCAAGCTGATCGCGGGGCTGGGCGCGTGGGAGAACGCCACGTACGCGGGTGTGATGGTCAAGCAGGACGGCGCCGCCGTCAACCACAGCTTCTGGCGGATGACCAAGGCCCAGTTCCAGGACAAGCTCCGCCACTACCAGGACCGCGGCCGCATGACCCTGCGCTGGGTCTCGGCCTACGGCCCCGCGAGCGACCGCCGCTACGCCGCCGTCTGGGAGCCCAACGTGGACACGGCCGGCTGGCGGGCCACCGTGGACCTGGGCTGGGCCCAGCACAAGCGCGCCTACGACCGGCTGCACGCGCGGGGCTACCGCCCGACGATGGTGGCGGCCACCCCGGATCGCAGGTACAGCGCGGTGTGGCGCAAGGAGAGCAGCGCCTACTTCCACTACGGCGACCTCACCCCGGACGCCTACCGCACCAAGCTCCGCCAGATCGCCCCGAAGGGCTACTACCCGGCGGCCCTGCAGGTCTCGGGCACCGCCGACCACCCGTTCTTCACCGCGGTCTGGGCCCCCGAGTAGCGGGGGCCCGCGCGTCACACGGACGGGGTGCGGTCCAGGTCCGGCTCCAGGTAGATGACGCGGGCGATCGGCACCGCCGCGCGGATGCGCTGCTCCGCCTCGTCGATGCCGCGTGCCACCTCGGCCGCGGTGTCGTCGTGCTCGACCGCGATCTTGGCGGCGACCAGCAGCTCTTCCGGCCCGAGATGCAGCGTGCGCATGTGGATCACGCGGGTGACCTCGGGGGCGTTCTCCAGGGCGGACCTGATCTGCTGCTCGACGTCGGGCGAGGCGCCTTCACCCAGCAGCAGCGACTTGGTCTCGATGGCCAGGATGATCGCGATGATGCCGAGCAGCACACCGATCATCAGGGTGCCGACGGCGTCCCAGACCGGGTCGCCGGTGATCGCCGCCATCGAGACGCCGAACAGCGCGAAGATGAGGCCGAGCAGCGCGCCGAGGTCCTCCAGCACGATGACCGGCAGTTCGGGCGACTTCGAGCGGCGGATGAACTCCACCCAGCCCTGCTTGCCGCGTACCGCGTTCGACTCCTTGATCGCGGTGCGGAAGGAGAAGCTCTCGGCGATGATCGCGAAGATCAGCACGCCGATGGCCCAGCTGAGGTTCCCCAGCGGCTCATGCGAGCCCAGCTTGTGGATGCCCTCGTAGATCGAGAAAGCCGAGCCGATGGTGAACAGCACCACGGCCACGACGAACGCGTAGAAGTAACGCTCGCGGCCATAGCCGAACGGGTGCTCCTTGGTCCGCTCCCGCTGCGCCCGCTTGCCACCGATCAGCAGCAGGGCCTGGTTGCCCGAGTCCGCGACCGAGTGGATGGACTCCGCCAGCATCGAGGACGAGCCGGTGAAGACAAAGGCCACGAACTTGGCCACGGCGATGGCCAGGTTCGCGGCCAGAGCCGCGACGATCGCTTTGGTACCGCCACTCGCGCTCACTGCGAATCTCCACTCATAGGGTCGATCAGATCAATCCCGGATCTTATTGGGAAATCCTCGCCTTAAGTTCTGTGATCGCTGTCACTGGGGTCGGATCGATGCCGTAGCCGAGCGCGAGGTAGGTGCTGGCGAAGTCGCCGAGGGCGATGAGGGAGGCCAGCCGTTCGAGCGGATGAGCGCCCTCGGCCGTGAGTTCGGTGACCGCGACGTCGCGGTCCCGCGCCATCCGGACCGACGCCTCGCGCCGCCGCGTGACCTGCGGGTGCTCGTCGGCGTCCCGCATCATCACCAGCCGCAGCGACCGCCCGGCCTCGTCGGCGAAGATGTCCCGCTTGGCCAGCGGGCCGTCGAAGGCGACCACCTGGTTGTGGTTGGCCTCGGGCAGCTCGCCGAAGACCGCGGGATACTTGGCGTTCTCGTTGAGCTGGCAGGCCAGCCGGTACGCCGCCACCCCGCTCACCCGCGACGAACCCCAGATCATGGGCACGCTCTCGGCCAGCTCCATCGCCAGCTGCTTACCCGGGTTGATGAACGACTCACTGGAGGGACGGCAGCGGTGCGCGATGTCCTCCAGCGACTTCGCCACGCCCTCGATCAGCGCCTCGTCCGCACGCGCCAGCCCCAGCCCCGCCGCGGCCACGATCAGGGGTACGGCCAGCAGCCACACGTTGGCCCGCGGCTGCCCGGCCGCCCGCACCGGCACGAAGATGCCGCCGGCCTGCCTGGCCACCGACTCCACCGGCGAGTCGGGAGCGGCGACGGCCACGAGCGTGCAGCCGCGCCTGACCGCCTCGGTCGCGGCCGACAACGTCTCCTCGGTACGCCCCGAGGCCGACACCGCGATCACCAGGTCGGTAGCGCCCACCCAGCCGGGGAGCTGGTAGGAGCGGACGGTCAGGATCGGCAGCGGCGCGCCCTGGCCGGCGACGGCCGCCAGGATGTCACCGACGATCGCCGAGCCGCCCATGCCCACGACCACGACGGCTCTCGGGCGGCCCCGCAACTCCGCGAGGCCGGCTTCGGACGCGGCGCGCTGCCCCATCCGTACCTGCGCGGCGGAGGCGGCGACCGCCAGCAGCATGCCGCCGGGATCGTTGTCGGTAAGGAATCGCTGGTCATCGAGCCGGTCGGACTCCCAATTCACGGAGTCCTGGCCTCGTCGACCAGCAGGACGGGGATGTCGTCGCGTACCGGATAGACGCGACCGCATCCGGTGCAGGCCAGCTCGTCGGCTTCCGCCTCGGCACGCAGCGCGGACTTGCACGCCGGGCAGGCCAGGATTTCGAGCAGCCAGTCGTCGATCTTCACTTTCAACTCCTTACGACGGCGAGGACCTCGTCCCTGATCGCCGTCATCTTGCCTTCGTCGGCCGCTTCTGTGTTGAGCCTGAGCAGCGGCTCGGTGTTGGACGCACGCAGATTGAACCACCAGCCGGAGCCGCTCACGGTCAGCCCGTCGAGCTCGTCGAAGGTGCCCCGGCCGCCGAACGTCTCGCGGACCCTGGCCAGCGCACCCGCCTGGTCGGCGACGGTGCTGTTGATCTCACCGGAGGCGTGGTAGCGCGAGTAGGCGGCCACGACCTCCGACAGCGGGCTCGCCTGCTCCCCGAGAGCGGCCAGCACGTGCATGGCGGCCAGCATCCCCGAGTCGGCGAACCAGAAGTCGCGGAAGTAGTAGTGGGCCGAGTGCTCCCCTCCGAAGACGGCGCCGGTGGCGGCCATCTCGGCCTTGATGAAGGAGTGGCCCACGCGGGTGCGTACCGGCACGCCGCCGTGCTCGCGGACGATCTCCGGCACGCCCTGCGAGGTGATCAGGTTGTGAATGATCTTGGCGCCCGGGTGTTTGGCCAGTTCGCGGGCGGCGACCAGCGCGGTGACCGCCGACGGCGAGACCGAGCGCCCCCGCTCGTCGATCACCCAGCAGCGGTCGGCGTCGCCGTCGAAGGCCAGGCCGAGGTCGGCGCCGGTCTCGATGACCGCGCGCTGCAGGTCGACCAGGTTGGCCGGCTCCAGGGGGTTGGCCTCGTGGTTGGGGAAGGTGCCGTCGAGCTCGAAGAAGAGCGGCGTCACCTCGATCGGCAGGCCCTCGAAGACCGCGGGCACCGTGTGGCCGCCCATCGCGTTGCCGGCGTCGACCACGACCCGCAGGGGCCGGATCGCGCGCAGGTCGACCAGCCCGCGCAGGTGCGCGGCGTAGCCGTGGAGCAGGTCCTTCTCGGTGACCGAGCCGCGGGTCGCGCCGGGCTCCAAGCCGGCGGCGAGCAGTTCGGCGGCGCGGTCGCGCACGGCGGTGAGCCCGGTGTCGGAGCCGACCGGCACGGCGCCCGCGTGGCACATCTTCAGGCCGTTGTAGCGCGCGGGGTTGTGGCTGGCGGTGAACATCACGCCGGGCAGGTCGAGGCTGCCGCTGGCGTAGTAGAGCAGGTCGGTGGAGCCGAGCCCGGCGTCGATCACGTCGGCCCCGCGCCCGGTGGCGCCCCGGATGAAGGCTCCGGCCAGCGCGACTCCCGAGGTGCGCATGTCCCGCGCCACGACCAGCGACGTCGCGCCGGTCACGTCGACGAAGGCCGCCCCCACGGCTTCGGCGATCGGCTCGTCCAGCTCGTCAGGCACCACGCCGCGTACGTCGTAGGCCTTGAAGATCTTGGCGAGATCGCCCACTCCTGCTCCTAGGTCGTCGTTGAGACGAGCCTACCGGTCGCCGCGTTGCTGCTGGGCGGAGCGGAGCACGCGCAGGTGACCCCGGCGGCCGACCTCGACTCCCTGGCCGACGGGTTCGGTGCCGGAGGGGCTCGGCCTGGCCGCTTCCCTGACGGCGTTGGCGAGCGCTTCGAGATCGTCCGAGCTGGGTGAGGCGCCGTCCGTGGGCAGCCGCACCACCTCCCAGCCGCGGGGGGCGGTGAGCCGCTCGGCGTGCTCGGCGCACAGGTCATAGCAGTGCGGCTCGGCGTACGTCGCCAGAGGGCCGAGAACAGCGGTCGAGTCGGCGTATACGTACGTGAGCGTGAAGACGGCAGGCTGGCTGCAAGCGGTGCGGGAACAGCGGCGGACGGGGCTCACGGAGGGACCGTATCTGGTAAGAGTCCAAGGCGCCACTATCTGAGCGCTCTTAACGAGCGTGTCGCCACAATTCGGACACCTGTCGCAGGCTTTACACCCACCTGTACCAATGCTGCAGTACGGCGGCCGCTCCTCGTAAACTGTGCGGATGACTCCACGACGCCGTGACCGCCACGGTCGCGGCCTTCGAGGCCCGCTGGCTCCCTCCCACGTGCCCATCGCGAAGTCCAGGGGCGAGCGCTTCGACGACTTCGTCCTGGACGCCGTCGAGCGCCTCAAGCCGCGCTGGGGGGCGCAACTGGCGGCGGTGGAGTTCGCGGTCGAGGAGGTGCCGCCGCTGAGCGAGCTCGGCGACGGGCCGGGCCGCTCGGGCCCGATCCCGTTCGGCCGCGCCGAGCCGGCCCGCGGCGCCCAGCCCGCCTCCGTGGTGGTCTATCGCCGCCCGCTGGAGGCCCGCTCGCGCGACCGGGAGACGCTGGGCGCCCTGGTGCACGACACGGTGGTGGAGCAGGTGGCGTTCCTGCTCGGCCGTTCGCCCGACGAGGTCGATCCGGGCTTCGACAGCCACGGCTGACCCGCAGCCCACAAGAAACGGCGAGGGGCCACGCGGACGATGCCGCGTGACCCCTGAACCGGATATTCGCCTATACGGCCTGGCGCTTGATCCGCCGACGTTCCCGCTCGGACAACCCTCCCCAGATGCCGAACCGCTCGTCGTGTTCCAGCGCGTATTCCAGGCACTCGGCTCGGACCTCACACGTCCGGCAGACCTTTTTGGCCTCGCGTGTGGAGCCGCCCTTCTCCGGGAAGAACGCCTCCGGATCCGTCTGCGCACACAGTGCGCGCTCCTGCCAGCCGAGTTCTTCCGCATCAAGCTGGTCCTGTGCGATGACCAGATCGGTCACTGCGCACCTCCCTGCCGCCCGCCCGCAATGGAGCCCCCCATGAACGCCTTCCTTATTACCCACCCACAGGAAGGCGTAACAACATGGTTGTAATTACACGCGCGTGCCGTACGTGACGTCAAGCGGCATGCCGGTATCCGGGGAAAGACCAGATCTCGCCCCGGTGTGTTTGGCATGTGATGTTCGCGCCCGGTGGTTTCCATGAACCATGGCCTTGACCTGGCGTGTTCCGCGATCTCAGCGGTCGAAACCGTACCAGGGCGGGATTGACCCCCGCCCGTGGCCCACCTTCTCTCTAGCCGTGCTTTGTCAGTTCATTACCTGCGAGGCTCGTTGGGGGTGTATATGGCGGTGGGATCGATCGGGTCGTCCCCCTGCCTGGGCGGGTCGTTCAGCGCGTCGCCGCCGCGGAACATCGACTGGTCGAGCCGGACGGTCGACTCGGCCGGCGACTCACCGCCGTTCCAGCCGGGCTGGTAAGCCTGCTGCGGCTGCTGCGGCGCCGGGGGTTGCTGCTGGGGGTGCCCGAACGGGTCGTCGTAGGGGCCCGCCTGTCCCGTGTAGTCCGGTACGCGCAGGTCAGGTGCGGTGCCGGCGGTGGAGTGCTGGTAGTGCTCGGCCTGCTGGTAGGCGTCGAGCAGCTGCTGGGAGCGCGGGTCGACGGGCGGGTCCGGCTCCTGGTAGTGCTGCGGCTGGGCGTACTCCTGGCCCGGCGAGCCGGTGAACGGCTGGCCCTGCTGCTCGAAGGCGGGCGGGCGCTCGTAATACGGCGTGCCCGCCTGGCCGTCCTGGGGCGGCGCGTACGGGTTGGGGGCGTCGGCCGCCGGGGCGTAGGGGGTGGGCTCCGGCGGGGCGAAGGAGCTCGGGGTGGCGTAGGCGTCGTGGGCGCCCGGGTTCTGCGGCGGGGCGTACGGGTTGGGGTCGGGGGCGGTGTACGCGCCGGACTGGGGCTGCTGGTGGTAGACGTCCGGCTGGCTGTCGGCCGGGACGTAGGGGGCCGGGGTGTAGCCGGAGTCGGGCATCGTCTCCGACGGCGTGTAGCCGCCCGAGGGCGGCACCGTGTCGGCGGGGGCGTAGCCGCTGCCGGGGGGCGGCGCGGTGTCGACCGTGTTGTAGCCGTTCTGGGCGGGAGGCGGCTCCGGCGCGTAGACGTTGGGGGTGTCCTGCGAGGAGTAGCCGGGCGTGGTGTACGCGCCGCTCTGAGCGGGCTGGGCGTATTGCGGCTCCTGGCCGTACTGCTGTGGCTCCTGGCTGTAGGGCTGGGGGTCTTGGCTGTAGGGCTGGGGGTCCTGGTTGTAGGGCTGGGGGTCCTGGTTGAACTGCTGGGGCTCCGGCTGCGCGTATTGCTGGGGCTCGGGGGCGGCGGGGAGCGCGGCCCTCGGCTGCGGCGCGGGCGGCTCGGGGGCGGCGGGCCGCTGGAAGCCCTGGTACGCCTCCTGCTCGGCCCCGAAGCCCTGCTGGCCGAAGGACTGGCCCGGCTCGGACTGGGCGAAAGGCGGCTGGCCGTACTGCTGGCCGGGGTCGGGCTGGGCGTGGCCGGGCTGCTGGCCGGGGTCGGCGGCGACGAAGCCCGGCTGGCCGAAGCCCTGCTGGCCGGTGCCGGGCTGGCCTTGGCCGTATCCGGGCTGGGCGTACGCGGGCTGCTGGCCGGACGGGGGCTGCTGGCCGAACGCCTGGCCTGGGGCCGGCTGGGCGAAGGCCTGGCCGGAGGTGGGCTGCTGGGCGTACTCGGGCTGCTGACCGTATTCGGACTGAGCGTATTCGGGCTGGCCGAAACCGGGCTGCGGAGTGAAGCCGGGCTGCTGGGCGAAGCTCTGCTGGCCGTACCCCTGAGGCTGGCCGAAGCCGGGCTGCGGCGAGAACGTCGTCACGGGACGGCGCGCGGGCAGGGCCTGCGGCATGAGGTAGAGGGCCGCCAGGACGGTCAGGGCGAGGGTGGGCAGGCCGGTGAGGAGGAGTTCGACGATGGAGCGGAAGCCGTTGCCCGCGAAAAGGGCGACGAACAGCGCCAGGACCCCGAACAGCGCCATGGCCGACAGCGTGATCGCCGCGGTCATCGTGACCGGTCCCGCGGACTTGGCCGTGGGGCCGACCTTGGTCAGCAGCAGCACCGCGCCGACCAGCAGCGCGATCGTCACCGGGCTGGTCAGGCTCGAGAAGTAGATGGCGCCGCGCTCGGTGAGGCCGATGCTCGATCCGTAGGCACCGTCTCCGCCGATCAGAAACCGGCCCACGGCCACCAGCGTGGACGTGACGCCGGCAGCCAGCATGATCCAGGCAGCCGGCTCTTTCAGCCGGGCGACGTCAAGTTTGCTCACAACTACCCCCATCGAGCCCTTTGGCCCGCAGTGAGTTTGCCACATGACCGACTTACGCGGCGGGGAACCCAGGAGGCTCATTCCTCACATGTCCCTCATTGCGAGGATTTTTCTGGCATGGGGAGGGGTAAGACTGACCTCTGGGACAGATGGAAGACTGGGTGACATGCACATCGTGTCCCTCGCCGGCGGCATCGGCGGCGCCCGTTTCCTGCGTGGCCTGCGCGCCACCGCCCCCGACGCCCAGATCACCGTCATCGGCAACACCGGCGACGACATCACCCTCTTCGGCCTGCGGGTCTGCCCCGACCTGGACACCGTGATGTACACGCTGGGCGGCGGCATCAACGAGGAGCAGGGCTGGGGCCGGGAGAAGGAGACGCACACGGTCAAGGAAGAGCTGGCCGCGTACGGCGTGGAGCCGCAGTGGTTCGGGCTCGGCGACCGTGACTTCGCCACCCACATCGTGCGCTCGCAGATGATGGAGGCGGGCTACCCGCTCTCGCAGATCACCGAGGCGCTGTGCGCGCGCTGGCGGCCGGGGGTACGGCTGCTGCCCATGAGCGACGACCGCTGCGAGACCCACGTCGTGATCACCGACGAGCAGGGGCGGCGGGCGATCCACTTCCAGGAGTGGTGGGTCAAGCTGCGCGCCTCGATTCCGGCCGAGTCGATCGCCCTGATCGGCGCCGACACCGCCCGGCCCGCGCCCGGCGTCCTGGAGGCGATCGAGGAGGCCGACGTGGTGATCCTCCCGCCGTCGAACCCGGTCGTCAGCATCGGCACGATTCTCCAGGTGCCCGGCATCAGGGACGCGCTGCTGGCCAAGACCGTGGTGGGCGTCTCCCCGATCATCGGCGGCGCGCCCGTGCGCGGCATGGCCGACGCGTGCCTGACCGCCATCGGGGTGGAGACCAGCGCCCAGGCGGTACTGGAGCTCTACGGGCCGGACCTGATCGACGGCTGGCTGGTCGCGCCGGAGGACGACGGGGTGGCCGTGGACGGCATCAGGGTCCAGTCCCGTCCCCTGATCATGCACGACGCCGACGCGGCCGCCGACATCGCCCGCGCCGCCCTCGACCTCGCCCTGGACCTCAACCGATGACCACCCCCGGAACCCCGGCCCCTCGACCAGCGCACCCGGCAGGGCCCACCCCCGAAGAAGCTGTCCCAGGAAGGGTTTCCCCAGAAGGGGTTTCCCTGGAGGCGGGTGTTCCCGAAGAGGTTCGGGTGTCGCCGGTTCTGGGGTTGCCCGATGTGCGCCCCGGTGACGACCTGGCCGGGTTGCTCAAGGGGGCGGATCTGCGGCCGGGTGACATCGTGGTCATCACCTCGAAGATCGTCAGCAAGGCCGAGAACCGCCTGCGGCACGCCCCCGACCGCACCGCCGCCATCGAGGAGGAGACCGAGCGCGTCGTGGCCAGGCGCGGCGACATGGTCATCGCCCAGACCCGCCACGGCTTCGTCATGGCCGCCGCGGGCGTGGACAACTCCAACGTCGCCCCCGGCACGGTCCTGCTCCTGCCAGAGGACAGCGACGCCTCCGCCCGCCGCATCCGCGCCGGCCTCCCCCACGGCGTGGGCGTGATCATCTCCGACACGTTCGGCCGGCCGTGGCGCAACGGCCTCACCGACGTGGCCATCGGCGCCGCCGGCGTGCTCCCCCTGGAGGACTTCCGCGGCGGCGAGGACGCCTACGGCAACCCGCTCAACGCCACCGTCACCGCCCTGGCCGACGAGATCGCCGCGGCGGCGGAACTGGTCAAGGGCAAGCTGGCGGGCGTCCCCGTCGCGGTGGTGCGCGGTCTGGCGCACCTGGTGACCGCGGAGGACGGTCCCGGCGTGCGCCCGCTGATCCGCTCCGCCGACGAGGACCTCTTCCGCTACGGCTCCCGCGACGTGGTCCCCGCCCGCCGCACCGTCCGCGACTTCACCGACGACCCGGTCGACGCGTCCCTGGTACGGCAGGCCGTCGAAGCCGCCTTCACCGCCCCGGGCGCCGAGCACACCCGGTTCGCCCTGGTGGAGTCGCCAGCCGTACGGGAGAAGCTGGTGAACGCCCCGTACCTGGTGGTGCCCTGTGTGACCGAGCCGGGCGAGCCGGCGGCGGCCAGGGCCGGCGCGGCCGTGCAGAACCTGTTGGTCCAGCTCGCGATGGAGGGACTCGGTTCGGCGTGGCTGCCGGTGAGCGGCGGGGAGGAGATTCTGGATCTTCCCGAGGGCTGGCGGCCGATCGGTCTGGTGGCGGTGGGCCACCCCGCCGAGACCCCCGCGGACCGGGAGCCCCAAGATTTTGCGGCCCGCATCGTGCTGCGCTGATCTGACTTCTCCCAGCACTTAGGGGTAAAGCAGGCATTTACCCTTAGGAAACTTTCCTTTATATTCGGGATATCCCCCCATGTAGAGGAGCATTTTTATGAGAAGGGTGCTCACGTTAGCCAGCGCGATGCTCGTGGCGATATCCGCCACGATCTTCGTCGCTTCCCCGGCGCTCGCCCACGGCTACGTCAACTCGCCCCCGAGCCGGCAGTACAACTGCAAGCTCGGCAAGGTGCAGAACTGCGGACCCATCGTCTGGGAGCCGCAGAGCGTCGAAGGCGCCAAGGGCCAGCGCAACTGCCACGCCGGCGACTCCCGCTGGGCCCCGCTCAGCGACGAGAGCAAGCCGTGGCCGGTGACGAACGTAGGCTCGTCCACCAGCTTCAGCTGGACGTTCACCGCCCGTCACGCGACGCTGTCGTACGAGTACTACATCGGCGGCACCCGCGTCGGCTACGTCGCAGGAAACGGCCAGCAACCAGGAGCCACGGTCACGCACAACGTGAACCTGTCCGGCTTCAGCGGCCGCCAGAAGGTCCTGGCCATCTGGAACATCGCCGACACCGCCATGGCGTTCTACGCCTGCGTCGACGTCAACATCGGCGGCGGCGGCCAGCCGACCCCCACTCCCACCCCCACTCCGACACCGACCCCCACTCCCACGCCGACTCCCACCGCCACCAACCCCGGTGGCACCTGGGCGGCAGGCACCGCCTACGCATCGGGCAACACCGTCACCTACGCCGGACAGTCCTATCGTTGCCTCCAGCCGCACACCGCCATAGCGGGATGGGAACCACCGAATGTCCCGGCTCTTTGGCAGCGGATCTGAATCCATGCAGCAGCAAGTTCGTGACGCGGGTGTGTCACTGTTCCGCATCGTGGTCGGGCTGCTGTTCGCCTGTCACGGTGCCGCCAAGCTCTTCGGCGTGCTCGGCGGACCTCGTGGCGGCACTCCACCGGCCTTCCTCGAATGGCCGTCCTGGTGGGCCGCGGTGATCGAACTCGTCGCGGGTGGCCTGGTCCTGCTGGGACTGGCCACCCGGGCGGCGGCGTTCCTCGCCGCGGGTGAGATGGCTTACGCCTACTTCACCGTCCACCAACCCAAGGGGCTGTTTCCCCTCATCAACGGCGGTGAGCTCGCCGCCCTCTTCTGCTGGTCGTTCCTGATCCTCGTTCTCATCGGGAGCGGCCCGTGGTCGCTGGACTCGGTGGTGGCACACCTCCGCCGCCGCATGAAAGTTCCCCAAGGCCCCTAGCGGTCTTTGTGGACGGGCACCCGCTCCGTGCGGCGGGTGGCGGGTGCCCGCGGCCCCTCAGGTGGTCTTGCAGGTGGGGTGGCAAAGGCGGCGCGCCAGCGCGGCCAGGAACACCTCGATGATCTCCCCCGGCTCCTGCGCGACGTGCAGCGAGCCGTTGGTGGCGGTGGTGATCTCCGACAGACCCGCGCGGTCCACGCCTGAACCGAAGGCGATGATGACGATCTGCACAGGCTTGTCGGGGTCCCACTCCGCGCGCAGGCGGTCGAGCAGCTGACGGCGGGTCAGGCCCTTGCCGTCGTCCCTGCCCGCGGTGATGACGAGGAGCGTGTTGTTCATCTCCTCGCGGAACTCGCCGCCGACCTCGCGAAAGCCGCTCAGGATCGCGTCGTGCAGCGAGCTGTCCAGATCGGGGTGGACGGTGATGGCCGAGGTCAGCTCATCGAGCCGGCCGCGGCGCACGACCTGCCCCGACTCGGGCTCGTTGATCGGGCCGAGGCCGACGCGTTCGCGATATCCCTTGGTGCGGCCCAGCGTGTCCGCGAACTCCCACATCCCCATGTGCGTCGAGTCGGGAAACAGCTGCAGCCCGATCTTCGCCGCGGCCAGCGCGGTGCCGAGGCGGTCGGTCATGTGCTTGGAGGTGTCGGCCAGCACCAGGATGTTGGTCGGCGGCGCCAGCCTGCTCCAGGCCTGCAGCGCCGCGTCGATCTCCGCCGGCGAGATGGACGGCCGGGTGCGCGGCGTCTCCGCGGGGATCTGCGGGCCGGGCGAGATCGGCCCGAGCGTGCCGTCACCGGAGCGGAACCCGGCCCGGCGCACGAGTTCCTGCGCCTCGTCGCCGCGCAACCAGTCGGCGAAGACCGTGGAGGCCTCGGCGACCTCGGGATCGGTTGCGGTGACGACGTAGGGGTAGTCGAGGCTGATGGTGCCCTCGCGCGGATGTAAGGCGACCACCGGGTCGGCGGAGGGCCGCCGGTTGTGCTCGCGCACCGACTGCTCGGGGACGATCACCACCGGCCGCTGCCAGAACGCCCGGTCGTCCACGGCCGCGAGCATCGAGCGGTAGTCGGGGGCCGAGCCGGCCTGCGCCCAGCGCACGAACGCGGTCAGCGCCCGGTCGGCCGAGGCGCCGGTGCCGACGACGTCCCTGGCCGCGGCGACGGTGGCGATGCCCGCTCCGGCCAGCGAGGGGTCGGGCACGCGTACCACGTCGGGCTCGTTCTCGTTGGGGCGCAGCCGCCCGCGTACGGTCGAGGGGAAGACCATGCGCCAGTTCATCTCGGTCCTGCCCACCGCGAAGCGTTCGGCCAGCGACTGGCGGGTGGCGAAGACCAGCGGCGAGGTCGCCACCGTGCTCTGCCCGGCCGGCAGCGCGCTGGCGCCCTGCTTGCGGGCCAGCCGGATCCAGGCGGAGGAGTCTGCGATCCAGCCGTCGGGCCGCTGGCGCAGCACGCCCGCGCGGTCGCCGATCAGCGTGCGCAGCACGGTCGCGGGCGGCTGCTCGGTCACCTGGACGAGGACGCAGCGCCCGCCCGTGGCCGTCTTCGTCTCGTTGAAGCGCTCGGCCGCCAGCATCGCCACAGGCGCCACATCCACCGCTGCGGCCACACTGACCAGAACAGGCTCTCGTGTCGAGCACAGGGGTCCGCCACCGCCGAAGACGACCACGAAACCGGCGGCCAGAACGGCCAGGGCCGCCAGCCCCGCCAGCACGCCCCGGCCGAGCGCCTGCCTCCGCCGCTGCTCAGGCGCCGGAGCGGCGCGGTGTCGAGCCAACCGCACGGTGCTACCTCTCCATTCGGGAGTGACGATTCTCCCAGCGCCGCCCGGGGGCGGCGCAAGGTCAGGTAGAACTTGTTATAACTAAACGATCCTGAGGACGCTACGGCAGACGCCGTCGCTCTTGGCCGAAGCGGCCAGCCTTTCCGCGTCCGGCCGGCCGTACCCGGTGGTGCGCTGATGGAGGGGACGGCCGGTCGGCGCGACCATCTCACCGATCTCCGTGATCGTCTTGTAGGAGCCGTTCTCGGAACCGGCCATGCGGCTGATCGTCTCCTCCATCAGCGTGCCGCCCAGGTCGTTGACGCCGCCCTGGAGCACCTCCCGGCACAGGTCGTCCTGGAGCTTCACCCACGAGCACTGGATGTTCTTGATCGAGCCGTGCAGGAGGATCCTGGCCAGCGCGTGCACGGCGCGGTTCTCCTGCGCGGTCGGGCCGGGCCTGGCGATGCCGGCCAGGTAGATCGGGGCGCTGTGGTGCACGAACGGCAGCAGCACGAACTCCGAGAAGCCGCCGGTCTCCTGCTGCAGGCTCCTGATCAGCTTGATGTGCTTGACCCAGTGCAGGTGGTTGTCGACGTGGCCGTACATCATCGTGGAGGTCGTCGGCAGGCCCACCTTGTGCGCGGTGGTGATCACCTCGACCCATTCCCTGGTCGGCAGCTTGCCCTTGGTCAGGACCCAGCGCACGTCGTCGTCCAGGATCTCCGCGGCGGTGCCGGGCAGCGAGTCGACCCCCGCCTCCTTCGCCGCGTGCAGCCAGTCCTCGATCGACAGGTTGGTACGGCTGGCCCCGTTGACCACCTCCATCGGCGAGAACGCGTGCACGTGCATGTCCGGGGTACGCGCCTTGACCGCCTTGGTGATGTCGAAGTAGGCGGTGCCCGGCAGGTCGGGGTGGATGCCGCCCTGCATGCAGACCTCGGTCGCGCCCGCCTGCCACGCCTCGGCGGCCCGGTCGGCGACCTGGTCGAGACTGAGCGTGTAGGCGTCGGCGTCGGTACGCCGCTGGGCGAAGGCGCAGAAGCGGCAGCCGGTGTAGCAGACGTTGGTGAAGTTGATGTTCCGGTTGACGACGAAGGTCACGTCGTCCCCGGCGGCCTCGCGGCGCAGGCCGTCGGCGATGCGGGCCAGCTCGTCGAGGGCCGGGCCGTCGGCGCCGAGCAGCGCCACGGCCTCCGCGTCGCTCAGCCCAGCGGGGTCGGACTCGGCGCGGCGCAGCGCCTGGCTCAGGTCGCCCAGGATCGCCGCGGGCGCCGCCGCGGGCAGCCGCTCGCGCAGCGCGTCCCAGTCGCCGTAGACGTTGTCGAAGTCGTCGCGGCGGTCGTTCGTACGGCCCTCGGTGTCCACTGCGGTGTGCAGGTCCACCCGGCCGGAGGCGGAGAAGCCGCCGTCGGGCTCCTGCCAGGGGATGCCCTTCAGGACCGCGTCCTCCCTGGCCAGGCCGGTCTCCGGGTCGGCCAGGGCGCCGATGTGCGCCATCACGCGAGGGTCGGTCCAGGGCTCGCCGGCCAGCACGTACTCGGGGTAGAGGGTCAGGCGCTCGCGCATGCCGTACCCGGCGGCGGCGGTGCGGGCGGCCAGGTCGTCGATCTGCGGCCACGGCTGCTCGGGGCTGACGTGGTCGGGAGTGAGCGGCGAGACGCCGCCCCAGTCGTCGATGCCGGCCCTGACCATCAGCTCGAACTCGCCACCGATGAGGTTCGGCGGCGCCTGGATGCGCATCCTCGGGCCGAGCACCAGCCGCGCGACGGCGATGGTGGCGGCCAGTTCGCGCAGGTCGGCGTCGGGCATGCCGCGCATCGCCGTGTCCGGCTTGGCGCGGAAGTTCTGGACGATGACCTCCTGGACGCCGCCGTACTCGCGGGCGACCTTCCTGATCGCGAAGATCGACTCGGCGCGGTCCTGGACCGTCTCGCCGATGCCGATCAGCACGCCGGTCGTGAACGGCACGTTCGACCGGCCGGCGTCCTCCAGCACCCGCAGCCGCACCGCGGGGTCCTTGTCCGGCGAGCCGTAGTGGGCCTCGCCCTTCTCGGTGAACAAGCGCGTGGAGGTGGTCTCCAGCATCATCCCCATCGACCCGGCGACCGGCTTCAGCCGCTGGAAGTCGCGCCAGGTGAGCGCGCCCGGGTTCAGATGCGGCAGGAGGCCGGTCTCCTCCAGCACCCGGATCGCCATCGCGCGGACGTAGGAGATCGTGTCGTCGTAGCCGTGCGCGTCCAGCCACTCGCGCGCCTGGTGCCAGCGGTCCTCGGGCCTGTCGCCGAGCGTGAACAACGCCTCCTTGCACCCCAGGGCGGCGCCCTGCCGGGCGATCTCCAGCACCTCGTCGGGGCTGAGGAACGGCGCGGGCAGCTTGTGCGGGGCCGTCGCGAACGTGCAATAGCCGCAGCGGTCGCGGCACAACCGGCTCAGCGGGATGAACACGTTCTTGCTGTACGTGATCACCCCGTCCCGCCCGGCGTTGCGCAGCCCGGCGTCACGCACACGTCCGGCGTGTTCGAGCAAAGTGTCGAGGTGCCCGTCGCGGGCGTGCAGCAGAACGGTCGCCTCGGTGACGTCGAGTGCCTTGCCATCGCGGGCGCGGGCGAGCGCCCGGCGCAGAGCGGAATCACTGACCACAGTCATAGCGGCACGATACGACCCTCTGAGTCTCTGTAGCGCACCCAGCCCTCGGTATGACGCCCGCTCCTCCCTAGGACCTACTCCTCCAACCCTCCTCAGGTCCCTTTCCCTGACCGGGTTCCGCAACTGATGATCAAGTCATGCGAAGATTCGCCGCCCTGTTAACAGGGCTGTTGGTTCCCCTGTCCCTTCTGACGCCCATGGCCTCGGCCGCGACGCCCGCCAAGCCGGCCGTCGCGTGGGCCCCGTGCCCGGAGGATCCGGCCGTCGAGTGCGGGACGCTGGCCGTACCCGTGGATTGGAACAACCCGGCGAGCGGCACCTTCAACGTCGGCGTGGCGCGGCGCAAGGCCACCGACCCGTCCGCCAGGATCGGCGCGTTCGTGCTGGGCGCCGGCGGGCCCGGCGGGTCCGGGGTCGAAGAGGTGCTCTTCGCCCCGCAGTACCTCAGCCCCGAGCTTCTGCGCCGCTTCGACGTCGTCGGCCTCGACCCGCGCGGCACCAACCGCAGCAACCCGGTGGTCTGCTCCACCGCGGTGCTGGCCGAGGCGCCCCACCCGCTCATGACGAGCCAGGCCGACTTCGACAAGCGGCTCGCCTACAACGAGCGGCTGCGCGCCGACTGCCGGACGCGTACCGGCCCGGTCTTCGACCACGTCGACTCGCTCAGCACCGCCAAGGACCTCGACGCCTTCCGCGCCGCGCTCGGCGAGCGTCAGATCACCTACTGGGGCGGCTCCTACGGCACCCTCCTCGGCCAGCTCTACGCCGAGAACTTCCCCCAGCGCGTACGCGCGCTGACGCTCGACAGCACCATGGACCACAGCCTCGGCACCCGCGGCTTCATGGACACCGAGACATGGGGCGCGCAGGACGCGTTCGACGAGTTCGCCGCCTGGTGCGAGCGTGAGACCTCCTGCCTGCAGCACGGCAAGGACCTGCGGACGATCTGGAAGGACCTCCTGGCCCGCGCCGACCGCGGCGAGATCCACCCCCCGGGACAGCCTGACGTGAAGCTCACCGCCTTCGAGATCATCTCCTTCGCGGTCGGCAATTTCTACGACCCGCGCGGCTGGCCGGAGCTCTCCCAGGTCATCGACGAACTGCTCCGCACCGGGACGCTGAGGAACGGCGCCCTGACCCCGGCCGTCGACCGTACGCAGGAGGTTCAGCCGAACCCGTTCCAGATCTTCTGCCTGGACTTCCGCCTGCCCGTGCGCGACTACCGCGAGTGGAACTCACACGTCCGCCGCCAGAGCAAGATCGCGCCGGACATGCGCTACAGCAGCCTGGCGATCTTCCCGGTCGTCTCCTGCCTCGGCCAGCCCGCCCCGATCCCCAACCCGCAGCACGACCTGAAGGTCCGCACCAAGACCCCGCTGCTGGTGGCCAACTCGCTGCACGACCCGGCCACGGTCTACCCGTGGGCGCTCGGCACCGCGCGGCAGCTCGGCCGCTCGGGCCGGCTGCTCACCTACGAAGGCTGGGGCCACATCGTCTACGGCCGCGGCGCCTGCGCGACCGGGACGATCGACGCGTACCTGCTCTCCCAGCGCCTGCCCGCGCCCGGCGCCCGCTGCCCAGCGGTGCCGCCGTCCGAGGTCAGGTCTCTGCGGGAGTTCACGCCGCCGAAGCCCGGCACCCCCGGATGGGGCTTCCCTTCCTGATCCGGTACGGCTGACGCCGTCCCCTTGGCCCGCGCGGTCGTCCAGGCCGCGCGGGTACGGGCACACTGGAGGCGTGAAAGAGCGAGCGTGGACGCCGGACGAGCCCGTTGACGTGGGCCTCGTCCTGGGCCCGCACCAACATGGCGGCGGCGACCCCACCTGGCGTCAGGGGCGCGACGGCGCGATCTGGCGCACGTCCCGCACGCCCGCCGGCCCCGGCACGCTGCGCGTCTCCCTCAAATCCGCCACCGTGTACGGCCACGCCTGGGGCCCCGGAGCGGACTGGCTGCTGGAAACGTTGCCCGGGTTGGCAGGGGCCGACGACGATGTTTCCGGATTTACCGTGAAACATGCGGTTTTGGAGGATGTTTTCCGGAAGCACCGGGGGTTGCGCATCGGGCGTACCGGCCGCGTCATGGAAGCCCTCGTGCCCGCCGTCCTGGAGCAGAAGGTCGTCGGCCGCGAGGCGTGGCGAGCCTGGCGCTGGCTGCTCAACCGCTACGGCGAACCCGCCCCCGGCCCGGCCCCCGAAGGCATGCGCGTCGTGCCGGAACCCGGCGTCTGGCGCGAGATCCCCGGCTGGGCGTGGCACCGGTCGGGGGCGGAAGCCGTACGGGCGAAGACCATCGCCACCGCGGCCTGGCACGCGGAGAAACTCGAGTCCGCGACGACCAGCGCGGAGGCCGACCGCCTCCTGCGCACCCTGCCCGGCATCGGCGTGTGGACCTCCGCCGAGGTCCGCCAGCGCGCCTTCGGCGACCCGGACGCCGTCAGCGTCGGCGACTTCCACCTGGCCAAAATCGTCGGCTACGCGTTGACCGGCGAAAAGACGGACGACCCCGGCATGATGCGCCTCCTGGAGCCCTACACCGGCCACCGCCACCGCGCCACCGTCCTGATCGGCCTGACCGGCCTCCGCCCCCCACCCCGCGGCCCCCGCATGCCCATCCGCGACTACCGCACCTTCTAACCCCACCCCAACCACCCACGAAACCCGAAGCGGGGCCACCCCCAAGCATGGGCACCCCACGCGCACAGACAGCCCAGACCCGGGGACTTCCCGGCTTGCAGGTGCCACGGGTGCTTGTCCACATGGCGAAGCGCCGCGTGTCCGCCCGCCGGGGCGCGTGTCCCGGCCACCGCTTCCCCGCGGGGCGCTCCGGGCGTTTCCGCCGGCGAAGCGCCGCGTGTCCTGGGTTAGACGTCGCTGGAGTAGCGGACGGCGCAGTCCGGGAGTTGGATGTCGGGCCACACCCGGATGCCGGCCTGCAGTTCGTTGCCCGCCCCCACCACCGCACGGTCGCCGATCAGCGCGTCGCGTACCACCGCGCCCGCGGCGATCCGGGCTCCCGCGCCCACCACCGAGTCGGTCACCGTGGCACCGGCGCCGACCACGCAGTCGTCCAGCAGGATGCTGCCCGTCACCGTGGCCCCCGCCTCGACCCGGGCCCCGGCGCCCACGACGGTGCCGCCCACCGCCTTGGCCTCGGGCGACAGGAGGGCGCCGGGCAACGCCAGGTGCTCGCCGGTCGGGCCGGGTAGCGCGGGTGAGGCCAGCTTGCCGAGGACGAGGTCGCGCGAGCCCTGGACGAGCGCCGCCGGTGTGCCGACGTCCAGCCAGTAGGTGCGGTCGGCGTATCCGAGCACGAGTTCGCCGGACTCGATGAGCCCGGGGAAGGTCTGCCGTTCGACGGACACGACCTCCCCGGCGGGAATCGAGTCGATCACCGACCGGGTGAACACGTAGCAGCCCGCGTTGATGCGGTTGGTGACCGGGTTGGGGGTCTTCTCCAGGAAGGCGGTGACCCGGCCCGAGGAGTCGGTGGGCACGCAGCCGAACCGGGTCGGGTCGTCGACCTCGGTGAGATGGAGGGTGACGGCGGCCTGCCGGTCCACGTGGCGGCGTATCTGGTCACCGATGTCGTGACCGGACAGGATGTCGCCGTTGAGCACGAGGACGGGCGCGTCGGAGGCGACGGTCAGGGCTTGCGCGGCGTTGCGGATGGCGCCGCCGGTGCCGAGGGGCGTCTCCTCGGTCATGTACTCCAGCTTGAGCCCGAAGTCGGCGCCGTCGCCGAAGACCGGCTCGAACATCGACGCCTTGTAGGAGGTGGCGAACACGATGCGGCGCACCCCGAACGAGCGGGCGCGCGCGAGCTGGTGCGCCAGGAACGGCACACCGGCGGTCGGCAGCAGCGGCTTGGGCGTGCCCAGTGTCAGCGGGCGCAGGCGCGTGCCCTGGCCCCCGACCAGGAGGATCGCCTCGAGGCCTGGCAAAGAGCTCTCCATCACTCCGCGAGGTTATCCAACTATTCGACCGCCCGTTGATAGGAGCTGAGATGTGCCTCGGCCGAGGCGTCCCAGGTGAACTCGCGGGCCCGCGCCAGTCCGGCCCGACGGAGCTGCGCCCGTCGTTCGGAGGAGGCCAGGAGCTGGCCGAGCGCCGTGGCGATGCTGTCGGCGTCCGGCTCGCTGTACGCCACCGCGTCCCCGCCCACTTCGGGCAGCGAGGTGCTGTGGGTGGTCAGCACGGGAGTACCGCAGGCCATGGCTTCCAGCACCGGGAGCCCGAAGCCCTCGCCCTTCGACGGGAAGGCCACCACCAGCGCGCCGCCGAGGAACCCGCGCAGGTCGGGGCTGCGCAGATAGCCGGGGCGGATGACCCTGACCGTGGCCTCGACCTCGCGGCAGGCGGCGTCGACGTCGTCCTCGTGCACGCCGCCGCCGATCACCAGCGCGGGCGGGTCGGGCAGGCTCTTGACGGCCATGGCGAAGCCGCGGATCAGGTTGGGAACGTTCTTACGCGGTTCCAGCGCGCCGAGGAAGGCGACGTAGCGCTGGTCGTGCAGTCCGCACCGCTCGGCCGCGCGCCGGGTCTCCTCTTCGGTCGGCGGGTGGAAGATCTCCTGGTCGACACCGTGGTAGGCGACGTCGATGCGGGTGGGGTCGGCGGCCAGGACGCGGACGAGTTCGTCG
The DNA here is from genome assembly GCF_044457345.1 of Nonomuraea sp. NPDC050547. NCBI lineage: Bacteria > Bacillati > Actinomycetota > Actinomycetes > Streptosporangiales > Streptosporangiaceae > Nonomuraea > Nonomuraea sp. NPDC050547. Next base: position 100,673 of record NZ_JBITGW010000018.1, read on the forward strand.
CGGGTGGCCTTGGAGGGCACGATGACCCGCCGGGCGTGTCGCACGGCGGTGCGGGTGGCCGAGCGGAAGAAGGACGCTTTGACCGTGTCGTGCTGGTCGGGTTCGGTGAACCAGGTGACGTCGTGGACGGTCACCACCGTCGGCAGGCCGGAGCGCAGCGGGATGGAGTAGTAGGGCGCGTGGATCACGTCGGCGCCGGCCTGCCGGGCGAGCAGAGGTACCCCGGTCTGCTCCCAGGCGAGCCTGGTGGCCCGGTTGGTGATGGCGACGGGTCCCGGCAGGATCCGCGCGGAGGGCGCCAGCCTGCCGTAACGTTCCGCGTCGGAACGCTGGCAGACCACCGCGAGGTCGGCCCCGGCCCGGTGAAGGGCGCCGATGAGGCCGTCTACATATCGGATCAACGCACCGCGGTCAGCGGGGACCGCGGCGGCGTCGACAAGCACACGAGGCATACGAAGATCTTCTCCCCTCAAGATCAACGTGGGACCGGTTGTCCCCCTCTCTCGTTCAGCCTAAGACCAGCGTCCCCAAAAGCGTGGTCCAAATCACACACGGTCGCGACGCGCAACGAATCCGGCGATACCCGCGCAGATCAGGTCACCAACAATGATGACAATCCGCGACACAAGGGCCACGGCGATCGCCGAGCCCCGGTCCATGACCGGTGACAGCACCGCCACCATGGCCACCTCGCGCACCCCCGCCCCCGCGGGCACGACGAACGTCAGGATGCCCAGGCACCACGACAGCGCGAACGCGCCGATCGCGAAGACCAGCCCGGTCTGCGGCGCGACGAAGTACAGGTGCACGCCGTAAGCGGCCCACCCGGCCAGCGCCCAGCCGAGCGCGGTCAGCATGCCGCGCCGGGTGAGCGGGCGTTCGAGCGGTTCGCGCTTGAGCTTGCGCAGCCCGAACCCGATCACCGCGTTGACGACCTTGGGCTCCAGCAGCACGAGGATCACCGGGAGGGCCAGCAGCAGCCAGCCATAGCGGTCCCAGCCGAGGGTGCCGAGCGTGACGAGCAGGCCGGTGGCCAGCTGGATCGGCATCATCAGGAAGAACGCCGCCGCGCTGCGCGACCGGGGCACACCGAGGTCGCGCCCCATCTCCATCTGCGCGATCACCGGCCAGACGGCGCCGGGGATGTACTTGCCGAGCTGGCCCACGAAGAAGACCTTGGCCGCGGACCTGAACGGCAGCGGCGATCCCAGGTCGGCGAGGAGCGTGCGCCACGTGAGCATCGCGCCCAGCAGCGCCGCGACGACCGCGACCAGCGAGGCGGCCACCATGGGCCACGACAGCTTCGCGAACCCGGCGGCCACGGCGTCCCATTGGGAGGCGACCGCCCAGGTGCCGAAGCCCAGGGCGATGGCCAGGAAGCCGAACCTGACCACCTTCTTCACCACGGAGCGGCGTGCCGTGCGCGGCTCCGCCGTACTCAAAGCACTCTTTCCGGCGGCTGCGGGAGCGCGGCGCCGCGCGGGCGGCGCGGCGTCTTGGTGGCCACCCACAGGTAGGTCGGCACGACCGGGAGGAGCAGCTTGAGCACCTCACGGGGGGTTTTCGCCAGTACGGCCCGCACCACCTTGCCCAGCACGCCGGGGAACAGTTCCCCACCGGCGAAGCGGGTCGGCGTGGCCAGCACGGGAAAGGTGTAGTCCCAGACGTGGAAGGCGCGCAGCATGCGCTTGAGCCCGCGCCGGGTGCGGAAGCGCTCGTAGTAGTGGTCGGCGCGGCCGAAGGCGCGCACGTAGCGGTCGGCGAGCGACGGCGGCAGGTAGGACAGGAACGGCAGTTTGTAGTGCGGTTCCATGATGCCGAGCCGGTTGCCGAGGCCGAGGTAGAGGACGCCGTCGTCGGCCAGGACCCGGTGCATCTCGGCGACGACCGCGTCGGGGTCGACCACATGCTCGTAGATGTGGTTGAAGACCAGCACGTCCACCGAGCGGTCGGGGAACGGCAGCGCCGTGCCGTCACCGCAGACGAACGCCACCCGCTCGCCGAAGCGGTCGGCGGCCTTGCGCAGGCCGGGCACGTCGATGTCGATGCCCAGCGTGTGCTTGGCGCCCGCGTCGGCCAGTTCGTCGGCGATGAATCCGGCGGAACAGCCCACGTCGCCCACGGTGAGGCCCGCCAGCGGCCCGTGGAAGTGCTCCAGCACCGCGATGATCTTCGCGGCCTTGCGGCGGCGCTTGCCCTCGTCGAGCATCGCCGCCTGGAACTCGGAGTATTCGAGCTGCTGTTGCCTGCTCATGGGTCGCTAGCCGTTCCTCCACCGTCGCGCGGGCGCTCGTTCACTCCGCTCCGTGCGCCGGGCTCACTCCCGGCCATGCTGCCCAAGGGTACCGGGCTCGCGCGTTAACCAGTTGTCAAACGCCCTTTGGTAGCGTGCCCGCCAGTTATTTCCGACCGTTGGGGGAAATGTGGGCGTGTTCGACAAGATCCGGGGCGAGTTCGTCGACATCGTCGAATGGCTCGACGACAGCCGCGACACCATCGTCTGGCGTTTCCCCCGCTACGAGAACGAGATCAAGATGGGCGCGCGCCTGGTCGTGCGCGAGTCGCAGGTCGCGGTCTTCGTCAACGAGGGCCAGATCGCCGACGCCTTCCCGCCCGGCACGTACACCCTCGAAACCCAGAACCTGCCGATCCTGTCCACGCTCAAAGGCTGGAAGCACGGCTTCCACTCCCCCTTCAAGGCCGAGGTGTACTTCGTGGGCACCCGCCTGTTCGCCGACTTCAAGTGGGGCACCCAGAACCCCGTCATGATCAGGGACGCCGAGTTCGGCCCCATCCGGCTGCGCGCCTTCGGCGCCTACTCCGCCCGCGTCATCGACGCCAGGAAGCTGCTGACCGAGCTGGCCGGGACCGACCAGCAGTTCAGGACCGAGGAGGTCGAGGGCTACCTCCGCCAGATGATCGTCAGCCGGCTCGCGCCCGCGCTGGCCACGGCCGGGATGCCCGTGCTCGACCTGGCCGCCAAACAGCACGAGATGGGCCGCCGCCTGGCAGAGGCGCTCAGCGCCGACCTGGCCGGGGTGGGCATCTCGATCCCGAACTTCAGCATCGAGAACATCTCGCTGCCGCCCGAGGTCGAGCAGGCGCTGGACAAGCGCACCCAGATGGGCATCGTCGGCGACCTGGGACGTTACGCCCAGTTCCAGGCGGCCAACGCGGTGGAGGCCGCCGCGGAGAACCCCAACGGCGCCATGGGACTCGGAGTCGGCATGATGGCGGGCCAGCAGGCCGCCGCCTCGGCCTTCGCGCCACCCACCGCACCGCCACCCGCCGCACCGCCGCCCCTGCCGTCCGCGCAGTGGTACGTCGGCGTCGGCGGCGAGCGCAAAGGCCCCTACGACCAGGAAGCGCTCTCCGGCCTCACCCCGGAGACGCTGGTGTGGAAGGCCGGGATGGCGCAGTGGTCGCCCGCCCGGGACGTCCCCGAACTCGCCGGGCTGCTCGCCCAGACGCCCCCACCGCTGCCGCCCGCCTGAACCGCAGAAAGGCTCCGGATTTGTCCTCCCCCGCACAGACCACCCATCCGTGCTCGGGCTGTGGCGCGAGCGTCGCCTACGCCCCCGGCACCAGCGTGCAGCGCTGCCCGTACTGCGGCTTCGAGCAGCGCATCGCCGCCCCGGAACGGGCCGTGCGCGAGCACGACTACGCCGCCTTCCTGGCCAAGCCGCGGGTGGCGGCGGTAGCCGTACACCAGAGCGCCTGTCCCGGGTGCGGCGCTCGCACGGAGAGCGACGCGCTGTCGAAGAGCTGCCAGTTCTGCGGCGCCGCGCTGGTCGCGGACACCTCGGCGGGCGGCCAGATCGCGCCCGAGGCCGTGGTCCCGTTCGCGCTGGACAAGAACGGCTCGCGCGCGGCCCTGCGCGGCTGGGTGAAGTCCCGCTGGTTCGCCCCGAACCGCCTCAAGAAGGTCAGCGAGGCGGAGTCGATGAAGTCCACGTACGTCCCGCACTGGACCTTCGACTCCGGCACCACGTCCGACTACACCGGCTCGCGCGGCGAGCACTACTACGTCACCCAGACCTACACGGAGAACGGCCAGACCAAGACCCGCCGGGTGCGCAAGACCCGCTGGTGGCCGGCCTCCGGCACGGTCTCGCGCCACTTCGACGACGTGCTCGTGCCCGCCACCCACCGGGTCACCCCCGAACAGCTGGCCGAGCTGGAGCCGTGGCCCACCGGCCAGGCCCTCCCCTTCGAGCCCGCCTACATCTCCGGCCACCACACCCTGCGCTACGAGGTCGAGCCGGAGCAGGGCATCGAGACAGCCAAGCGGGAAATGGCCGAGGTCATCGAGCAGGACTGCCGCCGGGACATCGGCGGCGACGAGCAGCGCGTGAGCACGGTCGACACGACGTACAGCGATGTCAGGTTCAAGCTCCTGCTGCTGCCCGTGTGGATCGGCTGCTACCTGTTCGGCGGCAAGACCTACCAGGTGCTCATCAACGGCGTCACCGGGGAGGTTCAGGGTCAGCGCCCCTACAGCTGGGTCAAAATCACCCTTACCGCGCTGGCGGCCGCCGCGCTCGTCGGCCTCGTCGTCTGGCTAATCATCGCCAACCGCGCGTAGATTTGGCGAATGCTCCGCCGCCTGCTGCGTGTCCTGCTCGCGCTGGTCGCGCTCGGATTTCTCGGGTACGGCCTGGCCAAGAACTGGGGTGAGACCACGGCCGCGCTGTCCGGCCTGTCGCCCTGGGCGCTGGCGGGGGCGTTCGCCGCGGTCCTGGCCGGGCAGTTCTGCATGCTGGTGGCCTGGCGGGAGGTGCTGGCCGGGCTGGGCTCGCCGCTGTCGTTGCGGGTCAGCGGGCGGATCATGTTCGTGGGCCAGCTGGGCAAGTACATCCCGGGCTCGGTCTGGGCCTACGCGGCCATGATGGATCTCGGGCGCGACCACGGCAGCCCGCCGCGGCGTACGTTCGCGTGCATCTCGCTCGCGCTGGTGATCAACCTCGGGGTGGCGCTGACGATCGCCGCGGCCACGCTGGCCACGCACGAGGCGCTGCGCAAGGCCTGGTACCTGCTGCTGATCGTCCCGGTCATCGTCGTCTGCCTGCATCCCAAGGTGCTGACCTGGGGGCTCAACCTGGCGTTGCGTTTGGCGCGCAAGGAGCCGCTGGAGAGCGTGCTGCCGGGCCGTACCGTGCTGGTGGCCGTGGCGTGGACGGCGCTCGGCTGGCTGATCTACGGCGTGCACACCATGCTGCTGGCCGGCCGGTGGGACCTCTACGTACTGGCGACCGGCGCCTACGCCTTCGCCTGGGCGACCGGGCTGCTGACGTTCGTGGTGCCGGCCGGGGTGGGGGTGCGCGAGGGCGCGCTGGTGCTGGTGTTCACCCCGCTGATCGGCACGGGCGCGGCCTTCGCGGTGGCGCTGCTGTCGCGCGTGGCCTTCACGCTGGCCGACGCCACCGCGGCCGGAGTCGCCTTCCTGCTGGGCCGTCAGGATTCCAGCAAGGCCGCCGCGTACGCCGACCAGAACGGCTCCGGGTCCACCGACTTGACCCCGGAGCGCAACCCGACCGGGTCGGCGTAGAGCCGCTCGATCGCCTTCCTGAGCCCTTCGACGTCCTCCGGCTCGACCAGCAGGCCGTCCACGCCGTCGGTGATGTGGTCGGCGAGCGCGCCCACCCGGGTGGCGATCACCGGGACGCCGTGCTCGTGGCCGAGCCACACGTTCTGGCTGGCGGTGGCGTTGCGGTAGGGCAGGACCAGGGCGTCGGCGCGGGCGAAGAGCTCCGGCACGTCGTCGGCGGCCACGTACCCGGGCCGCAGTTCCACCCGGTCGCCGATGCCCAGCTCCGCGACGAGCCGCTCGGTCTCCTCCAGCCCGCCCCAGAACTCCCCGGCGACGGTCAGCCCGACCCCGTCCGGCAGCGCCCTGAGCAGCAGATCCAGCCCCTTGTACGGCCGGACGATCCCAAAGAAGAGCAGGTTGTTGTGGACTTGCCCCGATTTTTCGGCATTTTTCGAGGGAAGGTGGGGCGCCATCGCGGCCACCCGGACCGGCTTGGCCGTGAGCTCCGCGGCCAGCGCCGCCTGCTGCTCCGAGTGGGTGAGCACCCTGTCGACCCGCTTGAGCAGCGCCTTCATCAGCGGCCTGTCATACGGCTTGCGCTCGTGCGGCAACACGTTGTGGCACAGCGCTACCGCCGTGGTCCTGCCCGCCATGCCGTACAAAATCCCCAGATATGCAGGCACCTGCACGGGACTGAGTACCGCGAAGACCACCAGGTCGGCGCCGCGCAACCGCCGCCCGCACGCCACCCACCCGTCCGGCCGCCGCCAGTCGAGCCTGCGCAGCGTCTTCGGGTACGGCCGGCCCTCAGGAGCCGAGATCGTCTGCTGGCCGGGGTAGAGAAAGCCCGGATACTGGGCCTTCCACGACTCGATCACCACGTCATGCCCCAGCGCGCTCAGCCGGTGCGCCAGTTCGGTGGTGTGCTGCGCCCCGCCGCCCTTGTACGGGTACGTCGGGCCGACGATCGCGATCCGCACCTACTCTCCCCTGCTCCGCACGATCAGGTCGGCCAGCAGCGCGACGGCGCCGATCAGCATGCCCGACAGGAAGATCATCACGGTGTTGGCCGGGAAGTAGAAGGGATGCTGGACCATGTCCCACACACCCTTGACGAACCCGATGCCCACCAGCCACAACGCCGGCGGCATCAGGACCTTCAGCGGGTTGAAATACATGATCATCCGCAGGACCTGCAGGATGTAGCGGTAGGCGTCGGAGACGAAGCTGAACTTCGACTTGCCCGCCCGCTTGGCGTAGCCGATCGGCAGGTAGTAGACGTCGTGCTGGTTCGACAGGAACGACAGCGTGATCGTCGTGACACACGAGAATCCGGGAGGCAGCAGCCGCAGGTACGGCCGCGCCACCGACTTGCGGAAGGCCCGCAGGCCGGAGTTGAGATCCGGGATCTTCTGGCCGGCGAGCTTCTCGGCGACCTTCCTGATCACCCACTTGGCCGGCACCCGCAGCAGCTTGTGCGAGCCCTCCTCCGACGTGCGCGCGCCCACGACCTGGTCGATCGTCAGGTCCTTCTCCAGGATCTGGACCAGGTCGGGGATGCGCTCGTTCGGGTAGGTCATGTCGGCGTCGGTCCACACGACGATCTCGCCGCGCGCCTCCTGGGTGCCGATCCTGCGTACGGTGCCCGATCCCCCGTTGCGGTGGAACGCCCGGATCCGCATGTTCGGGAATCGCGGGGCGGCCTCCTGAAGCTTCGCCAGCGTCGCGTCCGTCGAGCAGTCGTCGACGGCCACGAGCTCGTAGGTGTAGCCGCTGGAGTCCATCGCCTCGGTGATTCGCTCGACCTCGTCGATGACATGATCCTGCTCGTTGTAGCAGGGCAGGACGATCGTGACGTACGGCGCTTCTTCCACGGCGGGTCCACTCTGGGGGGTCTCAGGCGTGCTCACGTCGGTCGAGGTTACTCTGCCCAGCGGAACGCGGCGTCCACATCAGCGATGCCGGGAAACCTGATCCACCCCCGGAAGACCCCGCAGAGCAGGCCGAATCTGCTCGAACACCGACGAGTCCGTCAGCACGAGATGGAAGTACTCGCCCACGGCGGGCGTCCTGTTCTCGTGGGTGACGCGACGCCAGTTGTCGACCGCGTGCCGGCGCGACTCCAGGTAGACCTTCTTCACACCCTGCAGGGTGCGCAGCGCCTCGAAGACCGCGTCCCGCTCATGATCGGTGATCGCGCCACGCCCCGGGCAGTTGGCCGGACCGCAGAGCTCGACCTTCGCCTGCGCCCTCCCGGCCCAGAAGTCCGTCCGCCAGACCCTGGCCGTGGTGATCCCGGGCAGCTTCTCCAGCTTGGGGCCCAGGTTCACGTTCGGGACCTTGACCTCCGCCCGGAAGGAAGCCGGGATCGCGCCCTTGCGCACCCGCAGGCCGTCCTCGCGGGCGTTGCGGTAGGCCTCGTCCTCGGAGACGTACCGCACGCCGGACAGCCCGGACAGCCGCTTCAGCAGCCGCTCGATCTTCCGCTTCTGCTCGTCACCCGGACCGCGGCCGTCGCACTTCTTCTGAAGGCTGGCCTTGGAGCACAGGTAGACCGTCAGGCGGCCCGTCGTCGGCCAGGCGGCCTTGGGGGTCGGAAGCGGCGAGACCGCGACCGCGACCACCCCGTCCGCGCCGCTCCCGGGCTCGACGCTCACGTCGCCGGCGCCCGGCTCGGCGTCCCTGTTCTCCTGAGCCTCGTTCAGCGAGGTCTCGCCCAGCGTGCTGTCCGCTGGAGTGTCGGCCGCAGCCGAGCCCATTCCACTGGTCGCCAGCGCCGTCGTTAACGCCGCGACCACCCACGTACGCCTCATGGCGACACATAATCGCGATCACCCACGATCTAGGTCAAATGGGGTTTTTGGGGTGGGACATCCAGACGTTGATCCGCAGGCTCCAGGTGCCGTTGGGCGGTTCGGTCAGCGAGCGTTCGTCCTGGCGGGTGGCCAGGGCCATGACCTGCTCGAACGGACCGTAGAACCGCACCTGGTCCGCGCTCGCCGCGAGGATCACAGGGGTACGGCCCGCCCGTTCCACCCCGGCGATCAGGCGGTCGACGTCCTCCTTCCTGGCCGTGTCCGAACCCGGCTCCCGGCGCACCTCGGCGGACGGGAGGCCGCACATGCCCCGCACCACCTGGGTGAAGCGGTCGGCCGTCACCCGCTCGATGATCAGGACGGAGGCGTCGCGCGGGATCGCCCGGCACATCGCCTCGACGGCCGCCCGCTCGCCCCGCTCGATCGGGGTGAACGCGGTGCCGATGGACGTGATGACCGGCGGGACCAGGATGAGGACCGTCCCGACGCCCGCCGTCCAGGCCTGGACCCGCGAGCCGTACCCCAGCCTGCGGGTCTTGTCGCGGACCCAGTCGAGCCCCCACACCGCCAGCACGACCAACCCCGGTATCACCACCGGGACCAGGCGGCGCGCGGCCCACGGCTGGTCCGGCGTGATCTCGGGACGCAGCAGCGTGGTCACGGTGGTCCAGCCGATGACGGCCAGCGGCAGCAGCCACTCGAACGCGGCGGCGTCGCGCAGCAGCCTGCGCACCAGAACGGCGGCCGCCACCGTGGCCAGCACCACGACCGGGACGCCCACGTACCAGATCACCCAGTACAGCGACTCGTCGAAGTACAGCCGCGTCCCGTCGACCGGCAGGCCGTTGGCCTTCTGCGTCTCCTCGATGAACCGCGCCGTCCGCACGTCGTCCCCGCTCACCGGCTGCCGGTGCACCGTCTGGACCCACGGCCGCACCGCGAAGCCGACCATCACCAGCGCCACCAGCGCCGCGCCGATCTCGGGCAGCCGCCGGGGCAGCCGGATCCGGGCCAGGCGGGGGGCGACGGCCGTACCCACAAGCGTCAGAACCAGGACGACGCCGCAGATCAGCAGCAGCGGCACCACCGAACGGGACAGATAGGCCAGATACGGCCGCGCGAACGTGTAGGCCGCCAGAAACCCCAGCCCGACCCCGACCGCCAGCCCGCCCAGCAGCGGCAGCCCCAGCACGCCGACCGGCCGCCGGAACCGGCTCATGGCGACCAGCAGACCCGCGAACGCCAGCACCGGCAGCACGTCCCGCAACCCGTCGATCCGCACCAGCGTGGCCAGCCCGAACACCAGCCCCGCCAGCCCGGCAACCCTCCGAACCCCATTCTCCGGCCCGCCTACCCCACCCCCAGCCCGCCCCTCACCCGCCGCACCGCCACCCGCCGCACCGCCACCCGCCGCAGTGCCACTCGCCGCAGTGCCACCACCGCCTGCGCTCTCAGCAGCCGCCGCGCTACCACCGCCGCCCGCGCTACCACCACCGCCCACGGCTCCGGCTCCGGCGGCCTCGGCCCCTTCCCCGCCCGCCACTGCCGTCACGGGCTCGTGCGCTGCGCTCTCGGCGCCCTCCGCGCCGGTCCTGGGCACGGAAGCGGCTTCTTCACCCGTGAGGGTCCTGCCGGTCTCGCCGTCCACGCTGCCGGGAACGGCCGGGTCGTCCCGCCTGGGCGGGAGCACGTGTGTCGCCGTGGTGCGCCCCGTTGTGCCGCTCGCCCCGAAGCCGCGCGATCGGCCGGCCGTGGGCGACCGGCCAACCCCGCGCGACCGGGTGTCCTCGCGGGACCGGGCGACACCGTGGGGCCGGGCGATCACGGGGGTCCAGATGCGGGTCAGGGCGTCGTGGGCCAGGGCGAGGCCGCCGAACAGGAGAATCAGTGACGGGATCTCGCTGAACGTGGTCCGCGAGGTGTAGAGGATCGGCATGCTCACCGCGAACGCCAGCGCCGCCACCGGCGCCCACCGTCCGCCCGCCAGCCGGGCCGCCACCCCGCCGACCGTGAGCACCGCCAGCGCCCCCAGCACCGGGGGCCCGAGCAGCATTCCGCCGAGCCAGTCGGCCGCCGAGAAGAGCATGGGCGGGCCGGGCATGAACTGCGGCACCACCGCCCCGCCGAAGTCGTAGAGGCCGACGCTGTCGAAGATGAGCGCCGGGTCGGGGCCGCCGAAGGCCTGCTCCTGGTACGGGATGGGCAGCGAGCCGTGCTCGGCGATCCAGGTGGTGTACTGCGCGTAGGTGGCCGGGTCGCGGCGGACGATGAGCTGTTCGCTGTGGAAGATCGCGTTGAAGACCCCGGAGCCCACCGCGATCGCCAGCACCCCGGCCGTCTGCCGCCCGGTGGCCTCCACCGCCTCGGGCAGGCGCCGCAGCCCCGCCCAGCACAGCAGCGCGATGACCGGCAGCGCCAGCACCACCGTGAACACCGGCCGGAACACCCCCGCCATCAGCAGCGGCAGCCCGGCCAGCAGCCAGGCCGCCACCGCCAGAGCAGGCAGCAGCGAGGCCGTGGCGAGCACCCGGCCCGCCGACGGCCTCCGCGTCTCGTCAGGCCGGAGCCAGGAGGGTGCCATCGCTGATCGCGAGGGTATCCAACGGGGCCGGCAACACGCCCGCCTGAGATCGCGAAACGCATGGAAGCCGGTAGCGTACGGCCGGACGGCGGTGAACAGGGGAGGGCCGTTGAAGGAGGCGACACCGGACCAGCCCGGCGCGACCGAAGAGGCACCGGACACACCCGAAGCCGCGCACCGGCGACCCGACGCCTCCCGCCAGGCACAGGACCGGCCCGGCGCGGCGGCCCCGGCACCCGAACAACCCGAACAACCCGAGAAGCCCGGCATCGAAAGAGCGGCGGTCCTCGGCCGTGCCGTCCGGGCCGCCAAGCGGCATCGCTGGTTCGTGGGCCTGTTCGCCGCGGGAGCCGTCCTGCGCCTGCTGGCGATGCTCGGCTTCCGTCCGGCCCTGTGGTTCCCCGACTCCTACACCTACATCGTCACCGTCTTCCGCCCCCGCCCCGACCTGGTACGCCCGGCCGGGTACTCCATGTTCCTCAAGCTCCTGGAACCGTTCCACAGCTTCGCCGCCGTCACGGCGGTTCAGCACCTCATGGGTCTCGCGGTCGCGGCCATGATCTACCTGGCCGCCCGGAGGGCCCGCCCCTGGATCAGGACGCTGGCGACGGCCCCGGTCCTCCTGGACGCGTACCAGATCGAGCTGGAACATCTGCTGGTCTCCGACACCCTGTTCATGTTCCTGGTCACCGCCGCCGTCGTGCTGGCGATCCGGGACCGGATGACCTGGCGCACGGCGACCGCCATCGGCCTTCTCCTGGCCGCCGCCACCCTGACCAGGACGATCGGCCAGCCCCTGGTCGTGCTGCTGGCCTGCTGGTTCCTGATCCGCGGGCGGCTCGCCCTGACCGGCGTGTTGCTGGCCGCGGCCCTGGTCCCGGTCATGGCGTACATGGGCTGGTTCTACGCCACCTACGACCGCGCCGGCCTGGTCGGCGCCAACGGCGTCTTCCTCTACGCCAGGGCGCAGTCGTTCGCCGACTGCCAGAAGATGGACCCGCCGCCCGACCTGCGGGTGCTCTGCGACCCCCGCCCGCCGGACCGCCGCCCGCCCTCGCAGGAGTACATCTGGTCGCAGGACACCCCGCTGGTCAGGCTGCCCGGCATCACGTTCTCGCGGGCCAACGACGCCCTGGCCGGGCGGTTCGCCCTGCTGGCCATCCGTTCGCAGCCGCTCGACTACGCCGCCTCGATCGCCTCTGAGCTGGCCCGTACGTTCACCTGGGGCCGCCCGGTCTACCCCGACCAGGAGATCTACGACTACTACGAGTTCCCGTCGCGGGAGCCGGGCCCGCCCGGCAGGCACGCGGCGCAGCTGGGCGCCGAGCTGGCCGAGCGCTACGAGGGCGGGCCGATCGCGACCCGGGTGGTGGAGCCGTACGCGGGGTGGCTGCGGGCTTACCAGGATGTGGCGCGGTTGCCGGGGACCCTCCTGCTGCTGGTGCTGCTCGTGCCGCCAGCCCTGTCCGTAATCCGCCGCCGACCGGAACTGGAGTGGCTCGTGCCCTGGTCAACGGCGGTGGCGCTGCTCGTGGTCCCGGCCGCGGTGGCCGAATTCGACTACCGGTACGTGCTGCCGGCCGTACCGCTGGCATGTCTTGCCCTGGCCCTTCGCAGCCGCTCCGACCTGCCGAAACAGTAAAGACTTTCACGCTGATATTCCACGAAATGTCCAGGTCTGAGTATGCTTTGGCCCTGTAACATCACGCTGGGGTCACGACCGATTCGGTCATTCATGGCTCCTGGCACGCCGTGCGTGACCTAGTCTCGTGCCGCAAGTGTGCGACCGAGCCAGCTGGATGCGGCCTGGCGAATTCTTCGAATAGAGGAGGGCCGTGTTGGAGCTGAGGGGGGCGTATGAGTGACCACCGGAGTGTGTCCGTCCAGGACAGAAGGAACGCTCAGACCGATCCGGGCGGCATGCGCGGCCCGCGTCGCGCGGCGTCACCACCCCCGCCCCCCGACGACCAGCCGCCCCGCGGCCGCCGCGCCAAGAGCGGCGGCGGGCCCAACAAGATGCGCGTCCTGGCCTGGGTCAGCATCGGGCTCACCGGCGTGGTCGTGGCCGGCTCGCTGACCGGCTACACGCTCTACCGCGACGCGCTCGGCTCCATCAACAAGAAGAACGTCAACGAGCAGATCCTCAACCCGCGCCCGGCCAACTCCACCGGCGCGCTCAACATCCTCCTGGTCGGCTCCGACACCCGCGACGGCGAGGGCAACGCCCGCTACGGCCAGCTCGACGCCCGCAGAGGCGCCGGCAAGCGCACCGACACGATCATCCTGATGCACATCTCGCCCAATCGCGACGGCGCCAAGCTCATCAGCTTCCCGCGCGACTCGATGGTCGACATCCCGCGGTGCAAGAACGAGACCACCGGCGCGATCATGCCGCCCCACCGGGACATGATCAACGCGGCCTACAACTCCGGCGGCATCGCCTGCACGATGACCACCCTGGAGACGCTGACCGGCATCCCCATCCAGCACTTCGCCGAGGTCGACTTCAGCGGGTTCAAGAACATCGTCGACGCCCTGGGCGGCATCGAGATCTGCCTCAAGAGCGGCGTCAACGACAAGAAGTCCAAGCTCGTGCTGCCGCCTGGCAAGAGCAAGCTCAACGGCGAGAAGGCGCTCGGCTTCGTCCGCCTGCGCAACTACGGTGACGGCAGCGACATCCAGCGCATCCGCCGCCAGCAGCTCTTTCTCGGCAAGGTCGTCGCCAAGGCCACCAGCAGCGAACTGCTGACGAACGTGCCTCAGTTGTCCAGCTTCGTGAAGGCGGCCGGCCAGTCGGTCACCATGGACCCGGGCCTGGCCGACGACCCCGAGAAGCTCATCCAGATCGCGCAGAGCGCGGCGAAGATGACCGCGGGCGACGTCAAGTTCATCACGGTGCCGTGGGGGGCCGACCCCACCGACCCCAACCGCGTGGTCTGGAAGCAGCCCGCCGCCAACGAGCTCTTCAACATGATCAAGACCGACGTCGACATCGCGGTGCCCGAGCCCACCCCCACCGGTTCGGCCAAGCCGAAGATCACGGTCAAACCCGAGCAGGTCGAGGTCCAGGTCCTCAACGGCACCGCCACCCAGGGCAAGGCCAGGGAAGTCGCCGACCAGCTCACCAAGGAGGGCTTCCGGGTCGTCAGCCTGGGCAACTACAAGCCCGCGACCGGCAGCGTCGCCAAGACCGAGCTGCGCTACGGCAAGAAGGCCACCAACGGCGAGGACTACGCCGGCGTCGTGGGCAAGGCGACCTCACCGGCCGTCACCCCGGCCAAGGGCGGCGTGAAGCCGCTGACCACCGAGCCCTACACCTCCACCGTCCCGCCCGCGGAACCCGTCGGCGGCACGAAACCGCCGGTGATCCAGCTGATCGTCGGCGACGACTGGAAGGGCGTAAAGGTGACGAAGGTATCCGAAGACGTCAAGCAGAACACTGTGAGTGCAAACCAGTCCAACGTGTGCACCTAACCTCCAAGTTCCCTGTGGATACGGGGTTTCTTGGCGCTCCTTCGGAGACAGGAGTGTCCCGCGGCGCTAGTGTTGTGAGGTCGGCGACTGCGCTCGTACGACGTCGTCCAGGCGTCAGTCGAGACAGACGGTCGCGTTCCCCCGACCCCGAACGAACTGAGCGTCTGCCACGTGACTGACACCCGGTCCACCGTCCCTGCCACCACCATCGAGCAGCAGGACAGCACCGACGCCAAGAACCGGTGGCCGCTGCCGGGGCAGGACGCGGGTTTCTGGGGGCAGGAGAAGGACGAGCCGGATCCGGCGCCGCCGCCGGCCAAGAAGCGCGACCCTTATCTCGACAACGTCAAGTTCGTGCTCATCGCGCTGGTGGTCGTCGGCCACTCGCTGGTGCCGACGCTCAACACCGACTCCTCGCGGTCGCTGTACATCTTCATCTACATGTTCCACATGCCGCTGTTCGTGCTGATCAGCGGTTACCTGTCGCGTAACTTCTGGAACTCCAACGCCAAGACCAACAAGCTCGTCGACACGTTCGTCATCCCGTACGTGATCGTCGAGGTCGGCTACGCCGTGCTCCGCACCGCCGTCGGGCAGAAGTGGAGCCTGACGATCATCGATCCGGCGTGGCTCAACTGGTACCTGCTGGCGCTGCTGTTCTGGCGGCTGTCGACGCCGGTGTGGAAGCGGATGAAGTTCCCCATCCCGGTCGCCATCGCGATCTACCTGTTCGCCGGGTTCTCGCAGATCAGCGGCGACTTCAGCATGGACCGCTTCTTCGGCCTGCTGCCCTTCTTCGTGATCGGCCTGGTCATGCAGCCCGAGCACTTCGAGCTGCTCAACCGCAGGTGGATCAAGATCGTCTCGGCGGTCACGCTGGTCGGCGCCGCGGCCAGCGCGATCCTGGTGGCCCGCTTCGACCCCACGCTCAAGCCGTTCTACTTCAAGCACAGCTACCAGGACATGGACCTGTCGTGGTGGATGGGCCTCGGCGTGCGCACCGGTTTGCTGGCCTGCTCGCTGGCGATGTGCTTCGCCGTGCTGTCGCTGGTCCCGCGCGGCGAGACCTGGTACTCCGACCTCGGCACCCGCACGCTGTACGCCTATCTGCTCCACGGCATCCCGGTGCTGATCGCCAAGGACCAGGGCTGGCTCGACCTGCCCTGGCTGCAGGGCCCGCTGGGCGTGCTCGCGATCGCCTCCAGCGCGTTCGCCCTGGCCATCGTCCTGTGCCTGCCCGAGACGCGCACGGTCTTCAAGTGGGTCCTTGAGCCACGCTTGACCTGGCTATACCGCCGTCCCTCCGGAAGTTAATCGTCAGTTCCACCGCCCTTCACCTGACTGACCCGGGCAAACCTCAGCATCAAGACATGCGGGTATGTGTCGCGACGATTGACCATCATCCCGAGGATGCCAGGATCATGCATCGGCAGATCCGCGCACTCCTCGATGCGGACCACGACATCACGTACGTGGCGCCGTTCACCTACTTCAACGTGACACCACCGCTGCCCATCACCGCGATCGACGTACCGCGCGGCGCCGGGCACGGCAGGGCGCGGGCCGCCCTGCGCCGCGGCGTCAGGGGCGCGGACCTGCTGCTCGTGCATGACGCCGACCTGCTGCGCGCCCTGCCCTACCGGCATCCGCCGGTGGTCTGGGACGTACGCGAACCGGCCGACTCCCGGCGTGCCGCACGCGCGGAGCGCCGCCACCACGTGATCTCGCCATCCGTGGTGCCAGAGGCCACTCTGGTGTCGCCCGCCCCTCCCCCTCCCGGCGACACCAGGGTGGTCCACCTCGGTCGCCTGACGGCCGAGCGCGGCGCCGCCGAGCTCATCGCGCTCGCCGAACGGCTGGTGCCGCACGGCATCCGCCTCGATCTCATCGGCCAGGCCGACCGCGAGTCGCGGGTGTTGCTGCGCGACGCCCAGCGGGTCGGCCTGCTCGACTGGTTCGGCCATGTGCCCAACCGCCACGCGCTGCGCATGGTCGAGGGCGCCTTGGCCGGCATCTCCCTGGCGCCCGCCGACGTCACGGGCGTACCGACCAAGGTGCTCGACTACATGGGGCGTGGCGTGCCCGTCATCACCACTCCTCAGTCGGGCACGCTGGTGCAGACCGCTCGCTGCGGGCTCGTCGTCCCTTTTGACGTGGACTCGGTACGGCATGCCGTACTCGACCTCAAGGAAGACCCCGACCGCAGGGCCAACATGGGCGCCCGCGGCCACACCTACGCCCGCCTGCACCACCACTGGCCCGACCACGCCCCGGCCTTCGTGGCCCGCATGGAGTCGCTGGCAGGGGTGGCGCACTCACTGGCGGTCTAGAAGCGGGCGAGGTCGAAGGTCGCGTCGATGAGGCCCACCGCGCGCACCCGCGGGTCCTCCAGCAGCTTGCGCAGGCGTTCGACCGGCACGCCCTCGTCGAGGTAGGCGTAGGCGAGCCCGTCCTTGGCGGCCTTGCGGACGCGGTCGAGGGTGAGATCGAAGGCGCGCAGGTCAGCCGCGTCGGAATCCTGGAGGATCTTGTCCCAGGAGCGGAACTCCGCCAGGATCCCGGTCGGGTTCTCGTAACACCAGCCCGACGTCCCCCTGACCGGCGTGCGATCCCACGTGCCCGACCCGAACGTGATCGGCACGGATCCGGGCCTGGCCTCGTAGACGATCGTCTCGGGGCAGGCGTGGTAGGTCTTGCCGAACGCGACCAGCTGCTCGGCCGTCGCGGGCTGGTTGAACTCCACCATGGCCAGGACGTTCATGCCCTTCGGCAGCTCGGCGAGGATCTTGCGGGCTTCGTCCTTGTCGAGGGGAGACTTGTGCCCGACCCTGCTCAGCGCGGTGGCCACCGCGGTGTTGGCGTCGTTGCCCAGGGGCAGGTGCCGCAGCCCGCCGAAGAGGTTCGTGGTGATCTCGTAGGGCACCTCCGCATTGCCGTAGAACCCGCCGTAGGCCCTGAGCTGACCGGCCGTGAGCGGCAGGCTCGCCGACCAGGGGGTGGTGTCGCAGCATTCGCCGAGCACGATCCGATAGGACGGGTTGTACATCTTGAACGCCGTCCCGAACACGTCGTGGATACGGTCCGTCCGCCCGCTGCCCTTCTGCACCAGGATCGGCGCCAGCACCAGCACCAGCACCAGCGCGAGCAGCCCGGCCAGCACGAGCGAGGCCGTCTTGACCAGCCCGCGCCGTACCGCCTTCCTGGTGGCCTTGGGGTCGAAGTCGGGCAGGTCCAGCTCGCTCATCCGGGGGCTCCGTAGGTCTCGGCGAAGGCCGCGCGGGCCCGCCATAGCGCTGTCTTGATCGTGTTGTGCTTCTTGCCGGTCATCGCCGCCACCTCGACCATGGAGAAGCCCTCCAGGTAGACCAGCTCCAGCAGCCTCCTGTGCTGGGGCGGAAGGCGGTCGAGGGCGTCGCGTACCTCCAGGGCGTCGACCCCCATGGAGGGGACGCCGAGCTCGTCCGGGTCGGGTAAGGCCAGCTCGACCCGCCTGCGGCGCACGTGGTCGAGCAGGACGTTGCGGGCGATGGCCAGCAGCCAGGCCGCCGGGTTCTCTCCGCGCCAGCCGAGCATCGCCCGGGTGGCCTTGACGAAGGTCTCCTGGGCGAGGTCCTCGGCCAGGTGGGGGTCGCGGGTCCGGCGCAGCAGGAACCCGCACACGAGCGGCCAGTGCTCGCGATAGAGCTCCTCGATGATGATGGCCTCCGCATTCCTTGGACAGTCACATCAGACCAGACGGGATCCGGACAGGAATGGTCACATCGCTTCGTGGTTGATGTACTGGAGGCATGGCATCGCATCTGATCCAGGGCCGAACGGTGAGTCTGCCCGTCCGGGTGAGAGACGCGACGGTCTGCAGCACGATGTACCCGGTACGCGCCGACGCCGCCCGAGCGGTGATCGCCTACTCGGGACTGGACGTGGCCGAGGTCTTCCCCGGCAAGGCCGTCTGCACGCTGATCTTCGTCGACTACCGTGACGGCGACCTGGACACCTACCACGAGTTCGGGGTGGCGTTCCTGGTCCGTCAACCGGGTACGGCGGGCACAGCGGGCCTGTCCGATCTGCGGAACGCCGCGGCGTTCATCCACTGGCTACCCGTGGACCAGTCGTTCACCATGGAGGCCGGCCGTTCGATGTGGGGATTTCCCAAGGAGCTGGCCGAGATCGACCTGAGGTTGTCCTCCCCCTACAAGCGCTGCATCGTCCGCAAGGACGGCCGCCTGGTCATCGACCTGCTGCTGAAGCCGGGTTTCCCGGTGCCGAGGCCGGCCGTACCCCTGACCGCCTACACCCACCGCGACGGCGTCACGAGGAAGATCCCCGCAGAGATGTCGGCGAAGGGCGTTCGGCTGCGGCCGGGAGGCGCCCTGGTCAGGCTGGGCAACCACCCGATCGCCAAGGAGCTGAGCGAGCTGGGCCTGCCGAAACGGGCGCTGCTGAGCACGACGGTGGAGCGGGCGAGCATGTCCTTCGGAGCCGCGGTGGATCTCTAGACGATGGGCGGGCGGCCCAGCTTCACCATGCGCCAGGCGGTCTTCCACGCCATTGGGCGGCGTTCGCCCGCCGGCGTGCGCAGGCCCTCCAGGAAGCCGGTGAACCACGCCTTCAGTGCCGTGCCGGAGCGTTCGCGCACCAGCGTGAGCACGACCCAGTTGACCAGGTAGAGGGCGGCCAGCGGCCAGGGCAGGTTGCGCCGGGCGAGCCACACGCGGTTGCGCGCGTTGAGCCGGTAGAAGTCGGCGTGGCGGGTCGGCGGCACCTGCGGGTGGTACATGACGGTCTCGGCGTCGTACTCGATCCGGTAGCCCTCGCCGAGCAGCCGCCAGGCCAGGTCGGTCTCCTCGTGCGCGTAGAAGAAGCGCTCGGGCAGCCCGCCCACCTGGAGGAAGGCGGAACGCCGGATGGCCGAGGCGCCCCCCAGGAACGTGGTGACCGGCGAGGAGCGCTGCGGGTCCCCTGCGCGCAGGCGCGGCACGTGGCGCCGCTGGCCGACGCCGCCTTCCGGGTCCATGACGCGGAAGGAGATGACGGCCAGATCGGGCTCGGTGGCGAAGCGGTCGCGTACGTGGGCGACGACCTTCTGGTTGGCGTACCAGCCGTCGTCGTCGAGGAACAGCACGACGTCGCCCGAGCACTCCTCGACGCCCCGGTTACGTCCGGCCGGGATGCCGGTGTTGTGCTCCAGGCGGACCGTCTTCACGATCGCGGCCGAGCCCTCGGGTGGCGTCGCCGTCACCTCGGGCACGTCGGCCCCGTTGCCCACGATCACCACCTCGACGTCGCCGTCGACCTGGTTGAGCGCGGAATCGACCGCCCGGTTCAGCTCCGCGACCCGGTTGCCCATGGTGAGGATGACGCACGAGATCTTCAACGTGTCATCACCTTGACGCGTTGAGAGCACGAGCGGAGCATTCTTTCATGATCACCGAGTCTGCTGGTATGCATATTTCCTGATATTGGTGGAGCTAAGCGTATCGGAACCGTGGGTGAACCCCCACCGAACGGCGGACGTCCGATCAATACGACGGACGCCGAGCCTGAGCGGTTCCGACGAGGGCTCACGCAAGCCGCCTCGATGCCAAGATGCTCACCAGGTGCAACACCATCTGGAGTCCCGCGGCTATCAGGCAGGCTACGGTGAGTACACGGGTCGCCGTGAGGTTTCCGGCCAGTTGGTCGATCACGGCCGTGCCCAGCGCGAGCAGGGACAACTCGATCGGCTGCACGATCCGGTGAAACTTCGTGGCCGACAGGACGCGCCGGCCCAGCCCCAGCAGCCCCGAGCGGAACTGCCCCACCGACGCCTCACTGGCCGAGTCGAGCCCGCCCTTGGCACGGGCCACGTCGACCAGGTCGGTCTCGGCCTTGATGAGGATCGCGCCGAGCGCGGCGGCGAAGCCCATCACCGTGTACCAGTCGGGCAGCACCTCGGAAGCCCGCCAGCCCAGCCCGGCCAGCACGGCGGCCTCGGTGAAGTAGGCGCCGACCCGGTCGAGGTAGACGCCGGTCAGCGAGGTCTTGCCGGTCCAGCGGGCCAGTTCGCCGTCGGAACAGTCGAGCAGCAGGTACACCTGCACGAGCAGGGCGGCCAGGAAGGCGCCCCAGATCCCGGGCAGGGCCATCGCGAAGCCCGCCAGGACTCCGGCGATCGTCATCACCCAGGTGAGCTGGTTCGGCGTGACCCGGGTCTTGGCCAGCAGCCAGGTGACCCGGATCGAGATCGCGCGCATGTAGAGCACGCCCGCCCAGTGCTCGCCGTTCTTGCGGTCGAGGTGGCCCTCCGGCTGGGCTACCGCGCGCAGCTCAGCTACCGAAGGCCCGGACATAGTCCGCCACCCGTCCACGCACTTCGGATTCCGACAGCCGCATGTGCTCCAGGATCGTGTAGCGACCCGGGCGGGTGGAGGGCGCCAGCATGACGGCCTCGGTGAACTGCTCCGCGCTCAGCCCGATGTCACCGGGCGCGACGGGCAGCCGGTGCTGCCTCAGGCAGTCGACGACCTGCTGGAGCCGGTCGGCGTCGTCCCGCAGGAAATAGCAGAACGCGGTGCCGATCCCGGCGAGCTCGCCGTGATTGGAAGTGCCGGGGAAAAGCTGATCCACGGCATGAAGGATCTCATGATCCCCGCCACTGGAAGGACGGGATGACCCTGCGATTACCATCGACATGCCCGACAAGATCAAGGATTCGGCCAGTACCGTCAGGAAGGCGTCGGTCTCGATGGAGTCCTTACGCCCGATCAGAGCCTCCGCCGCGGTACGCGCCATCGAGCACGCCAGCCCGTCGATCGGCTCCCCGCGCTCGACGTTGGCCAGCTGCCAGTCGTCGATCGCCGACAGGTTGCTGATCACGTCGCCCACCCCCGAACGCACCAGCGACTCGGGCGCGGCGTGGACGAAGTCCAGGTCGACCAGGATCGCCAGCGGCATCGGCACGCCGAACGACCCCTTGCCGCCCTCGTAGACCAGCGAGGCGGTGGGCGAGCAGATGCCGTCGTGCGAGAGGTTCGTGGCCACCGCGACCATGGGGATGCCGGCCAGCGACGCGGCGTACTTCGTGGCGTCGATGGTCCGTCCGCCGCCGACGCCGACGACCACCTCGTAGGCGCCCTTGCGCAGGTCGCCGCCGAGCGAGACGGCCGCGTCGACGGAGCCGTCGGCCACGCGGAAGACCTCGGCCTGATCCAGCGTGGGGGCGATCAGGCCCTCGATGTGGTCGCCCTGGCCGGGGCCGACGGCGACCGCGACCCTGCCGGAGGTGGCCACCCGGCTGTCGTTGAGCAGCGCGCCCAGCTGGGCGACCGCGCCGCGCCGTACCTCCATGGTGAGCGGCGCGGGCAGCATCCTCGCGAGAAGCGGCATCTGCGCCTCCCTCAGTAATTGACGGCTATGGTGCGAGCCTTGGCCAGGTCGTCGTGGTTGTCCACTTCGACCCAGTCGACCTCGCCGATGGGGGCGGCGTGGATCTGCTCGCCGCGGTTGACCATCTCCTGGTAGCCGTCCTCGTAGTAGAGCTGAGGGTCGCGCTCGAAGGTGGTCTTGAGCGCGTCGGCCAGGCGGTCGGCGGCGCCGGGACGGATCAGCGTGGCGCCGATGTACTCGCCGTACGCCTCGGCGGGGTCCATCAGCTTGGTGATGCGCTTGAGCGAGCCGCCCTCCAGGGTGACCTTCATCTCCTCGTCGGCCAGCTTCTTCACGTCGTCGACGGCCAGCAGGATGTCGCTGGTCTCCGGCGCGGACAGCAGCGTCTTCTCGACCGAGACGGGGTGGACGGTGTCGCCGTTGACCAGCAGCGCGCCCTGCGCGAAGTAGTCGCGCGCGCACCACAGGGAGTAGGCGTTGTTCCACTCCTCGGCCTTGTCGTTGTACACGAGCGTGAGGTTGACGCCGTGGCGTTCCTCGAGCGCGGCCTTGCGCTCCTCGACCGTCCCCGCCGCGTAGCCGATGATCACCACGACGTCGCGCAGGCCCACCTCGGCGAGGTTGCGCAGCGAGATGTCCATGATCGTGGTCTCACCGTCGACCGGCACGAGCGCTTTAGGCAACGTGTCGGTGTACGGCCGCAGGCGTCGTCCGGCTCCAGCGGCCAGCACCATTCCCAGCAACGTGCACTCCTCAGTCGAGCGTGACTCTCCAGGCCCCAAAGGTTAGTTGCCTTTTCGCCCTGCGAGGGTAATCCGCTCTTAGTCCTGTGTTCCCATATCCGTTGCTTCCACCCCGGATCTGGGCGCGGCGAGCCAGCAGGTGACGCTTTCCCAGCCGAACAACAACCAAAGGTAGAGGGCCAGCAACGCGAACCCCGCCGTGGGCAGCGATACGAGTACGGCCAGCGAGACGGCGATCATCCGCCCGTCCCAGCCGAGGCCGAAGGTCGTCAGCCACGGCGGCGGATAGACCCGCTGCCTGATCCGGTAGACCAGGTCGTAGTGGTGGAAGGCCATCGCGCCCAGCAGCATGAAGATCAGCACGGGGTGGACCCCGTGGCCGAACCCGCAGCTGGCCACGAAGGCGTACTCGATGACCCGCAGGATCGGCGGGCACAGCCAGTCGAGGCGGCCGTCGTGCGGCGCGCTGCTGCCGGGACCGGCCAGCAGCAGCGTGACCGCCGGCGCGAACACCGCGAGACCGTTGGCGCCGCCGACGCCGATCACCAGCAGGATGCCGGTGACGAAGGCGCCCGCGATGAGCGGCGGCAGGGGCGGCAGCTGCCCGGCGACGAGGGCGCCCATGCCGCGCGAGAGCGGCCCGTCGTCGCGGTAGGCGACGACGGTGCTGGCGGGGACCGGAGTCATGTGAATGGTGATCACTTCGCCATCGACCTCGCGATCCGCCCGGCGAGCGAGTAGAGGGCGGCGACGCCGCCCCACAGGAGCAGGGAGAGGAAGGTGACGCGGGCGTTGAACACCGCGGCGGTGATCGCGATCAGCGCCATCCGCTCTCCGATCGGCAGGACGATGATCTTTTTCAGCCAGCGCAGGACGCTCTCCCCCTCCATGCGCTGGGCCAGGCCGAGCATCCCCTGTTTCGGCACGGTGTAGCGCCCCTCGTCCGCCGACTCCAGCAGGGAGCGGGCCGGGCGGGCGAAGGACGAGCCGATCCGCGCGGCGTCGGAGACCGCGCCGCCGAAGGCGAAGTCGATGGTGTGCCTGACCACCTGGAGGACCATCGCGGCCGCGGCCAGGTACCAGATGCCGCCGGGGCCGCCGCCGGTCCAGGGCAGCCCGGCCGCGTACCCGATGGCGAGCCCGACATAGACGACATACTCCTTCAGCCGGTCGGCCATCGCGTCGACCCACGAGCCGAGCGGCGAGAAGGTGCGCGTGTAGCGGGCCACCTGCCCGTCGAGGCAGTCGAGCATGAACGAGAGGTAGAGCAGCACCGCTCCGGCGATCTGCGCCTCACGCGTGCCCGCCGAGAACCACACGGCCGCCAGTACGGCGAGCCCGATCGAGATCCCGGTGATGGCGTTGGGCGTGAGCCGGAGCCTGGCCGCCGGCCTGATGAGGTAGCGCGACCAGACCGAGACGAAGTGGGTGGCGAAGAAGCCGTCGTCGTCCTTGACCGCGAAGTTGAGCCGCACCCGCGACTCGTCCACCTCCGACAGCCGCTCGATGGCGCTGTCGGCGGAGGCCTGCGCGGTGACCCGGTCGCTGTGCAGCGGCCCGATCGCCGCCGCGCGCACCCGCACGCCGTAACGGACCAGCCCGACCAGCAGCAGGTCGATCGCCTCGACGGGGCTGACCGGGCCGAGCCGGCCGGTCTCGGCCAGTTCCGCGAGCTCTTCCGCGACCTCGGCCAGGCTGCCGAGGTCGGCCTCGCCGGCCTGAAGGACGCCGCGGAAGGTGGCGTTGGCCTCGGGGACGAGGTGGAAGGAACTGCCCGCGGCCACGACCTTGCCGCCCTCGACGCGCACGGGCGGGCGCAGGGGCGCGGCGGAGGGGTCGTGGCTGACCAGCGCCGCCGAGCCACGGGCCGGATGTTCGAGCACCAGGGCGAGCGCCTCGGTGTGGGCGACCAGGTCGGCGGGCAGCACCGCGACGGGACCGGCGCAGACGCGCGCCAGCTTGGCCACGCCGCGCAGGTCGGAGCAGAGCCCGTTGCCGGACGACAGCACCTGCATGTCGCGCACGGGCAACGTGACGAGTTGGTCGCTGATCCGGTCGAGCAGGGTTCCGTCGGCGCAGGAGAGCGTGGCGGCCGGTGTCGTGGCGAGGATGGCCACGGATGTGGCGGTGATCTCTCGCGTGAGTGAATCGGGCAAAGCGCAGGTCTCCTCCCAGTCGCGAGGGAGTGCGTGGACACAGCGTAGCGACCTGGCGACGCGATATCACGGAACAAGACCGTTACGCTCGCGGCATGGACTCTCGGTTGCGCTCTGTAGGGGTGGTTCTGGCCGGCGGGGTCGGTCAGCGTGTCGGGCTGAACACGCCCAAACAGCTGATCAAGATCGCCGGGCGGACGATCCTGGAGCACACGCTGGCCCTGTTCGACTCCGCGCCGGAGATCGACGAGATCGTGGTGCTGATGACCCCCGGCTTCACCGACCAGGTCGAGGAGATCGTGGCACGGGGGCGTTTCGGCAAGGTCAGCAAGATCATTGAGGGCGGCGCGAGCCGTACGGAGACGACGTGGCGGGCGCTGAAGGCGCTCGGCCCGCAGGAGTGCAACGTGCTCCTGCACGACGCCGTGAGACCGCTCCTGGAGCCCCGGATCCTCACCGAGTGTGTTCGGGCCCTGGAGACCTATTCGGCCGTGGACGTGGCCATCCCGAGCTCCGACACGGTCGTCGTGGCGGTGCCGGGACCGCGCGGGGAGATCATCCGCGACATCCCCGACCGGTCGCGGCTGCGGCGCGGGCAGACGCCCCAGTGCTTCCGGCTGTCGGTGATCCGCGAGGCGTACGAGCGGGCGTTCGCCGACCCCGACTTCGACAAGCAGCCGGCCACCGACGACTGCGGCGTGGTGCTGCGTTATCTGCCGGACGTGCCGATCTACATCGTGCCGGGCAGCGAGCACAACATGAAGGTGACGCATCCGGTCGACGTGTACATCGCCGACAAGCTCTTCCAGCTCGCCGCGGCCGGCGCGCCGGCGCCGCAGCCGCGCGACTACCGCGAGGCGCTGGCCGGGCGGAGCGTGGTCGTCTTCGGCGGCAGCTACGGCATCGGCGCCGACGTGGTGGACCTGGCCCGCGGCCACGGCGCCGAGGTGCACTCCTTCTCGCGTACGCAGAACGGCGTGCGGGTCGAGGACCTCTCCTCGGTGGCCAAGGCGCTGGCCCAGGTCGGCCGGGTCGACTACGTGGTCAACACCGCGGGCGTGCTGCACATGGGCAAGCTGGCCGAGGTCACCGACGAGACGATCGCCGAGACGGTCGGGGTCAACTACCTGGGCCCGGTCAACGTGGCCCGCGCCGCCTATCCGTACCTGCGCGAAAGCAACGGCTGCCTGCTGCTCTACACCTCCTCCAGCTACACGAGGGGCCGCGCCGACTACAGCCTCTACTCCTCGACGAAGGCGGCGGTGGTCAACCTGACCCAGGCGCTGGCCGACGAGTGGACGGGCGACGGCATCCGGGTCAACTGCGTCAACCCGGAGCGCACCAGCACGCCCATGCGCGAACGCGCCTTCGGCGAGGAACCCGCCCACACTCTGCTGTCTCCGCGCGCCGTCGCCCAGACCTCACTCGACGTGCTGATTTCCGACCTGACAGGGCAGGTGATCGACGTCCGGCTCGACGGGACCTAAAGCTGTTACTGTCCGAATGCATGCGGAGACTCTGTGTCAAGGCCGTGCTTCTGGGCAGCTATCCGGTCCTGCTGCTGGCCGCCCTGTGGCCGCACCCGCTGCTGTTCGCCGCCGTGGCCGCGCTCTCCTACCTCGCCGAGCACCTCGCGGCCCGCGTGGCCAGGCCGTTCGTGGACCTGCTTTCGCGGGTGCACCTGGGCGTCACGGTGCGCTTCGTGATCAGGGAGATGGCCGCGGTGATCCTCGTGGCCAAGACCACGGGCCCCGGCTCGCCCTGGCTCACGGCACTGGCCGTCGGGCTGTTCGCGATGCACGGGGTCCGCGCGGTGCAGACGAGCCTCGCCATACGGCTGCGCCAGACCGTCGCCACCATGCCGGTCACCACCCGCCACCTCGACGTCACCGCGCTCAACCTCCCGAAGACGCCGCCCGAGTTCCTCACCAACTACCGCGGCGTGCGCTTCCTCTACCTCGACGTCCTGCCCGTGCTCGGCGCCGCGCTGGGCGGACTGGCCGCCGCCGCGGGCGCGGCTCTCGGCCTGCTGCTGGGCTGCGCCGGGGTGCTGCTCCTCATCCCCTACGTACGGCGGGCCGCCCCGCTGACCGACGCCCCCCGCATCCTGGCCGTCGTCGACAAGCAGGTCAGGGACTACCACCCCGAGGTCATCCTGTACTTCAGCGGCGCCAACGAGGCCGCCTACCAGGCCAGGATGTGGCTGGCGACGCTGGAGCGGATCGACCGCCGGGCCATCGTGGTCCTGCGCGAGCGCGGCCTGGCCGACCGGCTGGGCCAGACCACGCTGCCGGTCCTGTGCATCCCGTCGTCGGCCGACCTCATGGGCTTCCACGCGCTGGGCAGCGCCCGGCTGTGCCTGTACGTGGCCAACGTCGGCAAGAACATCCACATGCTGCGCATCCCCGGCATGCGCAGCGTCTTCGTCGGGCACGGCGACAGCGACAAGGAGGCGTCGTTCAACCCGTTCTCGCGGGTCTACGACGAGGTGTGGGTGGCCGGTCCCGCCGGGCGCGACCGCTACCGGCGGGCCAGGGTCGGGGTGCGGGACGAGAACGTGCACGAGGTGGGACGGCCCCAGCTGGAGGGGATCTCGGCCGAGGGGCCCGGCCTGCCGTACCGGACGGTGCTGTACGCGCCGACGTGGGAGGGATGGACGGACGACCTGCACCACACCTCGCTGACCACGATGGGGCCGCGGATCGTGCGGGCGCTGCTC
Source organism: Nonomuraea sp. NPDC050547 (assembly GCF_044457345.1). Taxonomy (NCBI): domain Bacteria; kingdom Bacillati; phylum Actinomycetota; class Actinomycetes; order Streptosporangiales; family Streptosporangiaceae; genus Nonomuraea; species Nonomuraea sp. NPDC050547. The sequence continues at coordinate 128,057 of NZ_JBITGW010000018.1, forward strand.
GACCACGAGCCGGAGCTGCGAGTGGTCTACAAGCCGCATCCGCTGACCGGGCACCGGGACAAGGCGGCCGCGCGGGCCCACGCGGAGATCGTGGCGATGCTGGACGCCGCCGCGCTGGCCAGGTCGAAGGCCAGGCATCCGTCGGGCGGGGCGGCCAGGGCGCCGGTCAAGCATCTCGTGGTGACGAAACCGGACCTGTACGCGTGCTTCAACCAGGCGGACCTGATGATCGCCGACATCTCCAGCGTGGTGGCCGACTTCCTGGCCAGCGGCAAGCCGTACGCGGTGACGAACGTGTCGGGGATGGCGGAGAAGGCCTTCCACGAGCGCTACCCGACGACGGGCGCCGGGGTGTTGCTGGGCCAGGACCTCGCGGCCCTGGCCGGGTTCTTGGACGGGGAGGACGCGCTGGCGTGCGCGCGGCGGAAGCTGCGCGCCTACCTGCTGGGCCCGGACGAGCCGGATGCCCTCACGCGGTTCAACGCCGCGGTCGAGCGAGCTTTCTGGGACTCGTGAGGAAGCCCCAGCCCCAGGAGACGTGCATGGTCGCGTAGACCGCCGGGAGCCTGAGCTTGGCCGCCCCGGGCAGGCCGCTGCCGGTCAGCGCGGAGCCGGCCACGATGGCCAGCGCGTAGCCGCCGGGAACGATCAGCGCCAGGGGGAAGAACGGCGAGACGATCAGCCCGAGCGCCATCGCCAGCACCGCGAAGGGCGGGGCGAGGTAGCGCAGGTTGATCGTGCCCTCGTGGGTGCGGGAGACCACGCGGCGCCAGCGGCCGTAGTGGAAGTACTGCTTGGCCAGGGCCTTCACGTTGGGCCGCGGCCGGTAGGAGACCCGCATCCTGGGCTGGAACCACACGAGCCCGCCGGTCTGGCGGATGCGGTGGTTCATCTCCCAGTCCTGGGCGCGCTGGAAGTGCTCGTCGTAGCCGCCGACCCGCTCCAGCGCCTCCCTGCGGAAGACGCCCAGGTAGACGGTGTCGGCGGGGCCGGCCGTACCGCCGATGTGGAAGGCGGCGGCGCCGACGCCGATCTTGGAGGTCATCGCGCACGCGACGGCCTGCTCGAACGGCGTGATCCCTTCGGCGGCCATGATGCCGCCGACGTTGTCGGCGCCGGTCTCCTCCAGCGTCTCCACGGCCACGCGCAGGTAGTCGTCGGGCAGCATGGCGTGCCCGTCGACTCTGGCGATGATCTTGTTGCGGGAGGCGCCGATGGCGGCGTTGAGCGCGTTGGGGGTGCGCCCGGTGGGGTTGGGGACGACCGTGATCCGCCGGTCGGCCGCCGCGATGGCGTCGGCGACCTCCTGCGTCCGGTCATGGGAGGGTCCTACGGCCAGCACGACCTCGATCTCGCCCGGGTATCGCTGGGACAGGATCATGTCGACGGCCTCTTGGAGGTGCCGCTCCTCGTTGAGGATGGGCATGACGACGGAGATGGGTGGCCAGGCGCGCGTATCCGCGTGCGCGTGCGGCGAGTCGGGCAACTGCTTCATGGCGGGCCTCACGCTACTGTACGAGCAGGGGAGGAAGGCAATCGAAAGCCAGATCCCTCCGGCAGGATAAAGGGGGCAGTGCATGGGCGGGCCGGGCGAGGAGGACGCGGGAGTGCATGTGGGCGGCGACGCCTACGGCGGCGTCAGGCTCGCGAGCGGCCGCAAGCGCAAGCCCCCCAAGAGCGCCAAGGCCCGACGACGTAACCTGCTGATCGCGGGGGCGCTGTCGACGGCGGTGCTGGTCGGCACCGGTGTGGTGTGGGCGACGCCGCGCCAGATCGCCGGGGTCGACGCCGGCATCACCGAGTCCGCCCCCACGAGCGCCATGAACATCCTGCTGGTCGGCGTGGACAAGCGCGACAACCTCACCCGCCGGCAGCAGAACCAGCTGAAACTGGGCCGGGAGAGCGGCGAGCGCACCGACACGATGATGGTGATCCATCTGTCGGCCGACCACCGCAAGGTGACCGTGGTCAGCCTCCCCCGCGACACCTGGACCGAGATCCCCGGCAAGGGCCAGCACAAGATCAACTCTGCCTACCAGTTCGGCGGGGCGCCGCTGGCGGTCAAGGCGGTGCAGCAGGCGACCGGGCTGAAGATCCACCGCTACATCGAGGTCAACGTCCTCGGCTTCATCGACGTGGTCGACTCGCTCGGCGGCGTGACCGTGTGCACACCGGTGCCGATCAACGACCCCAAGACCGGGCTCAACCTCGCCGCCGGCACCCACGAGCTGGCCGGGACCCAGGCGCTCGGCTACGCGCGCACCCGCGCCACCGTCCGCTCCGACCTCGACCGCATCGACCGCCAGCAGCAGGTCATCTCGGCGCTGCTCAACAAGGCGCTCAGCGCCGGCACGCTGGGCAACCCGGCGCGGCTGGCCGCGTTCGTCAACTCCACGCTCAGGACCATCAAGATCGACCCGGACGACGGGCTGCTGGGGCTGGCCACGCAGATGCGCGACGTGTCGCTCGACGACGTGCGCTTCGCCACCGTCCCCCTGGCCAATCTCGACTTCAAGACGCCGACCGGCGAGTCGGCGGTGCTGTGGGAGAAGGACGCGGCCAAGGAGTTGTTCCGCCGCATCGCCGCCGACGAGGACCTCGCCAAGCCCACGCCCAAGCCGACGCCCAGCGCGACGCCGTCCGCCACGACGACCATCCCGCCGGAGCGCATCTCGGTCAAGGTGCTCAACGGCACGCTGATCACCGGTCTGGGCGCGCGGACCAAGACCGCGCTGAAGGAGTCGGGCTTCCAGGTTCCGGGCGAGCCGGGCAACACGACGAAGAAGGACTACAAGAAGACGATCATCCGGTACGGCCCCGGCCGGGCCGACTCCGCGCGTACGGTGGCGGCGGCCATCCCCGGCGCCGAGCTGCGCGAGGCCGACATCCCGGGCATCGAAGTGGTCATCGGCGCGGACCAGCCGAAGATCAAGAAGCTCAAGCCGTCCGGCGAGCCGAGCCCCAAGCCGAGCTCCACCGCGACCCCTACGACGAAGACCGCATCCCAGAACATCTGCCGGAAACAAGCATAAGAGCCTGCAATCCGGGCAGGTGACGGGCATGGAGGTCAGGTCCTGGCACGAGGAAGGCTGTACGGTCGTCCACGCCCGCGGAGATCTAGACGTCTCAGGGGCGCCCCGTCTCAGCGAGGCCATCGACGCGGTGTGGAGCGGCGCCGATCCTCCCCATCTCGTGATCGACCTGACCGAGGTCCCGTTCTGCGACTCCGTCGGGCTCGGTGTGCTCGTGGGCGCGCTCAACCACGTACGGGAGCTCTCGGGACGGCTCGTCCTGGTCGTGGAACCGGGCATGATCACACACCTTCTCACCATCACCAACCTCGACCAGCACTTCGTGACCAGCCCTTCTGTCACGGCGGCACGCGCCACACTGACCACGGCGGCCTAAGCTCCCACTGACGTTCTTTGTCCGTGGAGGCATTCGCATTGTTCGATCAGTTCCCCGAGCCCGCGCGCTCCCAGCTCATCGCCGCCCATGACGAGGGCAAGGTCAGGCCCGAGTGGTGCTTCACCGACGGCGACGCTCGCGTGTGCTTCTGGGCCCCCTACCGGGGCGCAGAACCGGTGATCACGTGGCACTTCTCCCCCGGCCCCGACCCGGCCACCGGCGCGGCGCTGCTGCGGCGCGGCCTGGCCGACGTGGGGCTCACCAAGATCTTCCATGACATCGCTCTGTCCCCCGGGATGACCCCCACCGTGGACCGGCCGGTCGAGCACGACGCGCTGATGGGCGCCGGCTTCACGCTGGAGGTCGAACGGGTGCGGCTGGAATGGCGCTCCGGCAGCGACATCCCCGCCGACTCCGGCCGGCTCACCTACCGCCCCGCCCGCAAGCACACCGAGCGCGAGGTGCTGGACGTGCTGGTACGCGTCTCCGAAGGCTCACTCGACCACGACACTCAGGTCGAGCTGGCCACCGTAGGCCCCGAGCACGAGGCCAGGTCCATGTACGACGACCTGATCAACCGCAAGGGCAAGCCCGACTGGTTCGTCATCGGCTACGCGGCCGAGGAGCCCGTCGGCCTGGTCGCCCCCGACGACCACTCCATCGCCTACATCGGTGTCGTGCCTGAGCACCGTGGCAAGGGCTACGTCTCCGACCTGCTCGCCCAGGGCACCCGCACGCTCGCCGAGGCCGGGGTTGAGCGCATCGTGGCCGCCACCGACGTGGCCAACACCCCCACGTCCAACGCCTTCCGGCGGGCCGGATACTCCGAGGTCGGCAGGCTGTTCCGTTACTACTGGAGGGCCCCGTGAGACTCGGCGTGATGTTCGACCGCGACCTGCCGCCCGAGCGGCTCGTCCCCTTCGCCCGCGAGCTCGACGCCACCGTCGTGGACGACCTGTGGGTCGTGGAGGACCTCGGCTGGACAGGCGGCGTCTCCTCGGCCGCCACCGCCCTGGCCGCCAGCTCGCGGTTGCGCGTCGGCCTCGGCATCGCGCCCGCGCCGTTGCGGAACCCGGCCCTGCTGGCCATGGAGTTCGGCAACCTGGCCAGGCTCCATCCCGGCCGCCTGGCCGCGGGGGTCGGGCACGGTGTCCAGGCGTGGATGCGGCAGGTCGGCGCGGCCGTACCGTCTCCGCTGGCTTTGCTTGAGGAGACGATCACGAGCGTGCGGGCGCTGCTGCGCGGCGAGAGCGTGGTCGTGGACGGCAAGGCCGTCCACCTCGACGGCGTCTCGCTCGTCCACCCGCCCGCCGAGCCGCCGCCCGTGCTGGCGGGGGTGCTGAGCCCCAGGTCGCTCGCGCTGTCGGGACGTGTGGCCGACGGGACGATCATCCCCGAGGGCTTCGGGGCGGCGCGGGTGCCGTGGGTGCGCGCGCGGATCGCCGCGGACGGGCCGCACGAGCTGGTCGCCTTCACTCACCTGTACGTCGGCGACGACGCCGAGCAGGTGGCGCGGCCGATCGTGGCCGAGTACAGCGCGTTCCTGAAGGTGGCGCCGGAGGAGGTGGCCATGGCGGTCGGCGGCGTCGAGCAGGCCGCGGGCCACGTCCGCGCGCTGTGGTCGGCAGGGGTGGACACCGTCGTGCTGCGCCCGGTCGGCTCTTCCCCGCTGCGGCACGTGCACGAGGTTCTCAAGGCCCTGTGAATCTGGCCGTTCGGCCGATGCCGGGTCGGTCGCGCGGCCGATGGCGGGGGGCGGCGGCCGCGCGACGATCTCTTCCATGAGACGAATCGCGGTGATGGCCGCGGGCATCGCGCTCCTCGCGGGCTGCGGCGTGGAACTCGACGCGCCCGAGCAGCATTCGGCACAGACGTTCACCCACACCGGTGGCACGCTCACGATCAAGTCGTCGCTCGGCGGGCTCCGGGTCGAGAAGGGCTCGCCCGGAGTGGTCAAGGTCGACCGGTGGCTCAAGGGCAAGGCGGCCGAAACGGGCAACTCCTCCTGGTCGCTGTCCGGCGACATGCTGCGGCTCAGCGCCAACTGCAACATGGTCATCGGCGACTGCGGCGGGCGCTACCTGATCACGGTGCCGCCCGGCATCAAGCTCGTGGTCGAGGGCAGCGACGGGGTGATCGCCACCGGCCTGGCGCAGGACGTCGACATCGCGGCGACGGAGTCGATCCGCGTGATCGACATGGCCGGCGCCCTGCGCCTGCGGACCGAGGGCGCGGTCACCGGGGAGCGCCTGCGCTCGGGCCGGGTGCGCGTGCGCACCGACTTCGGCGCGATCCACCTGCGGTTCGCGGTACGGCCGGCGAACGTGGACGTCCTCTCCCGGGACGGCGGCGTGGTGACCGCGGTGCCCGCCGGCGTGTACAAGGTGGTGGCCAAGAGCCAGGACGGCTCGGTCAGCACCAAGGTCAAGAACGGCGACAGCCCGGACACGATCACCGCCAGAAGCGGAAGCGGCAACATCAAAATCCTTTACGATGACTGACCAGTCAGTCATAATAGGCTTATGTCACCGAAACGAGTGGACAAGGCGGCCCGCAAGCAGGAGATCCTGGCCGCCGCCGTCCGCGTCTTCGCGCGCAAGGGCTTCGCCGCCTCGCGCATCGACGACGTCGCGGAGGAGGCCGGCATCGCCAAGGGCAGCGTCTACCTCTACTTCGACAGCCGCGACGCCCTCCTGGAAGCCGCCTTCTCCCAATACACCGCCGACGCCGACGCCATCCTCCGCCAAGCCCTGAACGGCACGGACCCGCCGCTGGAGCGCCTGGGCCTGCTGGTCCGCGGCACCATCGACGTGATCGCCGGCGCGCCCGATCTGGCCAGAACCCTGCTCGACCTGTGGGCGACCGACCACATGCGCCCCGCGTACAAGGCCTACCGCGAGGCCGTCGCCGAACTGATCGGCCAGATCCGCCCCGGCCTCGGCCTGCCGCACGCCACCGTCATCGTCGGCGCCATCGAAGGCGTGGTGCTGCAGTGGCTCGTCGACCCCGAGGTGCCGATCGCCGACCTGGCGGGCCCCGTCCTCGAGGTCGTGGTCGAGGGCCTGAGGGAGCGCGCATGAGCACCCACCGCACGCTCGACGATCGCCTCATCGCCCCCGGCGCCACCCCGCGCGACCGCGCCGTCGTCTACACCAGCGCCGTGGCCGGCACCGTTCTCGCCACCGCGCTGGCCTATGGCGCGGGGCTGTCCGCGCTGCCGCTCGTGCTGATCGCGATCGTGGCCTTCGACCTGTACGGCGGGGCCGCCGTCAACGCCACCACCGCCGCCAAACGGCACTTCCACCGGCCGGGCCGTACCTGGCGGCATCACGTGGGATTCGTCGCCATCCATGTGCAGCCGTTCCTGCTCGCCCTGGTCGTACCCGGATTCACGTGGACCGCCGCCGCCGTCGTCTACGCGCTGGCCCTCGGGGGCGCCGTCATCACCGTCAGCGTGCCCTCGGACGTGCGGCGGCCGGTCGCCTTCGGCTGCACCGCGCTCGCGATCGGGCTGGCGCTGCCGCTGGCGATCCCGGCGGCGATCGGCTGGCTCGTGCCCGTGCTGTTCGTCAAGCTCCTGCTCGCCCATCTCCAACCGCTCTGAAGAAAATCCGAAGTCCCGCCGCGCACCATGGCCGCATGACCGAGACCACCGACAGCAGGGACCGATCCGTCGCCGAGCACGTCCGCCGCTACCTGGCGACGGACGGCCGGGACGGCTACATGGAAGGCGGCGTGACCAACCTCGTCCTGACGACTGTGGGCAGGAAGAGCGGGGTGCGGCGCCGTACCGGACTGTTCTTCGGACAGGACGGCGACGCCTACGTGCTGGTCGCGTCGGGCAGCGCCTATGGCGCGCCGCTCCCGGACTGGTATCTGAACACGGTGGCGAACCCCGAGGTGGACGTCCAGATCCTCGCCGACCGCTTCCAGGCCCGCGCCAGAACCACCACCGGCGCCGAACGCGCCCGGCTGTGGGCGATGATGCTCGCCGTCGCCCCGGCCTACCGCCCCTACGCCGCCGCCGCGCTCCAGGAGATCCCGATCGTGGTCCTGGAGCGCGTCCGATAGTCTCCGACCCGATCGAGAGGACGGAGACCGGAGCCATGACCATGTCGAGGAAGGGCTCGCGCCCGATCACCGTCGACGGCGCCGATTTCCGCTGGCGGCTCAGCCGCCGGCCCGGCGACGACCGGGCCCCGCTGACCTTCGCCGTCGAACGAGCCGAGGAGCCGGGCAGCGTCCTGATGGTGTCGCTCCCCTGCGGCCGCCCGGACAACCACGTGGGCGAGCGCACCATCGCGGTCCGCCCCGTCCTGGTCGCCGGATGCGTCCGCCAGGCCGTGGAACAGGGCTGGGACTCCGCTCAGCGAGGCCCGGTCTTCACCCTCAAGATCACCGAAGAAGAACTCACCACCCACCTGGGCGAACCCCCCACGTACCTGATCCCCTTCCTCTGGGGCATGATCCCGGAAGGCGGCACCGTCAGGGACCTCCCCCGAGCCACCCAGATCTGGAGCCGCTGACCCTTCAGGTGGCGTGTCGCCACGGGACGCCGGGAAGATCCTCGACCCTGCCGTCGGCCCGGCGCAGGCGGACCTCTCGCTCCTCGGTGGCGTAACCGATGTCGAACAGCTGAAAGCCCTGGTCGGCGAAGACCTTGGCGAGCTCGGCCCCTGCCACCAGGAAGCTCCGTCCCACGCCGGGAGTCGGGGTCGTCGGACTGTGCTGGAAGCACGATCAGGAGACCAGCGTCAACGTGGAGGAACTCGTCCGGAATCTGACCGACAAAGCGGCGTTCGAGGCCTTCAAAAGGACGGCCGGCGTGGACGCCGTCATGGGATTCACGTGGGAGGAGTTCCAGCGTTACAGCCATCGCGGCGCGGTCTTCTCCAGCCCGGTCAGAAATGCCCACGCGAAATTCATGGGTTGCGTGAGCATCGATGTCTCCCATGGTTACCATGACATGGACGCGCAGCGCGTCTGGCACGTGCTGAATTCCCTGGGCTTCGTTCTCGGGCAGGACGGATTCGAAAATGCCTGATCTCCTCCGTGACATCACCCGTGCCACTTGCGCCGCTTATGACGCCCATGCCGATGCCTATGGTGAGATTTCCGAGGACTACGACCAGTTTCCCGGCCTCCGGCAGGAGGTCGTCGGCTTCGCGGACCGCGCGCCGTACGGCCCGCCCGTCCTCGACCTGGGATGCGGCGGCGGGCGCGACACCCGCCTGCTGGCGGCCCTGGGTCGCCGGGTGGTCGCGGGCGACTACTCCCCCGGCATGCTCACCTGGGCGCGGAGCCGTTCGGCCGGTCCGTCGGGCTTCCTGCGGCTGGACGCGCTCTCGCTCCCTCTCCGCGACCGCTGCGTCGCGGGCGTGTGGGCTTCGGGTTCCCTCCTGCACCTACCGCTGGCCTTGATGGGCGGGGCGCTGGCCGAGGCGTACCGGGTGCTGGTTCCGGGCGGGATCACCGTGATCAGCATGCGCGACGGCGAAGGCGGGGGCTGGCGGAGCGGCGGGTCGCTGGAAGGAGAGCGCTGGTTCACCTTCGTCCGCCCGGAGACTTTCACCGGGTACATGGAGTCGGCGGGGTTCTCCGGCATCCGCGTCCGGTTCTCGGGCCGCGCGGGATGGTATGTGGCGTCGGGTGAGCGGTAGTTCCCGTTACGTCCAGGCGTCGGGGTCGCAGTTCGGGGCCGCTCTGCGGATGCCGCCCCTGGGGTCGTCGACGTCGCCCTGATACCGGGGGATCAAGTGAATGTGCAGGTGGTCGATGGTCCGGCCGGCGGCCTTTCCGTCGTTGATCCCGATCGTGTACGCCTCGGGAAAATGTTTGTCGTCGATCAGGTTCTTCGCTTCACGCATCAGGGCGTAAGCACTGAGCATCTCCCGCTCATCGAGCTCGAAGAAAGACTCGACATGCCGTTTGGGCACGACCTCGACGTGGCCCGGATTGGCGGGGTAATTGTCGAACCGCGCATAGAACAACTCGTTCTCACACAGAGTCGTATGGAGCGAGGGGTCGTCCGGTTTACAGAAAATACAGTCGACATTAGCGCCGTCGCCTGAACTGTCCGCAATGAGCATTGCGTCCCCTGTCACCATAATATGCGCCATCGAGATATCGACGAACTGCCCACTACCGTACTGCGGACGCATACTGAGGGACGTCGATTCGGGGACTTTCGGCACCCGGCCCCCACAACGAGAGGACCGGGTGCGTCAATCGCTACTTGAGGAGCTGGCGGGCCATGACCATGCGCTGGATCTGGTTGGTGCCCTCGTAGATCTGGGTGATCTTGGCGTCGCGCATCATGCGCTCGACCGGGAACTCACGCGTGTAGCCGTATCCGCCCAGGAGCTGGACGGCGTCGGTGGTGATCTCCATGGCGGCGTCCGAGGCGGCGCACTTGGCGGCGCTGGACAGGAACGTCAGGTCCTTCTGGGGGGTGCCGTGCATGGCGAGTTCGGACTTGGCGGCCGCGTGGTAGGTGAGCTGCCTGGCCGCCTCCAGCTTCATCGCCATGTCGGCGAGCATGAACTGGACGCCCTGGAAGTCCCCGATCGGCTTGCCGAACTGCTTGCGGTCCTTGACGTAGCCCACGGCGAAGTCCAGGGCGCCCTGGGCGATGCCGAGAGCCTGGGCGGCGATGGTGATGCGGGTGTGGTCCAGGGTGGCCAGGGCGGTCTTGAAGCCGGTGCCGGGGTCGCCGATCATGCGGGACGCGGGGATACGGACGTTGTCCAGGATCACCTGGCGGGTGGGCGAGGCCTTGATGCCGAGCTTCTTCTCCTTGGGGCCGAAGGAGACGCCCTCGTCGGACTTCTCCACGACGAAGGCCGAGATGCCCCTGGCGCCTTCGCCGGGCGCCGTGACGGCCATCACCGTGTAGTACTCGGAGATGCCGGCATTGGTGATCCACATCTTGGCGCCGTTGAGGACGTAGTGGTCGCCGTCCGGTACGGCCTTGGTCTTCATGGCGGCGGCGTCCGAACCGGCCTCGGCCTCTGACAGGGCGTAGGAGAACATCGCCTCACCGGTGGCCACCGGGGCCAGGTAACGCGACTTCAGGTCCTCGGACGCGGACAGGAGCAGGGGTACGGTGCCCAGCTTGTTGACCGCCGGGATCAGGGACGAGGACGCGCAGGCCCTGGCCACCTCTTCGATGACGATGACCGTGGCCAGGGCGTCGGCGCCGGCTCCGCCGTACTCCTCGGGGACGTGTACGGCGTGCAGGTCGGACGCGACGAGCGCCTTGTAGACGTCCCAGGGAAATTCCTCGTTCTCGTCGGCCTCCGCCGCACGCGGGGCGATCTTCTCATCGGCCAGGGCGCGGACGGTCTCGCGAAGCATGTCGTGCTCTTCGGCCGGCGCGTAGAGAGGGAAGCTCATAGCACAAATACTAGGACGTCCGAGCAACTTGTTACCAGCGGGTACGGTTTGCTGGGTTTATGCAGGTGGCACAGACGAGGTAGTGAGGGCCGGTAGCATGCCTGGCGATCGAAAGGAGCTCACTCGTGCCATATCGCCTCACGGTGATCGGGACCGGATACCTGGGTGTCACGCATGCCGCGTGCATGGCCGACCTCGGATTCGACGTCCTGGGCCTAGACATCGACGCGGACAAGATCCGCCGCCTCCAGAACGGTGAGCTTCCCATCCACGAACCCGGGCTGGAACCCGTCCTGCGCCGCGGGCTCGAATCCGGCCGGCTGCGCTTCACGACCTCCTACGAGGAGGCCGGGGAGTTCGGCGACGTGCACTTCCTCGCCCTCGGCACGCCGCAGAAGCAGGGCGAATACGCGGCCGACACCTCCTACCTCGACGCGGCCGTCGAGTCGCTGGCGCCGTACCTCACGCGGGACTGCCTGATCGTCGGCAAGTCGACCGTGCCCGTCGGCACCGCCGCCCGGCTGGCCGACAAGCTGGCCAGGCTCGCGCCGATCGGCGCCCAGGCGGAGATGGCCTGGAACCCCGAGTTTTTGCGGGAGGGCCACGCCGTACAGGACACGATGCACCCCGACCGCATCGTCGTCGGCGTGCGCTCCGAGCGGGCCGAGAAGATCCTGCGCGAGGTTTACGAACCGCTGGGCGAAGTGCCCATGGTCGTCACCGACTTCGCCACCTCCGAGCTGGTCAAGGCGGCCGCGAACTCGTTCCTCGCCACCAAGATCTCCTTCATCAACGCGATGGCCGAGGTCTGCGAGGCGGCCCACGCGGATGTCCAGCAGCTGGCGACCGCGCTCTCCTACGACGACCGGATCGGCGGCAAGTTCCTCAACGCCGGGCTCGGGTTCGGCGGCGGCTGCCTGCCCAAGGACATCCGGGCGTTCATGGCCCGCGCGGGCGAGTTGGGCGCCGACCAGGCGCTGACGTTCCTGCGCGAGGTCGACGCGATCAACATGCGGCGCCGGGCCCGCATGGTGGACCTGGCGCGCGAACTGGCCGGCGGCTCGTTCCGCGGCTGCACGGTCGGCGTGCTGGGCGCCGCGTTCAAGCCCAACTCCGACGACATCCGCGACTCCCCCGCGCTCGACGTCGCGGTCACGATCGGCGAGCAGGGCGGCGCCGTCACCGTGTACGACCCGATCGCCCTCGACAACGCCCGCAAGGCCCACCCCGAGCTGAACTACGGCACCTCGGCCGTGGACGCTGTCCGAGGGGCGCATGTCGTCCTGTTGCTCACGGAATGGCAGGAGTTCGTGGACCTCGACCCCGAAGCCCTCGGCACGGTGGTCGCGGAACGCAAGATCGTCGACGGCCGCAACGCCCTCAACCCCACCGCCTGGCGCGCCGCCGCCTGGCACTACCGCGCCCTCGGCCGCCCCTGACTCTCCTTCTATCCTTTACGGCCGGCCCCCGGCCCACGCCACCCGCCGACGCGGGCTGACGCAGGTCGGGGGGATCGCTTCTCACGTCGGACGTGGTCCCCACCGCAACGGCCGTCCCTGGGCCACCTGGACCGGAAACCCCTTCCTCGGCACGCTCGGCCCTCGCCTCTGGGTTGAGGTGTGGGTTTCAGGTGGTTGTCAGGCTGGTGATGAAGAGTTCGGCCTCTTCTTCGCCCATTCCGGTTTCGCCGCGTACCAGGTAGATCGCCTGTTGGCGGTGGCCTTCCGCGACCAGGTCGCGGACCCGGCCCGCCAGGTCGCCCGCGGGCCGGCGGGACAGTGACGGGCGCATGCCGGCGAAGGCCGGGTGGTCGGTGAGCCCGCGGCGGCCCGCGGCCACGTCCTCCACCAGGTCCTTGGCCTCTTTCAGGCCGAGCCGGGTGCGCTCACGGACGATCTTGATGGCCTGGATGGTCTTTCCCTGCCGCAGCAGGCGGAGGACTTCCTGCTCGGTGTCCGCGGCCGAGTGGAGTGAGGGAGGCGGCGGCTTCTGTTCGCCCCGGCGCCGGCCGGCCAGCGTCACCAGGCTCACGCCCACCGCGGCCGCCACCACTCCGAGGATCAGCACCATCTCCATCAGCCCGAGTCCCATGCCCCGCATGATATTCACGGCCGGACGCGATGGCACCCTTCGGATGTCAGCTCGCGCGCTTGGGCGTGAATCGCAGGCCGGAGTGCAGCCCGGCCGGACGGTCGCCGGTGGCGGGGAGGGCGGCCAGCAGGGCACCCCTGCCGATGACGCCGGAGAAGACGGACGCGTCCAGGCCTTCTGGCGCGTAGAGGCCGGGGGCGAGGCTGCGGTAGGTGACCGGCGGGGCGGCGCCGGCCGGGACCCCGCAGGCCTCGTAGGTGGCGCGGTGGTCGTCGTCGTAGGGCTCGAAGTGGTTGGTGACCCGCAGTGCGTCGTCGTCGACCTCGACCACGACGTGGCTCTGGAACGAACCGTACTCGCCGGCCAGTTCGGGGCCGGGACGCTCGGGCGGGCCGCCGAAGGGCGGGGTCACCGCGCGTCCGGTCACCTCTTCGATCACGGCGATGTGCAGCTGGTCCTGGAGCAGGACGTTGGCCGGGCCGGTGCCGAAGCTGGTGATGACCGTGTCGTATTCCGGCAGGATCGTGAAGGCCGAGTTGCCGCCCGGTGAGGTGCCGCCGTGGAAGGCGGCGGTGGTTCCGGCGATGGGCTCGAGCCACCAGCCCAGCCCGATGGGCGGCGCCTGCGGAATGCCCAGGTCGAAGGTCGGGGTCAGCATGGCCTTCACCGAATCGGCCTCGATCACGCGGGTGCCGTTCTGGGCGACGCCGGCGTTGAGATGCATGCGGCCGAACGCGAGCATGTCCGCGACGGTGACGATCGGCGTCCCGCCCGCGGCCCCGATCGATTCGGGGACGCTGAACAGCGACGTCGCGCGCAGGGCCATCGCCTCCATGTCGAAGAAGGCGCCGACGGCCGTGCGGCGCAGGAACGCCTGGGTCTGGACTGCGGTGGCGTCCCGCATCCCGCACGGCTCGAACAGGTCGCGCCGGATCGCCACCTCGTACGGCAGGCCGGTCTGTTCCTCGATGATGCGACCGGCGAGCACGAATCCCGGGTTCGAGTAGTGAATGCACGTGCCCGGCTCGAACAGGACGTTCACGTTCCGCAGATGCTCCACGTACTCCCGGTGGGCGTCCCTGCCGCGCACCGCGCTGGGCACGAGCCCGTCGGCGTCGATGCCGTTGGTGTGGTTGACCAGCATCCGCACGGTGATCCGGTCGGCCGCCGCCGGATCGCTCAGGCCGAACTCGGGCACGTACCGCCGCACCGGCGCGTCCAGGTCGACGGAGCCGCGCTCGACGAGCTGGAGCAGCATCGTCGTGGTGAGGACCTTGCCGACCGAGCCGAGCAGCCACGCGGTGTCCTCGGTGAACGGCTGGTCCGTGTTGAGGTTGGCGGTCCCCCGCGCGAGCGTGAACTGCTCACCGCCCACGGAGACGCCGATGACGGCCCCTGCCACCGCGCCGCCGGCCAGCGACTCCTGAAGCGTCTCGTCAAGACGCCGCCGAATCGATTCCATCGTTTCCATCCCCCTAGTCGTACGTGGTACGAGCTCTTCGTACCGCGTACGATTAACGTACGGATACGCTGTACGAGATGTCAACTCAGGACCAGAACCAGCCGCGGACGCCCCTGTGGGCCCGTCCCGCCCCAGCGGTGCGGCAACCACGGTTCACGCGGGAGCAGATCGCGAAGGCGGCGATCGCGATCGCCGACGCGGAGGGGTTCGCGGCGCTGTCCATGCGCCGGCTCGCCGACGAGCTCGGCGCGGGCACGATGACCCTGTACCACTACGTGCCGAGCAAGCAGGACCTGCTCGCGCTGATGAACGACGAGATCCTGAGCGAGCTGGCCGGCCCCGACACGGGCCCCGGAGCGCTATCCGACACCGGCTGGCGCGACGCCCTCGCCCGCTTCGGGCGGGGCCTGCGCGCGATCTCGGAGCACCGCCCCTGGGTGATCACGGTCCTGGGCAGCAAGGACATCGGACCGAACGGCATGCGCGCCCTTGAGCGGGTCCTCGCCTCGCTGGCCGGCACGCCCTTCGACGCCGCGGAGAAGCTGGAGCTGATCGCGCTCATCAGCTATTACGTGGCCGGCTACACCACGCAGGCGACCCCGGCCGAGGAACCCGGCGAGGAGTGGATCAACGGAGTCGCCGCCTTCGTCACCTCACGCCTGGAGACCGGGGAGTTCCCGCACATCCAGCAACTCCTGGACGGCGGTGACGCCGAAGCCTTCGTCCGCCGGCTGGACACGCAGACGGCCGGCGACGAACAGTTCGAACGCGGGCTCACGCGGATCCTCGACGGGATCGAGGCCGAGCTCGGACGACGTTGGCCTGCCCGCGACACTTCGTGATCTCATGGCAGGTGAGCCGATTCCTACGCGGAGGGCGATACCGTGAAACCCGGTCCGATTCTCGCGATCGTCGCTGGAGCGCTCGTCAACGTCGGGGTGGTCCTCGTCGTCGTCTACGCCATGGTGATCGGCGCCGCGTCCTCCAGGCTCCCGTGGAAGCCCGTCAGCGAGTCCTTCGCGTTGCGGCCGGTCCTCGACATGCGGACCGCGCCCTGCGCCGCCGGCTGGATCGCCGGCCAGGACAACGCCTCCTGCTACCAGCTCGACCAGGCCACGGAGGTCACCGCCGAGAAGGCGACGGCGAACTTCGGGCCGTCGGGGCAGTGGGTCATCCAGGTCACGCTGAACGAGGCGGACGGGCGCGAGTTCACGGCGCTGACGGAGAAGGTCCACCAACTGCCGCAACCGCGTAACCAGCTCGCGATCGTCATCGGCGGCAAGGTGATCAGCGCGCCGACCGTCCTGGAGCCGATTCCCGGACGGGTGCTGGAGATCACCGGCGGGTTCGACAAGAAGACCGCCGAGGAGCTGGCCGCGCGGCTGGGCGGCGGCTGAGCCGCCTAGGACAGCTCCGCGGCCTCGGCGCGCAGCTTCTCGCCCTTCGCGTACGCCTGCTGCTTCAGGTCCTCCTGGAAGGTCACCATGCGCTGCCTGAGGGCGTCGTCGGAGGTGGCCAGAATGCGGACGGCCAGCAGCCCGGCGTTGCGGGCGCCGCCGATCGCGACCGTGGCGACCGGCACCCCGGCCGGCATCTGGACGATGGACAGCAGGGAGTCCATGCCGTCCAGGTACTTCAGCGGCACCGGCACCCCGATCACCGGCAGCGGGGTCACCGAGGCGAGCATCCCGGGCAGGTGGGCCGCGCCGCCGGCGCCGGCGATGATGACGCGGATGCCGCGGGCGTCGGCCTGCCGGCCGTACTCGATCATCTCGGCGGGCATGCGGTGCGCGGAGACCACGTCGGCCTCGAAGGGGACGTCGAACTCCGCGACCGCCTCGGCGGCCGCCTTCATCACGGGCCAGTCGGAGTCGCTGCCCATCACGATGCCGATCATGTGTACTCCCCTGTCGTGAGGTAGACGGCGGCGTGGCGGGCGCGAGCCCGTACCTCGTCGAGGTCCTTGCCGAGTGCGGTCACGTGACCGATCTTGCGGCCGGGACGCACGTCCTTGCCGTAGAAGTGGACCTTGACGGCGGGGTCGTGGGCCATCGCGTGTTCGTAGCGTTTGAAGAGGTCGGGGTCGTCGCCGCCGAGCAGGTTGACCATGACCACGTACGGCGCGGTCATGGCCGGCGAGCCGAGCGGCAGGTCGAGGACGGCGCGCAGGTGCTGCTCGAACTGGGAGGTCAGCGCGCCCTCGATGGTCCAGTGGCCGCTGTTGTGGGGGCGCATGGCCAGCTCGTTGACGACCAGGCCGTGCTCGGTCTCGAACATCTCGACGGCCAGCAGGCCGGTCACGCCCAGCTCGTGGGCGATCTTCAGGGCGATGCGCTGGGCCTGGGCGGCGTCCTCCGAGTCGAGCATCGGGGCCGGGGCGATGACCTCGACGCAGATGCCGTCCTCCTGGACGGTCTCCACCACGGGGTAGCTGACGCCCTGGCCGTGGGGCGAGCGGGCCACCAGCACGGCCAGCTCCCGCTCGAACGGCACGAAGGCCTCGGCCATCAGCGGAATCCCGCTCTGGAACGCCTCCCTGACCTGGCCGGTGTCCCGGCACACCCAGACGCCGCGCCCGTCGTAGCCGCCCCTGACCGCCTTGAGCACGACCGGCCAGCCGTGCTCGGCGGCGAACCGCTCGACCTCACCCGGCTCCGCGACCCGCGACCACGCGGGGCACGGCGCGCCGATCTCGGTGAGCCGCTCGCGCATGACCGCCTTGTCCTGCGCGTGCACGAGCGCGTCGGCGCCGGGGTGTACGGCGTGCCCGTCGGCGGCCAGTTCCCTGATGTGCTCGGTGGGCACGTGCTCGTGGTCGAAGGTGATCGCGTCACAGCCCTTGGCGAACTCGCGCAGCTCGCTCAGGTCGCGGTAGTCACCGACGCGGGTGTCGACGATCACGCGGGCGGCGCTCTCGTCGAGCGCGTTGGCCAGTACGCGCAGTTCGACACCGAGCGCGATCGCGGGCTGCTGCGTCATCCTGGCCAGCTGACCGGCGCCGACGACACCGACGACCGGCCCGATGGGGCGGTAAGAGGGGCTGCTCACGTGCCCAGAGCATACCGTCGCCCACCGTCACGGCCGTACGTCGGCCAGGTCCCTGCGCGATCCCAGGGTCCGCACCTTGTTGTCCGGCGTCAGCTCGCTGACCAGGCTGACGATCTCGACCCCGGTCAGGCGGTCCAGGTCACTCTCGCCGGTGAAGGCGCGCAGGTCGGCCTTGCCGTACAGGGGATGGGCGTCGCCGCGCTGGCGGAAGGTCAGCCGCAGCGTGTGGAAGACCAGCATCGACCCGCCCGCCGTCCCGATCGTGCGCGGTGCGTCGAGCAGCTCCACGTCGACGGTCAGCCGGTCGGGACGCACCCGGGCGGGCTTGGCGGCGAGTTCGTCGCGCAGCTCGCGCACCGGATCCGCGTCGGGGAAGCGCACCCCCGACAGCCCGGCCGGGTCGGTGAGGTACGTCAGGTGGCGTTGCGGCACGAGCCGGGCCCGCCGCACGATGACCGGATCGGGTTCGCCACCGGGCGAAGTGGAGCTGCCCGGAGTGTCGCCGGGCGGGTCGTCGGTGACCGGGACGGGGCCGAAGCCGAGCCGCCACCCGCCGCCCGCGTGGACGAAGACGAAGTAGGCGGGCTCCGGCTCGGTGGCCAGGACGGCGAACCATCCGCCCTCCTCCGGCAGCAGGAAGGCCGGCTTGGAGTAGGTCGTGCGGGCCGGAGCTGGGCGGCCGTTCCGGGTCGCCGCGCAGGCACGGCCGCCCAGCGTCTTCTCCGCCCAGGTGGTCGCGGCGACCACGGCGGCGCAGTCGCGCTCGCGCCAGGCCTCGTCGAGGCCGGCGAGCGAGGCGAAGGTCCGCGCGGCGGTGGCCTCGTCGATCCGCTGGGCGGTGGACGGTGTTTCCGAGGGCGGGCCGGCGGCCGGGGGAAGGCTCGTGCCACCGCAACCGGCCGTCGCCATGGACAGACCGGCGAGCAGGGCGATCAGTTGACGCGGCAAGGGGGAGTCCCTGAGGTCATGGCCGTCCGGGGTCCTGTCCCCGAGCTGAACCGCACACTAGTGCCCCAGAAATGCAAATACCCGTCATAGGACGATATTTGTAGACCCCTAATTTGGTGCGTGGTTGATGATTCATGTTGAGGCTAGGGGTCCGCCCCCAGACCTGGACCGGTACCCTGGGAGCGACGTTGCCGGATATGCGCAGTGGATCGGAAAGGACCGAGGACGAGACGTGGAGTTTGTGAAGCGCCTCTACCAGCGGTTCGCCACCCTGGTCCACGAGCTGGCCAAGTTCGGCACGATCGGCGCGCTCGCCTTCGTCGTCGACTTCGTCGCCCTCAACCTGTTCCGCCAGGGCTTCGGCCCGCTGACCTCGCTGGTGTTCGCCACGATCATCTCCACCACCTTCGCCTACGTGGGCAATCGCTGGTGGACCTTCCGGCATCGCGAGCAGAGCGGCCTCGGCCGCGAATACTTCCTGTTCTTCCTGTTCAACGGCATCGCCCTGCTGATCAGACTGCTGATCACGGGCTTCACCACCTACACGCTCGGCATGCACGACCTGCTGAGCTACAACATCGCCAACGTCATCGGCGTCGGCCTCGGCACCCTGTTCCGCTTCTGGTCCTACAAGCGCTGGGTGTTCCTGGAGGCCACGGAGCCGATCCCCGCCGAGCTGCCCGAGGTCGAGAGCCGGCGGCGGTGACCGAACCGCGCGTGGGCCGCTGAGGCCTCAGGCGGGTCCGGTCACCACACGGCTCGGGCGCTTCTCCTCCGCCGGGCGCAGGAACAACGAGAACACCGCGGGGCGGCGCCGTACGAGCTCCAGCCTTCCGCCGTCGGCGGCGGCCAGCGCGCGGGCGAGCGTCAGCCCGAGACCGGTGCCGCCACCGCCGCTGACGTTGCGCTCGAACACCCGGCCGGCCAGGTCGTCGGCGATGCCGGGGCCCTCGTCGGCCACCTCGATGACCACGTAGTTGTCGCTGCGACTGGTCGAGACCTTGACCGTGCCGCCGCCGTGACGCAGGGAGTTCTCCAGGAGCGAGGCGACGACCTGGCCGAGTCCGCCGGTGGTGCCCAGCGCCTCCAGGCCACGCTCGCCTTCGAGCAGCAGGTCGCGCCCGCTGCCGCGGAAGACCGGCGCCCACTCGGTGACCTGCTGGACGAGCACGTCGTCCACGGTGATGGGCTCGGCCTGGGAGTGCCGCTGCCTGCGTGCGGCGGCGAGCAGTTCGTCGATCACCGCGGTGAGCCGCTCGGCCTGCACGATGGCGGCGTCGCCCTCCTCACGCACGACCTCGGGGTGGTCGGCGGCGGCCACGATCTCCTCCAGACGCATGGTCAGCCCGGTCAGGGGCGTGCGCAGCTGGTGGGAGGCGTCGGTGGCGAACTCCCGCTCACGGGTGAGCAGGTCGGAGATCCGGGTGGCGCTGCGGTCGAGGACCTCCGCCACCCGGTCGAGTTCGGGTATGCCGTACCGGTGCTTGCTGGGCCGGGCGTCACCTGAGCCCAGCCGTTCGGCGATCTTGGCAAGGTCCTGGAGGGGGAGCGTCAGCCTGCGGGACTGGACGATGGCCAGCCCCACGGCGACGGCCAGAGCCGCGACGGCCAGAGCCACGATGAGGAGCAGGCGTGCGCGCACGTCCTGCTCCACCTGGTCCTTGTCGCGGCTCACCCGGACGTAGATGCCGCTTTCCGACTGGGCGTCCTCCGTCATCTGGTGACCGGACGGCGGCGGCGCGCCGACGATGGTCGCCTTGGGGGGGTTGCCCCGCTCGTAGATCTGGATATATCGCTCTGGATACTTCTGCTCCAGCTGCTGGGGGTCGAGAGGCGTGTCCTGGATGCGAGCGTATTCGACCTCACCCACCAGCCGCGTCGCCTCCGCCCTGAGCTCCTGGGAAGCCTCGTCGACGATCAGGCGGCTGACCACGAGACCCAAGGGGACCCCGAGCAGCAGAACCGCGATGACGGCGACGAGCAGGGTGGAGGAGAGCAGGCGGCGGCGCATCGCCTACTCGCGTTCGAAGCGGAAGCCGACTCCCCGGACGGTGGTGATGTATCGGGGCTTCGCGGCGTCGTCGCCCAGCTTGCGGCGCAGCCAGGAGATGTGCATGTCGAGGGTCTTGGTGGAACCCCACCAGTTGGTGTCCCAGACCTCCCGCATGATCTGCTCCCGGGTGACGACCTTTCCGGCGTCACGCACCAGCACGCGCAGCAGGTCGAACTCCTTGGTGGTCAGGTGCAGCTCCTTGTCGCCCATCCAGGCTCGGCGGGAGTCGGCGTCGATGCGGACGCCCTGCACGACCGGGGTCTCCGAGGTGCCGCGGCGCAGCAGCGCCCGCACCCTGGCCAGCAGCTCCGCCAGGCGGAACGGCTTGGTGACGTAGTCGTCGGCGCCGGCGTCGAGTCCGACGACGGTGTCCACCTCGTCGACGCGTGCGGTCAGGATCAGCACCGGCGTGCCGTGGCCTTCGGCCCGGATCCGGCGGGCGACCTCCAAGCCGTCCATTTCCGGTAGTCCGAGATCGAGAACTATGAGATCGATGCCGCCCGACAGGGCCCTCTCCAGGGCCTGCGGGCCGTCGGGACTCACCTCAACCTGATAACCCTCGCGACGCAGGGCGCGCGCGAGCGGCTCGGAGATCGAGGTGTCATCCTCGGCGAGAAGTACGCAGGTCATGAAGCGATCGTAGGACCTTAGGCGATCGTTTCCCGGGCACAGCGCGCGGTTTGACTTGTCGTTGACCTATCCATTGACCTGGGCAAACGATGATATACGTTGGTTATTGGCGATTTACCCACCCGGCCAAACACCCCCATGCTTCTCCCCGCCCAACCGGCCTGTGCGCCTTCGGCGTGTCGCGGCTTCGCCGTAGGAGAAGACAGCCGTACGAGAAGAGAAACGCCCGCCGGAACCCCGGCGGGCGCTTGGTGAATCCTCTAGCTGGCGGACGGCGGCTCCGCGTAGCGGGCGAGGTAAAGCTGCTCGCCCAGCGACTGGATCAGAGCGAGCTCCGTCTCCAGGTAGTCGATGTGGTGCTCCTCGTCGGCGAGGATGTCCTCGAAGACACGCGCGGAGGTCGCGTCACCCTTTTCCCGCATGAGCAGGATCGCCGGCCGCAGCCGCTTCACCACCGACAACTCGACGTCCAGGTCCGCCTTGAGCTGCTCTTCGACCGTCTGCCCGATGTGCAGCGTGCCCAGCCGCTGGTAGTTGGGCAGGCCTTCCAGGAAGAGGATGCGGTCGGTGAGGCGCTCGGCGTGCCGCATCTCGTCGATCGACTCGGCGCGCGTGTGCTCGGCGAGCTTGGTGTAACCCCAGTTCTCCTGCATTTTGGCGTGCAGGAAATACTGGTTGATCGCGGTGAGCTCGGCGGTGAGCTGCTCGTTGAGCAGCTCGATGATCTGCTTGTCGCCCTGCATGGACGGGCCCCTCGTGCTAAGCGGTCGTCAGTTCTTCAGACCGCTTCAGGATCGCACAGATCTTGCGCACGCAAGATGCACAGTCGCCGCCGGCGCCTGTGGTGTCGCGGATCTGCCGCACACTCTTGGCGCCGGATGCGATGCAGTCGTGGACCTCATTTTCGGTCACAGCACGACAAACGCATACGTACATCCGGGGGCAGCCTCTCGCAAGATATAAGGTTAGGCACGCCTAAGATACCTCACTTCGGTAAGGCTTGCCTATGTTAGGTGTGCCACACGGACACTACCTACCAGAGAGGACATTCCCCCTAGGGGGTATGTTTCAGTGACCCCGCTTGATCCACTCCTCCAGATGCGGGGCCTCCGCGCCGATCGAGGTCGAGTCGCCGTGGCCGGTGTGGACGCGGGTTTCGGCAGGTAGCGTCAGCAACCGCTCCTTGATCGACTCGACGATCGTCTCGAAGGAGGAGTACGACCTGCCGGTCGCGCCGGGCCCTCCGCGGAAGAGCGTGTCGCCGCTGAACAGCGCGGTGAGCTCGGGCGCGTAGAGGCAGACCGCCCCCGGCGAGTGGCCCGGGGTGTGGATCACCCGCAGCTCGATCCCGCCGACCTCCAGCTTGTCGCCGTCGCTCAACGGCTCGTACGTCACGGAGTCGCCGTACACCTGCTCCCACAGCACCTGGTCGGCCGGGTGCAGCAGGATCGGCGCGTTCAGCTCGGCCGCGGCGTTGATGTGGTCGTTGTGGGCATGCGTGCAGACGATCGCCTTGATCCGGCGGCCGCCCACGCGCTCGGCGATGGCCGCCGCGGAGTGCGCCGCGTCGATGACGATCACCTCACGGGCGTCGCCGACCAGCCAGACGTTGTTGTCGACCTCCCAGGTCCCGCCGTCCAGCGAGAACGTCCCCGAAGTGATCACTTTGTCGATCATGCGTTGTCTCCTAGGCAGGCGGGCGGAACGGTCACAGCACCACGACCGACCGCAGCACCTCACCACGGTGCATCTTGGCGAACGCCTCCTCCACCTGGTCCAGCGCGATCTCCTCCGAGACGAACTTGTCCAGCGGCAGCCGGTTCTGCAGGAACAGGTCGACGAGCATGGGGAAGTCACGGGAGGGCAGGCAGTCGCCGTACCAGGAGGACTTGAGCGCGCCGCCACGGCCGAAGACGTCGAGCAGCGGCAGCTCCAGCGTCATCTCCGGCGTCGGCACGCCGACCAGCACGACGGTGCCGGCCAGGTCGCGGGCGTAGAAGGCCTGCTTGTAGGTCTCGGGGCGGCCGACGGCCTCGATCACGACGTCGGCGCCGTTGCCGCCGGTCAGCTCGCGGATCGCCTCGACGGGGTCCTGCGAGCGGGAGTTGACGGTGTGGGTGGCCCCGAAGCCCTTGGCCAGCTCCAGCTTGCGGTCGTCCACGTCCACGGCGATGATCGTCCCGGCTCCGGCCAGCGAGGAGCCCAGGACGGCCGCGTCGCCGACGCCGCCGCAGCCGATCACGGCCACGCTGTCGCCCCTGCCGACGCCGCCGGTGTTGATCGCGGCGCCGATGCCGGCCATGACGCCGCAACCCAGCAGCCCGGCCACCTGCGCCGGCGCCTCCGCCGAGACCTTGGTGCACTGACCGGCGGCGACCAGCGTCTTCTGCAGGAACGCGCCGATGCCCAGGGCGGGCGAGAGCTCGGTGCCGTCGGCCAGCGTCATCTTCTGCTTCGCGTTGTGGGTGGCGAAGCAGTACCAGGGACGGCCGCGCAGGCAGGCGCGGCACTGGCCGCACACCGCGCGCCAGTTGAGGATCACGAAGTCGCCCGGCTCCAGCCCGGTGACGCCCTCGCCGACCGCCTCGACGGTGCCGGCGGCCTCGTGGCCGAGCAGGAACGGGAAGTCGTCGTTGATGCCGCCCTCCCGGTAGTGGAGGTCGGTGTGGCAGACACCGCACGCCTGCACGTTCACCACCGCCTCGCCGGGACCCGGGTCCGGCACCAGCACGGTCTCGACGGAAACTTCCTGGCCCTTGCCTCTGGCGATGACGCCACTGACTTCGTACGGCATGCCAGTCATCTTGCTTTCAAGAGGAAGATCTTCGCAAGACGTAGGGCTGCACCACGCCGAGCCCCCGAGCAGGGCGACGCCGGATCCTGAGCACGTCGAGGCCCGGCTGCCCGGCGAGTTCGGCGGCCAGGCCCGCGTCCACGACGATCGTGCCGGGCCGGGCGATGGCGGTGAGGCGGGCGGCGAGGTTCACGGTGGTGCCGAAGACGTCGCCCATCATCTGCAGCACCGGCCCGTAGGCCAGGCCGATGCGCAGTTCGTCCGCCTCGACCAGCTCAAGCGCGATCCGCGCGGCCACCCCGGCGGACGGCGCGCTGAACAGCACCTCGTCGCCGAGCGTCTTCACCAGCCGGGCGCCGTGGGCGGCCACCACGTCCGCCGCTCGCGCCTCGAAGCCCTCCACCAACGCCGCGAGCTGCCGTTCGTCGAGGTCACGGGCGCGCCGGGTGAAGGAGACCAGGTCGGCGAAGCCCACCGCGATGTTGACCTTGGCCATCTCGGTCTCTTCGCTGATGTCGGCCAGCGCGAGCATCCTGGTGCCCGCGGCGGCCAGCTGCGCCCGCCAGACGTGCACGAGCACGTGCTCGAAGTCGGGCAGCAGGTTCTGGGCGGTCTCCAGCACCGCCGCCAGCTCGCTGTCGCTCGCCTCTGCGTCCTTGGGCAGCATCGCGCCGACCATGATCTCGGCCTGCCACTGCGCCAGCCTGGCCGTGGTACGGCCCAGCGCGCGGGTCATGCGCAGCACGGTCTGCTCGTCGAGCAGGCCGCTGTCGAGCATGGTGCGCACCCGCCCGAGCGCGGCCACGTCGGCGTCGCTGAAGGCCACCGCGTCGTCGGACAGCGTGGCGAAGCCGAGCGCGCGCCAGATCCGCTCGGCCAGATCCTGGGAGACCCCGGACTTGGCCGCCACCTCCGCGCGCGTGTAGCGGGCGGGCGTGCCGACCAGCAGCCGCTCGATCTCCTCTGCCGTGGGCCGGCCCGGTGTCTCCACGCCCGCGGGCTACTTGCCGTCGACCTCGCCGTCGGAGACGTCCTCGACGGCGCGGAACAGGTCGGCTCGGACGTCCTGGATCTGCGGGATGTCACGCAGCGCGAGCTGCCCCTGGTCGCTGGCCGACTCCACGGTCAGCGTGCCGCAGCCCAGGATGCGCTCGGCGAACGACTGGTCGGAGCTGACCGAGTTGACCTTGGTCAGCGGGATCTCGTCCGTCGACTTGTTCAGCACGCCGGTGCTGATCGTGAAGCGGTGGGTGGTCAGGACGTAGCCGGTGTTCTTCCACTGCAGGTACGGGATGAACGACCAGATCGTCAGCAGCAGGATCGCGACGACGCCGATCGCGAGCCTGCCGTAGGTG
Source organism: Nonomuraea sp. NPDC050547 (assembly GCF_044457345.1). Classification (NCBI taxonomy): domain Bacteria; kingdom Bacillati; phylum Actinomycetota; class Actinomycetes; order Streptosporangiales; family Streptosporangiaceae; genus Nonomuraea; species Nonomuraea sp. NPDC050547. The sequence goes on from NZ_JBITGW010000018.1 coordinate 153,241, forward strand.
GCGTACTGCCAGTCGCCGGGCACGAAGTAGATCGCGACCCCGGAGGCGATGACGATGAGCACCAGCGCGGCGAAGGGCGCGATCAGCCGCTTCCAGTGCGGGTTGAAGGCCCGGATGCGGCGCTCGCCCTGCGTCAAGTGGTGGTCTGGGAGAGTCATGCGGAAATCGTGCCACTCTATGGTGCCGGTCGCACGTGAACGACGTCACCCGCGCTCAACGTGTGACCCTTGCCGTCGGCCTCGACCTGCAGGTGGCCGTTCGGGTCGACGCCGGTGGCCACGCCCTCAAGGACGCGCTCGCCGGGCAGTTCGACCCTGATGCGGCGGCCGATCGTCGCGCAGGACGCCTGGTAGGCGGCGCGCAGCCCGCAGGCGTCGGCGTCGCCGTCGGCCTCGGTCCATTCGCGGTAGTGGCTTTCCAGCTCGCGCAGGATCGCCCTGATCAGCGGGTCGCGGTCGACGCAGGCGGCCTGCTCGACGGCGAGCGAGGTGGCGGTCTCGACGGGCAGTTCGGCCGGCTGGAGCGAGACGTTGAGCCCCATCCCGATCACCACCGCTTCGTCGATCCGCTCGGCCAGCACCCCGGCCAGCTTGCGCTCGCCGATCAGCAGGTCGTTGGGCCACTTGAGCCGGACGTCCACCTCGGCCAGGCGGCGCACCGCGGAGGCGGCGGCCACGCCGAACAGCAGCGGCAGCCAGCCGTGCCGGACCTGCGGGACCCTCGGGCGCAGCAGGACGGAGAACGTCAGGCCGGAGCGCGCGGGCGCGTTCCACACCCGGCCCAGGCGGCCGCGACCGGCGAGCTGGGTCTCGGCGACGAGCACTGCGCCCTGCTCGGCGCCGCCACGGGCGGCCTGGGTCAGGTCGGCGTTGGTGGAGCCGGTGCTGTCGATGACGGTGATGCCGGTCCACAGGCCGCCGGGCCGTACCAGAGCGCGGTTGAGCGCGCCCTGGGACAGAGGCGGGCGATCGAGGTCGGAGTAACGCGAGTCAGCCACGTCCACCATCTTCCTACGGCCTGGTCCCCGGCTCCGCGCGGAGGGGAGAATGGGGAGATGAGCAAGCTTCTTGACCCGCGTAACTGGGCGTCTTGGCGGCCGTTCGGCATCGGCCTGCGCAAGCCCAACAACTACCTGGAGTTGTGGAAGGCGTTCAAATCGGTCAAGGGCAACAGGCGCTACGCCTGGCGCATTCTCAATCAGGGAACCTGCGACGGCTGCGCGCTCGGGACCCAGGGCATGCGCGACTGGACGATGGACGAGATCCACCTGTGCAACATCCGGCTGCGCCTGCTGCCGCTCAACACGATGCCGGCGCTGAAGTACAGGGCGCTCAAGGACGTCTCCGGGCTTCATGGGAAGAAGAGCGCGGAGCTGCGGGAGTTGGGGCGGCTGCCGTACCCGATGATCAGGAGGGCGGGCGAGGCGGGCTTCACGCGCGTTTCGTGGGACGAGGCGCTGGAGGTGGCGGCGCGGCACCTGCGCGAGGCGCGCTTCGGTGTCTATCTGACCAGCCGCGGCGTGCCCAACGAGAACTACTTCGCGGCGCAGAAGGCGGTGCGCGCGATGGGCAGCAACAACGTCGACAACGCGGCGCGCATCTGCCACTCGCCCTCGACGGTGGCGCTGAAGGAGACGATCGGGGCGGCGGCCACGACCTGCTCCTACACCGACTGGATCGGCTCCGACCTGATCGTGTTCATCGGGTCGAACCCGTCCAACAACCAGCCGGTGGCGATGAAGTACCTCTATCACGCCAAGAAGGCCGGGACCCGGATCGCGATGGTCAACGCCTATCGCGAGCCGGGCATGGACAAGTACTGGGTGCCGTCCAACGCGGAGTCCGCGGTGTTCGGCACGAAGATCACCGACGAGTTCTTCGGCGTCAACGTGGGCGGCGACATCGGCTTCCTCAACGGGGTCCTCAAGCACCTGATCGAGAAGGGCTGGGTGGACGAGGAGTTCGTCCGCTCGCGCACGAAGGGCTTCGACGAGGTACGGCAGGCCGTCGCCGCCCAGTCGTGGGAGTCGCTTGAGGCGCTGTCCGGCTCCACCAGGGCCGAGATGCTGCGCATGGCGGAACTGCTGGGCCGGGCCCGCTCGGCGGTGCTGGTGTGGTCGATGGGCATCACGCAGCACGCGTTCGGCGAGGACAACGTGCGCTCGATCGTGAACCTGGCGCTGGCGCGCGGGTTCGTGGGGCGTGACAACTGCGGACTGATGCCGATCCGGGGGCACAGCGGGGTGCAGGGCGGGGCGGAGATGGGCGCGTACGCGACGGGCCTGCCGGGCGGCCTGCCGATCAACCCACCCAACGCCACGAAATTTACCGACATGTGGGGATTCGAGGTGCCCAGCTCCCCCGGACTCACCGCGACCGAGATGATCGACGCGGCGCACGCGGGCGAGCTGGACGTGCTGATCTCCTCCGGCGGCAACTTCCTGGAGGTGCTGCCCGATCCGGCCTACTGCCGCGAGGCGCTGTCGCGGCTGAAGCTGCGGGTGCACGTGGACATCGTGCTGTCCTCGCAGATGCTGGTGCCGAGCGCGGGCGACGTGCTGCTGCTGCCCGCGCAGACCCGCTACGAGATGGTCGGCGGCGTGACCGAGACCTCCACCGAGCGCCGCATCATCTTCTCGCCCGAGGTCGAGGGCCCGCGGATCGGCGAGGCGTGGCCGGAGTGGAAGATCTTCACCGAGCTGGCCGCCCGAGTCCGCCCGGAAATTTCTGGAAAAATCACCTACACCGGTACGCCCGACATCCGCGAGGACATCGAACGGGCCGTCCCCTTCTACGCCGGAATCGCGGACCTGCGGGTGTTCGGCGACAACGTCCAGTACGGCGGCCGCCACCTGTTCGCCGACGGCCGCTTCCAGACCGCCGACGGCCTGGCCGTCTTCTCCCCGGTCACGCCGCCCTCGCCGGAGCGCCCCGACGGGTCGTTCATGGTGGCCACGCGGCGCGGCAAACAGTTCAACAGCATGGTCCACGAGCGCCGCGACGGCTTCAACGGCGCGATGCGCGAGGCCGTGCTCATGAGCGCCTACGACGCCGACCGCCTCGGCCTGCCCGACGGCGCGCCCGTCGAGCTCACCTCTTTGGGCGAGCGGCAGCGCACCTACCGGGGCAAGGTGCTGCGGGCCCCGCTCATGCCGGGCAACCTGCAGATTCACTGGCCGGAGGGCAACGTGCTGCTCGACGAGTCCCGCCGCTCCCCCGACGCCAAGATCCCCGACTACAACGCCCTCGTCACGGTGAAGCAGCTGTGAGCGAGCGCCCTGGGCCCACCACGCGCGTACGGATCCGGGAGATCACCGGGTCCGCCGCCCGGGACCGCCGCGACGACCTGGCCACCGAGGAGCCTCTGGAGATCCGTCTGCGGTCCGGCGGGGAGCGCAGGACCGCCGCGATCACCATGCGCACGCCGGGGCACGACTTCGAGCTGGCCGCCGGGTTCCTGCACGGCGAGGGGATCGCGGGGCCCGGCGAGATCGCGGCGATCGGCTACTGCACCGACGAGGACGTGCTGCCCGAGGCCCGCTACAACGTCGTCACGGTCCGGCTGCACACGCCGATCCCCGATCTGCCCGCGCTCGAACGCCACTTCCTCACCTCCAGCGCGTGCGGGATCTGCGGCTCGGCCAGCCTCGACGCGCTGCGGCACCGCTGCTCACCGGTCGCGCCGCCGGAGCTGGGGCTGACCCAGGAGGTGCTGTACGGCCTGCCGTACCGGCTGCGCGAGTCGCAGGGGGTCTTCGGCAAGACCGGCGGCCTGCACGCGGCGGGCCTGTTCACGGCGGGCGGCGAGCTGGTGGCCACGCGCGAGGACGTGGGCCGGCACAACGCCGTGGACAAGCTGGTCGGCTGGGCGGGGCTGCGCGGCGAGCTGCCGCTGGCGTCGAACGTCCTGATGGTCAGCGGCCGGGCCAGCTACGAGATCATGCAGAAGGCGCTGGCCGCCGGCATCCCCGTGGTGTGCGCGGTCTCGGCGCCGTCGTCGCTGGCGGTGGACCTGGCGAGGGAGTTCGGCATGACGCTCGTGGGCTTCCTGCGCGGCGAGCGCTGCAACGTCTACGCGGGAGCGGAGCGCATCAAGGTCGCCTAAGTGTGGAACAAAGCATTCCGTTCTGATAGAGTTCTTATCAGAACGGAACGCTTCGCTTCCCGAAGGAGACCTCCCATGGCCGAGATCCGCCCCTACCACATCGACGTCCCCCAGGCCGACCTCGACGACCTGAAGGCCCGCCTGGCCAGGACCCGCTTCACCGACGAGCTCCCCGACGCCGGCGAGGACTACGGCGTGAGCGCCGGCCGGGTCCGCCGCATGGTCGAGCACCTGCGCGACGAGTTCGACTGGCGCGCGCTGGAGGCCAGGCTCAACGCCCACCCGCAGTTCACGACCGAGATCGACGGCCAGAACGTGCACTTCTTCCACATCCGCTCCGCCAAGGAGGACGCGCTGCCGCTGGTGCTGACCCACGGCTGGCCGGGCACCGCCCTGGAGTACGTCGAGGTGATCGAGCCGCTGTCGCGTGACTTCCACCTGGTCATCCCGTCTGTGCCCGGATTCGGCTTCTCGGGTCCGACCACGGAGCGCGGCTGGAACGCCGCCCGCGTCGCGGCCGCCTGGGCCGAGCTGATGAAGCGCCTGGGCTACGACCGCTACGGCGCCGTGGGCAACGACGGCGGCTCGATCGTCACGCCGTACATCGGCAGGCTCGCCCCCGAGCACGCCGTCGCCCTGCACGTCACCCAGATCTTCTCCTTCCCCTCCGGCGACCCGGCCGAGTTCGAGGGGCTGAGCGAGGAGGACATGGGCAGGGTCCGGTTCCTGCAGAGCTTCTGGGAGACCATGGGCGCCTTCAACACCATGCAGTCCCAGGCCCCGCAGACCCTCGCGCACGCCCTCGCCGACTCCCCCGCCGGCCTGCTCGGCTGGATGGGCCAGCTCATGGGCGAGGAACTCGGCATCGACTGGGCGGTGAGCAACATCGCCGTCCACTGGTTGTACGGCACCGCCGCCTCCTCGGCCCGCTTCTACTACGAGAACGCCAAGCTGGAGCAGCCCGCGGAGCCGACCACCGTGCCGATCGGGCTGGCCAACTTCGCCAACGACTTCCAGTCGATCAGGCGCTTCGCCGAGCGCGACCACAAGAACATCGCCCAGTGGAACTTCTACGACGTCGGCGGGCACTACGCCGCGCACGAGGTTCCGGAGGTGTTCGCGCAGGATGTGCGCGATTTCTTCGCGCGGTGGAACGCGGAATGAACCTTTCCGCATAGGGCCGTAGCTTCCGTGCTACGGCCCTTTCGCATGGGGTGCCGGCCGTACGCGAAGATCTTGCGAAAACAGTGGAATGAAGCATTCCGTTCTGCTATTGTTGGAACAGAACAAGCCGTTCCGATTCAGGAGGAACACCATGACCGTCCTCGACACCCGGCCAGTGGCCGCAACCGCCGCTCCCGAGCAGCCCGCCGCCTACAAGTGGCGCTGGCCGGCCCTGGCCGTGATCCTGTCCGGATCCGTCATGGAGCTGCTGGACGCCACGGTCACCCACATCGCGGGGCCGACCATGAGGAACGACTTCGGCGCCGGGAACGCGTTCATCCAGTGGCTGGGCGCCGCGTACATCCTGGCGATGACCGCGGGCCTGCTCACCGGCGGCCGGCTGGGCGACATCGTGGGACGCAGGCGGATGTTCCTCATCGGGATGATCGGCTTCACGGTCGGCTCGCTGCTCTGCGCGGTCTCCGTCTCGCCGGAGATGATCATCGCGGCCCGGGTCGTCCAGGGCCTGTTCGGCGCGGCCATGATCCCCCAGGGGATGGGGATGATGAAGGAGATGTTCCCGCCCAAGGAACTGGCGAGCGCGTTCGGGCTGATGGGCCCGGTCATGGGACTGTCGGCCATCGGCGGCCCGATCCTGGCGGGGTGGCTGGTCAGCGCCGACCTGTTCGGCACCGGCTGGCGGATGATCTTCCTGATCAACCTGCCGATCGGCGTGGCGGCGGTCTTCGCGGCGCTGCGCTTCCTGCCGAAGACCCCGCCGATCGGCGGCGTCAAGCTCGACCTGCCCGGCGCGATCCTCGCCTCCGCCGGTGTCGTCCTGATGGTCTTCCCGCTGGTCCAGGGCCAGGAGCACGGCTGGCCCGCGTGGTCGTTCGCGCTGATGGCCGCCTCGGTCGTCACCCTCGTCGTCTTCGTCGCCTACGAGAAGCGCCGTGCCGCCCGCGGCGGCGACCCGCTGGTGGCGCCCTCGCTCTTCCGCAAGCCCGCGTTCCTGTCCGGCATGGCCGTCGGCACCGTCTACTTCGCCGCCTTCGGCGGGGTGTTCATGGTCATCGGCCTCTACACCCAGCTCATGCTCCACTACGACCCGCTGAAGGCCGCGCTGACCGGCGTCCCCTCCTCCCTCGGCATGATCGTGGGCATGATCGTCGCCCAGTCCACCCAGCGCTTCGGCCGCAAGGTCCTGCTGGCCGGCGCCGTCATCATGGCCCTCGCGGTCGTGGCCCTGCTGATCGTGGCCGAGCCGGGCGTCACCCCCTGGCAGCTCGCTCCGGCCCTGCTCTTCGTCGGTCTCGGCAGCGGCATGATCATGGGCCCGTACTTCAACATCGTCCTGGCCGCCGTGGACCCGCAGGAGACCGGCTCGGCCTCCGGCACGCTGACCGCGCTCCAGCAGGTGGGCAACGCGCTCGGCCTGGCCGTACTCGGGACCGTCTTCTTCGGGACCGGCAGCGCCGAGATCACCTTCGCGGTCGCGGCGGGCATGATCGTGGTCACCTTCCTCGTCGGGCTGATGCTCCCCCAGCAGGCCCGCCAGGACGCCGAGTTCGTGCACTAGGGATTTCGGAAGAAAGGGCCCGGCGTTTTCGCCGGGCCCTTTCCGACTTTGGATGGAGCCGTCCGCGCCCTCGGACGGATGCGGGCCGCCCCTGGGGGTCCGTAGCGTCGCAGGCATGACCACCACGGCGCCGGCTTTAAGGCGCATCCACGAGATCGACGCCGTCCGCGGCTTCGCGCTGGGCGGCATCCTCGTCGCGAACATCAGCTTCTTCGCCGACCCCGGGCTGTCCGTGGCCATCTCCAGCATGGACTTCAACCGCGACCCGGTGAGCCTGACGGTCCAGACGCTGGTGCTGACGAAGTTCTACGTCATCTTCTCGTTCATGTTCGGCTACTCCTTCACGATGCAGATGCGCTCGTGGGGCGAGAAGGTCAAGCCGCGGATGCTCCGCCGCTGCCTCGGGTTGTTCGTGCTCGGCGTCACGCAGGGCATCCTGTTCTGGATCGGCGACATCCTCACGCTGTACGCCGCGCTCGGCCTGATCCTGCTGGCGCTGCGCAACGTCCGGCCGAGAACCGCCGTCAAGATCGGCTGCTGGATCATCGGCGTCATGTCGGCGATCTGGCTCATCCTCGCGGGGCTGACCATGCTCGACCCCTCGGCCGGCGTGACGACGCCCACCGACCCGGCGGTCATGGCCGCCGCGCAGGCGCAGGTCACCGGCAGCCCGCTGAGCTTCCTGCAGTTCCAGCTGGAGACCTACCCGATGCTGGCGGCGTTCATCTGGTTCGGCCAGGGCCCGATGGCGATGGCGTTGTTCCTGTTCGGCATGGCCGCGGGCAAGTCGCGGCTGCTGGAGGACCCCGAGCGCTGGGCGCGCTTCGTGCCGCGCGTCCTCTGGATCGGGTACGGCCTCGGCCTCCCGGCGGCCGTCTTCTTCACCTGGTCCAGCCAGCACGAGGGCGCCCTGCAACTGGTCGGCCTGGCGCTCAACAACATCCTGTCCCTGCCGCTGGCCGCCGCGTACGTGGTGACGCTCCTGCTACTGGTGCGGCGCCTGCCGGCGATCGGCGCCGCGCTGGCCCCGGCGGGCAGGGCCGCCGCCTCCAACTACATCGGGCAGTCCATCCTGCAGTGCCTCGTCTTCACCGGGTACGGGCTGGGGCTCGGCGGCAGGCTGACGCCGATCGCGGTGATCGGCGTGGCCGCGGCGATCTACACGGTTCTGTTGCTGCTGAGCGCCTGGTGGATGCGCAACCACCGCTACGGCCCGATCGAACGGGGCCTGCGCGGGTTCACCCAGTATTCTGCAGACCCGCGGCCACTCCGTTGACCGACAGCAGGAGCAGCGTCGAGAGCCGCTCGGCCTCCCGCTCGGGGACCTCGCCCCTGCGCAGCGCGGTGAGCGCCCGCAGCTGCAGGTGCGACAGTGCGTCGACGTAGGGGTCGCGCAGCTGCACCGCCCGCGAGAGGACCTTGCGGTTCTCCAGCAGGCGGGTGTGCCCGGTGACCTGCAGGACCAGCTTGCGGGTCAGGTCGTACTCGGCCATCACCTGCCCGGCGAAGTCGTTCCGGCCGCCGAGCGCGAGATAGCGCTCGGCGATCGAGCGGTCGGTCTTGGCCAGCGACATCTCGGCGTTGTCCAGCATCGCGTTGAACAACGGCCACTCCTCGTACGCCGCCCGCAGCTCCTCGACCGAGGCGACCGAGGCCAGCCCGGTGCCCAGGCCGTACCAGCCGGGCAGGTTCACCCGGGTCTGCGCCCAGGCGAACACCCACGGGATGGCCCGCAGGTCGTCCAGCGACCGGGGCGCCCCGAGTCCGCGCCGGGCCGGGCGGGAGCCGAGCCGCAGCGAGCCGATCTCCTCCAGCGGGCTGACCAGCGCGAACCATTCGGGGAAGCCCGGCGCCTCGGTCAGCGCGCGGTAGGCGCCCTCGGAGGCGGAGGCCACCTGCTCGGCCAGCGTGCGGAAGCGCGCGGCGGCAGCGGCGGTACGGCTGCCGTTGGTGGGCGAGGAGGCCAGCAGCACGGCGTTGGCCACCTGCTCCATGTGCCGCCTGGCGATCGCCATGTGGCCGTAGCGGGCGAAGATCACCTCACCCTGCTCGGTCACCTTGAAGCGTCCGGCGACCGAGCCCGGCGCCTGGGCCAGCACCGCCCGGTTGGCCGGGCCGCCGCCGCGGCCGAGCGCGCCACCGCGGCCGTGGAACAGCCGGAGCTTCACCTCGTGCTCGCGGGCCCACTCGGTGAGGCGCTCCTGGGTCTGGTAGAGCTTGAGCGTGGCCGCGGCCGGGCCGAGTTCCTTGGCCGAGTCGGAGTAGCCCAGCATGATCTCCATGCGCCGCCCGGTGGCGGCCAGCCTGGTCTGGACCTTGGGGATCTCCAGCATGCCGGTGAGCACGCCGGGGGCGTTGTCGAGGTCCTGGCCCGACTCGAACAACGGCACCACGTCGAGCACCGGTGCCCGGATGCCGAGCGCCGCCTCGGCCAGCTCGTAGACGGCGGCCACGTCGTCGGCCGAGCGGGTGAAGGAGACGACATACCTGCAGCAGGCGTTCACGCCGAAGCGCTCCTGGATCCAGGAGATCACCCGGATCGTGGACAGAACCTCCTCGGTGAGCGGCGACAGCTCGCCGCCCGCCCTGATCTCCGCCAGAGCCGTCGCGTGCACCTGCGAGTGCTGGCGGACCTCCAGCTCGGCCAGGTGGAAGCCGAACGTCTCCACCTGCCAGATCAGGTGCTGCAGCTCGCCGTACGCCTGCCGGGCCGCGTGGCCGGCCAGCGACTCCTGGGCCAGTCTGAGGTCGGCCAGCAGCTCGGCGGGCGCGCGGTAGGCCAGGTCGAGGTCGCGCTGGTTGGTGGCCGAGATGCGCGCGGCCACGTACAGCAGCCACTGGCGGTGCGGCTCCTGCGGCGAGCGGGTGGCCAGCTCGGAGACCAGGTCGGGGTGCGCGTCCTCGGCCGCGGAGATCGCCGAGCGCAGCGCACGCGACGGCGCGGCGTAGTGGGCGTTGGCGGTGAGCGTGCGGGCGATGCGGGTGGTGGCCGTCTCCAGCGCGGTGAGCACGTGCTCGGCCTGGATGAGCACGGCCTCGCGGGTGACCTTCGCGGTCACGTTGGGGTTGCCGTCGCGGTCGCCGCCGATCCAGCTGCCGTAGCGGATGAACGGCCGCGCCAGCGGCGACCTGGTCCCGGCGCCCTCGCCGAGCGCCGCGTCCAGCGAGCGGTAGACCTGCGGCACCACCCGGAACAACGTCTCGTCGAAGGCGGCCATCGCGGTGCGTACCTCGTCGAGCGGGTCGAGCTTGGTGTCGCGCAGCTGGGCGGTGCGCCAGAGCAGGTCGATCTCCTCCAGCAGCCGCCGCAGGTTCTCCTCGCGCTCCGAGGCGCCCCGGCCGGGCGCGTTGTACTCGGTCAGCTGGGTGCTGACGCGCTGGATCGCGGTGACGACCGCGCGCCTGCGCGCCTCCGTCGGGTGCGCGGTGAGCACCGGGTGCAGCTCCAGCTCCTCCACGAGCTCCTGCACGCGCGCGGTCCCGAGCTCCTGTACGGCGTGCGCCAGCGACTCCTTCAGCACCTCGCCGTCGGTGTCGCGCTCCCGGAGCGTCCTGATGCGGTAGTGCTCCTCCGCCAGGTTCGCCAGGTGGAAGTAGCAGGTGAAGGCCCGCGCGATGAGCACCGCCCGGTCGATCTCCCATTCGGCGACCATCGCGGCGATCTCGTCGGCGGAGGCCTCTCCCCTCCTGGCGGCGATCACGGCCTTGCGCAGCCGCTCGACGTCGGCCAGCAGGTCCTTGCCGCCCTGCTCGGCGATCACGTCGCCGAGCAGCCTGCCGAGCAGTTTCACGTCCCGGCGGAGCTCGTCCGGCATCTCGACGACGGCGGCGCTGCGGCGTTCAACTGCCTGGTCAGTCATGTTTCGAAGGGTACAGAGTGCCTGTGAACGAGCGCAGACCGGTCTCACCTAATGGACTAGACCACTGCTCACGTGGGACGGGACACCGCGGCCAGCACTTCGGGCATGCGCGCGTGACCCACCGTGGCCGCCAGCCTCCGGCCGAAGTACTCCACCGCGAAGCCGTACGGCAGGGCCGCCACGCTCACCCACGCCACCCCGAACACCACCGGCAGGACCAGCGGCAGGCTCAGCCCGGCGATGCCGATCATGGCGGCGAACGACCCGGCGAACGCCTGCCCGCCCTGGCCCGGGGCGGCGCCGGTGAAGGCGTTGAGCCGGTCGGGCACCGTGTACGGCAGGATCACGCTGGTCATGGAGGCCACGCCGAGGCCCACGCCGTACACGCCCCATGCGGTCAGGGCGGCGGGCAGGATGGCCGACGGCGTGCCCGCGAACAGGGAGACGGCCACGGTCATGAGGGCCAGCAGGGGCAGCGCGATGAGCGCCGCGGCCAGATGCCGGCCGGCCAGGTCGGTGCGCAGGCCGCGCTCGTCGCCGAACGCGACCGTGTTCATCCACAGGGAGCGGCCGTCGATGCCGAACGCGTTGCACGACTGCAGCGCGAGCATCAGCGCGCCGAGGCACGCGGGCCCGATCACCAGCGGCAGGCCACCGCCCCCGCCGGACTGACCGGTGATGGAGAAGGCGATCACGCCGGTGACCACGATCGAGGCGAACCAGCCGACGCGGAAGCGCGGGTCGCGGCGGATGTACTTGAGCTCCTTGGTGACCACGGCGGCGAGCGGGCCGTCGGGCAGGAAGCGGTCGACGATCCCGCTGGAGCGGCGGACGGAGGCCGACTGGGTGGAGGCGTCCGCGGTGACCAGCGCGTGGGCCAGCGCCTTGATCCAGAGCCAGCCGATCAGGACCACGAGCGCCGCGACGACGAGCAGTTCGGCCAGGCCGACCAGGCCGCCGTCGGCGATGGCGTGGGCGGCCAGGCCGGGCGGCGTCCAGCGGAGCACTCCCGCGGTGCTGCCGATGAGCGCGACCGGGTCGCCGAGTCCTCTGTTGGCGATGAGGTTGGGCAGCTGGAACAGCAGCACCGCGAAGATCGCCGCCACCGCCAGCGCGTCCCGGCCGCGGCGCGAGCGCAACGCGCCGGACAGGGCCGTGGTGATCAGCCTGGAGGTGACCAGGCAGAGCGCGAACTGCAGGAACACCGCCACGACGCCGACGAGCACGCCGCCGATCCCGCTCGCCAGCCCCACCAGCGCGCCGACCGTGATGATCAGGGTGGCGGCGGGCCAGACGCCGGTCGCGGAGGCGGCGAACATGCCCACGGCCAGCTGCCCCGTGCGCAGGGGGAACAGCGAGAGCCTGGCCGGGTCGAGCGTGTCGTCCAGCCCGAACGCCAGCAGCGGGACGATCGCCCAGCCGATCCAGAACATCGTGAACGCGAGGACGGCCAGGTTGGTGGCCATGGCGGGCTCGGCCAGACGCAGCAGGCTCATCAGCAGGAACCCGAGAGCCGCCACGGCGATCGCGGCGAGCAGGGTGAAGACGAAGCCCAGCTTGCGCGCGAGGTCCCCGCGCAGGTTCCCGGCGACCAGCCGCAGCTTGAGCCGCGCGAACAGCAGCGCCGTGCTCACCGCTCACCGCCGGCGCTGGGGCTCTCCTCCGCTGTGTCCACCGTGGCGCCGTTGGCGCCGAGCCAGGTCAGGCCCGTGTCGCCGGCCCGCTTGGGGCCGCCGACGAGGTCGAGGAAGGCCTGGTTGAGTGTACGGTCGCCGCGTACCTGGGCCAGCGGGCCCTGAGCCACGATGTGACCGGCGCTCATCACCGACACCCAGTCGCACAGCCGTTCCACGAGGTCCATGACGTGGCTGGAGAAGATGACCGTCGAGCCGGAGGCGGTGAAGCGCTGGAGCACGTCGGTCAGGGTGTTGGCGCTGACCGGGTCGACGCCTTCGAACGGCTCGTCCAGGAACAGGACCGACGGGTTGTGCAGCAGCGCGGCGGCCAGGCCGATCTTCTTGCGCATGCCGGTGGAGTAGTCGACGACGAGCTTGTCGGCGGCCTCGCGCAGGTCCATGACGCCCAGCAGTTCCTCGGTGCGCTGCTCGACCTCGGCCATGGGGATGGCGCGCAGCCGGCCGTTGTAGTGGAGCAGCTCGCGGCCGGACAGGCGCTCGAACAGCCGCAGGCCCTCCGGCAGCACGCCGACCCTCGCCTTGACCTGGACCGGATCTCGCCAGACGTCCAGGCCGTCGATCACCGCCCGGCCGCCGTCCGGGCGCAGCAGTCCGGTGATCATGCTGAGTGTGGTGGTCTTGCCCGCGCCGTTCGGCCCGACCAGGCCGGCGAAGCTTCCCGCCGGCACCACCAGGTCGACTCCCGCGACCGCGATCTGCTGGCCGTAGCGCTTGAAGAGCCCCTGTGTGCGAACCGCCTCCGTCATGGAACCAGCGTAGAAGGAGGGATTAACCTTCTGGGCATGAGTGCTGCTGAGGAATTGCCGGAACTGCCGGATATTCACACCACCGCCGGTAAGATCGCCGACCTTGAGCGCCGGCTGGACGAGGCCGCGCACGCGGGGTCCGCGGCGGCGGTGGAAAAGCAGCACGCCAGAGGCAAGATGACCGCGCGCGAGCGGGTTGTGGCGCTTTTGGATGAGGGTTCGTTCGTGGAGTTCGACGAGTTCGCGCGGCACCGCTCGACGATGTTCGGGCTGGAGGGCAAGCGGCCTTACTCCGATGGAGTGATCACCGGTTACGGCACGGTCGACGGCCGTCAGGTGTGCGTCTTCTCACAGGATGTGACGGTTTTCGGGGGCTCGCTGGGTGAGGTCTATGGCGAGAAGATCGTGAAAATTCTGGATATGGCGATCAAGACCGGCTGCCCGATCATCGGGATCAACGAGGGCGGCGGCGCGCGTATCCAGGAGGGCGTGGTCGCGCTCGGCCTCTACGCCGAGATCTTCAAGCGCAACGTGCACGCCTCGGGCGTGATCCCGCAGATCTCGCTGATCATGGGCGCGGCGGCGGGCGGGCACGTGTACTCCCCGGCGCTGACCGACTTCGTGGTCATGGTCGACCAGACCTCGCACATGTTCATCACCGGCCCGGACGTCATCAAGACGGTCACCGGCGAGGAGGTGACGTTCGAGGAGCTCGGCGGCGCCCACACGCACAACACCAGGTCCGGCGTGGCCCACTACCTGGCCACCGACGAGGACGACGCGCTGGAGTACGTGAAGGCGCTGCTGTCGTACCTGCCCTCCAACAACCTGGACGAGGCCCCCGTCTACGAGGCCGCCGCCGCCCTGGAGCCGGACCCGGAGCTCGACACGCTCATCCCCGACTCGGCCAACCAGCCCTATGACATGCACCTGGTCATCGAGCACGTGCTGGACGACGGTGAGTTTCTGGAGGTTCACGCGCAGTTCGCGCCCAATGTGGTGGTCGGCTACGGCAGGGTGGACGGCCATCCCGTCGGGGTCGTGGCCAACCAGCCGATGCATTTCGCGGGATGCCTCGATATCAACGCATCGGAGAAGGCCGCACGATTTATCCGAACATGCGATGCATTTAATATCCCAATCGTGACTTTTGTTGATGTCCCGGGATTCCTTCCGGGCACCGACCAGGAATGGAACGGCATCATCCGCCGCGGCGCCAAGCTCCTCTACGCGTACGCCGAGGCCACCGTCCCGCTCGTCACGATCATCACCCGCAAGGCGTACGGCGGGGCCTACGACGTCATGGGCTCCAAGCACCTCGGCGCCGACATCAACCTGGCGTGGCCCACCGCCCAGATCGCGGTCATGGGCGCCCAGGGCGCCGTCAACATCCTCTACCGCCGCGAACTGGCCGCCGCCGGCGACCCCGACGCCGAGCGCGCCCGGCTCGTCACCGAATACGAAGACACGCTGGCCAATCCGTATATCGCCGCTGAGCGGGGTTATGTCGACGCCGTAATCCGTCCATCGGACACCCGGCCGCAAGTGGTGAAGGCTCTGCGGGCCCTCCGTAACAAGCGTGCCTCGCTACCACCTAAGAAGCATGGGAACATCCCGTTGTGATGGATGCCCGCAGCGTAGCGAGGACATCCATCACAACGCACGAGCGAAGCGAGTCAAAGCAACACCGTGATGGATGCCCGCAGCGTAGCCAGGACATCCATCACAACACACGAGCGAAGCGAGTCAAACAGCACCGTGATGGATCCCGGCATAGCGAGCGAAAGAGCACTGTGACAGCACATCTGAAAGTCGTGCGGGGCGATGCGACGCCCGAGGAGATCGCCGCTCTGGTCACCGTCCTGACCACGCGGCAACCGGAACCCACGCATACGCCGGGCCGTAAGCCCGAAACTTGGCGAAACCCAGCCCGAGCCATGCGTAGGCGACTCGTGCCAGGGAAGTCGGCTTGGCGGTTGAGCGCCCTACCCTAGATGGATCCCTGGAATCGGGTGTCAACTTCCCCGAGAGTTGGGACTATCTAGAAAAGTAGGCGTATATAGTCAGCCGATCAACTAAGGCCGCGGCCTGGAGGACGACATGCCCATCCCAGACCTCACGCCGCATCCTGTGGCAGCGAAGTACGCCGTCCTGGTGGATGTCGGTTATCTGTATGCCGCCGCAGGTGAAGTGCTGCTTGGCGCGAAGGAACGCAAGGAATATCGGGTTGCGGCGGATGAGCTCATCCAGAGCCTCCAGAAACATGCAATGGAACGTATTTCCGGAGAACTGCTGCGGATCTATTGGTATGACGCCGCACGCGACCGAGTGCCCACCGTCGATCAGCGAGTGATCGCACAGTTGCCCTGGGTGAAGGTACGACTGGGCAACCTTAACGCGCGTGGCCAGCAGAAGGGCGTGGACGCTCAGATCAGGAGCGACCTTGAAGCGCTGGCCAGGCATCACGCGGTGACCGACACGATCCTGCTGGCGGGCGATGAGGACATGGTGCCCGCCGTCGAGGCCGCGCAGGCCTACGGCGTGCGGATACACCTGTGGGGCGTCGAACCCCCGTATGGCACCAACCAGGCCGAGCGCCTCGTGTGGGAGTCCGACACCGTTGAAGTGATTTCTGCAGATTTCCTGAGACCTTTTTTCAGCCGCGCACCACAACCCGTCCCGGTCACGCCGCCCGCCGCGGCGCCGTCGCCGGCCACCGTCTTCGCCGGTCGCCCCGCCACCCCGAAGCCGCAGGTCAAGCCCGGCCAGGTGGCCAAGCTCGGCCCGTCGCGGCCGCGCGTGGAGGACGTGGGCGAGCACGTGGCGCAGAAGTGGATCCTCACCCGCGGCCGCGACAACATCCGCGACCTGCTGCCGGGGCCGATCCTGCCGACGGTCATCGACACCGAACTGCTCATAGAGGCGGAGAAGGAGCTCGGGCACTCGCTGCGTCCCTACCCAGAGGCGCGGGTGTGGCTGCGTGACGGGTTCTGGGCCCGGGTCTATCGGGAGTTCGACCTAGGTGTGGGGGTCTCCAGCAAGTAGGGCCTCGGCGACGGCCGTACGGGCGTAGAGGACATAGCGCCCCGTGCGGTGGGCGCTGCACAGGCCCGCTCTGCGCAGCGCGGTGAGGTGCTGGCTGGCGCCCGGCTCCGACAGGCCGGTGCGGACGGCCAGCTCGCGCGTCGAGGCGGGCTGGTCGAGCGAGGCCAGCAGGCGGGCGCGGGTGCGGCCGAGCACGGCCGCCAGCGCCTGCGGCGGGTCGCTCTCGCGGTGCTCCCACAGCGTGGCGATGCCGCGCGGCGAGTAGCGCAGCGTCGGCTGGAACGGCGGCACGGTGATGGAGAAGATCCTCGGCCAGGTGAAGACCGACGGCACGAGCAGCAGGCCGCGCCCGTCGAGCGCGCGCGTGCCGTGGCAGAACCGGTGGTCCAGGCGCAGGCGCTCGCCCTGCCAGCGCACGTTCTCGTCGAGGCCGGTCAGCATGCCGCGTACGCCGTCCTGCGTCAGCGCCTTGGCGCGGTAGAGCACGTCGCCCTCGCACAGGCTGCGGATGCGCGGCCAGTAGGGGGCGATGGCTGCCGCCCAGTACGCCCGGATCTCGCCGGCCAGGCGGGCCAGACCGGCGGCGGGGTCGTCGTGGAGTGCCTGGATCCTGGGGGTTCGCGGGCCGCCGTGGCGCCAGGTGTCGAGCTGGTCGCGTACCTCGTGCTCGGCGGCGAGCAGTCCGGCCAGCTCCAGCTCCAGATCCGGTACCGCAGTCGCGGGCGGCGGGCTGATGAAGCAGACCAGGGAGATCGTCGGCACCGGGACGAGGTCGGACAGCAGTCTCCAGTCGACGTCGGCCAGGCGGCGGCGTACCCGCTCGGCCCAGGGGCGGTTGAGGCCGGTCGGCTCCTTGAGCACGCGGACGCTGGCCACGACCTCCCACAGCGGAGAGATCGCGAAGCGGGTGTTGGCCACGTCCTCGGCGGTGAAGGACAGATCGAGGGTCATTCGATTCGCTGCTCACTTAATCAATCGCGTCAACGGACGTTAGTTCACCATCGTGGGCGGCGTGAAGACAACCTCGTTGCTGCTTGAAGCCGGATTCCGGAACCTGTACCTCGGCTCGGCCGTGAGCGCTTTCGGGGCCCAGGTGGGATATGTCGCCCTGCCGCTGCTGGCCGTGACCACGCTGCACGCGGGCGCCGGTCAGGTGGGGCTGCTCAGCGCGCTGGCCACGATCTCGGTGCTGGTCGTCGGGCTGCCGGCCGGGGCGTGGATCGACCGGATGCGCAAGAAGCCCCTCATGATCGTGGCCGATCTCGTGCGGGCCGTCCTGCTGGCCTCCGTGCCGGTGGCCGCCTGGCTCGGCGGGCTGACGATGGAGCATCTGTACACCGTGGCCGCGCTGACCGGTGTGGGCACGCTCTTCTTCGACGTGGCCGCACAAAGCCTCGTGCCCAGGCTGGTCGGCAGGGAGCGGCTCACCGAGGCCAACTCATTGCTGGTCGGCACGAACGCGGCCATGGACATCTCCGGCCGCAGCTTCGCCGGAGTGCTCGTCGGCGCGGCGGGCGCCCCGGCGGCCGTGCTGCTGAACGCGGCCGGCTACCTCGGCTCCGCGTTGTTCCTGCGCGGGGTGCCCGGCATCGAGACCCCGCCCGCCCCCGGCCCGCGGCCCAGGCTGGCCACGCAGATCGGCGAGGGCGTGCGCTTCGTGCTCGGCCATGCCACCCTGCGGCCGATCGTGCTGCAGGGCGCGATGACGAACCTGGGCTTCCCGCTGTACTCGGTTCTGCTGCCGGTGCTCGTCGTCTCCCAGCTCGGCTACCCCGAATGGGTGCTCGGCCTGTACCTGGCCGTGGGCGGCGTCGGCACGCTGGCCGGTTCGGCCACCGCCCACCACGTCGGCGCCCGCCTCGGCCGCGGCCGCGCGGTGTGGATCGTCTCCTTGATCACGACGCCCGCGTCGCTGCTGGTCCCGCTGCTGAACGACGGCGCGTGGATCTGGGTCTCGGCCGCCGCCTGGTTCGCGCTCACCTACCGCACCGGGCTCAACAACGTGCTGCTGGTCAGCTTCCGCCAGCGCGTGACGCCGGATGAGATGCTCGGGCGCGTGAACGCCACCATGCGCCTCATCCTCATGGGCGCCGTCGGCATCGGCGGCCTGCTCGCGGGCCTGGTCGGCGAGCTGTGGGGCGTGCGCGCCGCGCTCTGGGCGGGCGCGCTGTTCATGTCCCTCAGCTGGGTGCCGATCTACTTCTCGCCGCTGCGCGCCGAGCGCTGAGTCACCAGCCGATCTCGTCGCAGCCCTTGTGGTTGGCGGGCTCCACCTGCAGCGTCGCGTGCGCGACCCCATGCCGGGCGCGCAGCACGTCACGAGCCTGATCCAGTACGGCGTGGCTGCGCGACTCCTCGGCGACCAGGTGCGCGGTCGCCACGTGCATGCCGGAGGTGAGCGTCCACAGGTGCAGGTCGTGGACGTCCTCGACACCTTCGATGGCCGCGAGATCGCCCGCGACCTCGTCGGCGCTCATGCCCTCCGGCACATGCTGGCCGAGTACGGCGAAGACCTGCTTGCCCAGCCCGACGGCCCGGATGGCGACGAACGCGCCGATGGCCAGCGCCACGAGCGTGTCCCAGACGGGGTTGCCGGTGGAGGAGACGAGCCAGCCGGCCACGATGACGCCGACCGAGCCGGCCGTGTCGGCCATGACCTCCAGGTAGGCGCCCTTGACGTTGAGGCTCTCCGAGGCGCCGCTGCGCAGCAGGAACAGCGCGACCAGGTTGATCAGGAGGCCGATGGCGCCGACGATCATCATCGGGCCGGTGGAGATCTCGGCCTGCTCGCCGATCCGGCCGATCGCCTCGGCCACCACGTACACGGCGACGCCGATCATCAGTGCGACGGCGAGAAGTGAGGCGAAGACCTCGGCGCGGTAGGAGCCGTAGCTGCGCCGGCCGGTGGTGTCCGGTCTGCTCGCGATCCGCGTGGCCACCAGGGCCGCGCCGAGCGTCACCACGTCCGCGGCCATGTGGCCGGCGTCGGACAGCAGCGACAGCGAGCCCGTGATCAGTCCGAAGATCAGCTCGACCACGAAGAACGAGCCGATCAACACGAAGGAGACGACCAGCCGCCAGCGGTGCTTGGCGCCCGCGTGGCCGTGTCCGTGTCCCGCTCCCATCAGTCGTTCCCTCCACGCTCGGGATGAATGGCCTGCGTGTGCCCGGTGTGGGCGATCGCCAGATCAAGCAGCATCCGCACGTGCGCGTCCTCCAATCGGTAGTAGGCCATCCGGCCGGCGCGGCGGACCGCGACGACCCGGTGCGCGCGCAGCAGCCGCAGGGCGTGGGAGACGGCAGATTCGCTCTGGCCCGTCACCGCGGCGAGGTCGCACACGCACAGTTCGCCATCCAGGAGGGCGAGCAGCAGCCGCAGCCGGTTGGGGTCGCCGAGGAGCCCGAACACCTCTGCCGTGTCGGCGAGGTCTTCCTGGCCCGGCATCCGCGAGCGCACGGACTCCACCCGCGGCGCGTCCACGACCCTTACCGTGCAGCCATCGATCTGCACCTCTGAATAGCTGTTCATATGAGAAGGCTAGCGGAAGTTGTCTTCTTTCTGTCAATGCATACGTCTGATTTCCGCCAGTCGCCAATCCTGTCCGGCACATACTGTCGATGACATGGCACCTGTAGAGCTCGACTTCGACTCCTGCTACCGGGCGGTCTCCGCACGGGACGCCCGGTTCGACGGGCGCTTCTACACCGCGGTGAAGACGACGCGCATCTACTGCCGGCCGATCTGCCCGGCGCGCACCCCCGCCTCGCGCAACGTGCGCTTCTACCGGCACGCCGCCTCCGCCGAGGCGGCCGGATTCCGCCCCTGCAAGCGCTGCCGGCCCGAACTCTCCCCCGGCGACCCCGGCTGGGACCTGCGCGGCGACCTCATCGGCCGTGCGCTGCGCCTCATCGACGACGGCGCGGCCGACGACACCGGGGTGGCCGGGCTGGCCAAGCGGCTGCA
This sequence comes from Nonomuraea sp. NPDC050547, assembly GCF_044457345.1. Taxonomy (NCBI): domain Bacteria; kingdom Bacillati; phylum Actinomycetota; class Actinomycetes; order Streptosporangiales; family Streptosporangiaceae; genus Nonomuraea; species Nonomuraea sp. NPDC050547. Next base: position 173,400 of record NZ_JBITGW010000018.1, read on the forward strand.
CATCACCGAGCGCCACCTGCACCGGCTGTTCGTGACCGAGCTGGGCGTCGGGCCGCTGGCCGTGGCCAGGACCCGGCGGCTGCTGCTGGCCAAGCAGTTGCTGACCGAGACGGGGCTGCCGGTGACGGAGGTGGCGTTCGCCGCGGGGTTCGGCAGCGTGCGGCAGTTCAACGCGACCATGCGGGAGACCTACGGCTTCACGCCCAGCGAACTCCGGGCCACCGCGGGACCTTTGTCTGAGTCGTCCGCCGCGGGGTTGCGGCTGCGGTTGCACCGGCGGGAGCCGTACGACGTGGAGGGGATCTTCGCGTTTCTGGCCAGCCGGGCGATTCCCGGTCTGGAAAGCGTGGACGGGCTCTCCTACACCCGGCTGGTGGCGGGCGGGACGCTCACGCTGACACCGGGGCCGGGCGTGTTCCAGCTGGACGTCAAGCTGGACGACACCCGCCAGCTGGCCCGCGTCGTGGCCCGCTGCCGCCGGCTGCTCGACCTCGACGCCGACCCGGACGCGATCGCCTCGGCCTTGGGCGCCACCTCCCTGGAGCCCCTGGTCACGGCCCGTCCAGGACTGCGGGTCCCGGGCACGTTCGACGGCTTCGAGCTGGCGGTACGCGCGATCGTCGGCCAGCAGATCTCGGTGGCCGGAGCCCGCACGCTCCTGGGCCGGATCGTCACGCGGCACGGCCCGCTGTTCCCGAGCGCCGCCGTCCTGGCCGAGGCCGACCTGGATGGCCTGGGCTTCACCACCCGTCGCATCGCGACCATGAAAGACCTGGCGGAACGGGTCGCCGACGGCCGCATCGACCTCGACGGCGGCCAGGAACCCGGGCACGCGGTGGCCGAGCTGCTGAAGGTTCCCGGAATCGGCCCGTGGACCGCCGCGTACATCGGGCTGCGGGCGCTGCGCGACCCCGACGCCTGGCCCACGGGCGACCTCGTACTGAACAAGCGCATGGCCGCCCTGGGCATCCCCGCCGACCACATCGAGCGCTGGCGCCCGTGGCGCGCCTACGCCGCCCTACACCTGTGGAGCTCCAAATGATCGAAGCCCAAATCCTGCCGACTCCCGTCGGCCCGCTCGCGCTCCTCGCCCGCGAGGGTGTCCTGGTGGCGGCGGGCTTCACCGCCGACCCGGTGGAGATGTTCACCCGCCTGTCGCCCGACCTCCAGCCCGAAGGCCTGGACGTCGTGGACGACCTGGGCGACATCACCCGCCTGACCAAGGCCTACCTGGACGGCGACCTGGAGGCCATCGACACCCTGCCCGTCGCCCAGCCCGGCACCGCGAAGCGCCGGGCCCTGCACAAGGCACTGCGCGAGGTGAAGCCCGGCACCACCGTCACGTACGGCGAACTCGCCGAACGCGCCGGCCTCCCCCGCACCGCGGCCCGAGCCGCCGGCACCGCCTGCGCCCAGAACCTGATCGCCCCCTTCGTCCCGTGCCACCGGGTCCTTCCCGGCAGCGGGGGCTATGGCGGGTATTACTACGGCACGGCGGTGAAGGAGTGGCTGCTGGCGCATGAGTCGGCAAAGATCTGAAACACTCCGTCATCTGACACCAACAGTCCGTAATATTTACTCCATGCCGGCATTGGCTCACGAGTCCCTCGTGGACCTGTTCAGAAACCACCCCCTGCTCGCATCCACATTGGTGGGCGAACACGGCGTGGACATCCCCTCCCACGATCAGGTCAGCTTGGAGTCGGGCGACTTTCCCGACATCAGGCCAACCGAGTATCGCGCCGACGCCGTCATGGTGCTCCGGCGCAGGAAAGAGGCACAACTCGCCGTTATCGTCGAGGTCCAGCTCAAGCACGACCCGCGCAAGGAGTGGTCATGGCCGGTCTACATGACGACCCTGCGCGCCCGGCTGAAATGCCCGGTCGTCCTCTTGGTCGCCTGCCCCTGCCCCAACGCCACCAAGCGGTACAGCGCGCCCATCCCCCTGGGGCATCCGGGCATGACCCTGCTCCCGCTCATGGTCGGGCCAGGGTCGGTTCCCGTGATGTCCGACGTCAAGGAGGCGATCGAGCGGCCGGAGCTCGCGACGCTGTCGGCCATCATGCACAGCAAGACCGCAGACGCCGCTGTATCGTTCGACACGTTCCGGCAGATGCTCGCATTCCTGCCCGTCGAGCAGCAGCCCGTCTACTGCGACGCAGTGCTCGGAGGACTAACCTATGAAGTAGCCATCGCGTTCTGGAGGGAACTCATGTCCGTGGCGACCCAGAAGTTCAAGAGCCCGATCATGCAGAAGTTCCAAGCCGAGTGCATAGCCAAGGGTGAGGCGGAGTCCATCGTCAAGTTCCTGCGCGGCCGTGGCGTCGAGGTCACGGAAGACGCCGAGCACCGCATCCTGAGCTGCGATGACACTGAGCAGCTCGACTCCTGGCTGACCGGTGCCATCACCGTCAGCCACGTGGACGAGCTTTTCGACTGAGCACGTAGCAGAGCAGGAGGGTCCCGGTTCTGGGCCCTCCTGCTCTGTATTCAGGCGGTGGCCAGGGTGTGGCGGCGGGCCTGGACGCCTGCCAGACCGGCCACTCCCAGGCCCACCAAACCCAGGAGGGCGGCGGTCCAGGCGGGTGAGGTGTAGCCGAGGCCCGCGTCGATGGTGAGGCCGGCCGCGAAGGAGCCGATGGCGTTGCCCACGTTGAAGGCGCCGATGTTGGCCGCCGAGGCCAGGGTCGGGGCGCCGGCGGCGGCGTCCAGGACTCTGGTCTGGAGGGGCGGGACGGTGGCGAAGGCCGCCACCCCGAACAACGTGATGGCCGCCACGAAGGCGATCTGGTTGCCGGCCAGCCAGGCGACCACCACGGCGAGCAGTGTCAGCGCGGCGACGGAGCCGTAGATGGCGGGCATCAGTGCCCGGTCGGCCAGTTTGCCGCCGATGATGTTGCCCACGACCAGTCCGACGCCGAACAGGGCCATGACGACGGGGACGGCGCCGGGTGAGAAGCCGCCGACGCCGGTCATCATCGGGGCGATGAAGGTGATCACCGCGAAGACCGGGGCGAAGCCGAAGACCGTCATGGCCAGGGCCAGCCATACGCCGCCCTTCTTGAACGTGGCCAGTTCCGCGCGCAGGCTCACCGGCCGGCGGTCCTGGCGCGGGACCAGGGCCAGGACTCCCGCCAGGCCGATGACGCCGATCACGACGACGACCCAGAACGTGGAGCGCCAGCCGTACGCCTGCCCGATCCAGGTGCCGAGCGGGACCCCGAGCACGTTCGCGAGCGTCAGGCCGGTGAACATCAGCGCGATCGCGCTGGCCCGCTTCTGCGGCGCGACGAGGTCGGCGGCGACGACGGAGCCGACGCCGAAGTACGCGCCGTGCGAGAACGCGGCCAGGAGGCGGCCTGCCATCAGGACGCCGTAGTCGGGCGCCAGGGCCGACAGCAGGTTGCCGGCGATGAACAACAGCATCAACGCGAGCAGCATGGTCTTGCGTGACCACCGGCTGCCGAGCATGGTCAGCGGCGGCCCTCCGACGGCGACGCCCAGGGCGTATCCGGAGACGAGCAGGCCGGCGGCGGGGATGGTGACCCCGAAGTCGTGGGCCATCTCGGGGAGCAGGCCGTTGATGATGAACTCGGTGGTTCCGATGCCGAAGGCGCTGATCGCGAGCGCGAACAAGGCGAGAGGCATAGAATATCCCTTAGGTGACGTTAGTGAGCGTATGCATTAGTTGCACACGCCGACTATATGAGCACACAACGAGCTGAGGGGTCAAACCATGGCCATCGCCGACGACGCCGTGGAAGCTCGCGCCCAGGGCTGGCGCACGCTCGCCGCGCTGCACGCCCGCATCGAGGAGCGCCTGGAGAAGTCGCTGCAGAAGGGGCACGGGCTGAGCGTGAGCGAGTACACCGTGCTGGACGTGCTCGACCGGCAGGACGGCTGGCACATGCGCATGCAGCAACTGGCCAGGGCGGTCGTCCTGAGCCAGAGCGCCACCACCCGGCTGGTCACCAGGCTGGAGAACCGCGACCTGCTGCGCAGGTACCTGTGCGAGGACGACCGGCGCGGCATCTACTCCGAGGTGACGCCCGCCGGCCGCGCGCTCCTCGCCGAGGCGAGTCCCACGCACGACGCCGTGCTGAAGGAGGTGCTCGACGAGGCCGCGCGGCTACCCGAGCTCGCCCCGCTCGTCAGCGTGATCGCCGACCGCTAGGGCCGGACCGTGCTCTGGACCTCCCCCACGGGAACGTCGCGCCGCGCCTGGACCTGGACGGGCGCGTACTGGAACGGCACCACGTCGTCCACGACCTCCACCGGCCACACCGTGGTGACCGTGAGCACGTACACCTTGCGCGCCTGGTCGACGGAGGCCTGCAGGTAACGCACGCCGCAGGTGAACTCCCCACCCTTCACGTACGGCCGGCCGCTCGTCCCGCACTGCTCGCGCACCTCGGCCCGCCGCTTGTCGGTGCCGGGGTCGATCTTGATGTCCTCCAGCGTCGCCCGCACCGTCGCCGACATGACGCCGGGGATCGAAGCCGTCACCGACCGGCTCGTCTCGCCCACGCCGTCCAGCCACACCCAGGTGGGCAGGTTGACGTAGCTCTTGGCGTCGGGGTTCAGCTTGACGTCCGGCTCCGGCACGGTCAGCGCGGCACGGGCGATCTCGGCCAGCTCGGCCAGCGTGATGCCCGACGGCGGGGTCGTACCCGGCGGAACCCAGACGAACTCATCCAGGCCGCCCCAGCACGCGCGGCCCCGCGAATCGGCCTCGTTGTAGGCGGGCGTCCACCAGCGGCCCGGCTGGCCGATCTTGTCCTTGAACTGCTTGAGGAACTTCTCGAACTGCTCCTCGGTCCCGTTCGGGTTCATGCGGAACCAGTACGCCCGCACGTCCTCCTGGGTCTTCAGCATCTCGTCGGCGCCGGGTCCCGGCTCGTACCAGCAGGGGCGTTTGAGCTGGTAGCCGTCGCTCTTGCCGCCCTTCACCCCGTTGCCGGTGATCACGATCTTGGAGTTCTCCAGCCGGACACCGGCGGTGCGGCCGTCCTGGAAGCCTTCGCCACGCGTGCCGCCGGGGTCGAGCAGCAGGACTCCCGCGGCCAGTACCGAGAGCAGGCGGTTCATCGGTCACACCCTTCGCTGCTGTGGCGGAAGTCCTTGACCCGCCAAACGCCGTCGTCGCCGCGGTGCGTGATCGCGGCCTGCAGGTAGGTCTCGCGCGTCCACGAGGGCTGGCGCGTGAAGGCCCGGCCGGTGCTCTTGGAGATCAGCCGCAGGCCGGTCTCGTCGACACACGCGTTGATCTGCGCGCCCTCGCCCATCCGCGCGCTCACGGCCAGCGCGTAGAGCTTCGCGGTGCCGGTCACCGAACTCCTGCCGAAGCCCTTCACCCAGTCGTAGGACTCCTTCGCGGCCGGCCCCTCGACCTGCTCCAGATAGGTGTCGTCGCCGCTGACCACCGCCCGCCACGAGTCCACGTAGTAGTCGGTGAACGTCTTCAGCAAAGGGTCGGCGGCCGCGGGCCACTCGACCTGGACCGTGAGCTTCTCGCCGACCTCGATCGTCTCCGTGGTCGGCGACGGTACGGCGGAAGCCGCCGACCCGACGGGAGCGGGAGCGACCCTGGGCGTGTAGACCTTCTCCGGCTGCGCCGCGCACCCGGCGACCAGCAGGCACGACACGATCAGCACGCGCCTCATGCCGACGACTCCCTCACGATGTGGATCCGCCAGGACGGCAGCAGTTCGTCGATGAGCGCCTCGGTCTCCGGCGCCATTCCGCCGCCGTACGGGTGCGAGGACGACCTCCTGGTCAGCCCGTCGACGACGGCGCGCAGCCGTACCTGGTCGCCGGTGGCGTGGGTGGCGCGCAGCAGGTCGCGCCAGAGGCCCTCGTCGTCGGCGGCCAGCAGCAGCCCGGCCCGCGCGGCCGCGACGGCGGCGTCGGGCTCGCCGTGCGCCAGGCGGATCTCGCACAGCCGGTGGGCGGCGTCGGCGACCCCGGCCGCGACGTCGTACTCCAGCTCGTCGGCGGCCAGCCACGCGTATCTGCCGGGCGGGCGTCCGCTCAGCAACGGGCCTCTGACCAGCCCGAGGGCCTTGTCGAGTATGACGGCCCGCGCCGTGGCATCCCCGTGCGAGCGCCTGACCAGCTCGCGGAAGAGCACCCAGTCGGTACGCACGCCCGGTCCGAGCCGCAATCTCCCGGCGTCATCGGTGAACAGGTGTTCCTCGCCCAGCCAGTCGGCCACGCGGGCGATGGTCGCGTCCCTGACCATGGCCTGCACGCCACGGGGCCACAGCACGCCGCCGAGCACCACCGGATGCACGCCGCCGGGATGGGTGGCCAGGTAGATCAGCAGCTCGACGGCGATCGCCATCCGCCCGGCCTCCAGCGGTTCCGGGCCGATGACCTCGATCGGGCCGAGCAGCCTGATCTCGACGGCGGGGGGCTGCATCTCGTCCAGCGGCTCCGGGTCGGGCACGGCCTCGCCGTCGAGCTGCTCCGCCGTACGGAAGAGATCGATCAGGGCCTTGTAGTGACGCCGCGGCAGGAGCTGCGCGGCGACCTCGAAGCCGAGTTCGGCGATGCGGGCGCGGCCGTCGTCGGTGATCTCCAGCGTCCAGGTGGCGTGCGGCGACTCGCCGGGCACGACGTATCCGGCGGTGTCCTTGCGGGCCAGCAGCGCCAGGCGGCGCGCCTCCTCCTGGGTGGGCGCGACCGCCGACAGCAGGAAGTGGGCGTCGCGCGGGCTGCCGTTGACGCGCCCGGTGAGCACCTGCTCGCGCGGCGCGGCCGTGGCCTCCAGCTCGGGCAGCACCTCGGCGAGGCTGCCGACCGCCTTGATCCGGTCGGGGGCGATCGCGGTCAGCTCCTCGCCGAACCCGATCAGCGTGACGCGCATCCGGTCGGACCAGCGGTTGGTGGCCAGCTCCACGGCGAGCGCGCCGAGCGCCGCGGTCGTCTGCGCGCCGCGGATGTTGATCAGGCCCTGCGCCGCCTCCAGGTCGATCAGGACCCGTCCCGACTCGTCCGTGCCGAGCGAGACCAGCCCGGGGTACGGCGCGCCGCCCTGCTGGGCCGGTCCCTGGTCGGTCAGCAGGCGGCCCTCGTGCGCGTACAGCCGCCACACCTGGCCGCCGTCCTGGACCGTCCAGGGCGCGGGCGGGTCGTTGTCCGGCGGGTGGATCCACAGGTCGAGGTGGCGCGCGGACAGATGTGCGGCGTAAACGGTGGGCGGCGTGCGGTCCTGGGCCGCCAGCTCCGCCCCGAGCAGGCGCAGGCCGACGTCGAGAATGCGGGTGCCCGGCGCGTCCGCGCCGAACCTCAGCGCCACCTCGGCCTTGGCGGCGTCGTCACGCGGTCGCACCACGCGATGGCCGAACGCGCGCCGCCACAGTTGTTCGCGCCTGCGCCTGCCCAGCACCACCAGCAGGCCCGCCGCCGCGAGCGACGCCCCCGCCAGGTAGTCCACCAGATCCAGCCCTTGGCTCATCTCCTCCTCGGGCATGGGCTGTTGCGGCGTTTCGCCTACTATTTCCGGCTTTTTCGTGATCTCGGGCTGGCTGGTCGTCTCCTTCTTGACCAGCGGCGCCTGCTCCTGCGTGGCCGACTTCTCCGCCTTGCCGGACACCCTGCCGACCGGCTCCGCGCGTCCCGGATGCTCGCGCAGCGTCTCCACCCGGCCCTGCCCGGCGGGCACGACGTGCACGTTGCGCGCGTCGTCCGGCATGTCCAGCACCCAGCCGGGCCGGATCAGGTCGGCCATCCGCAGCCGGGTGCCGTCGGGCTGCTCCTTGTGCTGGTTGAGCCGGTAGATCTCCGGATATCGCCGCCCGTCGCCCAGGCACTTCTCGGCGATCTCCCACAGGCTCTCGTGGTGGCGGCCGTGCGGCGGCTGCACCACGTACACCTTCTTGGCCTTCTTCGTCGTCTCCGCCTCGACGATCGGGGCCGCGAGCGCGACCGTCGCGATCGGGTGCGAGGCCGGCGGCGGTGCGCCCAGCCGGGCGATCGGCACCACGGCGGCGGAGGCGGTGAACAAGAGCAGCACCGCCGAGACCAGCTTGTTGGCCAGCACCTGAGTGCCGCCGGACAGGGGTACGCGGGCGGGCATCCCGACCCGTCGTACGCCCGCGTAGACCTCCACCACCACGCAGACCAGCAGTTGGAACCAGGCCAGCCACACCAGCAGGACCAGCAGCGCGACGATCGTGCTCGGCCCGACACGGCTGGTCAGCAGGTCGAGGTCGAGCAGTTCCGCGGTGATCGGCGGGCCCGCCAGCACGAGCAGCGCGTACGGCACGCCGCCCACGAGCGCGACCAGCACCACGAGCGCCCCGAGCCCGGCGAGCACGTCACCCGCGGTCCGCCTGGTCGGGATGCGCACGGGCGCCCGCCTGGGCCGCACCGGCTCTCGCGTCGGCATCGCCACTCCCTTCTCGCTCCAGCGTTGTCATGAACGGCCCGCCCGGGCCAGCGAGTGGCCGGTTTCGGTCTGGATCATCTGGCGTCCGGCGCCGCGGTGGCCTCGCCCTCCATCTCCGATCCGGTGAAGCCGAGCGCGCCGAGGAAGAAGGCGTCCCAGCGGACGGTCACGGTGACGCGTACCTCGGCGCCGCCGGAGACCGCGCAGTCGCCGCGCGCGACCTCGTCGGCGTCGTGCGCGGAGACCACCTCGTCGGCCCGCCCGCACACCTCGCTCTCGCCCAGCAGCCTGGCCTGCCCGGTGGCGCGCAGGTGCTCGACGTCGACCTGGTCGGCGGCGGCGCGCGCCGCCTGCTCGGCGATGTCGGTGGCGCGCAGCTTGGCGTTGATCGCGGCGCCGCCGTCCACGAGCAGCCCGGCCAGCAGGAACACCACGACCGAGAAGAGCACGGTGAACACCGACATCGAGCCCCGCTCGCCGCCGCTCATTCGACCCTCCTGAACTGCTCCAGCGGCACCACCGAGGTCCCGGTGAGCCGCTTGGTCGCGCCGAATCCGAGGAAGCCCAGGTCCAGCTCGCAACTGACCTCGGCGTGCACCTGGCCGCCCTCGGTCCACTCCGACCCGGACAGCGACACCTCGTGCGACTGGCACCTGCCCCTGAGCGCGTGCCCGGCCGACGACTTCGCGGCGGTCTCGGCCGTGTCCATGGTCCGCTGCACCGACGCGGCGCGGGCGGAGTCCCTGGCCGCGCCGTTCACCTCGCCCTGGGCCTCCACCAGCCGTCCGGCACCGACCAGGAACATGAGGAACAGCAGGAACACCGGCGCGAGCATGACCGTCTCGACCGCCATCGACCCCTGGTCACCTCTCATCGCAGTCCAGCCCGCCGTCGTCGGGACGGAAGCACTCGACCGGGCCGCCCGAGGTCGCGCTGACGGTGAACGCCAGTTCGGGCAGCAGCGGAATCACCTGGACGGCGGTGCCGGTCACGGTCACCCAGCGCTCGTCGGGCTCCCTGGTCGAGGTGGTGGCGTCGGCGCCGGTCAGCAGGCGCGGGCCGATCGCGCCGACCACGGCCTTGGCCTTGGCCTTGGCCGGTTCCTCCCAGGCTCCGCTCACGGGCGCCGACCTGGCGACCCGCGCGCCCTCCCTGGCCGCGGCCTCGGCCACCTGCCTGCCGTGGAACCAGAGCGCGACCTGCACGATGAGCAGGGCGACGGCCAGGATGACCGGCATGAGGAAGGCCAGCTCCACGACCGTGGCGCCGCGGTCATTCCTTGCCGCCACCGCCGCCGCCATTGCCGAAGCTGTTCTGGATCTCGCTCTGCTTCTGCTCGACCAGAGTTTTGATCAACGTCGCCAGGCCCAGCGCGACTCCCGCGATGATCGCGGTAATGATCACCCATTCGACGGCCGAGGCGCCGCGCGAGGGTGCGGTGCGCGCGCGATGGACACGCACTCCCAGGTAGGCGACCAGGTAGACGACCCAAGGATGGTTCAGCATCACGACCCCAACATCTTCATAGCGGCGGGAAAACTGAGAAAGATCACAAAGCCCGCGCAGAGCAGCAGCTGGGCGACGAGCATCGACTGCGAGCGCTCGCCCGCCCGCCCCTCGATCTCGGCCAGCTCACGTCGGCGCAGGGTGGCGGCGCGGGCGGTGAGCGAGGCGCGCACCTTCGCGCCGTCGTCGGCCACCAGGCCCAGCGCGGCGGACAGGTCGCGCAGCTCGTCGACGTTGATCTCCTCGCCGAGCTGGCCGAGCGCCTGCCACGGGGTGATGCCGACGATCCGCGCGCCGCTCAGCGCGTCGCGGATGCGGGACATCGCCCAGTTGGGCTGCTCGCCGCTGACCGACACGGCCATGACCAGCGCTTCGGGTACGCCCCGTCCGCCGGCCAGGTTCATCGACACGAGGTCGAGGAAGGCGCCGACGACATGGCGGAAGTCACGCCGCCGGGCCGCCGCGTCCCGCCGTATCTGCAGGTCGGGCAGGAAGAAGAAGACCACGGCCACCACGACGGCCGCCCAGAACGGCATCGCCGGCGAGGTGCCCCACTCCATGAGCACCAGCCAGCCGAGCAGCACGGGGAAGGCGAGCAGCCCGGCCGCCGCGAGCAGCACCTTGGTGGCCAGGAACCCCTCGAACGAGCGCCCGACCAGCGCCAGGTCCGCCCTGATCGAGCGCGCCTCCCAGCCCCGCGACAGCAGGAGGCGAGCCAGGCGCACGCCGAGCCCGCGGCGGAACGCGCTGACCTCCTCGTCGGGAAGGACGAGCTGCAGCCGGGGCGCGCCCGCGTCCTCGCGGACCGCGTCCAGCGCCAGCAACCGCGCCACCAGCCCCGGCCTGGCCGGGAACAGCGCCCGCAGCAGCAGGAAGGCTCCCAGCCCGAACGCGCCGCCCGCCAGCACACCCTCAACCATGCTTCACCGCCTGCGGTACGTCCGCGGCGACCTGCGGGGCCAGCAGCCGCGTCGGCTTGTCGAACCTCGCCAGGCGCCGCATCCACGCGAACCCGGCGCCGAACAACCCCGCCACCACGAGCAGCACGGCCTGCCCCAGCCACGAGCTGTACTCGCTGACGTAGGAGGGGTTGAACACCACCAGCAGCCCGGCGAAGACCAGCGCGGTGATCACCACGATCTGCACGCTGCGCCGGGTGGAGCGGCGTTCGGCCTCGACCCGTCGGCGCATGTCGAGTTCCTCGCGCGCCGAGACGGCCAGCGCCCCCAGCACGTCGCGCAGACCCGGCCCGCGCAGCCGCGAGTTGAGTATCAGCGCCGCCACCACCAGGTCGGCCGAGGGGTCGTCCAGCTCGTCGGCGAACAGCCGCAGCGCGTCGGGCAGCGCCATCCGGGAGTGCATCCGGTCGACCAGCGCGCGCAGGTGCGGCCTGAGCATCGGCGCGGCGGCCCTGATCGAGGCCGGGATGGCCTGTTCGAGCCCGGCGGCGCCGGCGATCGTGTCGCGCAGCGACTCGGTCCAGGCGGCCAGTCCTTCGAGGCGGCGCATCGCCCCGCGTTCCTCCGAGGCGCCCCCTGACAGCCCGCGCCACGCGAACACCAGCAGCACCGCCCCCACCGCGACCACCGGCCAGCCGGTGACCACCATGATCAACGCCGCGCTGACGCCGGCGATGGCGGTGCGGGTGGTCAGCATCCTGATGACCTCGCGCTTGGGCCTGCCGGGGTGGGGACGCATGCCGTACAGGGAAAGAAAGAGCAGGAACAGGCCGCCGCCGGTGGCGGCGCCCGCGAGCATCGTGAAGGGGTCGAGGTTGATCATCACCAGTTCCCCAGATCGGCCTGCACGGGAGCATGGGGTACGGCGTGGCCGTCGGGACCGGGCGCGAAGATCTCGCTCGACAGCACGCGGCCGTCGCAGCCGTTGACCTCGCGCACGCTGGAGACGAAACGGCGCAGGCTGCCGCCCTGGTCGTAGTCGTTGTGCTTCTCGATGAAGACGACGAAGTCGATGGCGCCGGCGATGAGCATGTGCGTGGCGTCGATGGGCAGGCGCTCGTTGGCCTGGAGGGCGTAGGTGGCGATGCGGTTGAAGACCTCCATGCTGGAGTTGGCGTGGATGGTCGACAGGGAGCCGTCGTTGCCCTGGGTCATCGCGTTGAGCATGGTGACGATCTCGTCGCCGAGGACCTCGCCGACGATGACGCGGCTGGGGTTCATGCGCAGGCTTCTGCGGACGAGCTCGGCCATGGTGATCTCGCCCTGGCCCTCGGAGTTGGGCAGGCGCTGCTCGAAGGCGACCACGTTCGGATGGAGCTCGGGGAACTGGTCGAGTCCCAGCTCCAGGGCGCGTTCGACGGTGATGAGACGCTCGCCGGAGGGGATCTCGTTGGCCAGGGCACGCAGGAGCGTGGTCTTTCCCGCGTTGGTGGATCCGGCGATCATGATGTTCTGGCGCGTGGCGACCGCCGCCTGGAGGAACCTGGCGATGTCCGGGGTCAGCGTGCCGTTGCCGACCAGGTCGGACAGGAACACCTTGCCCAGGCGGCTGCGGCGGATCGAGACGGCCGGCCGTACCGTGACGTCCATGACGGCGCTCAGCCGGGAACCGTCGGGCAGGCGCAGGTCGAGCTGGGGGTTGGCGGTGTCGAACGGGCGGCTCGACAGGCCCGAGTAGGCGGCCAGGATCTGGATGAGCTCGACGAGTTCGTCGTCGGAGTCGGCGACCGGCTCGTGCAGCGACTCGCGGCCGTCGGCGTAGGAGACGAAGACCTTGTCGTGGCCGTTGATGTCGATGTTCTCGACCTCGGTGTCGTCGAGGAGCGGCTGCAGGCGGCCGACGCCGAACAACGCCGCGTGGATGCCCGCGGCCAGCCCCTCCTCCTCCTCGATCGTCGGCGGGGTGCGGCCCATGCCGATCTCGCCGCGCGCGTGCTCCTCCAGGACCTGCGAGATGAGCGCCCTGGCGAACTGGCGCTCGTCCTCGCCGGTCATCGCGGGCAGGCCGTTGGCCTGGTCGATGCGGCGCTGGTGGGCCAGGCGGTCGCCCACTTCCTGGCGGAAGCGCTTGACCAGGGAGTGGTCGATCACTGGTGGTTCACCAGCCTTCCCGCCAGGTCGCGTGCCGTACGGATCAGGAGAGATCGGTCGAGGCGGCCGCCCCATTCGCCGCGTAGCAGTTCGGCGCCCTTGGGGTCGTCGGCCAGGCCGTGGACGAACGTGACGTTCGGGCCGACGACGCGGCGTACCTCCTCGATGGAGGCGCGGTAGCGGCGCGGGTTGGCGATCACCACGACGCCGTGGGCCTTGGTGATGGACAGGCGCTCGCGCAGGTGCGCGACGTGGTCGAGGCTGGGCCTGGTCAGCAGGACGGTCACCGCGGCCTCGTGGATGAGGTCGTTGACCTGTGGATAAGTTCCGAGGCGGCCGCAGTCGGCGATGACGTCGGCGTTGGGCATGCCCGCCAGCGAACGTCCCAGGGGTCCCCACAGCCACGTCAGGCCCGCCGCCTGCTCACCGTGCGTGAGCCCGGCCAGCACGTCGAGCCCGCCGACGATCTTCTGGGTGTGCTCGTGGATCTGGGCGGGTTCGATTCCCCTGCGGGCGACGGCGCCCAGGCTGAGCAGCCCCTTTCCCGGGTTGAGCACGCCGCCGTCGGCGGCCGGCAGCCGGTAGGCCAGATCACCTCCCGCGGGATCGCACTCGGCGAGCAGCACCGGCCGCGGCCACACGGCGGCCAGGGCCGTCGCGGCGGTGGTGACGCCCGGCGCGCCCTTGTCGGCGGCCAGCACGATCAGCGCCACGTCAGCGGGCCCCCGGGAGTTCGGCCACGGCGATCTCCCCGCTGGAGGCGTAGCCGACCACCTCGGCCGAGACGGCCGTGTCGACGATCACGGTGACCAGGCCCTTCTCCCCGACGCCGTGGACCAGCGCGCTCGCCGCGAGAACCCTGGACCGTTCGGTACCGCTGCGGCTGGGCACGTGCACGACCTGGACCCGGTCACCCTTTGTCAGGCCCTCTGGCATCTGCCCGGGTTTCAGCGCCAATCCCACCTTGGCCTTTCCCGGCCCGAGCTCCCTGCTGGCGTTTATCCCCATGTCACTCGTGAGCAAGGTGCCGGGCAGGATGGTGACGGCGGCAAACGATTTGATCACCTCTCCGCGCTGCGACCACGGAACGTAGTCAATGCCGGTGTCGGCGATCTGGACTTCTTCCAATGCCTGTTCGGTGAATTGCTGACCGGCGCCCACCTGCTGGATCACGCGGACCGCGGAAATACGGTCGCCGCTGCGCATCACCAGAAGCGTGGTCGCCAGGGCGCCGCCCAGAATCAGGAGGACGGCGAGGGCGGCCAGAGCGGGCTTACGCTCGCGTGGGGGTACGGGGAGCTTGCGCTCGGCGGAGAGCGCGCCACTTGGCCCCGCCGAATTCGTGGCGGGTTTCTCACTGGTCCTCATGGGTGGGGGGCTCCCATATGCGAAATTGTAGAATTCACGCCATTATGTGCATCCACGTGCGGGAGTGGGGCGGGAATGCGGTGACCAATGCTCGTTTCGCAGGTGGGGGCCTGTCAACACCAAATCGGTAGACCGGTTGGGTTGGGTTGGTTGATTCAGACCGAAATTTCGTGATACAGGGCGCAGAAATCACAGGCGTCACAGATGTCACAGTGCTGGGGATCTTGATGTGATATTTGGGGATCTTCTGAACGGGTTCAGGTTGTGGGATCATTCGGGCATGGCCAGTCGTGTGCGGTCGTTCCTTGCTCGTCCTGGTGTGCGGGCGTTTGTGGGGCGGGTGGCTTCTGCCCGGGTGTCGCGGAGGGTGGCCGGGAGGCTGCATCGGGCGGCGAGCGGGCTGGCGGCGGTGACCTCCGAGGTGGACGCCTATGCGGGCCTCCTCGAAGAAAAGGCCGACGCCCTCCACGCCAAAACCCACCCCCAAAAATCCCCCTAACCTCCCCACCTCCCCCACCGCCCTTACCCCCACTCGCCCCCCTCGGCCACGACACCCACCCCGCCACGCCTCGCACCGCGCCCCCACCCCCCGCGCCCCGCACGAGCTTCCACGCCACGCCGACCCCGTCCCTGCCCGTCAGCACACCCCTCGCTGCACGCCCGCAGGCACTTCCTCGCCGGTCACGGTGTCCACGCCGCCCCTTCCCCGACGCCTCTCACGCTCCACAACGCCTCCCCTCCTTCCGCTCCCGGCGTCCACCACGCCCCTCGCCCCGCCGGCTTTTCGCCGCCCCGCCGCCTCCTTCCACGCTCGAAATCGTCACTCCCCGTAATCGAGCGCTTGTCGCCGTTGTCCGCGCTTCCGGAGCGGCGGGGCGCGGCCCGGCACGCCCGTCGATCCCCAAGCTCCCCCTGGCCAAGGCCCTGGTCACAGCGTGCGTCCACAGGGTTATCCACAGGCCATGTCCCAAGTCCTGGCAAAATCTCCCCATGTTTTCCACAGGTCCGTTTCGTTGTCCACAGGCAAGCCCGATCATGCCCGTGCCGTCAATCCGCGGGCCTAACCTCACTTCTGGCGTTACCGTGACGCCGAGGTCCGACCCCCTGCGAGGAGACGGCACATGCGGATCATGCTCACCGTGCTCGGCGAGCAGGGCGACCGTGACGTGGTGGTCGAGCTCGACGACGGCGTCACCGTGGCCCGGGTGGCCGAGGCCCTCGACGGGGGGCGGGAGCCGCTGGCCAAGGTCGTCAAGCTGCCCCGGTCCCGGGCTCCTTATGGGATGTCGTCGGCGCCGCCGTACCCGCAGCGTCATGAGCGTGCGGTCCCGCGCGTCCCCGAGCAGCGCGAGCCCGAGCGGGGCGACGGGCTGGGGCAGGAGGGTCCGGCGCTGTGGCGGGGCGGGCGGCAGGTCGACTCGCGGGCGCTGGCCAGGGCGGTCCTCCACGACGGCGACCGGATCACGCTCGAACGCCATCTGGCCCGCGCGACCGTCACCGAGGAGCCGCTCGGGGTGGCCGAGGTGCGGATCGTGGGTGGTCCGGGGGCGGGAGCGGTCCACCGGCTGAGCCTGGGCTCCCATGTGATCGGCTCCGATGCCATGTGCGCGATAGCCGTACCGGATCCTGTGCTGGCGCCGGAGGCGGCGACGCTGCGGATCACGCCCGAGGCGATCACGATCGAGCCGGTGCGCAGAGAGCCGCCGCCGGGACCGCGGCGACGGCGGATCAAGGGCCGCTACGCCGAGGAGCTCACCGAGCTGGCCGAGCGCGACGACCAGCGCGAGGCCGACCGCTGGGAGGCGTCCGAACGCGCCCGTTATCTCGCGCCCGCCGACGACGACCTGCGTGCCGTCTGGCCCGGCGGTCCGCCCGAGCTCGACGGCAAGCCACTGGCCGAGGCCGCCGACTGGCCGGAGCACGCGTTGCTGACGTGCGGGTCCTCGGTGTTCGCGCTGGGTGCGGTGGAGCCGCGCGACGCCCATCTGGCGCCCGCTCCCGAGGGGGGTGTGGCGTACAACCGGCCGCCGAGGCTGCGGCGCCCCGAGCCGGAGCGCAGGTTCGAGCGGCCCGCGGAGCCGCGCAAGAACGAGGGGATGCGGCTGCAGTTGCTGGCCGCCTTTCTGCCCGCCGTGCTGGGAGTGGTGCTGACGCTGGTGCTGGGTCAGTGGTACTTCCTGCTCATCGCGCTGATGACCCCGCTGATCATGATCGGTCAGTGGTGGAGCGACCGCCGCCACGGCAGGAAGCAGCACCGCCAGGCGATGCGCGAGCATCAGGAGCGGCTGGCCGAGTACGAGCGGGTGGTCGAGCGGGCCCGCGCCGACGACGAGGTGGCACGGCGTTCCGACGCCCCCGACCCCGCCGAGGTGCTGCTGACCGCGACCGGCCCGCGCAGGCGGCTGTGGGAGCGGCGCATCCACGACCCCGACGCGCTGCGGCTGCGGGTGGGTCTGGCCGACCTGCCCGCCAACCTGGAGCTGGTCGAGGAGAGCGGCGGTGGGCGGCTGGACCCGCCGATGTGCGCCAGCGTGCCCGTGGCCCTCGCGATGCGCCGCCTCGGCGTCGCCGGGGTCACCGGTCCGCGCGAGACGTCGACCTCGCTGGCGGGCTGGCTGATCGGCCAGGCCGCGACCCTGCACAGCCCGCGTGACCTGGCCGTGGTGGTGCTGTCCGCGCATGCCGACGGGGAGCGGCGCTGGAGCTGGGTGCGCTGGTTGCCCCACTGCGCCCCGCGCGGCGGTGAGGACTGCCTCGTGCTGATCGGCGCCGATCCCGACTCGGCCGCGCGGCGCGTGTCCGAGCTGGCCGCCCTCATCGACGAGCGCCAGAACACCGCCATCCCCGAGCTCGGCAAGATCCCCACAGGCTGGGACGATCTGGGCGGCCCCGAGCCTCCCGCCTTCTCCACCTACGACGAGCGTCCCTACGACGTCCTGGTCGTCCTCGACGGCGCCCAGGCCCTGCGCGGGCTGCCGGGCATGCCGCAGGTTCTGCGCCACGGCCCGCGCGCGGGCGTCTTCACGCTCGCGCTCGACGAGGACCAGCGCCTGCTGCCCGAAGAGTGCGCCACGGTCGCGACGTGCGGAGCCGACGGTCTGGTACGCCTGCGCGGCGGCGGCCTGGACGCCATCGGCGCGGTGCTGGCCGACCAGGTGTCCCCGCAGTGGTGCGACCGGCTGGCCAGGTCGCTGGCGCCGATCCGCGACGTGAGCAGGGACGACCCGTCGGGCAACCTGCCGGAGTCGGTACGCCTGCTCGACCTGCTCGGCCTGCGTGCCCCTACCGGCCAGGACATTCTCGCCGGATGGCGCGACACCGGGTCCACCAGGGCGTTGATCGGCATGGGTCCTGATGGCGCGTTCCCGATCGATCTGCGCCTCGACGGTCCTCATGGGCTGGTCGCGGGCACGACCGGCGCGGGAAAGTCGGAGCTGCTGCAGTCGCTGATCTGCTCGCTGGCCGTGGCCAACCGGCCGGACCAGCTGGCGTTCGTCCTGATCGACTACAAGGGCGGGGCGGCGTTCAAGGAGTGCGCCCGGCTGCCGCACACGGTGGGCATGGTCAGCGACCTCGACGGGCACCTGACCCGGCGGGCGCTCGACTCGCTGGGCGCCGAGATCAGGCGACGCGAGCGGCTGCTGCTGGACGCGGGGGCCAAGGACATCGACGACTACACCGACCTCCGGCGACCTGACCTCCGGCGGCCGTCTCCCGGCGACCGGGACGTCACCGGCTCACGGCTCGGCAGGCCGTACGCGGCTTCCTCTGCGGACGGCCTGAGTCCTGGTGTGCCCGCCGGTCAGGCCCGGCTCGATCGGGGGCTGGCCGGAGAGGCTCGGCTCGATCGGGATTTGTCCGGAAATGACCGGCCTGCGATGCCGCGACTGGTGCTGATCATCGATGAGTTCGCGGCGCTGGTGGCGGAGCTGCCCGACTTCGTCGCCGGGCTCGTCGACATCGCGCGGCGTGGCCGTTCGCTGGGCGTTCACCTCATTCTGGCGACGCAGCGACCGGCCGGGGTCGTGACGGCTGACATCCAGGCCAACACCTCGCTCCGGATCGCGCTGCGGGTGACGGAGCCGGTCGAGTCCACGGATGTGATCGACCTGCCTGACGCGGCCCACATCCCCAAGTCGGCGCCGGGCCGCTGTTACGTGAAGTCGGGGGCCGGGGCGGCGGTAGCCGTACAGACGGGGCGGGTGGGGGGTCGCGCGCCCGGCGCGGCCGCGGACGAGGACGGCAGGCGGCGCGCGGTCCGCGTGGTCGAGCTGGACTGGCGTGCCCTGGGCAGGTCGCTGCCCGCGGCCCCGGAACCCGCCGAGACCTCCGCCGTCACCGACCTCACCCTGCTGGCCGACGCTCTGACGGAGGCCGCCAGGCTGGCCGGCGTACCGCCCCAGCCGAGCCCGTGGCTGGAGCCACTGCCCCACCACCTCGTCCTCCCCTCCGACGGCGGCACTCCGCGTACCGGCGACTTCGACGGGGACATACCGCGGACCGGCCATTTCGACGGTGGCACCCCACGGACCGGCGACTTCGACGGGAGCACGCCGTGGCCCGGCGACTTCCGTGAGGTGGAACCGCTGGTGTTCGGCGCCACCGACCGTCCCTGGGCGCAGGACCGGCGGCCGCTCACCCTCGACCTCGCTCACGGCGGCCACCTGCTCATCGCGGGCGCCGCGCGAAGCGGCAGGTCCACGGCGTTGCGGACGATCGCGGGCGCCATAGCGGCCCGCACCTCCCCCGCCGATGTACACCTGCACGCCGTCGACTGCGGTTCCGGCGCCCTCCTCCCCCTGGTCGCGATGCCGCACTGCGGCGCCGTGGTCACCCGCGACCAGCTGGACCGGGTCGAGCGCCTCCTGTCCCGCCTGCGCGCCGAGGTGGGCCGCCGTCAGCAGATCCTCGCCGAGGCCGGTCACGCCTCCCTGGCCGAATGCCGGCAAGCGGGGCACCGGCTTCCCTGGCTGGTGCTCATGCTCGACCGCTGGGAGGGGTACGTGGCCGCTTTTGAGGCGTACGACTACGGCCGGCTCACGGAAGCCCTCCTCCAGCTGCTGCGCGAAGGCCCGGCGGTGGGGTTGCGGGCGGTGGTGACCGGTGACCGTTCCAGCCTGCTGGGGCAGGTCTCCACGGTCTTCGACGACCGCCTGATCCTCCGCCTGGCCGACCAGGCGGACTACGCCCTCGCCGGCCTCCCCCTCAAGGACCTTCCCGCCGCCATGCCCCCCGGCCGCGCCCTGTCCACCGGCGAACACGGCGTGGTGGAGAACCAGATCGCCCTCCTGACCGAAGACCCGTCCGGCCAGGCCCAGGTGGCGGCCCTGCAAGCATGGTCCAGAGAGGCCGCTCCCGCCGGCCTCGGCGAAGACCAGCGCCCCCTGCGCGTGGACGCCCTCCCCATGCGCATGACCGCCGACCAGGCCTTGGCCCTGCGCCCGTCCTTCACCGCCCCGTCGCCGCTGTGGGCCCTCCTCGGCGCGGGCGGCGACGCCCTGGCGCCCATGGGCATCGACCTCCTGGCCCACGGCCCAGGCGCGGTGATCGCCGGCCCGCCGAGATCCGGCCGCTCCTCGGCCCTGATGACCGCCGCCCACTCCCTGATCGCCCAGAACACCCCGGTGATCGCGGTGGTCCCCCGCCGCAGCCCGCTACGCGACCTCGAAGGCGCCGCGGCCATCCTGGACGGCAACGGCACCGGTCTCCAGGATCTGGTGGCCCCGCTGACGAGCTACGTGGTGATCGTCGACGACGCCGAACTCATCAACCCCGACGCCCCACTCGGCATGGCCCTGGACGAGATCCTCCGTACCGGCCGGGACGGCGACCATGGCCTGATCATCGCCGGCGCGACCGGCGACCTGGCCACGGCCTACCGCGGCTTCGTCGCCGAGGCCCGAAAGTCCCGCACCGGTCTCCTGCTGTCCATCCAGAGCCCGGCCGACGGCGACCTCTTCACGGTACGGCTCCCGCGCGGCGCCGTGGGCGGCCCCCCGGGCCGCGGCCTCCTCCTCACCATGGGCACCACCACGCCCATCCAAACCGCCCTCCCCACCCGGCCTTCGTAAGCTCCCACCCGCCTGAAGGGCCCGTTCGGAAATCCGCGACCGTTCCGTCACCCCGTTCCAGAGCACCGCACATGACATTCCCCAGCTCACATCACGGTGGGTTGCCGGCACGGGACGCGCCGCCCGGCCTGTCGGCACGGCGCACAGCCCGGGTTGTCGGTCGGCCCGGGTCCGGGAGCCTGGGAGAACTCGGCCATCGAGAAGTGGGACTACTCGGCCGCCGCGGGTTGGCAGGCAGGGGATCGAGGCTCGGCCGTTGTGGACTGGTTGGCGTGGGTTTGGGGTGTTGGCGGCGGGGTGTTGGGTCAAGGGGCTAGGTGGAGGCGTTGGGAACGCGTCAATGGGGTGTAGGGAGGGCGTCAAGATCGCTGAGGTGGGGGCGGTGGGGTGGTTGTGTTTGGGAGGAAGGGGGATGCAATGCCCGATCTTGGCAGCCTGCTCAATCACGGACACGCACGGCCCAGCGGCGCCCCGCCCGGGATGCGCGCGGACCAGCCGATGTGGAGGGATTCAGGACCAGACAACGAAGCGGCTCCGCACCGGGGTGAGGCGGGGATGGACCGGGGGCGGGTACGGCGGCTGGCCGAGGATCTGACGGAGCAAGGGGTTCCGCCTCTGGCCCAGGCGCTGGAGAAGATCGTGGGGCTTCGGGTGATCGAGGCCGCGCCGACCGCGTTCACGCTGAGTCTGTTCGCCGCTTGTGCCGAGGCCGAGGGGTATCTGGCCCAGCGTGTACGGCGGCGCCTGCAACGGGTCACGGAAGCCGGCGCCAAGCTCATGGACGGACGGCAGAACTGGAAGCGGGGCGAGGATGCCAGCACGGTGTCGCCGGGGACGTTCGATGCCTGATCCCTGGCAGCGCGTCCCGGAGGCGACCGTTGCCGCGCTGGGCTATGGGAAGTACCTCGCGCATGCCAACATCGGGCTCGCCACCGCCGCCTGCGCGGTCGTGTGGGGCGGGTGGCCGTTGCTGGGCAAGCTTTATGTGCATCAGTACGACACGGGTGCCCTGGCGGCGGCGTACCAGGTGCTTGAGGATGCGGCCGGCGATCTCGGGGCGGGACGGACGAACATCGCGGACCTCGTGGCAGGGTTGAGTGCCGAGCAGTGGCCAGGGGATGATCGCCGGGACTTCGACGCCTGGATGCGCACGCTCGGCAGCGACCTGCTGTCCGAGGAGATGTCGGCCCGGCTGCTCGGGATCATGTTGCTGGTCAGTGCTTCGTTGTTGTTCGCGTTCATCGTCTACACCTCGGCGGTCGTGTTGCGGTTGGTGTGGCTTGCCGTACAGGTGGCGCGAGCGTCGTTCGGCGGCGGGGTGGGGTTTCTCGCGGCGCAGGTGGCGGCGGGCAAGCAGGCGCGGGTGTTGTTCGCGCAGTTCCAGGCGCGGGAGGCGCGGCTGACGACGGCGCTCAACGGGATCGCGACGGCCATCGCCGCCGGACTGGGGGCCAAGGTCGCCAAGGACAGCCTGACCGGCGACCGGCAAGGACTGCTCGACCTGCGGCAGGCGACGATCAATCAGGGACCGGCGCTGGTGTGGGGGTTCGCCAACCATGTGGAGCGCAACCTGACGGCGAAGATGATGACCGGCCGTTCGCCGCTGTCCTCGGGCCGCGCGGGAACGGGCGCCAAGGGCCAACCCCGACCCATGCCCACATCTCCCCACGACCTGACCCCGACCAAGTGGCAACTCGGCGCCGCGGCCAAGGGCGCCATGGACGTGATCAGTGGCCGCATGCCCACCGGCTTCCTTCTGCCAGATCGCTACGAAAGCGGCGCGTACCAGGGATACGAGGACATTGAGCGACGAATCTAGGCATTCCTTCGGCTTCGACCCCGACGAGATGCACACCTTCACCGGCGACTTCCTTACGGCGCTCAGCCAGGTGCAGGAGGAGATGGCAGAGCTGACCGGCCAGGGACAGGCCGCGGACGGTCAGGTATCGGTGGCGTACTCGGAGCTGGAGGGCGTCCACAACCTCAGAATCGGCCCGCGCGCGATGCGGCTGGGCGCCGACGTGCTCGCCGAGACCATCCTGGAAGCCATCGCGACCGCCAGAACCGACCTCCGCACCCAGGCCGCCGACCTGGTCACCGACTCCCTGGGCGCCACCTCCAGCCTCGAAGACACGGTGACCACCCTGGCAACCTCCGCAGAAGACGCCCTGACCCGCAGCCTCCACAACACCACCACCCTCACCAACCGCCTCCGCTAGCCATCCCCACACCCGCGCAAAACCCCAAGCACCAGCCGGTACGGCAAGCCGCCCCGGCACGAGAGGCCGAGGCGCTGGCCCGGCACCGGCAAGGGCAGGGGATGCGGGACACCGGGCGTGAGACACCCGCAGAGCACAGGCCCAGGACGGCAGGCGCGCGCGGACACCCACAGAGCACGGGCCCAGGACGCCAGACGCGCGGCGCGCGGACACCCACAGAGCACGGACCGCGACGCCAGACGGGACACGAGGCACGGGAGACGAGGCGCGAGGCGCCCGCAGAGTGCGGACCCAGGACGCGCGGAATGCGTGACACGGGGACACGAAGCGGGCAGGGGAAGTGGCGGGATGGCTGACAGGTGTGAGGCGGCGGGGAGCGAGAGGACGGGGAGGAGGTGGGGTCAGGGCGGGAAAGCAGGGCTGGGAGCGAGAACGCGGAGCGGGGAGGAGGTGGGGGACAGGGCTGGGAGCGAGAACGCGGAGCGGGGAGGAGGTGGGGGGCAGGGCTGGGAGCGAGAACGCGGAGTGGGGAGGGGAGAGGGCGGGGAGGGGGTGGCGGGCAGGAGGCAGGGCGGGGAGGGGTGGTGGCGGGGAGGTGGGGTGGTGTTTGGGGGTGGTGGGGTGGGAGAAAGGTGGGTGTTGTCCGGGGAAAGGTGGTTCACCACTACTCTGGGGCGCGTCGTGTGATCGGGGAGAGGTGACATGCAGACCAAGAAGGACCTCTACCAAGCGCACCGCCTGATGCAGCAACGCCTGGGCATGGCGCTGCTGCAAGCCGAGCCGGATGTGCCAGAGTCGCCCCTGCGCCGCCAGAACATCGCGATGTTCGGCGGCATTCTGGTGGCTGTTCTGATCATGGCGGTGTTCGGGATCTGGGGTCTGGTCAGCCCGGGTGGCGCCACCAAGCTCACCGAACCCGGCCAACTCCTGGTGGAGAAGGAAACGGGCGCCAAATACGTCTACAGCCAGAAGCAGAGCAGGCTGCTGCCGGTGGCGAACTATGTCTCGGCGCGGTTGATCCTCGACACCCCCGACGTCAAGACGCGCAGCGTGGCTTCGGCGTCCCTGGACGAGCTGGCCAGGGGGCCGCTGGTCGGCATCCAGGGGTTGCCCGACTCCCTTCCTCCCCGGGCCAAACTGGTCAAGGCGCCCTGGTCGGTCTGTGTGGTGGACGGGCCCGACCCCGCGGGGGGCGTGAAGCAGTACACGACGATGATCGGCGGGATCGACGTCGGCGGGCGGCCGGTCGGCGCCGGGGTGATGGTCGTCATGGACGACCACGGCCAGAAGTGGGCGATCTGGAACAACCAGCGCATGCGGATCAACGACTCCGGTGTGAGTGCGCTCAGCGCCAAACCTCGCAAGGTCCCCGCCTCGTGGCTCAACGCGGTCAAGGTCGGCGTCGACTTCGCGGGGCCGAAGGTGGCCGAACGCGGCAAGAAGGTACGCGGCCCGGACGGCAAGGTGACCGCGATCGTCGGCCAGGTGTTCAAGGTGCCGTCGATGACCGGGGGCCCCTCCCGCTGGTACGTCCTCCTGAACGACGGCCTGGCCGCGATCACCGAGACCCAGGCCCTTCTCCTGCTGGAGGACCCGGCCACGAAGAAGGCGTACGGTAACCGGAGCGCCCAGCCGATCCAGATCGACGCCGCCTCCGCCAACGCCTCCCCGTCCCGCCAGCAGATCGCCGGCGCCGGGCTGCCCGAGACCTTGCCCAAGGCGATGTCGCTGCCCGCGACGGCGCCGCTGTGCTCGGTGTACGGCGACACGCTGAAGGGCTCCTTCTCCGCCAGGATCACCGGGGGCAGTTCGCTGGCCCTGCCGATCCCGGCGTCGAGCGGCGGCCAGGACCGGGTGGACCAGATCCTGCTGCCCCCGGGCAGCGCGGTGGTGGCGGGTCAACTGCCCGGAGACGGACAGATCGGCTCGATCACCACCTACTTCCTGATCAGCGATCAGGGCGTCCGTTATCCGCTGCAGTCCGGCGACCAGATCGCCAAGCTCGGCTTCGAGGGCGGCGACGTGGCCCCAGTCCCCGGCAACCTTCTCCAGCAGATCCCCACGGGCCCGGTCCTCGACCCCGCCGCCGCCCTGTCCCCCCTGACCGTGGCCAGCCGATAGAACCCGTGGCCACCCGGTAGAACCCCACCCTGACCTCTAGGCAAAGCACCAAGCCGGAAAGGCCCTGGACGCGCTGCTCCGCACCATCCTCGGGGCCATCACCATCGGATAGGCGCTCTCGGGCGGGCGTCTCTGCGGCACTCGCGTACGGCAGGGCGATCCGCGCGGTCGGCCAGGCGGTGGGCCCGCTGAGATGGCTCCGGCCTTCAACCTGAGCCCGATGACGTTCACACAGGCTTCGCGCATCTCGGGTCGCTGGGCACGGTGATCCTCTCGGGCGGCAGGGCGATGGCCGGGTGTCAGGGATGGGAGTTCGGCGAGGCGTGGGGCGCGTCCGGCTCGACAGGGGCGGCCAGCCTGGTGAAGTCCGGCGGTGACATCGGCGTCTCGGCGGTGGCGTCCGGCGCCCGCGTCTTCTCGCGTCACGGCATGATCCGCCTTCAACCCGGCGCCGGCCGTGCTCAAGAACCCGCTCACATCGGGCTTCCGCGTCGTCATACCGCTCAACACGCCGGCCGAGGTCGGGAAACGTTCCACATTTCGCGGCACGGAAGCCCAGCCATGCCGTTCGAGACGGCTCGCTCGCCGACGCGGGTGCCCTCGACCCGCTAGATGCCCATCTCGGGCACGATGCTGGTGTCGGGTGCCTTCATCTTGGGCATCGGGTCATCGCCGATCGTCAGTTCGGCCGGATTCCAGACGGCCTTGGCCTCGATCAGGTTCGGCGCGCTCTGGTTCAGCGCGGACATCATGGGCAGCATCCGGGTGAACTGGCCGAACGCCGCCCCGGCGACCGCCACGACGGCGGAGGCCTTCCAGATGAACTTGGTGTGGGAGCCGAACACTTCCTTCAGGCCCTTCCAGAGGCCGATGACAGCCCTGGAAGCGGCGACACGGGCCTGGGCGTGCATGGGTGGATACACCGTGGACGCCAGCACGTACGCCGCGATCATGGCGATGACGAGGGCGTAAGCGCCAACCAGCCAGGACAGGAAGTGGGTGACCGAAGCCGAGGTGTCAAGCGTCCGCCCGGCCCCCTGGCCGCACCGGTCGATCTCGTCGAGTGATTTGTCGAGAAGATCGACCTTTCCCATGAACGCCTGATATGCCTCGCCGGTCCAGATCTTGTCCTTGCCCGCGTTCACCGCCATCGTCCGCACCGACTCGCGCAGGAGCTTGATGGAGGACGACGACGGGCACTGGTCGTCGATGGAGGTGGTGGCCACGCTGAGCCATTCCTGCGAGGCCTTCTTCATCGCCGCCGGATCGGAAATGATCAGGCCGAGTATCGCCGCGATCGGCGCGGCCTCGGGCAGCACGACGGTGGCCGCGGTCACCTCGGCGAAAGCGTTGCGGAAGCGCTCGAAGTCGTCCTCGTAAGCCATGCCGGTCGGTCACTCCTTGCCGAGTACGGGCGGTGCGATGTCCTCGTCGCCGCCCCAGACACCCTCGTCCTCGGTGAGGTACGTGGAGCGTTCGCGGTCCTGGTTTCCGTCGCCGCCGGTGCCCGCGCCGCCCATGGGAGCCATCGGCATCATGGGCATGCCGCCGCCGTTGAGCGCCTTGGCGATGTTGCCCATGCCGTTGGCCCCGCCGAGGCCGCCGCCCGCACCACCCCTGCCCAGCCCGCTGTCGGCGCCGGAGAAGCCGCCGGTGCCGGTGCTGGTGGGCGTACCGGTGAGCCGGCCGTCCGGCAGGGTGGGGTTCCGGTTGGCCAGGTCGTTCAGGCCGGGCACCTTCGGATCCACGCCCGCCAGGTCCGTCTTGGCATCCTGCAGCCTCTTGTCCAGGTCGCCGGTGTCGAGGTTCGGCGTATTGGTCGTCGGCAGGTTCGGGTTGGGAATGTTCGGGTTGGGAATGTTGGGGCTCGGGGTGTCGGGGCCCGGCCGGTTGCCCAGGTTGTCGTAGTCCGGCTGCTTCGGCGTGTCGATCTTGTCGGAGTCCTTGGGGTTCTTCAGGTTCAGGTCGTCCAGGTCGGACGGCTTCTTCCCGAGGTCGCCGGGACCCTTGATGTCGTCGGGACCGGGCATCTTGAGCCCGTCGCCCGGTCCGCCGGGGCCCGTCTTCAGGCTCGACGGGTCGAAGCCGGTGCCCTTCGGCATCTGGGGTCCGGGCCCGGTCTCAGGCCCCGCGTTGGGCGGGGGCTTGCTCTTTTCATGGGCGTCGTCGACATGTTGTGCGACGTCGCCCAGCGCCTTCTTCCAGGAGTCCAGGACTTCCTTGCCGTCGGAGAGGGCGCTGGCGGCGCTGTCGACGGTGTTGCGATGGGCCACGTTGAGGCCGCCGCCGATGAACCCGAAGGTGCCGCTCGGCATGTCGATCACTCTGGTCTTCTCGCTCAGGCCCGTCAGGTCGCTACTGCGGTTCCCGATGTTGGTGCCGAGGTCTCTGACCAGTTTGGTGTTCATCTCGAACCCGCGGTCCTTGGTCGCGGGGTCGACGACCGACGCTCCGGGCATGGTCAAGCCGGCGAACGGGTCGGACGCGCTGGAGCTTCCTGATTCCGCCACTACGCCCCCAAAAAGCTGATCACATCCATCACATACGTTACGCCGATCCCACGCGTGCCGTACAGGAAACTTCTGGACATGTCGCCGAGAGCACACCTTGTGGGCCTAAAACCCACTGAGCAGGCACAACTTCACATCGACGCAGAATTGTTATGGAGAGTTAACCTGATCTTCCAGGCAAGGTGCGACGTATGGTGACTAATGTGACCAAAGCGCCGACATTGTCTGACGTGGTATGTCAGCAGGTCACGTCAAGGCGCAACCGTGAACCAGCTGAAGGAGAAACGTGGGAGCCGAGCCGCAGACTCAAGTAAGCCAAGCCGACCTGACCGCCGCCATGCACCTGATCGAGAAGGCGGCCGAGGACATCCGGAAGATTCAGCTGAATCTCGACATGGCCGGTGCGTCCCTGAAGAGCAACTGGGTCGGCGAGTCGCATGCCGCCTTCAACGCCGTGCACGTCAAGTGGCACGAGCGCATGGACGTCATCCTGAGCAGCCTGCGCCGTCTGGCCGCCAGCATCCAGGGAAGCGGCAAGAACTACGCCGAGTTCAACCGCGAGCGGACCGAGGCGCTGAACAGCATCGCCAACCTGATCAACCAGGCACCGGTCACCCGCTGAACCCCGTTCTGACTTCCCGAGACTGGAGACCACGTGTCCGACGACATCTACGACGTCACAAAGATCAACTACGGCGGCCTGTCCACGGGTGAGACCGAGTTCGGCACCGCCTTCAAGAGCCTGGTCACCACGCTGGAGACCCTGCAGACCGAGCTCGACAAGAAGACCGCGATCTGGCAGGGCGAGGCCAAGGTCGTCTACGAGAGCGTCAAGCAGACCTGGAACACCGAGGCCAGGGACCTGGCGCAGTTCGTTGACCTGCTGGCCAAGAACATCAACATCACCGGCATGAACATGCGGCAGGTCGAGAAGGTCAACTCCCAGATCTTCGACGGCCGCTAAACCGGTCCAGGGGGGATCGTGGGAGACTCTGGCGGCGTCGACGTAAGCCGCAAAGCGATCAAGGCACTGCGGACCGACCTCGAGGAAGCGCTCGGGATGCTCGATCCCACGCTCAAGCAAGGGACCCCGGCCCCGGGGATGAAGCCGGTCCTGCGCGCGGACGGCGAGGCGTACCAGGTGGCGCAGGGAAAGGCGCTCGCCGGTTTCTGGCCTGCCGCCACCGGGTTCCAGACGAGCACGATGAACGCGGTCACGACGGTCTCGAACTCCTACAACATGATCAATGTGCAGGTGGGCAACGCGATCGACCTGTTCACGCAGGTCCTGAAGAACCTCGACGCCTTCGAGACCGGCGGAGCGGGCGAACCCGGCCAGGCGGACGTCTGAGGAAGGGGGGTCCGTGCCCGAACAAGAAGACGCCATCAAGTTCCAGATCACCAGCACGGAGTTCGACGGCGCGACGCTCGACATGCTTCGCGAAACGCTGAAGAACAACAAACCCGAGCTCGTGAAGCTGGCGGCCGCCGAGCTCTCGTCGGCGAAGAAGCGGCTGGACAACCTGGTCGCCGTCCTGGACAAACACCTCGCCGCGCTGGAGACGTCCTGGCCCGCGGGGCAGGACGCCACGATGGTCAAGGACCAGTTGCGCAGGCTCAAGGGATCGGCGGAGAACGTCTCCAAGGCGATCGCGTACGAGTCCGGCGGGAAGGCGTTCGGGGTCGCTCCCGCCTTGGTCTCGCAGGCGACCGTACTGGCCGCGATGAGCGGCAAGAGCGTGCCCAAGGATCCGGGCAGTGACATCTCCTTCCTGGAAGCCGCCTACGAGGGTGGCACGGCCGGAACCGTGGTGGGCGCGGGGGTCGGCTTCTTCGTCGGTGGCGTGGGCGCCGTCCCCGGTGCCGTGATCGGCGCCGTCACCGGCTCGATCATCGGCGGCATCACCTCGTTGTTCACCGACACCCCCTTCGCCAACCTGTTCGGTGAGTCCAAGGAGGAGAAGGAGCGCAAGCTCGCCAAGGAGCACATCCAGAAGCTGAGCGAGCTCACCAAGATCAACAACGATCTGTTCCCCGACACACTCCGGACCAACACGCCCGACTGGGACTTCTCCTTCAAAGGCCCGGAGCTGTCCCCGTACAACGGGTCGATGCCCAACCCGGGCGGGTTGCCGACCGGGACGAACGTCGCCTTCGACCCTGACGCGCTCAAGGGCTTCGACCCGAGCCTCAACGGAGACCTGAACGCCGGCAAACCCGGCCAGATCCCCGGGTTCGACGCGTTCGACCCGTCGAGCAAGCTGCCGGGCGGCGCCAACCTCAACGGAACCGGCCTGCCCGGCATGGACGGCAACGGCCTCGACGGCAACGGCATGAACGGCGACGGGAACCTCAACGGCGGTGCCCCCAACGGGAACCTGCCCGGCACGCCCGGCTTCGACCCGAACGCGCTCAGCGCCCCCAACGGCAAGGGCGGCCCGGAAACGACCCTGGCCGGGTACAACCCCGAGCTGTCCGCCTACAACACCGGCGGCCCTGCCACGACGCACGGCAACGCCAACGTGGGCAACGGCGGCTTCGGCGGTTCGGGCGGAGGTTCCGGCAACGCCAACGGCGCGATGGGGGCCGTGCGCGCGTACGGCGGCGCGGGCTCGATGACGCCGATGCTGCCCATGACCGCCGCGGGCAACAAGAGCGAAGAGGAGGAGCGGGAGCGCAGCACCTGGCTGCTGGAGGACGACGACGTGTTCACCAGCGACCAGAAGACCACCATCCCGCTGATCAACGGCAAGTCGAAGGGCAAGGCATGAAGCCCCCGGACGACTGGGGCCAGGCGCCCCCTGCGCTCGAACTCACTCCCAACTGGCCGGGGCTGGACGGGTACGGGGACCACGACGGCCCGCACATCGACCACACGCGGGTCAAGCAGATCCTCAAGGTGCTCAGGGAGGATCTGGGCTCCCTGAAGGGCAAGGCGGGCGAGCTCAGCGCGGGTGGAAGCGGCACCCCCGCAGACCTCAAGACCGCGAGCTCCATCGGCCCGGAGCAGACCGGCAAGTGGGATGTCGCCAACTACTTCGGCCAGAACGCCACGCAGGCGCACGAGGTGCTCACCGGCAAGTACCTGATGCTCATCGACCATGTCGAGAAGCTGGTCGAAGGCATCGAGAAGGCTGTGCAGAACTATGAAAAAGGCCACCAGGACAGCAGTGCTTAGGATCGGCAATGGCTGAGAACAAGGGCTGGGAGCCCATCCGGATCTACGACTACCTGGGCGAGCTCGAAGAAACCAAGCTGACCAGGGACGAGATCGACCGGCTCCTTCAGGCGACCGACCCGGACAAGGTCGCCACCGCGGGCCAGGCGTTCAAGGCCGCGATGGATCTGGTCGGAGCCGACGACGGCGGCATCAAGGGCGCGCTGACCCGCGCCGCCACGGAGCTGGCGAAGGTGTGGCGCGACGACGGCGCGACGACGGCGCAGAACACCCTGCGCGCGCTGCACTCCACCGCGGGCGCGATCGGCGACGCCATGAAGCAGACCGCGACGCCCCTGTCCTCCTACGCGCAGACGCTGCGCCAGTACCGCACCACCGTGCCCTCCAGCACGCCGGAGAAGACCGGTGAGGTCGGCGGCACGACGGGCGATCCGGAGACGAACACTCCCAAGACGCCCGACGAGGCCGCGCGAGCGCATCTCAAGGCGCTCAACAACGCGATCATCACCTACAACGGGCAGCTCGCCGACGGACTGGCCTTCGACTTCCCGGCCATCACGCCGATCGAGGTGGCCACCAAGAAGGCGCCCAACATCGACCCGGGCGGCGGCTCCAACGTGCCCACCGGCAAGGACGGGACGTGGCAGGGCGGCAACCAAGGCACCGGAGGAACTGGCGGCACCGGTGGAACCGGGGACACGGGGAGCACAGGGAACGACGGCGTCCAGAAGCCCGGCGACCAGACGCCCGGTGACACCAAGCCGGGCGACCAGACACCGGGTGACGACAAGCCAGGCGACGACAAGCCCGGCGGCAACACACCCCCTGGCGACGGCAAGCCCGGAGACGAGAACCCGGGCGAGCAGAACCCGGGCGACCAGAACCCCGGTGACCAGAAGCCGGGCGAGGACAAGCCCGGCGACCAGAAGCCCGGTCAGGAACAGGAGAGCGTGCCCCCGGTGATCGGCGGCGAGCCGAAGACCGAGCTGTCCGACTTCCAGAACAACCCGCCGACGACACAGACGCAGACGCCCACCCCGACGCCGAACACGACGCCGATCACCCCGACGACCACGGGCAACCCGCTCACGCCGACGGGGGTGATCACCAACGGGCAGCCACTGCCCGGCACGGGCTACGGCCCCGGCTCGACGGGTGGTCCGGGCGCGGCGCCCGCGGTCCTTCGCGGCGGTACGCCCGGCACCGGCTCACCGTTCATGCCCTTCATGCCGGCGGCAGGAGGCGCGGAGAGCGGCGGCTCGGAGCGCGACCGGGACATCTACGACCCGGAGGGTGACATCTGGGCCGTTCCCCACCAGCTCAGCCCGGACCGCATCGGCTAGTCCCTTACATGTCCATTCGATCGCGGATCCGGTCGAGTTCGCCCATGGCATCCTCGACCACGCGGTTGTAGGCGGATTCCGCCATCCGGACCTCGGCGAGCATGCCGTCGGGGTCATTGGCGTACCGCATCGGGTTCTGGTCGCCGAAGGCCTTGTCCATGGCCTCGGCGATCTGGCCCTGGAGGTGGGCGATGGCCTCGGAGATCAGCAGCTTGATGCGGTCGGCGAGCTCGCCCGAGCTGAGCCGCATGGCCTTGGGGTGGAGCGTGAGTTCGCTCAGGCCCGCGCTGGTGTACTCCACGAAGACGAGCCCGTCCTCGTCCTGCGCGCGTCCGACGAGCTCGGACAAGGTCTGCTGAAGCTCCCCCACCTTGGCGAACTGGCGTTCGGCCGATCGCATGACCTTGTCCAGGTCTTCGGCCCGGAACTCCCCTTCTTCCATGAAGCCCCTCCAAAACCGGCTAAAAGGATCAAACGCTCGGAGCAGCCTGCCCGAAGGTTTACGGCTTGTCCAGCGGAGCCGGGACCTGCTTGGGCTCGATCCAGTCGAACTTCTCGTGCCCGTCCGGCATCGCGCCCGGCTTGGGCGGCACCTTGAACGACGGGTACTTGCCGCTGTCGAAGGTGATGCTCTTGAAGTCGATCGCCGCGTCGCCGCCGGGCGTCACGTAGCCGAACTGGTGCCGCTTCTTCAGCACGGTCGTCATCACCTCGCCGGCCGACTTCAGCGTGGACGACAGCACCATCGTCAGGATCGCGGTGGTCGCGTTGACGCCGAGCGTCACGAACTTCTCCAGCAGCATCCCGGCCATCGCGGTCTGCGGCACCATCTGGAGCCGCTTGGAGAAGATCAGCAGGGTCGCGGCGGCGACCGCGAGGTTGGCCATCCGCAGCCAGAAGCTCCGGTAGCTGGCCGCCACCTCGTCGATCATGCCGCCGACGTCGCCCAGCGTGGAGCGCAGCGCGCCGATCTCCCGGTGGAAGACCCACAGCACCCGCTCGAACTCCTCGCGGTCGCGGGCGATCCAGCCGTCCTTGGAGGTGCTGATGAGCTGCGGGAGGAGCTGTTTGATGCCGTCGTCCAGCCGGGCGGAGACGCCGTTCTTCCAGTTGCTGGCGGCCTGGGCCATGCCGGGCTCGTTGGCGACCATGCCGCCCGCGATGGCGATCGCGGGCGACAGGCCGAGCCCGATCCGGCCGACCTTCTTCAGGTATCTGTGCACCTTCGCGCCGAACGGCTCCGCCGCCGGGGGCGGCGAGGCGGGCGGCACCGGCGGGGCGGCCGGATACCCCGGCGGCGGGCCGCTGGGCATCGGCGGGGGCGGCATGCTCATCAGCGGTACCGGACCTTGCTGGCCTCCTCGGCGGTGCGCCAGTTGCGCCTGGCCTGCTCCAGTCCGGAGGACCAGCCGTCGACCGCGCCTTTGGCGTCGCCGAGCGTCGTGTCGGCCCAGGCGCGCAGTTCCTCGTACGCGCCACCCATGATCATCCCGCCGAACGCCCCGAACCCGATCCCGTCCACGCCGGTGGTGCCGACCAGGTCGCGCACGAAGGTGACCGCTACCGCGAGCTCGTTGTCGAGCCGGGTACGCAGGTGCGCGATGGACGAGGAGGTCACGTAGACGTCCTGCGCGGGCGGCGCCGCGGCGAGGCCGTTCATCGGCTGATTTGTTGCCACAAATCCGGATTCTTGCCGACATTCAGCGCCATCCCTGCCGATAGCGCCGGTTTTCATGATCGGTTCAGCGAGGCGTCAGCCACCGCTCGCCATCGGTTAACCCGCCGCCGGTGGCCTTCCCCTCATGGAGTACAGCGAACACGACCTCGACGACCTGGTCCGAGCCAGCGAGCGCGGCATGCGCGAACTGCTCGACGCCATGGAAGGGCTGAAGGAGGTCTCGGGCGCGGGCGAGAGCCGTAGCGGCATGATCAACGCCGAGGTCGGCCCCAACGGCCGGATCAGCAGGCTCAAGATCGAGGCCCGCGCGATGCGGCTCGACTCCGCCGAGCTGGCCGAGCAGGTGGTCGAGGCCGTCACCGCCGCCCAGGACGAGCTCGACCGCGCCACCCGCGCCCTGCTGCCGCCCGGCGAGAACGCCGACCCGGCCGACATCGTGCGGCAGTTCGAGGACCTCCAGGACGGCTTCGCCCGGGAGAGCGACGACCGCGTCGACCGGCTCCAGCGCCTGCGCACCCGCGACCGGGACGAGTAGGCGGGCGGCCGGGTCAGCCGGACAGCCCCCGGATCCACGAGTACACGTCCAGCACGCCCAGAGCGAGCGGGAAGAGCGCGACGATCAGAATGACGTCCACGATGTCCCCGGCCCTGCCCCAGAACGGCGAGGGCCGCCCGGCGGGCAGCCATAGCCCCAGCCCGAGCGCCAGCAGCGCGGCCCAGAGCAGCCCCAGCGCCAGCCCGGCCGCCGCGACCGTCCCCATGCCCGCGCTCATCCCGACTCCCAGCGCGACCAGCCCGGCCACGCCGGTGACCAGCAACCAGATGCGCTGCCCGAGCCCGTGGTAGACCCGCGAGCGCATGATCAGGGCCAGGCAGAGCACCGCGGCCATCGCCACGGCCATCCACGTGGACTCCATGACCAGGAGCACCAGCGCCCCGGCCGCGGTCAGCGCGAGGCCGATGATCATTCCGGTGGAGTAGCGGCGGGCCTGTCCGGTCCGCTCCAGCACGGCCGCGCTGTCGAGCCGCTGGTTGTCGGCGCGCAGTTCCTCGGCGTTGGTCGGCAGTTCGGGCAGCGGCACCCTGGCCATCTTGAACGACAGCCCGGGAACCATCGGGCTGAAGGCGATCAGCAGCGTGATGGTGATCGCGGCCACCCCCGCCGCCGGGACATCGAAGATCATGACGACGGCCGCGCCGATCGCGCCCACGACCGTGGCGATGGCCGTACCCAGGAATCCCGCGACGCCGTCGGAGGTGAGCGCGGCGCCGAGCGTGGCCACCAGCGCGGTGCAGGCGAGCGCGGCGAGCAGCTGCGGCGCGCCGACCACCCCCGAGCTCAGCGCGAACAGACCCCCGAGGAAGGCGTACGGCAGCGCCGTGTAGCCGATCAGCGCGCCGGCGAAGGAGTTGCCCACGGCCCGCGACAGCACCGTGCCGACGATCAGCAGCACCAGCGCGAGCATCCCCGACACGACCGCGAGGCTCACCGCCGACCCGCCGGCCAGCATGAGCGCGGGCGCCCCGAGCGCGAGCAGCCCGGTGGCCACCCCGACGCCCATGGCCTTGGTGTGGCGCTGCTCCCAGCGTCCGGAACCGTCCTTCACGCCGGTGGCCACCACGTCGGCCACGTCGTCGAAGAGGGCGGCGGGCATGGCCGCCTCCCGGGGACGCAGATAGAGGATCTCCCCGTCGAGCACCCCCAAAGCGCCCAGCGACTGCCCGAGGTCGAGCGGCGCGCCGCCGAGGCGCTGCAGCACCCAGCCGGGGTCGGAGGCCGCCTCTCCGCCCGCCTCCCCCAGCGCGCGCAACAGGCCGGGCATCACGTGTGGCAGCGGGATGTCCGCGGGGAGCGCGAGGTCGGCCCTGCGGCGCGGGGCGACGACGGTCACATGACACAGGGGTGTCAGCGGGGCCGGGGCCTGCGGCAACGCACCCTGCTGGACGGGTTGCATCGGCTGTTGCATCGGCTGATGGGCAAGCGAAGTCACGACCGTTCCTCCTCCAAGGGACAGGCCGAACATATCGGGACATTGCATCTGGTATGAAGGTGATCTGCGACAGGAGGTTTCACCGCCAGTGAGCATCGTTGTAGTACGGCGCCCGGAACGCCGGCCCAGCCCGCAGCCTCCCCGAGGGGAGATTCTGCTGGAATCGCCCCCCGAGATCCCCGAGGTGCAGCCCGCAGGGCTGATGGGCATGCTCACCTGGGTGCCGATGCTCGCCGGGGGCGCGGCGATGGGCCTGATGTTCACCGCGGGCGGCAACTCCAGCCCGCTCATGTACGTCGCCAGCGGCCTGTTCGCCGTCTCGATGCTCGGCATGTCCATCGGCCAGATGGGCCGCAACGCCGGCGAGCGCAAGAACCGCCTCAACGGCCTGCGCCGCGACTACTTCCGCTACCTCGCCCAGATCCGCCGCAAGGTCCGCAAGGCCGCCGTCCAGCAGCGCGAGGCGCTCGAATGGAGCGGCCCCTCGCCCGACTCGCTGTGGTGGGTGGCCATGGGCCCGCGCCTGTGGGAACGCCGTCCGCGCGACGACGACTTCGGCACGGTACGGCTCGGCACCGGCGTCCAGAAGCTGGCCGTGCAGCTCGTCCCACCGGACTCCAAGCCCGTCGAGGACCTCGACGCGCTGTCGGCCGGCGCGCTGCGCAGGTTCGTCCGCGCCCACTCCACGGTCTCGCAGCTGCCCGTGGCCGTGGCGCTCAACTCCTTCGCCCGCATCCACCTCAGTGGCGACCCGGTGGCCGTCCGCGAGCTGGTCAGGGCGATCATCGCCCAGTTGGCCGTCTTCCACTCCCCCGACGACATGCGGATCATGGTCTGCGCCGGCCAGGAGTGGATGCCGCACTGGGAGTGGGTGAAGTGGATGCCCCACGCCCTCCACCCCGAGGCGCGCGACGGAGCCGGCCAGGTCAGGCTGATCACCGACAACATGGGCGAACTCGACCAGATGGTCGGCGACGAGCTCAAGGAGCGGGCCAGGTTCCGGGCCGGGAGCCCCGCGGACGCGCTGCCGTACCACGTGGTGATCGTGGACGGCGGGACCGTGCCGCACGACTCCCAGCTCGGCACCGACGCCATCCAGGGCGTCACCGTGATCGACCTGTCGGAGTCCACGGGCGTGGTCGAGGAGCGCAGCATGCTCCGCCTGGACGTGCAGGCGGACGGGTTCCACATGGTCAAGATCGACCACGCGGGCAAGCGTTCCACCACGCGGCTCGGCGACCCCGACGCGCTCGACTTCCTGCGGGCGGAGGGCCTGGCCCGCCAGCTCGCGCCGCTGCGCGCCTCGGCCGTGTCCGGCGGCGGCGAGGCCCAGGACATCCTGGGCGTCAACACCTCGCTGACCGACCTGCTCGGCGTCGGCGACCCCAGCAGGCTGCACCCCGCCGTGACCTGGCAGCCGCGCGCGGGCCGCAACCGGCTGCGGGTGCCGATCGGGCTCGGCGCCGACGGCCGCGTGGTCGAGCTGGACATCAAGGAGTCCGCTCAGGGCGGCATGGGCCCGCACGGCCTGGTCATCGGCGCGACCGGATCCGGCAAGTCGGAGCTGCTGCGCACGCTGGTGCTCGGCCTCGCCATCACGCACTCCTCGGAGATCCTCAACTTCGTCCTCGTCGACTTCAAGGGCGGCGCGACCTTCCTCGGCCTGGAGACCCTCAAGCACGTCTCCGCGGTCATCACCAACCTTGAGGACGAGCTGCCGCTGGTCGACCGTATGCACGACGCGCTGCACGGCGAGATGGTGCGCCGCCAGGAACTGCTGCGCTCGGCGGGCAACTACGCCTCGCTGCGCGACTACGAGCGCGCCCGCGAGCAGGGCGCCGACCTGCGGCCGATGCCCACGCTGTTCGTCGTGCTCGACGAGTTCAGCGAACTGCTGTCGGCCAAGCCGGAGTTCATCGACCTGTTCGTCATGATCGGCCGCCTCGGCCGCTCGCTCGGCGTGCACCTGCTGCTGGCCTCGCAGCGCCTGGAAGAGGGACGGCTGCGCGGCCTGGACACCCACCTGTCCTACCGGATCGGCCTGCGAACCTTCTCGGCCATGGAGAGCCGGGTGGTCCTGGGCGTGGCCGACGCGTACGAGCTGCCGTCCGCGCCCGGCAACGGCTACCTGAAGTTCGACACGACCGGCATGACCCGCTTCAAGGCCGCCTACGTCTCCGGCGCGTACGTCGCCGACCCCTCCGGCGCCGTCACCTCCGACGGCCGCGCGCCCTCCCACCAGATCTTCGAGTACGGCACCGCCTTCGTCCCCCTCCCGGAAGAGGACGAGCCACCCGCGCCCGAACCGGACGAGGAGGACCAGCAGGAGGAACCCGCCGCCGGCGGCCAGAACAGCCTCCTGGACGTCGTCGTCGGCCGCCTGTCGGAGCACGGCCCGGTCGCGCACCGCATCTGGCTGCCGCCGCTCGCGGAGCCGGCCACGCTGGCGCACCTGCTGCCGCCGCTGACGGTCACCCCCGAGTTCGGCCTGTCCACCGCCGACTGGCCGGGCAGGGGCAAGCTGCACGCCGTCGTCGGCATCATCGACAAGCCCTTCGAGCAGCGCCGGGACCCGCTCTGGCTGGACCTTTCCGGCGGCGGCGGCCACGTCGGCCTGGCCGGCGGCACCCAGAGCGGCAAGAGCACGGCCCTGCGCACGCTGGTGGCGGGCATGGCGCTCACCCACACGCCCCGCGAGGTGCAGTTCTACTGCCTGGACTTCGGCGGCGGCGCGCTGGCCTCCCTGGAGGGCCTGCCGCACGTGGGCGGCGTCGCCACCCGCCTGGACGGCGACCGCGTACGCCGGACGGTCGCCGAGATCTCCACCATCCTGGAACAGCGCGAGCGCGGCTTCGCCGAACAGGGCATCGAGTCGATCACCGCCTACCGCCGGATGCTGGTGGAGGGCACGATCGAGGGCGACGGCTGGGGCGACGTCTTCCTGCTCGTGGACGGCTGGCTCACGCTGCGCCAGGACTTCGAGGGCCTGGAGCCGACCATCACCGACCTGGCCGCGCGCGGGCTCGGCTACGGCATCCACGTCATCGCCTCGACCAACAAGTGGTCGGAGTTCCGCCCCAGCATCCGCGACCTGTTCGGCACCAGGATCGAGCTCAGGCTCGGCGACTCCTACGAGTCCGAGGTCAACAGGAAGAAGGCCCTGGCGGTGCCCGAGGGAGTCCCGGGCCGCGGCCTCACGAAGGACGGATTCCACTTCCTGTCGGCGCTGCCGCGCATCGACGGCGTGCAGAACCCCGATGACCTCGCCAACGGGGTACGCGGGCTCGTGCAGGCCGTACGCGACGCCTGGAAGGGCCCTCAGGCCCCGGTGGTACGCCTGCTGCCCGCCGTCCTGCCCGCCTCGACGCTGCCGGGCCCCGACCAGGCCTCGCCGCACCAGATCCCGATCGGCATCGACGAGGCGACCCTCCAGCCCGCGCTGCTGGACTTCGACAACGACCCGCACTTCATCGTGCTGGGCGACAACGAGAGCGGCAAGTCGAACCTGCTGCGGCTCGTGGCCGAGAGCCTGGTCGCCAGGCAGACGCCCGCCCAGGCCATGATGATCATGATCGACTACCGCCGGGCGCTGCTCGACGCGGCCGTCGGCGACCACCGCATCGGCTACGCCGCCTCCAGCGCGGCCGCCGCCGAGATCATCAACGACGCCAAGGGCGCGCTGCTCAGCCGCCTGCCCCCGGCCGACCTGACCCCCGACCAGCTCCGCTCGCGCAGCTGGTGGGCGGGCTCCGACCTGTACATCTTCGTCGACGACTACGACCTGGTCGCCACCTCGTCCAACCCGTTGCTGGGGCTGGTGGACCTGCTGCCGCAGGCCCGCGACATCGGCCTGCACGTGATCATCTCGCGGCAGATGGGCGGCGCGGGCCGGGCGATGTTCGACCCCGTCATCCAGCGGATCAAGGACATGGCCAGCCCCGCGCTCATCATGTCGGGCAGCAAGGACGAGGGCTACCTGTTCAACAACGTACGGGCGCAGCCGCTGCCTCCCGGACGCGGCACCCTCGTCGACAGGAAGTTCGGCACGCGCCTCATCCAGACCGCCTTCCTCAGCCCACCGGAGACCGAAGAGTAGGAAATGGCGAACCTCGAGATCCACTACAAGGCACTCGACCAGTGCCGCACTGCCATCTACAAGGCCAAGAACCAGTACGGAGACGTCCGGCTGGAGAACAACGACGGCAAGGAGCCCACCTACGACAAGGAGGGCAAGGTCGAGATCCGGCGCAAGGCGACCCCGGCGGAGGCGGCCGGGCACCTGACGGACTCCGCCGCCCTGGTCAAGATCGTGGACGAGGTCTGGTCGACGCTGATCAACGAGGGCGACCAGGCCAGGAGGAAGCTCCACGACGTCGAGATCGGGCTCAGCGCGGTGGAGCAGAACATCAAGGACGCGCACAAGGCGACGTCATGAGCGCGACGCCGGCCGTACCGGAGAGGATCGCGGCGCTCCAGCGCAAGGTCACCGGCGACCCCGCGGCACTCGACGCCATCGCCAAGTCCTGGCGGGGCATCTCGGACGAGACCGACGACTACGTGGGCTCGCTGGGCCGCGCCGTCAACGTGGTGGACGAGGCCTGGTACGGCCGCTCCGCCGACGCCTTCGTGGAGTACATGCGCAAGTACGGCAAGGCCGGCGAGGGCCTGTACCTGCTGCTGTCCAACGCCGCGTC
Organism: Nonomuraea sp. NPDC050547; assembly: GCF_044457345.1. Lineage (NCBI taxonomy): Bacteria > Bacillati > Actinomycetota > Actinomycetes > Streptosporangiales > Streptosporangiaceae > Nonomuraea > Nonomuraea sp. NPDC050547. Next base: position 213,521 of record NZ_JBITGW010000018.1, read on the forward strand.
CTCCCTCGACACGGCGGCGGCCTCGCTGCGCTCCGCCAAGTCGGGCGTGGACGGCATCGCCACCAAGCTGATCACCGACATGACGAACCACCACACGACCTACTTCGCCAACAACAAGGACGCCACCGAGGCGGGCTGCGACGCGGGCACGAAGCCGCTGATCGACCAGGCGGAGATCGACGCCAAGGTGCACGTCGACAAGGCGGAGAAGGACGTGAGCGCCGCGAAGACGGCGATCCGCGGCTTCCTGGACGGCCGGCCGCTCACCTTCGCCGCCATCCCCGAGGTCGCCAAGGAGGAGTTCACGCCCGCCAAGGGCCGCACGATCGTCTGGGAGCCCACCGAGGGCTACGGCAAGAACGGCGGCGGCGCGGGCGGCCCCGACGGCGGCGGCGGACGTAACGTCGGCGGCTACGGCCCCAGCGGCCCGCCACCCGCCGCGGGCGGCGGCCCGGCGCCGACCGGCAAGGTCAAGGAGTGGATCGACCAGGCCATGAAGATCCTTGAGGCCAACGGCGTGCCGATCGGGAAGATGAACCCCAACGACATCTGGATGATCATCCAGCACGAGTCGGGCGGCAACCCGCACGCCATCAACCTGTGGGACTCCAACGCCGCCGCCGGCCACCCCTCCAAGGGACTGATGCAGACGATCGACCCGACGTTCAACTCCTACGCGCTGCCGGATCACAGGAACATCTACGACCCGGTGGACAACATCATCGCCGGGGTCCGCTACGCGGTCAGCAGGTACGGATCGGTCTCGAACGTGCCCGGCGTGGTCGGCATGAAGACCGGCGCCGGCTACAGCGGCTACTAAAAGGAAAGCGCCCCCCGGTTCCTCCCGGAGGGCGCCTTCGTATCCGCTATCCGCAGTTGGCCCAGCCCGCGCTGGTGCTCCCGGAGCCGGCGCTCCCGGAGAACCGCACGCACTTGCCCTTGGCCGGCAGCTTCACCGGACCCGCGTAGTACTCGAAGTTGCCGCTGTCGGTCTTGGTCCCGCCGCCCTGAACCTCCAGGGTGGCGCTGACCGGGCTGGCCTTGCCGACGTTGACCGTCTTCATCGTGACCACGCAGTTCTCACCCGTGCTGTTGTTGTACAGCTGGTAGGTGACGCCGCCGGCGAACGACTGGCTGCGCTGGACGGAGAATCCGCCACCGCAGGCCGAGGTCGGCGTGTGCGGGTTCGGCTTCTCCGGCTCCGGCTTCGGCGGGTCGGGCGTCGGCTTGGGCTTCTCCGGCTCGGGCTTCTCCGTCGGAGTGGGCTTCTGCGTCGGCGTCGGCTTGGGCTCCTCCGACGGCTTCTGCGTGGGCTTCGGCGTCGGGGTGGGCTTCGGCGCCTCGGTGGTCGGCGTCGGAGTCGGCGTCGGAGTCGGCTTGGGCTCCTCGGTCGGCTTCTGCGTGGGCGTCGGGGTGGGCTTGTCCGACGGCTCCACGGTCTTGGTCACCGTGGCCGTCGGGGACGGCTTGCCCGAGCCCTTGCGCGGCTTCTCCGTCGTCGGCTGAGCCGTGGGCTGCTGCGCCGTGGGCTGCGTGGTGGCCACGTTGGGCACCGAGGGCGCGCTGGTCGGCGTCGGCGGCGAAGTGAGCTCGGGCACCGACGGCGTACCACTGGCCGAGGGCCACTCGGTCGGCAGCACCAGAGGGCCCACGCCGTCGTCGTCCAGCGGCGGAGAGGTGACCGCCCACGGAACCGTGACCGTGGGCTGCGGCTGATCGGGCTGCCCCTGGCCGTCTGCGGGAACACCGGCCGAGGGCACGCCCCCGGTCCCGGTGCCCGACTCGCCGGCGACCGACGGGATCTTCACCACGTTGTTGCCGCTGGCCGCCGACTGCGCGACCGGCTGGATCTCCGCGTACCGCCCGGCGCCCCACAGCCCGATGCCGGACAGCAGCGCGATGACGCCGAGTCCGGCCACGAGGGCGAGGGGGAAGCGCTTGCGCGGGCGCTCGGCGCCCACGGCGGTGCCGGCGAGCGGCTCCATCCTGATCGGCGGCTGCTGCTGGTTCGGGATCTGCGGCGGCCCCCACGAGGGCCCCTGCTGCTGCGCCGGCGGCGCCACCGGAGCCACCGGACCCGGCTGCACCGGCACCCCCTGAACGGGCTGCTCCTGGTGGACCATGGTCTCGGCGTCCGGGCGTACGGCCGGCGGCGGCGGGATCATCCCGCTGGCCGGACCGGTGTCGCCGAGCAGTTGCAGCAGCGCGGTGTAGGTGGTCGGGCGCTGGTGCACGCCCTTGGCCAGCGCGGCCCGCACGACACGGTGCAGCGGCTCGGCGTCGAAGGGCAGGTGCGGCTCGGCGTTGAGCACGGCCTGCCCGTCCTGGCCGAACGGCGGCTCGCCGCTGCCGGCGAAGGCCACGACGGCGCCCCAGGCGAACACGTCCGCGTACGGCCCGTACTGCAGGCCGTTGATCTGCTCGGGCGCCTGGTAGCCGACCTCGCCGACGGGGTCGCCGAGACCGACGTCGGTGACCCTCGGGCCGTCAGCGCCCATGATCACGTTGTGCGGGGTCAGGCTGCGGTGCGCGATGCCCGCCAGGTGCACGGCCGACAGGGCGGTGAGCATGCCGAGTGCGAGCCGTTCGAGCGCGTCCTCGGCCAGCGGGCCGTCCTCGGCCACGGTCTCGGCCAGGCTGCGGCCTTCGACGTGCTCGCGGACCAGGTACGGCCGGTCCTCGTGCCAGCCGGAGTCGAGCACACGCGCGATATAGGAGCTCGAGACCCGCCTGGCCGCGGTGAATCGAGCGAGAGCCTCCGGTGTGACCTCGGGCTCGGGCGGCAGCAGCTTGATCGCCCTGATGGGGGCGTCGTCCTCTGCCCGGCCCAGATACATGGCCCCGCGAGGTCCCTCACCCAAAAAGCCGATGAGGGTGTACTCGCCGATCTGCGGGGGATCCTCCGGCCGCAAAGGCGTCATTGGCCGTCTCTTTCATGAGTAGTCATGATCGAGACACATTGAACCAAAAAAGCCCCATATGTATCAGTAGTTTCGGTTACGATCCGACATTTCACTGTCAAGACGCCGTACTGACACTAAATCGGGCCGCGGGCCCGCCTGCGGCTCATGGGCATGAAGACCCGGGCGGTGATGACGAGGATCACCAGGAGCGTGGCCACCCCCGCGATGATCCCGGCCTTCGCGATCGCGTCGTGGTCCACCGGAGGCGCCTTGGTCACCACGTCCCTGCCCATCGGCGCGGGCGGCGGCGGGGCCACCACCGGGGCGTTGACCGGCTCGTACGGCAGGACCATCGTCACCGCCAGCATCGGGTTGACCATGCCGGCGCCGGTGCCCTTGCCGGTGGAGCCCTCCGCGGTGGCGATGACGCGGCGCCGTACCTGGTCCTGGTTGAGGTGGGGGAAACGCGCGCGCACCAGCGCGACCACGCCCGTCACGTACGGCACGGCGAAGCTCGTGCCGTTGAGGTCGGCCTGGTAGGACTTGCCGGGCCAGGTCGCGGTGATCTCCTGGCCGGGGCCGAGGACGGCCACCGGTGTCTTGGAGTTGGAGAAGTCGGAGCGCACGCCCTGCTTGCCGGCGGCGCCGACGGCGAGCACTCCCTCATAGGCCGCGGGGTAGGCGGCGCTCTCCGTGCGGTCCTCTTTCCTGATGTTGCCCGCCGCGGCGACGATCACCGCGTCCTTGGCCAGCGCGTAGTCGACGGCGGCCTTCAGCGCGGGGTGGTGCTCGGCCTGGATCGAGATGTTGATCACTTCGGCGCCGAGGTCGGCGGCGGCCTTGATGCCCCGCACCAGCAGGCTGAGCTCGCCCTTGCCGTCGTGCGACTGCTTGAACGACATCAGGTTCACGTTCGGCGCCATGCCGTGGAAGGCGACGCCCTTCATGTCGCGGGCGGCGATGATGCCGGCGACGGCGGTACCGTGGCCCACGCAGTCGCGGTAGCCCTTGCCGGTCAGGTCCGCCTTTCCCGACACGGGGATCTGCGGGTGGGTCAGATCGACGCCACTGTCGATGACGGCCACCTTGACGCCGTCGCCCCGGGTCAGCGGCCACACTCGCCGCACGTCCATGCGCTGCTGCGCCCACGAGACGCCGGGCTGGAAGTTGCCCTTCTCCGGGTCGCAGTCGTCGCGCGCGGCCTGGGCCGCGGCGGGCGCGGCGAGGAACTGCAGCGCGACCAGGCTGACCAGAAAGGCGCGACCCATCATGGCCGTTTACCCTATCCGGTCGCGTTTTGCCCGACCCCGTCCGGCTTGAAGAAGGCCTGACCGGCTTCGGGCGGCCTGACTGCTCCTGCTCCTGCTTCGGGCGGCCTGGCTACCCCCGCTCCTGCTTCGAGCAGCCACGCGGTACGGCTCCGCGGCCCGGGACCGCGGAGCCGTCGCGGGTCAGCGTGTGGCGGACTCGATGTTGCCCCGGTAGGTGTTGATCACCCGGGCCGCTTCCTGGAGTTCCTCGGCCATCCGCTGGAAGGAGGCCCGGTAGGTCTGCCAGGCACCGTTGAAGCGGTCGGCGCCCGGACCCGTCCAGGCCGTGCCCACCTTGGCGGCCTCGCGGTCCAGCGCCGCCATCGTGGCCCGCACCGTCTCCGACTGCTGCGTGAACTGGGTCGCCATCTGCTGCATTTCCGCGGGGTTGCCACCTAGCAGACCCTGACTCATGGTTGCCTCCTGCTGTCGCGACGAGAGAGCGCCCTCACCATAGGCATCAGAGGGGCCCATCGCCCCCAGTTATGCCGAGCGGTTATGGTCTTCCAGAGGATTGTTCTGACCTGGAGGAGCTTCGTCCCCATGCGCGAGGTTGTCGTCACCGGCGGCGGCACCGGCATCGGATACGCGATCGCCGCGGCGTTCATCGCGCTCGGCGACCGCGTCACGATCACCGGCCGCCGCGAGCATGTCCTGAAGGAAGCGGCCCGGCGGCTCGGCGCCGCGCACGTGGCCTTCGACGCCGCCGCGCCCGAGGCGGTCAAGGACGCCGCGCCGCGCCTTCCCGGGCACGTGGACGTGCTCGTCAACAACGCGGGCGGCAACACCAACCTCGACCGCGAGCCGTCCGGCGAACTCCCGGACGTGGCCGAGGCCTGGTGGGCCAACCTCAACGCCAACCTGCTGTCCGCCGTCCTGGTCACGACCGCGCTGCTGCCGCGCTTCGGCAAGGGCGGCCGGATCATCTCGATCGGCTCCATCGCCGCCCGCGGCACCGGCTCCGGCTCGTACGGCGCGGCGAAGGCGGCCGTCGAGTCGTGGACCGCGGACCTGGCCGCCGAACTCGGCCCACGCGGCGTCACCGCCAACGTCGTCTCCCCCGGCCTGGTCGTCGACACCGAGTTCTTCAGAGGCCGCCTGACCGAGGACGGCATCAGGGCCAGGGTCAACAACACGCGCAACGGGCGACCCGCCACACCGGCCGACGTGGCCGAGACCGTACTCTTTCTGGCCTCGCCCGGTGCGAGACATCTGACGGGGCAGGTGGTCCACGTCAACGGAGGGGCGTACCTCGGTAGATAAACTCCGTTCCAGCTTGTCGAGGAAGGAAAGACACCGGTGCACAAGGTTCTCATCGCCAACCGGGGCGAGATCGCCGTACGGGTGGCCCGCGCGTGCAAGGACGCGGGCATCGCCAGCGTCGCCGTCTACGCCGAGCAGGACCTCGACGCCCTTCACGTCAAGACCGCCGACGAGGCCTACGCGCTCGGCGGCCAGTCTCCCGCCGAGACCTACCTCGACATCGCCAAGCTGCTGCGGATCGCCGCCGAGTCCGGCGCCGACGCCGTCCACCCCGGCTACGGCTTCCTGGCCGAGAACGCCAGCTTCGCCCAGGCCGTCATCGACGCCGGGCTGACCTGGATCGGGCCGCCGCCCGCCGCCATCGCGGCGCTGGGCGACAAGGTGCAGGCCAGGCACATCGCCGCCAAGGTGGGCGCGCCGCTGGTCGCCGGCACCAAGGACCCGGTCTCCGGGGTCGAGGAGGTCGTCGCGTTCGCCGAACAGCACGGCCTGCCGATCGCCATCAAGGCCGCGTACGGCGGCGGCGGCCGCGGCATCAAGGTGGCCCGCACCCTGGAGGAGGTCCCCGACCTCTACGAGTCGGCGGTGCGCGAGGCCGTGACCGCGTTCGGGCGGGGCGAGTGCTTCGTCGAGCGCTACCTCGACCGCCCGCGCCACGTCGAGACCCAGTGCCTGGCCGACGCCCACGGCAACGTGGTCGTGGTCAGCACCCGCGACTGCTCGCTCCAGCGCCGCCACCAGAAGCTCGTGGAGGAGGCGCCCGCCCCGTTCCTGTCCCCCGAGCAGGTCGAGACCCTCTACACCAGTTCCAAGGCCATCCTGCGCGAAGCCGGCTACGTCGGCGCGGGCACCTGCGAGTTCCTCGTCGGCCAGGACGGCACGATCTCCTTCCTGGAGGTCAACACCCGGCTCCAGGTCGAGCACCCGGTCACCGAGGAGGTCTCCGGCATCGACCTGGTGCGTGAGATGTTCCGCGTGGCCGACGGCGAGGCGCTGGGCTACGACGACCCGGCGCTGCGCGGGCACTCCTTCGAGTTCCGCATCAACGCCGAGGACGCGGGGCGCGACTTCCTGCCCGCCCCCGGGACGCTGACCGTGCTTCGGGCGCCGTCGGGGCCCGGCGTGCGGCTCGACTCCGGGTACGAGGCGGGGATGACGGTACCCCAGACGTTCGACTCGCTGGTGGCCAAGCTGATCGTGACGGGGCGCGGCCGTACCGAGGCGCTGGAGCGCTCGCGCCGGGCGCTGGCGGAGTTCGAGATCGACGGCATGCCGACCGTGCTGCCCTTCCACCGGACCGTCGTCGAGGATCCGGCCTTCACCGCCGAGCCGTTCGCCGTCCACACCCGGTGGATCGAGACCGAGTTCGACAACACGATCCCGCCCTATTCCGGGGAGATCGCCGCCGGTGAGGCCCCGGCCCGGGAGACGGTGACCGTCGAGGTGGGGGGCAAGCGCCTGGAGGTGGTCCTGCCCGCCGGTCTCGGCACCGCCGGCAGTACGCCCTCGGCGAACACCAAGGCCCCCAAGCGCGGCGCCGGCGGCGCCAAGAAGGCGGCGGGCGGCGACGCGCTCGTCAGCCCGATGCAGGGCACGATCGTCAAGGTCGTGGCCGGCGACGGCGACACGGTGGCGGAAGGCGACACGGTGGTCGTCCTGGAGGCCATGAAGATGGAGCAGCCGCTCACCGCGCACAAGGCGGGCGTCATCACCGGCCTGGCCGCGGCCGTCGGGCAGACGGTGACCTCAGGGGCGATCATCTGCGAGATCAAGGATGCCTGAGGGCTCCAAGCCCGCCCAACGCCCATCCGATGCCCTCCAGACGGGTAACGTGCGAGATGAGGAACTTTCCCGACCGCCCGTTCGTCCTGAAGGGCGAAGGAGGCTAGCTGCCCATGACCCACTCGCTGCGCCGAGCGGGGGCCGCGACCGCGGCTCTGATCGCCGGTCTACTCGCTGTATTCGCGCTGTCCCCCGCTGCTCACGCCGCGGCGCCGCCTGACGCCCAGACCATCCTGTCCCATTGGAAGGACAAGAAGGATCCGCTCTACGTGGAGAACGGCTCCGCGTTGACGTCCGACGAGCAGTCGGAGATCCGGTCCGCCCTGAAGGACTCCAAGAGCGACATCTACGTCGCGGCGCTGCCCGACGGCTCGGTCACCGACGTGAAGACCTACCTGACCACCCTGGGCAACGCGACGGCCGCGGCGAAGAACAACGCCCGCGTGACCGTCGCCGTCCTCGACGGCAAGACCCTGTTCGCCGGATCGAACTTCGGCAGCGGCAGGACCGGTCAGATCGCGAACCTGTCGACGCGCAACAACTCCGACATCGCCGCAGGCATGAACGAGTTCGTCAACCGGATCAACCTGCTGGCCGAGGGCAAGAGCAAGTCCGCGCTGTCGTCCGGCTCGCCCAGCAGTGGCGGGAGCGGCACCGGCGCGCTGATCGGTCTCGGCGCCATCGCCCTGGTGGGTGGCGGCGGCTACTTCCTCTACTCCAAGAACAAGAAGAAGAAGCTCGCCGAGAAGCAGGCCAAGGAACTCGCGATGGTCAAGACGACCGTCGACGAGGACGTCACCAAGTTCGGTGAGGAGATCACCTCGCTCGACACCGACGTCACCCTCGCGGGTGAGGGCGGCCAGCACATCGACGAGTGGCAGCACGCGCTCGACTCCTACGAGAAGGCCAAGACCCAGCTCGCCACGATCGAGCGGTCCGACCAGATCCGCGAGGTCACCCAGACGCTGGAGGACGGCCGCTACTCGCTGGCCGTGGTCAAGGCCAAGGTCAACAACCAGCCGGTGCCCGAGCGCCGCGCGCCCTGTTTCTTCAACCCGCAGCACGGCCCGTCCGTCCGCGACGTCAGCTGGGCCCCGCCCAACGGCGCCGTGCGCGAAGTGCCGGCCTGCGCGCAGGACGCCGAGGCGGTCGAGCGCGGCTTCGACCCGCAGATGCGCGAGGTCATGGTCGACGGCCAGCGCCGCCCGTACTACGACGCGGGCCCGGCCTACCAGCCGTACGCCTACGGCTACTACGGCGGCTTCGGCGACATCATGACCGGCATGTTCATCGGCACGATGATGGGCAGCATGATGGGCGGCTGGGGAATGGGCGGCTACGGCGCCGGCTACTCCGACGCGGGCGCCGGCGGCGACTTCGGCGGCGGCGGAAGTGACTTCGGCGGCGGCGACAGCGGCGGCGGCTGGGGCGACTTCGGCGGCGGCGACTTCGGCGGCGGCGACTGGTAGACGTCTCTCATCCGATAGACACCGCGGGCGCGTCCTCTTCGGAGGGCGCGCCCGTCGTCTTGAGGGCCTTCCGGCCGTTACGGCAAGTGGAGGGGCTTACGTCTTACCCGGCCAAGGTGGGCCGTAGCGGCGGCGCGTCCGTGCGACGTGAGAAGCGACCCCCACGATCGGCGCCCGCGCGGGGCGGCGGGTGGCGTGGGAGCGGCCTGCCGTAACGGCTGGAAGGAGGGGTAAGGGGTGGGTCAGATGCCGATGGCCGCTTCTGGTTGCATGAGGCGGCGGGCGGCTTCGGTGATGCTGCCGGACAGCGACGGGTAGACGGCGAAGGTGTGGGCCAGCTGGTCCACCGTCAGGCGTTGCTGGACCGCCACCGAGACCGCCAGGATCAGTTCGGAGGCTCTCGGGGCCACCACCACGCCGCCCAGGACTATTCCGGTGTGGGGGCGGCAGAACAGCTTCACGAAGCCGTCGTTGAAGCCCGACATCTTGGCTCTGGCGTTGGTGGCCAGGGGGAGTTTGACGACGTTGGCCTCGATCTCGCCCGCTTCGATCGAGCGCTGTGCCACGCCGACCGCGGCGATCTCCGGGTCGGTGAAGATGTTGGAGGCCACCGTGGCCAGGCGGAGCGGCTGGACGGCCTCGCCCAGCGCGTGCCAGACGGCGATCCGGCCCTGCATCGCGGCCACCGAGGCCAGCATGAGCACGCCGGTGCAGTCGCCCGCGGCGTAGACGCCCGGCGCGGAGGTGCGGGAGACCTTGTCGACCTTGATGAAGCCGTTGCGGTCGAGCTGGACCCCGGCCTCGGCCAGGCCGATGCCGGTGGTGTTGGGGACCATGCCGACCGTCATCAGCGCGTGGGAGCCCTCGGCCACGCGGCCGTCCTCCAGCGTGACCAGGACGCCGTCGGCCGTACGCGTCACCGAGGCGGCCCTGGAGCGGCCCATGACGTTCATGCCGCGCCTGCGGTAGACCTCCTCCAGCACCTCGGCGCCGTCGGCGTCCTCGTTGGGCATCATGCGGTCGCGGCTGGAGACGAGCGTGACCTCGCAGCCCAGGGAGCGGTAGGCGCCGGCGAACTCGGCGCCGGTGACGCCGGAGCCGACCACGATCAGGTGCTCGGGCAGCGCGTCGAGGTCGTAGAGCTGGCGCCAGGTGAGGATGCGCTCGCCGTCGGGCTCGGCGCCGGGCAGGATGCGCGGGGTCGCGCCGGTGGCCACGAGGACCACGTCCGCCCTGATCGTCCGCTCGCCCGCCTTGACGACCTGCGGATCCACGAGGCGCCCGTGCGCCTTGATGATCTCGACGCCCTCGGCGGCCACCCTGGTCTCGATGTCCATGGACTGGGCCTGGGCCAGCTCCTTGACCCGCTTGTTGACCAGCGGCAGGTCGACCTGCGCGACACCGGCGTCGCCGTCGAGCCCGCCGGAGAAGGAGACGCCCAGCGACGGCGCGTCCATCAGCGCCTGCTTGCGGACCGAGGTGGCGATGAGCGTCTTGGACGGCACGCAGTCGGTGAGCACGCACGCGCCGCCTGGACCGTCCTGCTCGACCATCGTGACCTGCGCGCCAAGTTGCGCGGCTACCAGCGCCGCCTCGTAGCCGCCTGGTCCGCCACCGATGATCACGATCCTAGTCACGTGTCCCATTCTTCCGTATGTCCTGAGCAGCAGGCGAACGGGGCGGGGGCCGGGGCGCTAGTCTTAGCTGCTGTGCCTGTCTACGCCGCATACGGCAGCAACCTGGACCCCGGGCAGATGGCCTTGCGGGCGCCGCATTCTCCAGTCCGGAGCGCGGGCTGGCTGCAGGGCTGGCGCCTGACGTTCGGCGGCCCCGAGGCGCTGGCGACGATCGTCGAGGATCCCGACGAGCACGTCTTCGTGGTGCTCTACGACGTGCCCGAGTTCGACGAGGACTCACTCGACCAGTGGGAGGGCGCGGCGCGCGGCGTCTACCACAAGGTGCGGCTGCGGGTGCAGACGCTGGAGGGCGAGCTGGTCGCCTGGTTCTACGTCCTCGACGCCTATGAGGGCGGCCTTCCGCCGGCCCGCTACCTCGGTTTCCTGGCCGACGCCGCCGAGAAGGCCGGCGCGCCGGACGACTACGTGAAGGAACTGCGCGGCCGCCCCTGCACGTCCCTCTGACCGGGCCGCGACACGCCCGGGCGCGTGTGAACACGCCCGGGATGTGCCACCGGGACGGTCAGCGCAGCGGCTGGTCCTTGGTCTCCTTCAGGGCGAAGATGTAGACGAGCGTCGAGACCAGGGCCAGCGCCGACATGTACCAGGGGAAGGCCCCGGGGATCTTGGCGTCGATGAAGGCGGTCCCGATGAGCGGAGCCGTTCCGCCGAAGAGGGCGACCGTGAGCGAGTACGGGAAGCCCGCGCCCGCGGCCCGCACCCGGGTGGGGAACAGCTCGGAGTTCACCGCGGCCGAGATCGAGGTGAAGCAGCCCAGGAAGACCATGCCGACGCACTGGATGAGCAGCAGGCTGGCGAAGGTGTTGTCCAGCATGCCCAGGAGCGGCACCGGCAGCAGGGTGAAGCCGACGCCGAAGGTGATCAGCAGGGGCTTGCGGCCGATCCGGTCCGAGAGCATGCCGAGCAGCGGCTGCAGGATCATGAAGAAGACGAGCGAGATCGTGCCGACGAGTTGCGCCTCGGTCTTGGAGAAGTTGACGGTGATGTTCGCGTAGGTCGGCAGGAACGTGGTCCACGTGTAGTAGGCCACGGTGCCGGCGATGGTGATGCCGACGATGAGGGCGGCCTGCTTGGGGTAGTTGCGCAGGAAGTCGAAGAGCCTGGGCCGCTCGACCTTGCCTTCCTGGATCTCCTGGGCGACGTGCGAGGTCTCGTCGGCGCCCTTGCGGATCCACAGGCCCACGAGGCTGAGCACGGCGCCGATCACGAAGGGGATGCGCCAGCCCCAGCCGTTCATGTCGGATTCGGCCAGCATGGCTCCCAGCCCGGCGGCCAGGCCCAGAGCGAGGAGCTGGCCGATGGTCGTGCTGACGTACTGGAAGCTTGAGAACAGGCCGCGGCGGCCGGGCCCCGCCGACTCCACGAGGAAGGTGGTGGCGGCGGCGAACTCACCGCCGACCGACAGGCCCTGGATGAGGCGGGCCAGCGTGAGGATGATCGGGGCGAGGACGCCCGCCGCCTCATAGGTAGGAGTGACAGCGAGCATGAGGGAGCCGACGCCCATCAGCACGATGGTGAAGGTCATCGCGGCCTTGCGGCCGAACCGGTCGGCGAACGAGCCGACGAGCAGGCCGCCGAGTGGCCGCATGAAGAACCCGACCGCGAAGACGCCGTACGTGGCCAGCAGGGGCACGAGGGAGGCGTCGGCGCTCTTGGGGAAGACCTGGACGGAGAAATATGCGGCCAAGGCGGCGTAGGCGTACCAGTCGTACCACTCCACCACGTTGCCGATGCTGGCGGCCATGAGCTGGCGGACACGGCTTCTGGGGATGCCAAGCGGCGACTCAGTCGCAGGTGAGGTTGCCACCAGGGGCTCCTTTGCTTACAGGTCAGGTGGTGCCCTACTGTGCAAGTGGACGACCGAAATAGTCAAACATCCAGAGATTTATTTACAAACCCGACACAGAAACGGTTCTCCATGGACGTTCTCGACCGGCGCCTGATCGCGGCCCTGCAGGTCAGCCCGCGCGCGTCCTGGGGTGAGATCGGCCGGGTGGTCGGTGAGCATGAGCGCACGGTCGCGCGCCGGCTCCAGCGCGTCATCAACGAGGGCATGGTCCGCGTCACCGCGATCTACGACGATCTGCGCACCGGCCACGGCCGTCCGGTCCATCTGCACGTCCAGGTACGGCCCGGCGCCTCGGCCAAGGTGGCGGCGGCGCTGAGCGAGCGCCGCGACACCCGCTCGGTCTACTCCCTCACCGGCGAGGCGGATCTCGGCTGCGAACTGGTCGCCCCGAGCAGGGAGATGCTGCACGACATCGTCTCCTCCGAGGTCACCGAGATCAGCGGCGTCCTGCAGACGCGCACCCAGGTCGTCCTGCACACGTTCACGACCGTGGCCGAGTGGCACGCGCCGTTCCTCACCCCCGAGGAGGTCGCCGAGCTGCGCCCCGTCTACAGCGCGGGGCCGCTGCCCGACCAGGATGGGCTCTCGCCGCTGGAGGAGGAGATCGCCGAGTTGCTGGTCGCCGACGGCCGGGCGGCGTTCACCGCGATCGCCGAGCGGCTGGACGTGTCGCTGCCGACCGCGCGCCGGCGGGCCACCTCCCTGCTCGACCGCAGGCTCCTGCTCATGCGCGCCGAGATCGAGCCGGCGCTGCTCGGCCTGGAGGTCGAGGCGCAGATCTGGCTGAAGGTCCGCCCGCACGGGCTGGACCAGGTCGGCCTGACGCTGGCCGCGCACCCGGACGTGCGCTACTGCGCCGCCACCTCGGGCACCCACTCGGTCATCGTCCAGGTGGTCGCGGCGCACGAGGCCGACCTTTACCGTTTTCTCACGAACGTCGTCGGCCCGATCGACGACGTCACCGACGTCAACGTCACGCTGATCACCCGCGCCCACAAGCGCGGGCACCTCCGCAAGTCCGGTCTGCTCACATTGGAGAGAACATGACGCCCGCTGAGAAGGAAGTAGCCGACCTGTGCGTGGAGCTCATCCGCGTCGACAGCAGCAACTACGGTGACGGCAGCGGTCCCGGCGAGCGGGCCGCCGCCGAAGTGGTCATGGCCAGGCTGGACGAGGTCGGCATCGAGTCCACCTACATCGAGAGCGAGCCGGGCCGCGGCAACGTCGTCACCCGCGTGGAGGGCAGCGACTCCAGCCTGCCCGCGCTGCTGGTCCACGGGCACCTGGACGTCGTGCCGGCCAATGCCGCCGACTGGTCGGTCGACCCGTTCGCCGGCGAGGTGCGCGACGGCTACATCTGGGGCCGTGGCGCGGTGGACATGAAGGACATGGACGCCATGATGCTGGCCGTACTGCGGCAGATGAAGCGCGAGGTCAGGAAGCCCAAGCGTGACATCGTCTTCGCGTGGGTGGCCGACGAGGAGGCCGGCGGCGTCTACGGCGCCAAGCACCTGACCGCCCACCACCCCGAGCTGTTCGAGGGCGTCACCGAGTCGATCAGCGAGGTCGGCGGCTACTCGCTTGAGGTGGACCCGTCGCTGCGGCTCTACCTGATCGAGACGGCCCAGAAGGGCCTGGCCTGGATGAAGCTGATCGCCGACGGCACCGCCGGGCACGGCTCCATGCTCAACTCCGACAACGCCGTCACCGAGGTGGCCAAGGCCGTCGCCAGGATCGGCGCCCACGAGTGGCCGATCACGCTGACGCCGACCGTGCGGACGTTCCTCACCGAGGTGGCCGACGCCTTCCAGATCCCGTTCGACCCGGCGAACCCGCAGAACGTGCTGGACAAGATCGGGCCGCTGGTCCGCTTCGTCGGCGCGACGCTGAGCCACACCTCCAACCCGACCCAGCTCGGCGCCGGCTACAAGTCGAACGTGATCCCCGGCCAGGCCACCGCCGTGGTCGACGGGCGCTTCCTGCCCGGCCACGAGGAGGACTTCTTCAAGACCGTCGACTCGCTGATCGGGGAGAAGGTACGCCGCGAGTTCGTGCATCACGACATCGCGCTGGAAACCACGTTCGACGGGGCGCTGGTCGAGTCGATGATCGCGGCGCTCAAGGCCGAGGACCCGACGGCGCGGGCGGTGCCGTACTGCATGTCGGGCGGGACCGACAACAAGACCTTCTTCGCCGACCTGAACATCCGGGGCTTCGGGTTCGTGCCGCTGCGGCTGCCGAAGGACATGGACTTCGCCGCGATGTTCCACGGCGTGGACGAGCGGGTGCCGGTCGAGGCCCTGCAGTTCGGTGTGAGGGTGCTCGACAGGCTGCTCCTAAACTACTGAGGTGAGCAACGACGCCTACACCCTGGCACAGGACGCCGCCGCCGCGCTGAAGGGCGCGGCGGGCGTCGACACCTTCGACGTGGCCCTCGTGATGGGCTCCGGCTGGGTTCCCGCCGCCGACGCGCTCGGACAGACCGTCACCGAGGTGGCCTTCACCGACCTGCCCGGTTTCGCGCCACCCGCGGTGGCCGGGCACGGCGGCAAGATCCGGGTCGTCCGCACCGACGCGGGACGCCACGCGCTGGTCCTGCTCGGTCGCACGCACCTGTACGAGGGCCGCCCGGTCGACAAGGTGGTCCACGGCATCCGCACGGCCGCCGCGGCCGGGGTGAGGGCGGTCGTGCTCACCAACGCCGCCGGCGGCCTGCGCCCCGAGACGCAGAACGTCGGCGACCCGGTCCTGATCAGCGACCACATCAACATGACCGGCGCCAACCCGCTGACCGGCACGACCTTCCTCGACCTGACCGAGGTCTACAGCAAGCGGCTGCGCGCGCTGGTGCGCGAGATCGACCCGGCCATCGCCGAGGGCGTCTACGTCGCCTTCCGCGGCCCGACCTACGAGACGCCCGCCGAGATCCGCATGCTGCGCACGCTGGGCGGCGATCTGATCGGCATGTCCACCGTCCTGGAGGCGATCACCGCCCGCGAGGCGGGGCTTGAGGTGCTCGGCGTCTCCCTCGTCACCAACCCCGGGGCGGGCCTGGCCGGCGAGCCGCTCAACCACGAAGAGGTGCTCCAGGTCGGCAAGGCCACCGCCGCGCGCATGGGCGGCCTGCTGGCCAAGGTGGTCGACCGGGTATGAGCGACCTGCTGAGGCAGGCCCGCGCGTGGCTGGCCCAGGACCCCGACCCCGACACCCGAGCCGAGCTCTCCGACCTCATCGAGCGCGCCGACCTCGGCACGCTGACGTCCCGCTTCGGCGCCAAGCTCGAGTTCGGTACGGCCGGCCTGCGCGGCGAACTGGGCGCGGGCCCCAACCGCATGAACCGGGTCACGGTCATGCGCGCGGCCGCCGGCCTGGCCGCGGTGCTGGGCCCCGGCAAACACGTGGTCATCGGCTACGACGCCCGCTACAAGTCCGACGTGTTCGCCCGTGACACCGCCGCGGTGCTGACCGGCGCGGGCATCCACGCCTCGCTGCTGCCCCGGCCGCTGCCGACGCCGGTGCTGGCCTTCGCCGTACGCCACCTGGGCGCCGACGCCGGGGTCACGGTGACGGCCAGCCACAACCCGCCCAGGGACAACGGCTACAAGGTCTATTGGAACGACGGCTCCCAGATCGTGCCGCCCGTCGACGGGCAGATCTCCGCGGCGATCGACGCGGTGGGCCGGGTGGACGGGCTGCCGCTGGGCGCGCCGTACGAGGAGAGGGGGCTCGACGCGGCCCCCGGCACCTTCACCGAGCTGGGCGAGGACCTGCTCGACGACTACGTCGAGGCGGTGACCGCGCTGCCGCTGGGCACGGCGCGCACGCTGAAGGTGGCCTACACGCCGCTGCACGGCGTGGGCGCGGGCACGCTGACCGGTGCGTTCCTGGCGGCGGGGTTCGCCAGCCCGATGGCGGTCGAGCAGCAGCGCAACCCCGACCCGGCCTTCCCGACCGTCGCCTTCCCCAACCCGGAGGAGCCGGGGGCGATGGACCTGGCGCTGGCGCTGGCCGGCAAGATCGGCGCGGACCTCGTGCTGGCCAACGACCCCGACGCGGACCGGTGCGCGGTGGGCCTGCCGGTGGGCGACGGCTCGTGGCGGATGCTGACCGGTGACGAGGTGGGCACGCTGCTCGGCGAGTACGTGATCGCCAACACCACCGGCGACCGGCTGGTGGCGACCACGATCGTGTCCTCCACGCTGCTCGGCAAGATCGCCGCGGCGCACGGGGTGCGCTACGCCGAGACGCTGACCGGCTTCAAGTGGATCATGCGGGCCGGAGAGGGCCTGGTCTACGGCTACGAGGAGGCGCTGGGCTACAGCGTCGGCTCCCACGCCGGGCTGCCCGTCCACGACAAGGACGGGATCGGGGCGGCGCTGACCGTGGCCGCGATCGCGGCGGAGGCCAAGCGGGCCGGGCGTACGCTCCTGGACCTGCTGGACGACCAGGCCAGGCGCTACGGCCTGCACGCCACCTCGCAGCTGTCGGTGCGGGTGGAGGACGTGTCGCTGATCTCCGCCGCGATGGCGCGGTTGCGCGCCGAGCCCGCGAAGGAGCTCGGCGGGCGCGTGGTCGAGGGCATCGACGACCTGGCCAAGGGCGAGGGCGGGCTGCCGCCGACCGACGGGCTGCGCTATCGGCTGGCCGGCGGGGCGCGGGTCGTGGTGCGACCCTCCGGCACGGAACCCAAGCTCAAGTGCTACCTCGAAGTGGTGGTGCCGGTCGAGGTCGAGGTGGCGGCGGCCAGGACCAAGGCGGCCGCGGGGCTGGCCGCCCTGGCCGCCGACCTCAAGGTCACGCTGGGTCTTTGAGCCTGAACTGAAGCTCGATCTCCCACTTGTTCATGTCGGGCTGCTCGGCCGGGTTGGTGTGGTAGATCTCCAGGCGCGAACCCCAGTGCTCGCCGTCGGCCTCCCCGGTCATGTCGAAATCGAGGCCGGGGGTGGCACGCAGCTTCTCGATGACCGGGAGGAGCTGGTCGGGGTGGCCGATCTGGCGGACGCTCGCGTAGCGGCCGGCGGGCAGGGTGGCGGCGGCGAAGTCGCCCTCCCCCTCGACCGGCCCGGCCACCGGCACGCCCGCCTCGACGTCCAGTTCGCCCTCCATGTCGATGACGTGGAAGCGGAAGAACGGCGCGCCCTCCATGGCCACGCCCTTCGCGGCCAGCCAGCCGTAGATCTCCGGAATGCGGTCGCCGACCACTCCGAACGTGGTCAGGGTGATGGTCTTGCGGACGGCCACGTAGTGCCGCTCGGGAAATTCGATGATGTCCATGCTCTTACTTACGGTCGGGACCCCCGAAACTCATCGGCAGGTCGTACAACGGGAACAAACGCGGATCCAGATACGTGGTCGTACCCCTGATCAGGCCGCCCGACGTCTCCAGGACCACGATCGCGAACGCCTCCCCGTTCAGGTACTGGCCGAACGTGGTCGGCCCCGCCCGTACCAGCCTGCTGCCCCGGCAGCCTTCCCCGCCCGAGGCGACCAGCACCTCGCGCATGGCCGCCCGGCCCGCCAGCCACCAGGCGAACGGCGGCATCGACTCGACGGCGTCCTCGTGGGTGAGGGCGACCAGCGTGTCCACGTCGAAACGTTCGAACGCGTCCACGTAGCGGGCCAGCAGGTCCTCGTCCACCTCCAGGCGTGGCTCGGCCGTGGCGGGCAGGGCCGTCCTGGCCCGCTGGAGAGCGCTGTTGACCGAGGCCACGCTGGTCTCCAGCAGGTTCGCCACCTCGGCGGCCGACCAGGTCAGCACGTCGCGCAGGATCAGGACCGCCCTCTGCCTGGGTGGGAGGTGCTGGAGCGCGGCCACGAAGGCCAGCCGTACCGACTCGCGGGAGACCGCCAGCTCGGCCGGGTCCATGAGCTGGTCGGGCATCGGGTAGACCCAGCGTTCGTAGGCGATCGGCTCGCCCAGTCCTTCGCCCGGCTCGGCGGCCGGGCCCAGGTCCATGGCGCGGGCCCGGCGCTGGGCGCTGCGGAGCATGTCGATGCAGACGTTGGTGGCGATGCCGTACAGCCAGGGGCGCAGCGCGCCGCGCTCGGGGTCGAACGTCTTCCACGCCCGGGTGAAGGTCTCCTGGACGGCGTCCTCCGCCTCGAAGCCGGAGCCGAGCATGCGGTAGCAGTACCCGGCCAGTTCCTTGCGGTGGCGCTCCAGCTCGACCACGTCAGCGAGTCACCTCGATCTGCAGCTCGGTGACCCATTCGTCGCGGTTTTCCGGGCAGTGGAGAGAGACCTCGCGCGACAGGCCGAGGGCGCGGTAGCCGTTGTCCTCGATCCAGTGGGCGAGAGCCTGCATGGTCGTGCCGACGTGATCCATCGAGCCGGTGTGGATGATCGCGGCGGCGGTCTCGATGCCGGCCAGGTTCAGGAAGCCGACGTCGGCGCCCTCGGAGACCCCCACCTCGACGGCGGCGTGGACCATCACGGTGCCGTCGTCCTCCGGGAGGTAGTAGGCGCAGCCCGGCCCGGTGATCTTGATATCCGCCTCGCAGAGCCGCTTCATCAGCTGGGCGTAGAGCGGCTGGATGACCGGGCCGATGTCCTCGCTGTCGTAGCTGGCCGCCCGGCCGCTGAGCTCGGCGATCCGCATGGGGGCGACCTTCTTGAGCACGACGTCGTCGGTGCGCATGTGCCCTTCCCTCTCTATCGTGCGGAGTCTCGCCTCCACCCCGCGCAACCTGGCCAGATCGGCGCTGATCTGCTCCTCCAGCTGGGCGCGGCGCAGCCGTACCATGCCGTGCAGTTCCTCCGTGCTCACCTTGTCGTCGAGGATCGCACCCACCTGCTCCAGCGTGAACCCGAGGTCCTTGATCGCGACGATCCGGTTGAGCCTGGACAGCTGGGCGGCCTGGTAGGAGCGGTAGCCGGTGGCCGGGTCCACGTGCGCGGGCCTGAGCAGCCCGATCGCGTCGTAGTGGCGCAACATGCGCACCGACACCAGCCCCAGCCTGGCGAAGTCTCCGATGCTGAACATGACGCCCCCAGATGTAGCCCCTCACACGGTGTCAGGGTCAACACTACGATGCCCGCATGCCCCGAACCTCCCTGTTCGTCGTGGTCCTGCTGCTCACGGGGTGCGGGGCCGCGCAGCCCGCCGCCCCCACGCGGACAGACGCCGCGCCGCCCACCGTCCCCACCCGGACGAGCGCCGCGCCGTCGTCGGCGCCGCCCTCCGCGCGCGTGCGGCAGACGTCAGCGCGGCCCGACGACATCGACGGCGACGGCTTCTCCGACCTGGCCTTCCAGGTCCGGATCGCCGACCGCGAGCGCCTGGTCATCCTGTACGGCTCCCGCCGCGGCCTCGACCCGGCGCGACGCACGGTGCTCAGCCGGTTCGTCCCGTGGATCATCGACGGCGGCCTCCACGCCGACCTCGACGGCGACGGCTTCGGCGACGTGCTCGCCTTCGGGGCGGCGGGCGGACTGGACGAGCCGCAGGCGCCCAGCGTGTTCTGGGGCGGCAAGTCCGGCATCGCCGCCGGCGCCGTCCCCACCCCGATCGCGAGGGCGATCGACGGCGGCGACACGCACCGCGCGGTCACCGGCGACTTCGACGGCGACGGCGCGGCCGACGTGGCGATGGCGGTGCTGGACGAGTCCCGGCCCGGACTGGCCCTGCTCTACGGGCCGTTCGACCGCGAGGGGACACCGGCCCGGCGGGTCGTCCGTTCCTCTCCGACCGGCGAGGAATTCTGGCGCATGACGGCCGACCGGATCGGCGCGTGGCCGGGCGGGCTGGTGACCTTCGAGGGCGACGACGGAGAGCAGCAGCCGGGCTGGCTGCTCGCCGGACGCCGGGGCGGGCCCGCCGAGCGGGCGCGCGAGCTCACCCCCGGCATGGCGGCGGCCTTCGGGGACTTCGACGGCGACGGGACCAGAGACCTGGCCGCCGGTGACGACGGCTCGCGCAACGACGAGCCGGGCGAGGAGACGGAGCCGCCCGAGGTGGACCGCACGCTGACCGTCTACTACGGCGACGGGCGCGAAGGCCGCTTCAAGGGTGCCAACGGCCAGGCGATCGCGACCGACCTGAACGGCGACGGCCACGACGACCTGGTCTTCGGCAGGGGGAAAAGCCACACGGACGCGCCGGAGGGCCTCTCGCCCCCGAACGTCCACTGGGGCGGTCCCGGCGGCCTCGGCCCCGGACGGCCTCTGCCCGGAGCGATCGGCACCCCGCTGGCCTCCGGCGACTACGACGGGGATCGCGACGGCGAGGTGGTCCTCATCGCCGAGGGCAAGATCCAGGTGACCGACGGCAGGCGCATCGTGGCATCCTTCGACGTCACCTGAGCCCTCAGGCCCAGCCGCCCTGCTTCCTGCGCGTACGGCGGAGCAGCACCAGAAAGAACGGCCCGCCCAGCAAAGCCGTCAGCACCCCGATCGGCAGTTCCGCCGGCGCCCCGGCGGTCCTGGCGATCAGGTCGGCCAGGACCAGTACGCAGCCTCCGGCCAGCGCGGAGGCGGGCAGAAGGACCCGGTGGCCGGGACCGGCGACCAGCCTGATCAGGTGCGGTACGACCAGGCCGACGAACGAGATGGCCCCGGCCGCGGCCACGGAGGCGCCGGTCAGGAGAGAGGCCAGGAAGATGACGGCCAGCCGTACGCGCTCGGTTTCGACGCCCAGGTGGCGGGCGCCGCGCTCGCCCAGCGCCAGCAGGTCCAGGGAACGCGACAGCAAGGGGGTCAGCGCGAGCCCGGCCACGACGAACGGGGTGACGGCGCCCACCAGCGACCAGGTGGCGCCGCCGAGGGTCCCGAGGTTCCAGAAGGTGATGGAGCGTAGTTGCTGGTCGTCGGCCAGGAAGGTGAAGATGCCCACGATGGCCCAGGCGATGGCGTTGATCGCGATGCCGGTCAGGACGAGGGTGACGACTTCGGTGCGGCCTTGGGTTCTGGCCATGCCGTACACGATGAAGGTGGTGAGGAGGCCGGTGGCGAACGCGCAGACGGCCACCGACCAGTCGCCGAACGTGCTGACGCCGAGGACGATGGCGCCGACCGCGCCGACCGCCGCGCCGGAGGAGACGCCGATGACGCCCGGTTCGGCGAGCGGGTTGCCGAAGACGCCCTGCATGCCCGCGCCCGCCACGGCCAGGGCGGCGCCGACGAGCACCGCGAGCACCACGCGCGGGAAGCGGATCTGCCACAGCACCTCGTGCTCCCCCGGCCCGGCCAGCGCCGCCAGCACCTCGCCGAAGGGCACGTGAACCGCGCCGATCCCCGCCGACGCGACACAAAGCGTGGCGAGCAGCACCGCGAGAGCGGGGATCAGCGCGAGCTTGAGCACCGCGCGGCCGGGACGGGACGCGGCGAACCGCGGTGCCTCAGATGCCCCGTCCCGGCGTGCGGCAACGGTTTCGCGGGAATGGTCCCGCTCGACCGAGGTGTCGGCCTCACGGGAATGGTCCCGCTCGACCGGAGTGTCGGCTTCGTGGGAATGGTCCCGCGACGCCGGGGTTACGGCTTCGCGGGAGCTGTGGGACGCCCGCGAGGCCGCGTTCGAGGTCGTCACCGCTGGTGGAAAGCGGTGACGAGCTTGGCGAGGGCCTGGCCGGTACGCGGGCCCATGCCGAGCAGTTCCAGATCGTCAAGGGCGACCACGCGCCCGTTCTTGGCCGCCGGAGTCTGCGCGACGCCCGGCAGCTTGAGCAGGCCCGCCTCGCCACCGACGGAGTCGAGCCCCATCTTCATGACGAGGATGACGTCGGGCGCCGCCTTCACCATGGACTCGGCGGTGATCGGCTTGAAGCCCTTCACCCCGGCCGCGGTCCCGGCGTCTTCGCCGCCCGCCGCGAGGATCATGGCGTCGGCCCGCGTCCCTGCGCCCCCGAGCTGGTAGGTCTTGGACTGGCCGCGCAGGTAGAGGAAGGCCACGCGCGGCTTCTCGGCTCCGGCCCGCACGCTCGCCTTGGCGGCGTCGATCTCGGCCTTGGTGGCGGCGGCGAGCGCGGCGCCCTTGCCGGGCTCACCCACGGCCTCGGCCACCTGCTCGATCTTGCCCGGCACCTCGTCGACCGAGGCGGCGCCGGTAGGCACCAGGACGATCCGCAACCCGGCCCCCTTCAGCTGTTCGATCACCGGCGGCGGGCCGGCGTCCTCGGTGCCGACGAGCACGGTGGGCTTGAGCGACAGGATGCCCTCGGCGGCCAGCGCCCGCTGGTAGCCGATCCGCGCCTTGCCCTTGGCCTCCGGCAGTCCCATCGCGGACAGGTCCACGCCGACGACCTTGTCGGTCAGGCCGAGCTTGAAGACGATCTCGGCGACGTCGCCGGTGAGCGGGACGATGCGCGCGGACGGCGCGGCGGCCGAGGTGGCGGGGGCGGCCGCGGAGCCTTGCGCGTTTCCGCAGCCCGCGAGCGCGATCACCGCCACTCCGATTAGTGCCCCAAGTCCGCGCTTCACGATTCTCCACTCCTCCGCTTAGGTAAGCCTTACCTAAGCAGATGGCCTCGGCGAGGTCAAGAATGACACTGGTTACCGATCGTTCGGTCGGCTAGGCTCCTACCAAACGTTCGGTAGGAGACATGGACACAGGACTTCGCATCAGAACCGCCGCGATGCGGCTCTTCGCCGGCCAGGGCTACTCGGCGACGAGCATCAGAGACCTCGCGCGGGCCGTCGACATGACCAACGCCGGCATCTACCACCACGTGGCCAGCAAGGAGGCCCTGCTCGCCGACCTCATGCGCCTGAGCCAGCTCGGGCTCATCGACGCGACCGACCGCCAGCTGGCGAGCCTGCGCGACCCCGCCGAGCGCCTGGCCGCGCTCATCACCTCGCTCACCGCCATCCACGCGCTCAACCCGATGACCACCCGCGTCATGGACGGCGAGCTGCGCTCGCTCACCGCCGGCTCCAGCGCCCGCGACGAGATCATCGCCCTGCGCGACCTCTACGAGCAGCGCTGGAAGACCGCGCTGGCCGACGGCGTCCAGCGGGGCGCCTTCCACGTCGCCGACCAGAAGCTGACCCGGCTGGCCCTGATGTCCATGTGCACCGGCACCAGCGAGTGGTACCGCCCCGACGGCGAGTCCACGCTTGAGCAGGTGTGCGCCGAGTTCGTGACGATCGGGCTGGCCGCGGTCCGTTCGCCCGCCCAGGTGACCATGCGGCTTGATCTCACCCTGCTGCCCGAATACCCATGGGAGCCCCATGACGATCCCCGCGCTGCTCCGGCGGGCCGCACGACTCCATAAGGACCGCCCGTTCCTGATCTTTGCCGACCGCACGCTCGGGTTCGCCGAGGTCGACGAGCGCACCGACCAGCTCGCGGGCGCCCTGGCCGGCCATGGCGTACGGCCCGGCGACCGCGTGGCCATCATGCAGGACAACGTCCCCGACTGGCCCCTCGGGTGGCTGGCCGTCCTGAAGGCCGGAGCGATCTCGGTCCCGGTCAACGCCCGCTACCGCTCGGCCGATCTGGCCCACGTGCTGCGCGACTCCGGCGCCGTGATGGCGCTGGCCTCGCCGGACTACGCCCCGTTCATCCGCGAGGCCGGGGTGCCGGTGCTGGAGGAGCGCACCGGCAAGGCGCCGGACGTGTCCATCGATCCTTGGGACATCGCCACCTTCTCCTACACCTCGGGCACCACCGGCTTCCCGAAGGCGTGCATGCTGCCCCACGACTACTGGACGCGTACCGCGGAGGTCATGGCCGACCTGGTCGGGTTCCGGGAGGACGACGTGGTCATGGTGGCCCAGCCGTTCTCGTACATGGATCCGCAGTGGATGGCGCTGATGTGCCTGGTGGGCGGGGTGCCGCTCGTGGTGCTGCCGCGCTTCTCCGCCTCCGGGTTCTGGCCGGCCGCCCGCCGCCACGGCGCCACCGTCACGTACGTGCTGGGCACGATGCCGACGCTGCTGTTCAAGCAGCCGCCGCACGAGCTCGACCGGGACAACCGGATGCGGCTGGTGATGTGCTCCGGCATCCCGGCCAAGCTGCACGCCGCGCTGGAGGAGCGCTGGGACGCGCCCTGGCGGGAGCTGTACGGCTCCACCGAGAGCGGCTCCGACCTGCTCGTCCAGCCGGACGACGACCGTACCGTCGGCACCGGCGCCATGGGCTACGCGCCGCCGGGCAAGGAGGTCAAGGTCCTGGCCGAGGACGGGCAGCCGGGCGAGATCGTGGTGCGCGGCACGCCGATGATGCGCGGCTACTGGAACCACCCCGACGCCACCGCGCACGTCTTCCGCGACGGCTGGTTCCACACCGGCGACCTGGGCTTCCGCGACGAGCACGGCTACATCCACCACGCCGGCCGGCTGAAGGACATGGTACGGCGGGGCGGCGAGAACATCTCCTGCGCCGAGGTCGAGACCGTCCTGGCCCAGCACCCGGCGGTCAGGGCCGCCGCGCTCGTCCCGGTCCCCGACGACCTGTGGGGCGAGCTGCCGAAGGCGTTCATCCACCTCAACGCCGGCCACGACCCGGACGACGCCACGGCCGCCGAGGTCATCGCCCACGCCCGCGAACGGCTGGCCAGGTTCAAGATCCCGGCCTTCGTCGAGTTCGTGACCGGCTTCTCCTACACGCCGTCCCAGCGCATCGAGAAGCGCCACCTGCTCCACCCCGAACGCGACCAGCGCGCCGGGGCCATCGCCATCGAGACCCCGAGGGAGACCACATGATCGACGTCAGCACGCGCGGCGAGGTGACGGTGATCACGCTGCGCCGGCCGGACAAGCTCAACGCGCTCACCTCCGGCATGCGGCTACGCCTGGCGGCGGCGGTACGCGAGCACGGCCACGGCGGCCGCGGCATCGTGGTGACCGGCGAGGGCCGGGCCTTCTGCGCCGGCGAGGACCTGCACGAGGCGGCGGGCAAGTCGCTGCTGGAGGAGGTCGAGACGTTCCACGACCTGACCAGGGCGGTGCTGGAGACGTCGGTGCCGGTCGTGGCCGCGGTCAACGGACTGGCCGTGGGCGGCGCAGCCGAGTGGACGCTGTGCTTCGACTCCCGCATCGGCTCACCGTCGGCCGGCTACTTCCTCCCGGAGAACGGCATCGGCCTGTCGATCTCCAACGCCTCCAGCCTGCTCCTGCGCCGCGTCGTGGGCGGCAGGGCGCTGCGGCTGGTGCTGGACTCGGCCCGGCTGGACGCGGACGAAGCCCTGGCCGCGGGGCTGCTGGACGAGATCGTGCCGCCGGAGTCGCTGGTGGAGGCGGCCGTCGGCCTGGTCGAGCGCTGGACGGAGCCGGGGACGGCGACAGCCGTACACCTGAGATTGCTGCGGCCCGCGCTCGATGACGTCGAGCGCGCCTTCGCGCGGGAGACGGAGGCGGCGCGGGAGGTGGAGGAGTCGGGGATCGCCAAGGACGGCATGCGGCGCTTCGCCACGCGCGCCCGCTGAGCGGTCAGGGGACGAGCAGGGCGGCCACCACCAGGGCGAGCGCGACGCCGACGACCGCGAGGGAGTCGGCCGCCCACGTGGTGGTCACCGGGCCCGCCTCCTCCTTGCGGCGGCGGGCCGCCTCGGCGCGCTCGGTGATCTGGTCGCCCACCCAGTCGGCGTGGGTCTTCCCGGCGAACGCCTCCTGCGCCGCCTGCTCGGCCTTGGTCACGGTCGGCTCGGTCCTGAGCCGGCCGCGCCTGGCCGGAGCCATGCCCCGGCCCTGGGCCTTGGCGCGTTCGCGGGCGGTCGCGGTCGGGGTCCAGAGCCGCACGGACTCCTCGCCCTCGGCCTGGGCGACGGTGATGGCGTGGGAGACCGTCACCTCGCCGACCGAGGCCCATGGCATCACGGTCGTGCGGAACGGGTTGCGGACGGTCAGCACCCGCTCCTGCAGCAGCGTGACCGGCCGCAGCGCGATGAGGTAGATGAGCGCGGTCAGCACGCCCAGCACCGCCCCGGCCACCATCGAGGACTTGCCGGAGTAGCGCAGGACCAGGTCGACGGCGTTGGCCGCGACGAACGCCACCCACACCCACCCGAGCACGTAGGCGAACTTGGAGCGGAAGGCCTGTTTCATGACTGCCACTTGAGCTGCGCGAACCCCGGTTTGATCACACCGTTGATGAGCGCGAGCCGCTCGTCGAAGGGGATGAACGCCGACTTCATCGCGTTCACCGTGAACCACTGCAGGTCATCCCAGCCGTAGCCGAACGCCTCGACCAGCTTGGCGAACTCCTCCGAGACGCTGGTGCGGCTCATGAGCCGGTTGTCGGTGTTGACCGTGACCCGGAAGTGGAGGCGGCGCAGCAGCCCGATCGGGTGGTCGGCGATGGAGGCGGCGGCGCCGGTCTGCAGGTTGGAGGTGGGGCACATCTCCAGCGGGATGCGCTTGTCACGCACGTACGCGGCGAGCCGGCCGAGCTTGGCCGAACCGTCGTCGGCCACGGTGATGTCGTCGATGATGCGCACGCCGTGACCGAGCCGGTCGGCGCCGCACCACTGGATCGCCTGCCAGATCGACGGCAGCCCGAACGCCTCGCCCGCGTGGATGGTGAAGTGCGCGTTCTCCCGCTGCAGGTACTCGAACGCGTCCAGGTGGCGGGTGGGCGGGTACCCGGCCTCCGCCCCGGCGATGTCGAAGCCGACCACGCCGACGTCGCGGTAGCGCACGGCCAGCTCCGCGATCTCCATCGAGCGGGCCTGGTGGCGCATGGCCGTCAGCAGCGTGCCGACCTTGATGCCGCGGCCCTCCGAGCCCTGGCGGAAGCCCTCCAGCACCGCCTCGACGACCTGGTCGAGGCTGAGCCCGGTGGTGGTGTGCTGCTCGGGGGCGTAGCGCACCTCGGCGTAGACGACGCCGTCGGCGGCCAGGTCTTCGGCGCACTCGGCGGCCACGCGGATCAGCGACTCGCGCGACTGCATGACGCCGACCGTGTGGTCGAAGGTCTCCAGGTAGCGTACGAGCGAGCCGGAGTCGGACGCTTCCTGGAACCATTCGCGCAGGTTCGCCGGGTCGTTGGTGGGCAGCCGGTCGTAGCCGGACTCGCGGGCCAGATCGACGATCGTCTCGGCCCGCAGACCGCCGTCGAGATGGTCATGGAGCAGGACTTTCGGCGCGCGCCTGATCTCGTCTGGGGTCGGCTGCTGGCTCATCTCGCCATCATAATGTGCCTTGATGGCCATCCTCATCGGACGAGAACACCCCACCGCGATTCTGCGCGGCGAGGTCGGACGCGCGCTCACCAGCCACGGCTCGCTGGTTTTGGTGACCGGCGAGGCCGGCGTCGGCAAGAGCACGCTGGTCGCCGAGGCGGCCGGGCACGCGGTGGCCGCCGGCGCCCAGGTGCTGAGCGCCGCCTGCTGGGAGGGCGAGGGCGCCCCTGGCTACTGGCCGTGGGTGCAGGTCGTGCGCAGGCTGGACCCCGCCGCCGACGTCTTCGAGTCCGCGCGCACCCCCTTCGAGCTGTACGACGCGGTGACCGCCCTGCTGGTCGCCCTCTCGCGCGAGCGGCCCGTGGTGATCGTGCTGGAGGACCTCCACTGGGCCGACGCCGCCTCCCTCAAACTCCTGGAGTTCGTGGTACGGCACGCCTGGTTCGAACGCATCCTGGTGATCGGCACCTACCGGGCGGGCGAGGCCGAGCTGCCACCGGAGCTGAAGGCGACCACGCTGGCCCTGTCCGGCCTCGGCCGCGAGGAGGTCGGCGAGCTGGTCGCCCAGACCACCGGCCTGCGGCCGGACGACGAGCTGGTGACCGAGATCCACCGGCGCACCGGCGGCAACCCGTTCTTCGTCGAGCAGGCCGCCCGGCTGTGGCAGGGCGGCAGCCCGCTGGACACGATCCCGGCCGAGGTGCGCGCGGCCGTCGAACGCCGCCTGTCTCGGCTGTCGGGCGAGGTGCATGAGACGCTGCGGGCAGCGGCGGTGCTGGGGCGGGAGTTCGCCGACGCGGTGCTGGAGGCGAGCGTGGGGCGGGGCGTGGCCGTACCGCTGGGGCAGGCGGTGGCGGCCAAGCTGGTCGCGCCCGCGGGAGAGGGGCGGCACGCGTTCGTGCACGATCTGGTGCGCGAGGCGCTTTACGCGGAGCTGGACGAGGCGGGCAGGCGGGCGGGGCATGCGGCGGCGCTCGACGCGCTCGGCTCCACAGGCGCCTACCCCGCTTCGCTGGCCCACCACGCGTACCTGGCCGCCGTGCCGGAGGCGCCCGCCCTTCTGCTGGCCGCCGCCCAGGACGCCGAGGCGCGGCTGGCCGACGAGGAGGCCGTGGGGCACTACCGGCGGGCGTTGGAGCTCGTGCCCGAGTGGGAGCGGGCCCGCCGTACCGGGATCGAGCTCGACCTCGGGCTGACGCTGCAGCGGATCGGCGAGCACGAGGAGGGCGGGCGATCGATCGAGGCGGCCATCGCGGCGGCCCGCAAGCTCGACGACCCCGGCCTGCTCGCGCACGCGGCGCTCAAGCTGTACCACCTCGGCTTCCCCGACTTCGTGCGCGAGGCGCACCGGCGGCTGGCGCGCGGTGAGGTCGCGTCCGCCGACGACGTGGGCGAGCGGCTGAGCGGCCTGGCCGCCGACCGGGCCAGGCACGCGGGTGACGACCAGGCGCTGGCGTTCACGTTGCTGGCCCGGCTGTCGGCGATCTGGCGGCCGGGGACGGCCGGGGAGCGGGTCTCGCTCGCGGAGGAACTGGCCGACGTCGCCACCAGGGCGAACGACACCCAGCACCTGCTCCACGCCCTGTCCTGGCGGGCCGGCGCGCTGCTCGAACGGGGCGACCCCGCCCACACCGCCGCCGACCAGGACTTCCTCCGGCAGGCCGAGCGCTCGGGACTACCGCTGTTCGAGCACGAGGCCATGGTGATCAGGACCAGGCACGCGCTGCTCCAAGGCCGTTTCGACGAGGCCAGGGCGCTGTCGGAGACCGCCCGCGAACTCGGCGAGCAGCCCTACGTCAGCGGCTCCGAACTGCGCTGGACCCAGTTGCTGTCGGCCGCCCTGCTCCAGGGCCGCTTCGAGGAGGCCGACGCGCTGCTGGCCGAGATGCGCGCCGCCCACAGCCCCAACCTGCCCATCTTCGAGGGCGTCACGGCCGCCGAGCGCGGCGACGCCCGCGGCGCGCTGAACCACCTGACCCGGCTCATGGCCGGCGGCGAGGACCTGCTGACCTGGATGGCGCCGCTCTGGCTCCGCTTCCAGGCGCAGGCGGCGGCGCTGTCCAAGGACCCCGAACTCTGCCAGAACGCCCGCGAGGCCATCGCCCCCCACCTCGGGCAGTGGGCGGTGACCTCGACGATCGTCGTGGACGGTCCGTTCGAGCACTGGGCGGCGGTGCTCGACGCGGCCCAGTGCCGCTGGCGCGCGGCCGCCGACGGCTTCACCGCCGCCTACCGCGCGGCCGACCGGCTGGGCGCCCGCCCGTGGTCGCTGCTGTCCCGCGCACGCCTGGCCGAGGTCCTCCTCGCCGCCGGCGAGGACCCGGGACCGCTGCTCGCCGACGTCGCCCGCGAGGCCGAAGAACTGGAGATGCGGGTACGGCTGCCGCAGCGCGCGGCCGGCGTCTTCCGGCTGGACGGCGACGTGTGGACGCTGACCTTCGCCGGGCGCACCGTCCATCTACCCGACGCCAAGGGCCTGCGCGACCTGAGGACCCTGATGGGCAGTCCGGGCACCGACATCTCCGCCGTGGAGCTGCTGAACCCGGCGGGCGGGGCCGAGGCGGTGGCCGCGCGGCGCATGGGCGGCGACGCGGTCCTCGACGACGAGGCCAAGGCCCAGTACCGGCGGCGGCTGGAGCTCCTGGACGACGAGATCGACCGGGCGGCCGTGCGGGGGAACGACCAGCAGGTCGCCGCCCTCGACGCCGAACGGCAGGCGCTGCTGTCCGAACTCCGCAGGGCGGCGGGGCTGGGCGGACGCACGCGCCGGCTGGGCGACGAGGCGGAACGGGCCCGCAAGGCCGTCACCAACCGCATCCGCAACACGCTACGCCAGCTCGACGACCGCCACCCCGACCTGGCCGCCCACCTACGCGCCGGCATCTCCACCGGCGCCACCTGCCGCTACCAGCCCCCCGACCCCATCACCTGGACCTGGTAGCCCCCAACCCCCGGGCTCCCGGCATTCCGGTCCCTTGGAACGTCACGGGTTCGGCAACACGGGCACGGGACCCCACCGCCACGTGGCCCGACCCGACGCCGGGCCACGGTGTGGGATCCCCGTGAGGCCGTTCCGGAACCCCGGGTGTGGGTCAGGGGCGGAAGGCGGCGGCGTTTTCCTGGGCCCACTGGGCGAAGGTGCGGGCGGGGCGGCCGGTGACCTGTTCGACCGTGGGCAGGATCGTGGAACCGGCGGCCGGCGGGTGGGTGCCGAGCATGACCGCGAACTCGATCGTCTCCTCGTCCATCCCCCAAGCAGCCATGCGCTCCCGAAGCTGCGTCTCGGTCAGCGGTTCGAAGCGGAGGTCGTGCCCGCTGGCCTCGGCGAGCAGCCGTACCCGCTCCTCGGGGGTGGTGAGCTCGGGACCGGTGAGCTGGTACGTGCGGCCCTCGTGCCCGGCGGAGGTCAGGGCGGCCACGGCCACCGCGGCGATGTCGGCCTCATGCACCAGCGCGCCCGGCTGGTTGCCGAAGACCCGGACCACGCCCTCGGCACGCGCCTCCGCCTGCCAGTCGAAGGCGTTCGCCATGAACTCCACGCCCTGCAACTGCGTCCAGGGCAGCGAGCTCTCGCGCAGGGCCGCTTCGACGCTGCCCTCGTCCCAACTGCTCAGGACGGTGACGCGTTCGACCCCGGCCTTGGCGGCCAGCGCGACGATCTCCTCGCCGTTGGGCAGCAGGGGCAGGCCCTCACCGCCCACGGTGATGAGGTGCAGGGCGGTGACACCGTCGAACGCGGGCGCCAGCGACTCGATGACCTGGAGGTCTCCGGCGGCCACCTCGACGCCCGCGGGGAAGTTCGCGCGGGACGGGTCGCGGGTCAGCGCGCGTACGCGCTCGCCCCGCTCGACCAGCTGGGCGACGATGTGGCTGCCCACGCTCCCGGTGGCGCCGGTCACAAGAATGGTCATGGTGTCCTCCTGGTGAGCTGTTCCTTCTCACCCGGGAGGCGCTACATCGGATGTAGCGGGCGCTAGTCGCGGCGCGCCGCGTCGGGTGAGAAGGCGGGCAGGCAGACCGCCACGTACTCGGCGCCTTCGGGCCCGCAGCTGTAGCGGACCTTCTCCCCCGCCTCCGTCACGATCGACTGGCCCGCGTGCACCTCGGTGGTGCCCTCCGCGTGCTCGACGAGGACGGTGCCGCGCAGGACCACGGTGTACTCCGTGAACTCGGGCGTCTGGGCGGGCTCGTCCCAGCCGGGCGGCGCCACCATGTGGGCGATCGAGATCGCCTCGTCGCCGCTGTTCACGCGGCCGACGTGCTCGTCGATGACCTTGCCGCCGGGCACCGGAATCCGGGTCGCCCCTTCGATCTTTCTGACCACGAGGGTCAGTGTGCCACGTCGATGACGAGCCGGTTCGGCCGGCGCTGCTCGGTGACGTCGAAAGCGGCGCGCCGGTCGAGCACGATGCCCACGCCCACGCGCCCCTCGAAGTCGCCGGTCTTGACCACGCTGCTGACGTTGCCGAGGTCGGCCTGGAAGATCGGGCCGCCGGTCCAGGTGGGCTTGCCCTTGGCCGTGTGCGCGTCGGCCGGGGTGAGGGTCACCTGCAGGTACGCGCCGCCCTCGACGTCGATCGGCTTGCCGGAGCCGTCCTCGACGAGTTCGTCCACCCAGGTGACCGTGTATCCGGGCATCTCCCCCTTGAAGTCGACGACCACGCGGTCGAAGTTCGGGTGGGTGGCGTAGCGGACGCCGTACACGATGACGGCCTCGCCGCCGGTGCGCTCGACGTCGATCTCCGCGGTGCCGGTGGGCGCGGGCTCCCGCGGGGAGGCGGGCGGCGCGCCGGTGGTGGGCGCGCGGGTCGGAGGACTGGCCGTGGCCGTGGTGCCGCCGGTGCGGGCCGTACCGCATCCACACAGTACGGCGAGGCACAGCAGGGCCGCGAGGCTGCGTGTGGGCCGCATACCCGGTGTATGCCCAGCGAAAGGGCCCCGCACCCGGCGGGGCCCTTCACGAACTGGGTCAGACCGTCTCGTACACCTTGGTCTCGTCGGCCTTGACCGCGGGCGCCGAGCGGAAGCGCAGGCCGGTCAGCGCGATGCCGAGCCCGACCACGCCCAGGATGAGCGAGACCACGATCCCGCCGCGCAGCGCCTCGATCGACAGGGTGCCGCCCGAGGTGAGCACGGCGGTGACCACGGCGAGCACGACCGCGCCGCCGACCTGGCCGGAGGTGTTGAGCAGGCCGGAGGCCAGCCCCTGCTCGTCGTCGTGGACGCCGTTCGTCGCCTGGATGTTGAGCGACGGGAACGACAGCGCGAACGCGATGCCGAGCAGGACCATGCCGGGCAGCACCATTCCGAGCACGCTGGGCGCGGTGGAGATGCCGACGAAGAAGAAGGCGTACCCGGCGGCGAGCGCGGCCGAGCCGATCGTGATCAGGCGGGCGGTGCCGAAGCGGTCGGCGAAGTCGCCCATCTTGGTGGAGGTCAGCGCGACCAGGATTCCGGCGGGCAGGAAGGCCAGCGCGGTCTCCATGGCCGACCACTTGAGCAGGTTCTGGAAGTACTGCATGGCGACGAACTGGAAGCCGACGTAGGAGCCGAACAGGATCACCAGTCCGAGGTTGGCCCTGACGATGGGGCCGGAGCGCAGGATGCCGAGCCGTACCAGCGGGTGCTTCATCCGCAGTTCGGCGAAGACGAACAGCCCGAGCAGCAGGGCGGCGACGGCGAGTGAGCCGAGGGTGCGCAGCGAGGTCCATCCTGCCTCGGGGGCCTGCACCACGGTGAAGACGAGCAGCAGCATGGAGGCGGTGATCAGCACGGCGCCGATCAGGTCGTGGCCGCCTTCGGCCCGCTCCTCCTTGACCTTGGGCAGCACCTTCAGCGCGGCGATCAGCGCGATGATCGCGACCGGCACCGGCATCAGGAACGTCCAGCGCCAGCCCAGCTGGGTCAGCACCCCGGACAACACGAGGCCGAGGGAGAAGCCGCTGGCGCCGGAGGCGGTGAACACGCTCAGCGCCTTGTTGCGCTTCGGCCCCTCGGGGAACGTCGTGGTGATGATCGACAACGCGGCGGGCGCGGTGAAAGCCGCGCTCACGCCCTTGACGAAGCGGGCGGCGATCAGCAGGGCGCCGTCGTCGACGATGCCGCCCAGGAGGGAGGCCACCGCGAAGACGCCCAAAGCGACCAGGAACACCCTGCGTCGCCCAAGCAGGTCAGCCGTCCTGCCGCCAAGGAGCAGAAGACCGCCGTATCCGAGCACGTATCCGCTGACAACCCATTGCAGAGAAGAAGTAGAGAGCCCCAGGTCGTGCTGGATGGCGGGCAGGGCCACGCCGACCATCGACACGTCAAGGGCGTCGAGGAAGATCACTGCGCAGAGCACGACGAGCGCGCCCCAACGGGAAGAGGAAGTGGACATGGGATGGAACATTACATGCAACTGCATCAAATGCAACAGCATTTAATTCCGTTGCATGAGATTTATCGGGATGGTAACCTCCGCGTCATGGACGAGGAGTTCGTGGTCGGGACCTGGCACTACGTCCTGGCCAAGCACGCGAAGACCATGTGCTCGCTGGAGCGCGAGCTCGGCGAGAAGCACGACCTGGGCGCCAGCGAGTTCGAGGTGCTCGACCGGATGATCCACCACGACGACAAGCTGCGCGTCCAGGCGCTCTGCGGCGAGGTCCACCTCAGCCAGAGCGCGCTCTCCCGCGTGATCGCCCGTCTGGAGAAGGCCGATCTGGTCACCAGGCTCGTCTGCGACGTCGACCGGCGGGGCGTCTTCGTGATGATCACGGAGGAGGGCCGCCGGCGGCACGCCGAGGCCCTGCCCACCCATCGCGCGGTGCTCCGGGACATCTTCGCCGACGCCCCGGACCCCGTTCCGACCCCTTAGGCGCCGCTCCCCCACGCGGTCCGCTCGGCGTAGGCGCGGAAGGTGCCCGGCTCACGGCCGAGCACCCGCCGTACGCCGTCGGACAGCGCCGCGCCCCGGCCGAGCCTGATGTGCTCGAAGAGGCTCTCCACCCCGGCCGCGTAGGCTTCGGAATATCCGCGCGCGACGAGCCGCCGCCGCGCCTCCTCGCCGTCCACAGACCTGAAGCCGATGGTACGGCCGGCCGCCCGCGCGATCTCCGCCACCGCCTCCCCCCAGGTGATCGCCTCGGGCCCGGACAGGTCGTAGATCTGCCCCGCGTGACCCGGCTCCGTCAATGCCACGGCGGCCACCTCGGCGACGTCGTCCAGGTCCACGAACGGCTCGCGCCCGTCCCCGGTGGACACGCTCACCTCACCCTCGGCCACCGGCTCGCTGAGCAGCGGTTCCTCGCTGAAGTTCTGGGCGAACCAGGTCGGGCGCAGGATCGTCCACTCCGCCCCGGACCCCCGGATCGCCTCCTCGCCGGCCAGCCCGCCGCCTTCGCCGAACTCGCCCCACACCCGCGCCGACAGCAGCACCAGCCGCTCGACGCCCTTGGCCACGGCCAGGTCGCCGAAGGCGCGCAGCCGTTCTGCCGCGTCGCCGGTCTGCGCGTCGACCAGGTAGGCCGCGCGTACGCCCGCGACGGCCGCGTCCCAGGTCGTCTCGTCGTGCCAGTCGAAGCGCCACTCTCCCGATCGGGAGGCCGTCCTGGGGCTGAGGCCCTGCTCACGCAGTCGCGCGACCACCCTGCGGCCGGTCTTGCCGGTGCCGCCCACTACCAAGATCTCTGCCATGCGTTCCAGTCAACCCTGCCAGCCTCGGACTCTGAATGGCTGGGAGTCCGGGAAAGATGTTCGAGCGTCTAGACTCGGCCATATGGAAGACGCGCTGTCGAGCCTGCTGCACGATGTCCGTCCCGCGGGGGCGCTGTTCGACCAGTCGTACGTGCGGGCCCCCTGGGCGCTGCGCTTCCTGGACTGGACGCCGCTCACACTGCTGACGATGCTCAGCGGCGAGGCCTGGGTGACACCCGAGGGCGGTTCGCCGGTCCGGCTGGGCACCCAGGACGTGGCGGTCGTGCGCGGCCCCGGCCCGTACACGGTGGCCGACCGCCCCGAGACCGCGCCCATGGCCGTCATCCACAACGCCGAGATGTGCACCACGCCCGAGGGCGGCGACGCCGCGGGCCTGGCGATGTGCGGCTACGCGGGCGACCTCGGCTCCACCGTCCTGCTCACCGGCACCTTCCAGGTGAAGGGCAGCGTGTCGCAGCGGGTGCTCGACGCCCTGCCCCGCGTGGCCCTCGTCCCCGCCGGCGACGGCCGGTGCGCGACCATGGACATGATCGTCGCCGAGATCAGCCGCGACAAACCGGGCCAGCAGGCCGTGCTCGACCGCCTGCTGGACCTGCTGCTCGTCTCCAGCCTGCGCGAGTGGTTCGACCGGCCGGACTCACAGGCCCCTTCCTGGTACGCCGCGCACTCCGACCAGCTGATCGGCCGGGCCCTGCGGGCCATCCACGAGGATCCGGCCCGGCCGTGGACCGTCGAGGGCCTGGCCCGCGTCTCCGGAGCCTCCCGCGCCACCTTCGCCCAGCGCTTCACCGAACTCGTCGGCCAGCCGCCCATGGCCTACCTCACCGAATGGCGCATCTGCCAGGCCGCCGACCTGCTCGCCAGCACCGACGACACCGTGGACGTGATCGCCCGCCAGGTCGGCTACTCCAACGCCTACGCGCTCAGCGTGGCCTTCAAGCGCACCCTGGGCATCCGCCCCAGCCAGCACCGCGTCAGCGCACGATGAACCCGCGCCAGATGACCAGCCCGCGGTGCGGGACCGGCCGCTCGCCGCTCCCGGCGCCCCGCTTGTCTTCTCAGACGAGCGTGCAGTTCTCGGCGCCGAGCTGGCTGTTCCACACGAACGTCCACCCGCACGAGTAGTCGCCCGCCGCGGGGCCGAAGCGAATCGTGACCGTCGTGCCGCTGTGCCCGTCGCACCCGCCCGCGTACACCTTGTAGTAGCCGCCGCCGGTCGCCGTCCGCTGCCCGTTGAAGCACACGGCGTCGCTGACGGCCGCCTGCGTCGGCACGGCGGACACCGAGCCGACGAGCGCCGCCGCGCTCAGGGCCGCGGCCAGGCTGGATGCTCTCATGGTGCTCCTTCCCATCGTGCGCCGAGAGGGTCAGAGCCACGGTAACGAGCGACGGGCGACGGAACCCAGAGGCATCCGTCACCCGTCGGTGTGCGATCGTCACACGATACGGTCGATGATCAGCGGCAGCTGCTCCCCGCCGGCCGCGCCCACCGCGTACCCGCCCTCCAGCGCCTCCAGGGCACGGGCGAAGCGGGCCGTCTCGTCGGCGTGCAGCGTCATCAGGGGCTGTCCCGCCCGCACCAGATCGCCCGGCTTGGCGTGCAGGGTGATCCCCGCGCCGAAGGAGACCGGATCCTCCTGCCGGGCCCGGCCCGCGCCCAGCCGCCAGGCCGCCAGGCCCACCGCGTACGCGTCCAGCCTCGTCAGGACACCGGACTCCGGCGCCTCCACCGTCATCGTCTCGGCCGCCTTCGGCAGGACCGCGTCCGGGTCGCCGCCCTGGGCGGAGACCATGCGGCGCCAGGCGTCCATGGCGGAGCCGTCCTTCAGCGCCTGCTCGGGGTCCTTGCCGGTGATCCCGGCGGCCTCCAGCATCTCGCGGGCCAGCCGTACCGTCAGCTCGACCACGTCGGACGGGCCGCCGCCCGCCAGGACCTCGACCGACTCCACGACCTCCAGGGCGTTGCCCACGGCCAGGCCCAGCGGGCGGTCCATGGCGGTCAGCAGGGCCACGGTACGGACGCCCGCGTCGGAGCCCAGCGCCACCATGGTCTCGGCGAGCTCCCTGGCACGCTCCACCGTCTTCATGAACGCGCCGGAGCCCACCTTCACGTCGAGGACCAGCGAGCCCGTCCCCTCGGCGATCTTCTTGGACATGATGGACGAGGCGATCAGCGGGATCGACTCGACCGTGCCGGTGACGTCGCGCAGGGCGTACAGCTTCTTGTCGGCGGGCGCGAGGCCGGTGCCGGCGGCGCAGATGACCGCGCCCGCGCCGCGCAGGACGGCCAGCATCTCCTCGTTGGACAGCGACGCCCGCCAGCCGGGGATCGACTCCAGCTTGTCGAGCGTCCCGCCGGTGTGGCCCAGGCCCCGCCCGGACAACTGCGGGACGTACGCGCCGCAGGCGGCCACCAGGGGCGCCAGCGGCAGCGTGATCTTGTCGCCGACGCCGCCGGTGGAGTGCTTGTCGGCGGTGGGCCGGTCGAGCATCGACCAGTCCATGCGCTCGCCAGAACGGATCATCGCCTGGGTCCACTCGGCGATCTCGCGGCGGTCCATGCCATTGAGCAGGATGGCCATGGCCAGCGCGGACATCTGCTCGTGGGCCACCTCGCCCCGGGTGTAGGCGTCGATCACCCAGTCGATCTGCGCGGTGGTCAGCTCGCCGCCGTCGCGCTTGGCGACGATGACCTCGATGGCGTCCATCAGGCTCCCTTGGTCAGGTCGTCGGGTCCGAAGGCGTACGGCAGGATCTCGGCCATACGCTTAGGGCCGTCGGGGGTTTCGACCAGGAGGTCGTCGCCGCCGAACTCGTACAGGAGCTGACGGCAGCGGCCGCACGGCATGAGCAGCTCGCCGTGGCCGTCGACGCAGGTGAAGCCCACGAGCCGGCCGCCGCCCGAGGCGTGCAGCGCGGAGACCAGGCCGCATTCCGCGCACAGGCCGAGGCCGTAGGAGGCGTTCTCGACGTTGCAGCCGGTCACGACGCGGCCGTCGTCCACGACGGCCGCCGCCCCGACCGGGAACTTGGAGTAGGGCGCGTAGGCGTTGCGCATCGCGGTCCGCGCCTCGTCGCGCAGACCGTCCCAGTCGATGTTCATCAGTGCTGTTCCCCCCGGCGGTACCGCACGCCGTCGGCCTTGGGCATGCGCAGGCGCTGCGAGGCGACCAGGAGCACGAGCAGGGTGAGGACGTGCGGGGTGATATAGACGAACTCGTTCGGCAGCTTGTCGATGACCATCCACATCCAGATGAGGACCACGGCGCCGGCTGCCGCGCCCGCCATGATCGTGTAGTCCTTGGCGGTACGGCCGGCCAGCTCGGCCGGCTGACCGGGCCGCGTCATCAGGCGGATCTTGTTGCCGAGATAGATGAGCAGCAGGATCGCGCCGAACAGGAAGAACGTGGTGATGGCGCCCTGGCTGCGCAGTTGCAGGCCGTCGGCATAGCCGAACAGCGACGCGCCGGCCGCGAGCCCGCCCGGCCGCCAGTTGCCGAAGATCATGGCCGCGAGGCCGATGAAGCCGCGTCCCTGCGTCTGGCCCTCGACGTATTTCGTGGTGACGAAGACCAGGAAGACGCCGCCGAGCCCGGCGAACGCGCCGGACATGACCACCGCGATGTACTTGAACCGGTAGACGTTGACGCCGAGCGACTCGGCCGCCCACGGGTTCTCGCCCACCGAGCGCAGGCGCAGGCCGAAGGCGGTGTGCCAGAGCACGTAGAAGGTCAGCGGGATCATCGCCACGGCCAGGATGACCAGGACGTCCACGTTGCGCGTGAGCCCACCGAGGATTCCCGCCAGGTCGGAGATGAGGAACCAGTGAGTGCGCTCCAGCATGCCGAACAGGTCGGGGCCGCTGGAGAGCAGCGGCAGGCTCCCATGCCAGGCTTCGCCCGACATCGCCGGTGAGGTGGTGATGCCCGCTCCGGCCTCCGCCGCCGGAGTCCCTTCCTTGTAGAGGACCTCCGACAGGAACCGGGTGATACCGGGACCGACCAGGTTGATGGCCACACCGCTGATGATGTGGTCGACGCCGAAGGTGACGGTGGCGATGGCGTGGATGAGACCGCCTACGGCCCCGGCCAGCAGACCGGCCACCAGGGCGGCCAGCGGCCCCCACTGATATCCGGCCCAGCCGGCGAACCACGTCCCGAGCACCATCATGCCTTCGAGGCCGATGTTGACCACGCCCGCGCGCTCGGCCCACAGGCCGCCGAGCCCGGCCAGGCCGATCGGCACGGACAGCATCAGCGCGGCCGCGAAGGTGCCGGAGGAGGTGATGTCGTTGTGTCCGGTGATCACCCGGACCACCGAAACGATGAGGATCAGCAGGGAGACGCCGATCAGCGCCAGGTGGTACTTGCGGACCCGCGTCATGCTGCCACCTCAACAGGCTTGTCGGTGCCCAGTTGGCGGGCGGCCCGCCGTTCCTCGGAGCGCAGGGCCATCCGGCTGGTGATCTCGTTGAAGACGACCACCAGAAGGACGATGACGCCCTGCATGATGACGATGACGCTGGGCGGCACGTTGGCGAACTGCAGCGGGCCCTGAGCCCTGTCCAGGAAAGCGAACAGGAGCGC
The DNA here is from genome assembly GCF_044457345.1 of Nonomuraea sp. NPDC050547. Lineage (NCBI taxonomy): Bacteria > Bacillati > Actinomycetota > Actinomycetes > Streptosporangiales > Streptosporangiaceae > Nonomuraea > Nonomuraea sp. NPDC050547. The sequence goes on from NZ_JBITGW010000018.1 coordinate 253,132, forward strand.
CGCGATCGCGATGCCGGCCGGTTTGTTGCGCCCGAGCAGCGCCACCGCGATGCCCAGGAAGCCCAGGCCGGGAGTGAAGTTCGTGTTGTAGGCGTGCGTGGAGCCGAGGATCTCGGGCAGGCCGATGAGCCCGGCGATCGCCCCCGACAGCACCATGGCCGAGATGACCATCTTCTTGGGGTTGACGCCGGAGGCCAGGGCGGCGGAGGCGTTCAGGCCGCTGGCCTTGACGTCGAAGCCGAACCGGGTGCGCTCCAGCACGATCCACAGGCCGATGCCCAGCAGAATCGCCACGATGAGGAAGCCCCACAGTCCGCCGCCGCGGGGGGCCGGCAGCCCGAACATCTCGAAGACGAAGTTCAGGTTGGGGAACCACGCCGACTCCGGCAGCTGCGGCGTCGAAATGGTCAGCTGTCCGGTCGGCCGCGGACCGACGAACGGCCCGCGGACGAGGAAGGCCGCGAGGTTGATGGCGATGTAGTTGAGCATGATCGTGGAGATCACCTCGTTCACCCCGCGGCCGACCTTCATCACCGCCGGGATCAACGCGTAGAGGCCGCCGACGGCCGCCGCCACCACGATGATCACCGGGATCTGGATCCAGGCGGGCGCCACGAACGTCGAGCCCACGAAGGCCGCCACCACGGCGGCGATCCGGTACTGGCCCTCCACACCGATGTTGAAGAGGTTCATCCGGAAGCCGACGGCGACCGCGAGCCCCGCGATGAACAGCGGGACCGCGCGGTTGAGCATCGTCGTGATCGAGTTGACCACGGCTCGCGTCGTCTCGCCGAAGTCGAAGAACGCGGCGAAGGCGGCGGCCGGATTCGCGCCGGCCGCGAGGATCGCCACGCTGGAGATCGCGATGGCGAGCACGATGGCGACGACCGCGCCCGCCAAGGTCAGCAGCGCGCGATAGAGCCCTGCGGGCATCACATCTCCTCGGTGGCGGTGATGGCGCCGGTCATGTAGCCGCCGAGCCGCTCGGGCGTGACGTCGGACGGGTCGAGGCGGGCGACGAGCCGCCCTCGGTAGATCACGTTCAGCGTGTCGGACAGGCCGATGAGCTCGTCGAGGTCCGCGGAGATCAGCAGTACGGCGAGGCCGGCGGCACGGGCGTCGCGAAGGTGGTCCCAGATGGCCGCCTGGGCGCCCACGTCGACGCCTCTGGTGGGGTGCGCGGCGATGAGGAAGGCGGGCTCGCCGCTCATCTCGCGCCCGACGATGAGCTTCTGCTGGTTGCCGCCGGACAGCGCGAGCGCGAGGGTGTCGGCGCCCGGGGTGCGGACGTCGTACTCCTTGATGATGCGCTGGGTGTCGGCCTTGGACGCGCGGCGGTTGATCCAGATGCCGCTCTTGGCGGGTTTCTGCGTCTGGTGGCCGAGCACCCGGTTCTCCCAGAGGGAGGCTTCGAGCAGCAGGCCCTGGCGGTGGCGGTCCTCGGGGATGTAGCCGATGCCGGATTCGCGGCGCTTGAGCGTGGACCAGGCGCTGATGTCCTGGCCGGCCAGGGTGATCTCGCCGTGCGCCTGGCGGATGCCCATGATGGCCTCGATCAGCTCGGACTGGCCGTTGCCCTCCACGCCCGCGATGCCGAGGATCTCACCCTTGTGGATCTCGAAGGAGACGTCGTCGAGCAGGAGCCGTTTGCCCTCGGCCTTGAGCTTGTCGACATAGAGGCGGACGGAGGTGCCCTTGGGGACGGGACGGTAGCCGTCGGACTCCATCGACAGGCCGGCGACCTTCAGCGCGACGGTCTCCGTCACGGTGGACTCGCGGGTCTCGGGGGTGGGCAGCTCGCTGCCGACCATGAGTTCGGCGAGCTGGCGGGCGCTGCTGATCTCGCTGCGCGGCAGGCTGGCGACGGTGGTGCCGCGCCTGATCACCGTGATCGCGTCGGCGATGCCGAGCACCTCGTCGAGCTTGTGGGAGATGAAGATGACGGTGAGGCCGTCGGCCTTGAGCTCGCGCAGGTTGTCGAAGAGCTCCTCGACCTCCTGCGGCACGAGCACGGCCGTCGGCTCGTCGAGGATGAGGATGCGGGCGCCGCGGTAGAGGACCTTGAGGATCTCCACGCGCTGCCGGTCGCCGACGCCGAGGTCCTCGACCAGGCGGTCGGGGTCGACGCGCAGGCCGTGGGCCTCGGCCAGTTCCTTGATCCGCTTGCGGGCGCGCGCCACGTCGAGGCGTCCGGCCCGCTTCGGCTCGGCGCCGAGAACGATGTTCTCCAGCACGGTGAGGTTGTCGGCCAGCATGAAGTGCTGGTGGACCATGCCGATGCCGACGTTGATCGCGTCGCTGGGCGAGCGGAAGGTCACGTCTGTGCCGTTCACCCGGATCTGGCCCTCGTCCGGCTTCTGCATGCCGTAAAGGATCTTCATCAGGGTGGACTTGCCCGCTCCGTTCTCGCCGCAGATGGCGTGGACGGTGCCGGGCTGGATGGCGATCCGGATGTCGTGGTTGGCGACGACGCCCGGGAAACGTTTGGTGATGCCCTCCAGCTCGACGGCGGGTTGCGCCGGAGCGAGCGTGTCGGAACTCATTGGTCGCTCACCGCTCCTCATTCGCTACGCGGCCGGCTTCGTCCCTCAGCCGTCCACTTCGCTCACTGCGTCGGATTCGCGAGCTCATTGGTCGCTCACCGCTCCTCATTCGCTACGCGGCCGGCTTCGTCCCTCAGCCGTCCACTTCGCTCACTGCGTCGGATTCGCTCCGCACTCATGTGGGTCTCCAACGAGCCAAGGTGGATAGAACAAAGGCCCGGGGAGCGGACGGTGGGTCCGCTCCCCGGGCCCTCGAACGAGATTCTCCTACCCAGGTTACGGCTTGGACGGAACCTGGATTTCGCCGGAGACAATCTTCTCCCTGGCGGCGTCGATCTCGGTCTTGATGTCGTCGACCTCGCCACCGGTGGTGGCCAGGCCCACGCCGTCGACCTTCAGGTCGTAGGTGACGTTGCTGCCACCCTTGGCGCCGCCCTGGAAGGCCTTGATGAACTCGAACACGCCGACGTCGACGCGCTTGATCATCGAGGTCATGATGACCGACTGCAGGTCGGCCTCCTTGACCGTCAGACGCTGGTCGGAGTCGACGCCGATGGCCTTCTTCTTGGCGGCGGCGGCCGCCTGGAAGACGCCGAGGCCGGAGTCGCCGGAGGCGTGGTAAACGATCTCCGCGCCGTCCTGGAACATCTTTTCGGCCGCGACCTTGCCCTTGTCGGGGGCCTTGAAGCCGGAGAAGTCACCGTCGGGGGTGAGGTACTTGATGTCGATCTTCGCGTCCTTCTTGACCGACTTCACGCCGGCGACGAAGCCCGCCTCGAACTTCTTGATCAGGTCGTTCTCGACGCCGCCGACGAAGCCGACGTGGCCGCTCTTGGCCTTGGTCGCCGCGGCGACGCCCGCCAGGTAGGAGCCCTGCTCCTCGGCGAACAGCAGGCCGGTCACGTTCGGCGCGTTGGAGGCGGAGTCCACGACCGCGAACTGGATCTCGGGATACTCCGTCGCCGCCTTCTTGATGTCCTCGCCGTAGGCGAAGCCGACCCCGATGATCGGGTTGTAGCCGGCGTCGGCGAGCTGACGGAGCAGGTCACCGCGGTTGGAGCCGTCGCCCGCGGGGCTCAGCTCCTTGATCTCGGCCTTCAGATCCGTCTTCGCCTTCTCGAGGCCCGCGTAGGCGGCGTCGTTGAAGGACTTGTCGCCGCGACCGCCGACGTCGAAAGCGAGGCCGACCTTGAGCGCGCCCTCCTGGGGTGCTTCACTGGCCGCACCACTGCTCGGAGCGGTGCTCGCGGTGGTCCCCCCGCCGCTGCCGCCGCACGCCGCTGCCGCCATAAGCATGGCGCCGGCCAACGTGCCGATCGCCGTCTTGCCGAATCGCTTGCTGAGCAAGGCGACTCCCTTCCATTTCCCCGCCGTCAAACTTCATCGCAGGCGCGAAGAAATGCACGGCAACCCTGCTCGGAAGATAGTTGCTTGACCAGCGCATACCAAACCGTACAGAGGTCCGCAACCGCTCCGTTACCGACATCAGTCGCGTCTGTGACCTGGATCCAGGAAGTGAACCTTTGCCGAACTTTTGAGGTTGTCAAGATCTTGCCGTGACTCGTCAAGTGGCAGAGATTACGGTCGTAGGTCGTCACACTTCCCTGGAGCCACTCATGCTTCGCAGGACGGCGTTAGCCGTATCGCTGCTGCTCATCGCGTCGCTGACCGCGACACCCGCAGCCGCGGACACTCCCACGATCAAGATCGAGAACAACGCGACACAACCCGTCTTCTCGCGTGCCGACGCGATCACCCAGACCGTCTTCGTCGAGGTCGCCGGAACCGACAGCGACGCCGACGGCCAGGCCGACCGGGTCGCCGTCGACATCCTGCGGCCCAAGGAGACCGACCAGGGTCTCAAGGTGCCCGTGATCATGGAGGCCAGCCCCTACTACGCCGGCGGCAACGACGTCGCCAACCACCCCGTCGACGTCGACGAGAACGGCAACCCGCTGCCGAGCACGCTGCGCTCGCTGCTGACCGTGAAGGACGCCGGGCCGTTCGACGGCTACTACGACAACTTCTTCGTGCCCCGCGGGTACGCCATCGCGCTCGTCGAGAACATCGGCAGCGGCCGCGCCACCGGCTGCCCGACCACCGGCGACCCCGCCGAGACCGCCGGCCCGAAGGCCGCCATCGACTGGCTGAACGGCCGCGCCCGCGGCTTCGACGCCGCCGGCAACCCCGTCGCGGCCACCTGGTCCACCGGCAACGTCGGCATGATCGGCACCTCCTACAACGGCACCCTGCCCAACGCCGTGGCCACCACCGGCGTCCAGGGACTCAAGACGATCGTGCCGATCGCCGCGATCTCCTCCTGGTACGACTACTACCGCGCCAACGGCGGCGTCCTCGCGCCCGGCGGCTACCAGGGCGAAGACGCCGACGTGCTGGCCCGCTACGTCCTGACCAGGCAGAACGGCCAGGCCGTCTGCGGCGCCCTGATGGACCGCATCGAAGCAGAACAGGACCGGATCACCGGCGACTACAGCCCCTTCTGGGACGCCCGCAACTACCTCAACGACGTGCGCAAGGTGAAGGCCAGCGTCTTCGTCGCCCACGGGCTCAACGACTGGAACGTCAAGACCAAGCAGGCCGTCCAGTGGTGGGACGCGCTCGGCAAGCGCAACGTCCCCCGCAAGATCTGGCTGCACCAGGGCACCCACCGCGACCCGTTCAGCCTGCGCGCCAAGGAGTGGCTGCGCCAGCTGCACGGCTGGTTCGACCAATGGCTCTACAACATCGACAGCGGCATCATGCGTGAGCCGCAGGCCGACGTCGAGATCGCTCCCGGCCAGTGGGGTCAGCACGCCTCGTGGCCGGTGCCGGGCAGCGCGAACATCCCGCTGTGGCTGGGCTCGGGCGGGAAGCTCGGGCTGCTGCCCCGGCCGCTGTCGGCGCGCGAGTCGTTCGTGGACCAGAAGACGCGTACGGCGGAGCAGCTCGTCGAGACGGTCCCCGCGGCCGACCCCAACCGCCTGGCCTACGTGACCAAGGAACTCAAGACCGACGTCCGCGTCTCGGGCACGCCCAAGATCTCGCTGCGGGCCTCGTTCACCAAGGGCGCCTCGCCGTACCTGACCGCATTGCTGGTGGACTTCGGCACCGACTCCCGCCCGACCGGCGGGCTCGTGCCGACCGGAGAGACGTGGTGCTACGGGCAGGGCGTACCGGGTGACACCGGCTGCACCGCGATCCGTACGCACGCGGTGGCCGAGACGCCCTACAAGATCGTCTCCCGGGGCTGGCTGGACGCGCGCAACCGCAACCGGATGGACCGGACGGAGCCGCTGCGGCCGGGCAAGGAGTACACGTTCACGTGGGACTTCCAGCCGCAGGACTACGTGTTCAAGAAGGGCCACAAGCTGGGTGTGGTCGTCCTGTCGACGGACTACGACTACACGCTGCGATACCCGGCGGGCACGAACATCCGCGTCACCCCGGGCCTGTCCTCCCTCCGCCTCCCGATCGTCTTCGGCTCCCTGAACTAGCAACCCCCTGGGTTCCGCCCCAGAACCCTTCAACCGCCCAACAACCCCCTACCAACCCTGCGCACACCGCACCCCGGAACCCGAGTGGGCCCGGCGCCGGCGCACGGGCAACCCGCCCGGCGCCGGCCAGGGGACGGCCCTCGGCCTTGGCCAAGGAGCCGCCCCGAGGCGCTGGCCTCAGGGCCGGCCCTGGGGCGCTGACCAAGATGGTGGGCCGGTGCGGGTCAAGGAGGCGGCCGTTGCGGTGCTCGGCCTGAGCGCCCGGTGACCGTGAAAAGGACCGCCGCCCGCCGATGTCGGCGGGCGGCGGTCATCTCGGCGAAGCCGTAAAAGACAAGCAGGAATGTCAGGCGAGAGCCGACGTGATAGGGAGGATGGGGGCGCCCTCCCAGAGGGCGGTGAGCGCGGTGGTGGCCATGAAGCGCACGCCGGTGGGGATGGCGCTTTCGTCCACGTCGAAGGTGCCCTGGTGGATGTCGTAGGTGACGCCGTTCTCCGGTGAGCGGGTGCCGAGGCGGGCGAAGGCGCCGGGGATCGACTCCAGGTACCAGGCGAAGTCCTCGCCGCCGAGCGACTGCTGGGTCGGGACGACGCTGGCGCTGCCGAGGGCGCGTTCCGCGGCCTCGGCCAGCATCTCGACGCTGACCTCGTCGTTGACCACGGGCGGGACGCCGCGGGTGTACTCCATCGTGGCCTCGACGCCGTAGGCGCCGGCGACCGACTCCAGGAGCGCCTTGATCAGGTCGGGGGCGGCGTGCCAGGCGTTCTCGTCGAGGCAGCGCACGGTGCCTTCGGCCACCCCGTCGTCGGGGATGGCGTTGGCCGCGGAACCGGCCTCGACCCTGCCCCAGACCAGGCTCAGCGAGGAGCGCGGATCGACGCGGCGGGAGAGCGCGGCGGGCAGTTCGGTGAGGATCTTGGCCAGCGCGAACACCAGGTCTGCGGTCAGGTGCGGGCGCGCGGTGTGGCCGCCGGGGCCGGAGACGCGGATGAGCAGCCGGTCGCAGGCGCTGGTGATCGGGCCCGCTTTGAGTCCGATCTGGCCGACGTCGACGCGCGGGTCGCAGTGCAGGCCGAAGATGCGGTCGACGCCGCTGATGCCGCCGTGCGCCATGACCTCCAGCGCGCCGCCGGGCAGTTCCTCGGCGGGCTGGAAGATCAGCCGGACCCGGCCGGGCAGCAGACCGGCCGCGGCCTGCTGGGCCAGGAAGAGCGAGGTGCCGAGCAGGATCGTGGTGTGCACGTCGTGGCCGCACGCGTGGCAGGCGCCGGGCACGGTCGAGCGGTAGGACGTGTCCTTCTCGTCCTGCAGCGGGAGGGCGTCGATGTCGGCGCGCAGGGCGATGGTCGGACCGTCGCCGCTGCCTACGTCGCAGATCAGGCCGGTGCCACGCGGCAGAACCGACGGAACCAGGCCGACGGCGCTGAGCCGCTCGGCGATCCGCTGAGTCGTGCGGTATTCGGCGAAGGCGAGTTCAGGATGCATGTGCAGGTCGCGGCGGAACGCCACGAGGTCCTTTTCCGTCTCCGCCAGGAACGCGTCGAGTTCCCCCCGCAGCTCACGTCCCCGCATCGTTCACCGTCCCGTCGAAAAGCGGCGTGCGAGCGCCTCTACCCAGCTTCGCACAGCCGATTGCGCTGTTCTTCGTCATTTCTTGCACTGCGGTTGCAGCCGCGTCGCTTGGTGATCTACACCCGATCGGGACGATCATCCGCGGTCTGGGGGTCAGCGGTAGCCGTGCACCCGATGGCGATGCTTCGACTTTATCGCTCCGGGTGACCCTCTCGTGGACAACTACACCAAAAGTTGGCCGGCGGCATGCCCGTAACCGCAGGTCACCACGCTGTGTGACCGGCGGCCTCACCCCGGAAATAGTCACAAGGGATCATTAGATGGTGACCCGTTGTCGCTACTTCCAAACTTGTGCGCGGTTTCGAATCCTGTCACCTTCCGGCTTGGTCATGACACGGCCGCGATGGCTGCTTTTGCGATAAATAGGTGTTTCACTCGCAATATGATCACTAATATCCCGTTCGGGGAGAAGCATGCACAGTTGAGCATCTTCGAGCCGAGTGAGGGGACCCTGGTGGTCGTGCCCTCGCTCTCCCTTCCACAGGATGAGCTGCGCCGTATCACCGGCGCGAGGTGCTACGAGGAAAGGCTCCTGTTCCTCCTGCTGACGCTCCGCAGGCCCGGGGTCAAGGTGGTCTACGTCTCCTCCGCCCCCGTGGATCCGGACATCGTCTCCTACTACTTCGGCTTCTTACCCGACCCGGATGACGCCGCCAGGCGACTGACGATGATCAGCCTGGACGACACCCGCTCCCAGCCGCTCACCAGAACGCTGCTGGCCCGGCCGGAGGCGCTGCGCCGGATACGCAAGGCGATCGACGGCGACGCCTGGATGGTCCCGTTCGTGATGAGCGACCTGGAGGAACGGCTGGCGTCGTCGCTCAACGTGCCCATCTACGGCCCGGCCATGTCGCTGGCCTACTACGGCTCCAAGAGCGGCGCCCGCGAGGTCGGCACGGAGGCCGCGGTGCCCATGGCGCGCGGCTTCGGCGACCTGCACCACCAGGGCGAGATCGAGGACGCGGTCTTCTCGCTGCCCGGCGAGCGCGTCATCGTCAAGCTGAACGACGGCTACTCCGGGCTCGGGAACGCGATCGTCACCAAGAGCGACTGGTCACGGACACGCTTCTCCGCCGACGGCGAGACGTGGGAGACCTTCTCCGCCAAGATCTCCGAGCGCGGGGCGGTGGTGGAGGAATTCATCGAGCACCGGCCGCTGTTCTTCCCCAGCGCGCTGGCCAGGATCACGCCCGGCGGGCACCACGACGTCGTGGCCACCCACGACCAGGTGCTCGGCGGCGCGAACGCCGACGTCTACCAGGGCTGCACGTTCCCGGCCCGCTCCGAGTACCGGCACGAGGTGGGCGAGTCGGCCGCCAGGATCGCCGCGATCCTCGCCGAGCGCGGCGTGGTGGGACTGTTCGGGATGGACTTCTTCGCGCTGAAGGCCGACTCCGGGTACGCGGCCCTGCTGTGCGAGATCAACCTGCGGATCGGCGGGACCACGCACCCGTTCGGCGCGGCGCTGCTGACCACCGGCGCCACCTACGATCCGGCCACCGGGCTGCTGATGGACGGCACGCAGCCGAAGTACTACACGGCCACGGACAACTGCTCGGCGGCGTGCCTGCGCGGGCGCACGCCGGGCGAGGTGGTGCGCATGGTGGAGGAGCGCGGGCTCGGGTTCGACGCGGCCCGCCGTACCGGGAACGTGCTGCATCTGCTCGGGGCGATCCCCGAGCACGGCAAGCTGGGCTTCACCTCGATCGGCGACTCGCGCGACGAGGCCGACGAGCTCCACCGGGCCACGCGGCTCGCCCTCTGCGGCGGCTAGCGGGGCTTCGGCCGGCGGCTGCTCTTGAGACCCTTCCATCCGATGATTCCCACGGTCACGGCCAGCACGAGGTTGACGGCGATCAAGATGCCGTGGACCACGTAAAAGCTGGTTTTGTGCCCGTCTGCCAGGTTAAACCCAAGGTTGATCCACTCGAAGATCATGAACGCGCCCAGCGCGACCAGGAATCCGGCGATCTTTCGCGACATAACCACTTCTCTAGTATCAGGGGCGGATCATCGGGGGATGTGACCGCACATGGGCAACGACTCGAAGCTACGCTGAGACCGCCATGTGGACGAAACTGGTGCCGGCCACGGCACTCCTCGCGACGGTCACTCTGACCGCATACGCGGGCGCGCCTGCCGGTGCGGCCGCGACTTCCGGCAGCCCGATCGGCGGCGACCGGCTCGGCAGCCGCGGGCTCGTCGTGCCGGACGGCGTCAAGGCCCCGCCCAAGACCAAGGCCACGTCGTTCCTGATCGCGGAGGCGGAGACCGGGCAGGTGCTGGCGGCCAAGAACCCCCACGGCCGCTTCCTGCCCGCCAGCACGCTCAAGACGCTGACCGCGCTCACGCTCATCCCCAAACTTGAGGCGGGCAAGACGGTCAAGCCGAGCTCCAACGCCGTCAACCAGGAGGGTTCCGCGGTCGGTCTGTCCACCAAGCCGATCTACAAGGTGCACGACCTGTTCCGCGCGCTGATGATGTCCTCCGGCAACGACGCCGCGATGGCCCTGGCCGAGGCCAACGGCGGCCTGGCCAAGACCATGCGGGACATGAACGCCGAGGCCAAGCGCCTGCAGGCCAACGACACGGTGGCCAAGACGCCGAGCGGCCTGGACAAGCCCGGCCAGAGCAGTTCGGCCTACGACCTGGCCCTGATCGCCCGAGCCGGCCTCGCCAACCCCGATTTCAGGCGATATATCAGCACTAAGACCGCCAAATTCCCCGCGCCGAAGAAGTTCTACGAGATCAGCAACCACAACAAGCTGCTCTGGCGCTACAAGGGCATGGTCGGCGTCAAGAACGGCTGGACGTCCAAGGCCCTCGGCAGCTTCGTCGGGGCCGCCAGCCGCGACGGCCGCACGATCATCGTGACGATCATGCGGCACGAGGGCTACTTCTGGGAGGAAGTGGAGAAGCTGCTCGACTGGGGCTTCGCCGCCCGCGGCAAGGTCACGCCCGTCGGCCAGCTGGTGGACCCGCTGCCCGCCCAGCCCGATCCCGTCCAGCAGCAGGCCACGGCCTCCCAGCCGCCGGCCGCCGCCCCGCTGCTCGACTCGGCCGCGGCCAAGCAGACCGACACGAGCCGGACCGTCGGCATGGCCGTGATCGGCGGCGGGCTGTTCTTCGGGCTGGCGTGGCTGGGCTTCGGCATCTTCCGCAGGCGGAGCAGGGCCAGGTCCTAGCGCGTGCTCCTCATGCCTGCCCGCCGTTGCCGTTCGACGGCAGCGGGGTGGGCGAGGGCGGCGGGGCGAAGCCGGTGGTGGCGGTCCAGGCCGCGACGTACAGGACCAGCCGGGCGGAGAAGTTGATCCAGATCAGCAGCCCGACCAGCACCGCGAACGTGCCGTACACCGGGTTGCTCAGCGTGTGGCTCAGCAGCAGCGTGGCCAGCTGCTTGAGCAGCCCGAAGCCGATCGCGCCCAGCAGCGCGCCCTGGGCGATCGCCTTGAACGGCCTGGTCGGGCGCGCCACCCAGCCCAGGAAGATCACGAACAGCAGCCAGTCGGCGGCCACGCTGGCCAGCAGCCCGACCAGCCACACCGAACCCGTCGCCGCCGGATCGTCGTGCTGGAAGCCCAGCCACGCGGTGACCTTGCTGGTCGCCGAGGAGGTGAGTACGGCCACGCCGGCCGACACCAGCATGGTCACGCCGATCAGCAGCAGCGAGCTCAGGTCGCGCAGCTTGCCGAGGAAGAAGTTCAGCGGCGCGGCCGTGGTCATCGACATCTCCCGCAGCGCCCCGCGCAGCGCGTCGATGGCGCCGAGCCCGGCATACAGCAGGCCCAGCAGGCCGATGATCCCGGCGGTGGCCTTGGACTGGGCGATGTCCTCCAGGTTCAGCGCGGGGGCCAGTCCGGGCAACTGTTCGGCGATCACCTGCTTGAGCGCCAGTTCCAACTCGGGACTGACCGACAGGACGTAGCCGAACACCGCGTAGGCCAGCGCCATCAGCGGGAAGAACGACAGGAACGCGAAGTACGTGACCGCTCCGGCCAGCCGGTCGCCGAACTGCAGCTGGTAACGCTGGACCGTCCTGATCAGATGGTCGGCCCCCGGCCGCCGTATCCTCCAGTGGTCCACGATCCGCATCGCGCGCTCGCGCCAGGTCGCGGCCTTCTCGATCAGGTTCGCCATCGCTCGGGAAACTCCAGCGCGTTCCGGTGGTCCTCCAAGGCGACTGCCCCGGTGACGGTCGTTGTACCGGCCGCGGACCCGGCGATCAAGTGTGGCACCGCCCCGAGCCGCCCGGGGAGCAGGCCACGCCGGGCTCAGGCGGGGATCAGCGCTCCCGCGCGCTTCACCACCCGGCCGGCGACCAGGACGGTCTCGACCGCGCTGGTGTCGGCGTTGAGCACGATCGCGCCGATGGGGTCGCGGGTCCCGGCCATGCCCGGGGTGTCGGTGCGCAGCAGGACGACGTCGGCCTGCTTGCCCGGAGTCAGCGAACCGACGCTGTCGGCGAGCCCCACCGTGCGCGCACCGCCCATCGTCGCCATCCGCAGCACGTCGCGGGTGGTGAAGGCCATGTTGCCCAGGCCGCGTTCCATCGCGAAGGCCGCGCGCATCAGGCTGAACATGTCGCCCGGCCCGCAGCTCACCGTGTCGGCGCTGAGCGAGACCGGTACTCCGGCCGCGGCCGCCCGGCCGGTGATCGGGTAGCCGATGCCCAGCGTCAGCTCGTCGATCGGCGAGATCGAGACGCTCCCGCCGGTGTCGGCGATGAGCTTCAGGTCGTCGCCGGCGTAGTCGACGCCGTGGATGTAGGTGGTGGGACGCTCCAGCAGGCCGTTGCCGTGCAGGAACGCCAGGGCTCGCCGGGCGCTGTCGGCGCCCTGGCTCCCGGCGTGGACGGTCACCGGGAGGTCGAGGTCGCGGGCGAGCCGCCACTCCCACAGGGCGCGTTCCTCTCCGGCGATCTCCGGGCCGAGGGCGGCGATCGCCATGGTCAGCCGGCCTGGCGTGCGGAAGTGGGTGTCGCGCACGCGGCGCGCCTCGTCACCCGGGTCCTGGGGGTTGTAGCCGAGGACGGCTCTGATGCCCGATTCCTGGAGCGCGGCGACGAGGGCGTCGGCGTGCTCAGGGGTGTGCGCCACCTGTGTCCAGTCGAGCAGGGTGGTCACTCCGGCGTCGAGGCATTCGCGGGCCCCGGCCAGGTTGGCCGCGTGCACGTCGTCGGGGGTGAGCGAGGGGGCGAGTTCGCCGAGGACCGTGCGGAAGTAGCCCTGGATGTCGTCGTCGGCCACCACCGCGCGGTAGGCGGCCTGCCAGGTGTGGCGGTGGCTGTCCACGAAGCCCGGCAGCACCAGGCGGCCGGTGGCGTCGATGACCTCCGCGTCCTCGGCGCTCAGGTTCTGGCCGACCGCCGCGATGGTCTCCCCTTCGACGAGCACGTCCAGCTCGCCGAGGACGGTGGCGGCGGGGTCGGTGTCGATGACGGTCCCGTTCTTGATCAGGGTTCTCATGACCAAGAGCCTATCGAGAAAGCTTTTAGAAAAGCAATATGGCGAGAGGTATCCTCGATCGCGTGGAACACGACGAGGTCGACGCGCTGGCCGCCCGCTGGACGGCGGCGGGCATGGCGCCCTCCCTCATCGCGGGGCTCGAGCTCAGCAAGCGGGTGGCGCGGATCGACGTGCTGTTCGAGCAGGCGCTCAAGGGGGAGCTGGCCGCGCTTGGGCTCACCTACGCCGAGTTCGACGTGCTGGCCGCCCTTGCCCGTACGGCTCCGCCGTACCGGATGAAGCCCAGTGAGCTGGCCCGATCGCTGATGCTCACCTCGGGCGGGACCAGCAACGTGCTCCAGCGACTGACCACGGCCGGATACGTCGAGCGCTCCGCCGACGACGGCGACGGGCGCAGCCGGTGGGTGCAGCTCACCCCCGAGGGGCTGAAGGTCGCCATCGCGGCGCTGGACACGGCCGTGCGCGCCAACACCGACGTGCTGGCCGGGGTGCCGGAGCCCGTGGTCCGCCAGGCGGCCGACGCGCTGCGCGAGGTCCTGCTGATCATCGGCAGGCGGCGGGTGCGCTAGCCGGACCAGGTCCTGCGGTACGCGCGGGGCGAGACCTTGCGGCGGTCCACGAACCGCTCCCTGAGCAGGGCGGCGGAGCCGTAGCCGGTCCTTCTGGCGATCTCCTCGATCGGCAGGGTGGTCGTGACCAGCAGTTCCTCGGCCAGGTCGAGGCGCTGCGCCTGCAACCACGCGTGCGGCGAACCGCCCGTCGCCGCCTTGAACCGCCGCGCGAACGTCCTCCGGCTCATCAACGCCCTCGCCGCCAGCTCGTCGATCGACAACCGCCGGTCCAGGTGCCCGCGGGCCCAGCCGAGCACTCCGGCCAGGCGTTCGTCCTCGCCGTCGGCGGGGACCGGGGCGGACACGTACTGCGCCTGCCCGCCCTCCCGGTGCGGCGGCGTCACCATCTCCCTGGCGATCGCGTTGGCCCTGGCCGGGCCGTGCTCGCGCCGGATCAGATGGAGTCCCAGATCGATGCCCGCCGCGGCGCCCGCCCCCGTGAGCACCCGCCCCTCGTCCACATACAGTTCATCGGCCGTGATCCTGACCCCCGGATGCCGCGCGGCCAGTTCCTCCGCGAACCGCCAGTGCGTGGTGGCCCGCCGCCCGTCCAGCAGCCCGGCGGCGGCCAGCCCGAAGACACCGACGCAGTGGGCCGCCACGATCGCCCCACGCTCATGCGCCGCCCTGAAGGCGTCGGCCACCGCCTCCGGCGGCGGCGTACGGAAGGCGTCGCCCGGCAGCGACAGCACCAGATCGGCAGCGGCCAGCCGTTCCAGCCCATGCTCGACAGGCAGCCGCAACCCGAGATCGGTCCGCACGGGCCCCGGCCGCGCGCCACAGACCGCGAAGTCGAACCCGCCGAACAACTCGCCCACGACGCCCAGCCCGAGCGCCGTCACCCCGTCCGGCGCATAGGCCGCAACCGTCGTAAATCCCATAGATGGCATAAATACCGCTATAGGCGGCATATTGGCCACTTTTCCGCCCTCGACCATCCCGGCACGCTTGCTCCATGAACACCGAAGCACCCCGCGAACGCACCGCCGTCCACCACATCCTGCACGTCGGCTACACGACCTCGACCGGCCCCGGCGTCGCCGCCACCGTCTCCTACATCACCGACGGCGACCTGCACATCGTGTTCGACCCCGGCATGGTGGCCGACCCGTCCGCCATCACCAAGCCGCTCGCCGACCTCGGTCTCAGCCCCGCCGACATCACCGACGTCATCCTCAGCCACCACCACCCCGACAACATCATGAACGCCGGCCTGTTCCCCCACGCCCGCATCCACGACCACAAGGCCGTCTACCAGGGCCACACCTGGCACGACCGCGACCCCGACGGCCACGAACTGACCCCCTCCCTGAAGCTCCTGGCCACGCCCGGCCACAGCGCCGAGGACATCACCCTTCTCGCGGGTACGGCCGGCGGCGTCGTGGCCTTCGCCGGCGACCTGTGGTGGCGCCCCGACGGACCGGCCGAGGACCCGGTGGCGCCGGACCGGGAACAACTGCGCGCCAGCCGGGAACGAGTGCTGGCGGCGGCGGACACGATCGTCCCCGGACACGGAGGACCGTTCCCGTCCTCGCCGGATGTTGTGCGGTGAGGCTTGGGGAACTGGTTCAGTGGTGCGGGCTTCGGCGTGGCGGGGCCTCGGTGAACGAGTGTCCGCCCACGAACCGGCGGCCTGGACACATGATCGTCAGGAGGCCCGCCCTCACCAGACCTTCCATCGGCCGTGGTTGGGTGTTCAGATCGAGCATCATGTCGCCCAGGCGAGGTTCAGTTGGCTGGGCGACAGGCAGTCTCGGAGCAAGGGTGGATCTAGCCGCTCCTCAAGCTGGCAGCATGCGGCGCCCGAGCGGTCCAAAGAGCGGAGATAGGCAGGCAGGCCATGCCGTCACCGAAGCTGAGCGACTCCTGACCGCCGTAGAGGACGAACCCCGCCCGCATGCGATCCCCCAACCGCCGTTTGAGCAGGCGCAATCCGCTGAAGTCATCGCTTCGCACGGTCTCCGCCGCTTTGACTTCGACACCGACGATCTCGCCGGCATTGTTCTCGATGATGCCGTCGACCTCGTGCTGATCCCGATCCCGGTAGTGGAACAGTCGCGCCGCGGTCTCGGACCAGGTGAGTTGCTTGCCGATCTCGCTCAACACGAAGTTCTCGACCAGGCCGCCGACGGCCGCGTCCCCTGTGGCTCCGCCCATCAGATACGCGGCCAGGCCGGAGTCCACGAAGGTGACCTTGGGCGTGGCGACCACGCGCCCGGCCGCCCCCGCCGACCAGGCAGGGATGCGCCGGACGAGGTAGACGGTCTCCAGGATGCCCACGTAGCGGCGGATGGTGGGCGCGGACACGCCGAGCTCGTTGGCCAGCCGGTTGCCGCTGAGCAGGCCACCCGTCTGTCCCGCGAGCAGCGAGAGCAGCTTGCGCATGTCCCCGGCACGTTCGATGTCCGCCACCTGTTTCACATCGCGGGAGATGAGGTCCGCGGTGTACCCCTCGAAGAAGCGCGCCCGCCGGCGGGCCGCAGGCCTCTTGATCGCTTCCGGATAGCCGCCCCGGGTCGCCCTTTCCACGTAGTCCTTGCGCCGGAGCCCCACAGATTCGACCCGTAGGTCGCTTCCCAAAGCGAACGCGGCATCGACGAAGCCGTCCTCGTCGCCGTCGATCTCCCCTTGCGACAACGGCCAGAGTTCCACCGTCTCCGACCTGCCCGGCATAGAGTCCGGCAGGCTGCTCAGCGCGAGCAACCTGGCGGAACCCGTGAGAAGGAACCGCCCGACGCGCGGATCTCTGTCAACCACATGCTTGATCGCGAGCCAGAGATCGGGGACACGCTGCACCTCGTCGATGAGCATGAGGCCGTCATGGCGAACAAAACGCACAGGGTCATCCGCCGCGGCCGCTCGGTTGACCGGGTCGTCGAGGCTGTAGCGCCCGACATTCAATCTGCCGTGCCACTGGCTTTCCATCTGCCGTAAGGGTGGCTTTCTATCTGCCGCCCTGTGAGCCTTCGATCCGCAAGAGCTCGCCCCAGCAGACGCTCCGCGATGGATGGCACCTATGCGAGGTGACGCGAAGCCAGGACACGAGGAGCATTCCGCCTGACACTCACCATGGGAGTCCGGAACAAGCCGCCCCGCAAGCCAGCTACCACCTGCGGACCCAAGAGATGAGTCGTCCGGTCAGTCGCTGCCGAGGTTGGTCATACAACCCACCTGACCTGCCCGCACACCCGGTCCCGGACTCCGCCCAGCGCAAGGCGCAAGCGTCCAAGAGGACGCGCGAGCACGTTGTTGCCCGGGGCGGGATCCAAGTGGCTGACCACCTAGCCGGGCAACGGGTGGGCCTCAGGAAGGCGCGCGAGCGCAGCGAGCACCTTGTTGCCCGGGGCGGGGTCCAACTGGCTGACCACCGGGCCGGGCAACGGGTGGGCCCCAGGAAGGCTCGGTTTTCAGGGGGTGGGGAGGAAGCCGACGCGGTCTCGGACTTGGGCCATGGTCTGCTGGGCCACCTCGCGTGCCCTGCCTGCTCCGATGGCCAGCAGCCGGTCCAGTTCCGCCTCGTCGGACAGCAGCTTCTCCGTGCGTTCCCTGATCGGGGTGAAGGTCTCCACCACCGTCTCGGCCACTTCCTTCTTGAACGTGCCGTACCCCTGCCCGTCGAACCGGGCGACCAGCTCGGCGATCGACGTCCCCGTCAAAGCCGAGTGAATCCGCAAAAGGTTGGAAATGCCGGGCTTGTTCTCCTCGTCGAAGGCGATCTCGCTGCCCGTGTCCGTGACCGCTCGCATCACCTTCTTGCGAAGCGGCCCCGGCTGCTCCAGCACGTCCAGGATGCCCGCGGGGCTGGAGGACGACTTCGACATCTTCGCCGTCGGCTCCTGGAGGTCGGTGATCTTCTCGACCTCCTTGAGGATGTGCGGGGCCGGGAGCGTGAACGTGTCGCCGTAGCGGTGGTTGAAGCGCTGGGCCAGGTCGCGCGTCAACTCCAGGTGCTGCTTCTGGTCGGCGCCGACCGGAACGCTGTTGGCCTGGTACAGAAGGATGTCCGCGGCCTGCAGGATCGGGTACGTGAACAGGCCCACGCTGGCCGCGCTCTCGCCGAACTTCGCCGACTTGTCCTTGAACTGGGTCATCCGGGCCGCCTCGCCCATCCCGGTCAGGCAGTTGAGCACCCAGGCGAGCTCCGTGTGCTCGCGTACGTGCGACTGCACGAAGACGGTGCTGCGCTCAGGGTCGAGACCCGCGGCGAACAGCTGGGCCGCGGCCACCCGCGTACGGCGGCGCAGCGCGGCGGCCTCGGTCGGCACGGTGATGGCGTGCAGGTCCACCACGCAGTAGAAGGCATCGTGGGTCTCCTGCAACGTCACCCACTGGCGGACGGCGCCCAGGTAGTTGCCCAGGTGGAAGGAGTCCGCCGTGGGCTGGATGCCGGAGAGTACACGAGGTCTGGCCATAGCTGGCAATTGTGTCAGGTATCCCCACCCGCCTGCGACTCGATCAGGCCGGGTCGGCGTTTCACCCTGACCCGGGAGA
Source organism: Nonomuraea sp. NPDC050547 (assembly GCF_044457345.1). Lineage (NCBI taxonomy): Bacteria > Bacillati > Actinomycetota > Actinomycetes > Streptosporangiales > Streptosporangiaceae > Nonomuraea > Nonomuraea sp. NPDC050547. The sequence goes on from NZ_JBITGW010000018.1 coordinate 271,369, forward strand.
TTCTCCGGCCGTCCAGGTCGGTGACGGTGAACTCGAAGCCGGGGATCTCCACCTTCTCCCCCGCCGCCGGTACGTGACCGAGCATGGCCATGACGAAGCCGCCGAGCGTCTCGTACGGGCCGTCCGGCAGCCGGATGCCGGTCTGGGCGCCGAAGTCGTTGAGGTTGGTGAGGCCGTCGATCTCGATCTCACCGGCGGGCAGGATGACCGTGTCGTCTTCGATGTCGTACTCGTCCCTGATGTCGCCGATCAGCTCTTCGACCAGGTCTTCCAGGGTGACGATCCCGGCGGTGCCGCCGTACTCGTCCACGACGATGGCCAGGTGGTGTCCTTCGTCGCGCATCTCCGACAGCGTGCTCAGCACTCGTTTCGAGGAGGGCACCAGCTTGACCGGGCGGATGGGCACCAGCTCGCTGATGGGTTCGATCCGGCCGGTGAGGACGGGGTCGAGCAGGTCGCGTACGTGGACGAAGCCCAGGATCTCATCGTAGGACTCGCGGAAGACCGGGAAACGGGAGTGTGGCAGCGCCGCCACCAGGACGGCCGCCTCGGCCAGCGGCGTGTCGGCCTCCATGAACTCCACCTCGGTCCGCGGCAGCATCACCTCACGCAACTGCCGCTTGCCCGCGGCGAACACCTCGGCGATCAGGTTGCGTTCGTCGGTGGTCAGGTCGCTGTGGCCGACGACCATGTCCCGGAGTTCCTCGGTGGTCATCTGCTCGCGGTCGGCGTCGGGGTTGCCGCCGAGCAGCTTCATCACGCCGTCGGTCGACTTGGACAGCATCCAGATGATCGGCCGCGACAGGGTCGCGATCCAGTCCAGGAACGGCGCGACCACGAGCGACAGCCCCTCGGCCCGCTGCCTGGCCAGCCGTTTGGGCGCCAGTTCGCCGAGCACGAGCGAGACGTAGGAGATCGCCAGCGTCACCAGCACGAGGGCCAGCGCGGGCGCCACGGCCTCGGGCACGCCCCACTCCCGCAGCTTGGGCCCGAGGGCCGCGCCGAGCCGGTCGGCGCCGAACGCGGCCGACAGCATCGTGGCGACGGTGACGCCGATCTGGACGGCGGACAGGAAGCGGTTGGGATCGCGGGCGAGCTTGGCCACCCGCTCGCCACGCCGTCCCTTTTGGGCAAGTTTGCGAACCTGGCTCTCCCGCAGGGAGACCATCGCCATCTCGGCGGCCGCGAAGAAGCCGCCCACGAGAATGAAGAGCAGGACCAGGGCGACGTTGGCCGCGACGGTGTCAAACATGGTGGTTGGCAGCGTACTCGGCGACTTTCCCGCGTATGCTGAACGGCGAGCCGTACAAAATCCAACATATTTCACCAGGAGTGCACATGAGACTGTTGGTCACCGGAGGTGCCGGATATGTCGGCAGCGTCGTGGCGGCCCAGCTGGTCGAGGCGGGCCATGAGGTGACCGTGCTCGACGATCTCTCCACGGGACACCGGGACGCGGTTCCCGGTGGCGCCCGGTTCATCCAGGCGGACATCGCCGACGCCCATGACGCGCTGGAGAATCAGGAGGCGGTGCTGCACTTCGCGGCCAAGTCCCTGGTCGGCGAGTCGGTGGAGAAGCCCGAACTCTACTGGCGGCACAACCTCGGCGGCACGCTCGCCCTGCTGGAGGCCATGCACGCCCGGGACGTGCGCCGCATCGTGTTCTCCTCCACCGCCGCCACGTACGGCGAGCCGATCAACGACCAGATCCTGGAGACCGACCCGCCCCGCCCGACCAACCCCTATGGCGAGACCAAGCTGGCCGTCGACATGACCCTGACCGCCTTCGCCGCCCTGCGCGGCCTGGGCGCGGTGAGCCTGCGCTACTTCAACGTGGGCGGCGCCTACGGCACGCTGCGCGAACGCCACGCCGTCGAGACCCACCTGATCCCCAACGTGCTCAAGGTCGCCACCGGCGAGCGCGCGGAGATCCAGGTGTTCGGCACCGACTACGCCACCCCCGACGGCACCTGCGTACGCGACTACATCCACGTCTCCGACCTGGCCAGGGCGCACCTGCTGGCGCTGGAGGCGGCCACGGAGGGCGAGCACAAGATCTACAACCTCGGCAGCGGCACCGGCTTCTCGGTCAAGGAGGTCATCGACGTCTGCCGCGAGGTGACCGGCCACGCGATCCCGGAGAAGCTCGGCGCGCGCCGTCCGGGCGACCCCGCGGTCCTCGTGGCCTCCTCGGAGAAGATCCGCGCCGAACTGGGCTGGAAGGCGGAGCGGACGGACCTGCCGTCCATCGTCTCGGACGCCTGGAGTGCGCTTTCCCGCATATGAGCCATAGCCCTGCGGGATATGTGCTGTGATACCGAAATGTGAGGATGCTTTCACCTAGAGTGCTCTTCGTGGCACTCGTCGCAGGTGGCTGCACGCTGGCCGCGGCCGGGGTGGTGTTCGCGACGTCGCCACCGCCCCCGGCCCCCGCCCCGCCTCCCAAATGCCACCTGCACGAACAACTCACGCCGTGACGCGCAGCCGGGCCCGGTTGTCGGAGGGCCGCCGGTCGCCGAGGCGGCTGGACCACACGCCGGCGCTGGCGTTGACCGGCCGCCTGGGCGCCCTGAGCGTGAGCCGTACCCGCAGGCGCTCGTCGGGGCCGACGGCCCGCAGCCGGCACGCCACGAACCCCAGCTGGGCCCGGCAGCGCGCGCCGAGCGCCGACACCAGCCTGGCGCGGCCCGTCCTGAGATAGACGCGGGCGTCCCTGACCATGTGCGGGCCCCGGTTGCGCACCAGCGCGGTCATCGCGAACCTGCCGCCGCGCGCCCGGCCGGACAGGCGCAGGCTCAGGTCGGCGCCCTCGTCCACGTCGGTCGAAACAGTGGCGGCGTTGTCGCTCTCGTCGTCGTCGCGCACCTCGGAGGTGAGCGTGGCCGCCGCCTTCAGCGGGCCCCGCGCGTCCGGCCGGACGATGCCGGTGATCGTGACCCCGCCGGTGCCGCCCGCCCGGATGTCCATGGGCGAGGTGCACACCACCTCGGCCGCGCTCACGCCCCGTGCGCAGGTCGCCACGTCGACGCTGACGACCTCGACGCCCGCGGGCAGCGTCACCTTGAGCACGGGCAGCACGGCGTCACCGGGCCCGGCGTTGCCGACCTCTGCCCGGTAGATGATGGGTTGTCCCGGCTGGGCCACACCCGGCCGGGCGGTCAGCCGTACGGAAAGATCGGCGGCGCCCCATCCCGGCCCCGCGTGGGCGAGTCCCGGAACGCCCGCCAGCATGACTCCCATGAACCCGGCGAGCATTTTGCGCCGCATGTCCGACCCCCCGTGCAGTACGCCTCAATTGAACGTGCTGACCCGGGTGATCATCATCGCGACACGCGGTAGCCGTACCGAAAGCGAAAGGCGCGCGCCCGGACGGACGCGCGCCTTCGGTGGAGACGCTCAGATGAGGCCGAGGCCCTTGACGGCGTCGCGCTCCTCGGCGAGCTCGCGCACGGAGGCGTCGATGCGCTCGCGGGAGAAGGCGTCGATCTCCAGGCCCTGGATGATCTCCCACTCGCCGCCCGCGGCGCGGACCGGGAAGGAGGAGATGAGGCCCTCCGGCACGTCGTAGGAGCCGTCGGAGACGATCGCGGCGGAGGTCCAGCCGGTGCCGTTGACCCAGTCGTAGACGTGGTCGATCGCGGCGTTGGCGGCGCTCGCGGCGCTGGAGGCGCCACGGGCCTCGATGATCGCGGCGCCGCGCTTGGCGACGGTCGGGATGAAGGTGTCCTTCAGCCACTCGTGGTCGACCTGCTCGGCCGCGACCTTGCCGCCGACCTCGGCGTGGAAGAGGTCGGGGTACTGCGTGGCCGAGTGGTTGCCCCAGATGGTCATCTTCTTGATCTCGGTGACCGGGACCTGGAGCTTGGCGGCCAGCTGCGACAGCGCGCGGTTGTGGTCGAGGCGGGTCATCGCGGTGAAGCGCTCGGCCGGGACGTCCGGGGCGTTCTGCTGGGCGATGAGCGCGTTGGTGTTGGCCGGGTTGCCCACGACCAGGACCTTGATGTCGTCGGCCGCGTGGTCGTTGATCGCCTTGCCCTGCGGGCCGAAGATGCCGCCGTTGGCCTCGAGCAGGTCGCCGCGCTCCATGCCCGCCTTACGCGGCATGGCGCCGACCAGCAGGGCGACGTTGGCGCCGTTGAAGGCGACGTTGGGGTCGTCGGTGATCTCGATGCCCGACAGCAGCGGGAACGCGCAGTCGTCGAGCTCCATCGCGGTGCCCTCGGCCGCCTTCACCGCCTGCGGGATCTCCAGCAGGCTCAGCTTCACCGGAACGTCGGCGCCGAGCAGCTGCCCCGACGCGATGCGGAACAGCAGCGCGTAGCCGATCTGACCGGCGGCACCGGTGACGGTTACCTTGACGGGCGTGGCCATGGCCTTCCCCTAACTCGCAGGATGAATCATTGACTTTCGGATGTTACCCGGTCGTCATCCGCAGGGTTCCATCTCGGTCGGGTTCAGCTGCGGTTTGAAATCCACGTTTCCGAAATGCCTGCTCACGAGCTTCTTGATGGTGCCGTCGCGCTGAAGCTCGGCGATGACCCCCGAAACGGCCTTGCACGTCCTGGCGTCGCCGTTCTCCATGCCGACGGCGTAGCGCTGGCTGCTGAGCCGGGCGCCGAGCACGGCGAAGCGCATGCTCGCCTCCCGGTCGGCGAACCCCGCCAGCAGCAGATCCTCGCCGGGGACCGCGTCGACCTTGCCGCTCTTCAGCATGTCCATGCACTGGGCGTAGTGGTCGGCGGGTATGGGCGTCACCTCGACCCGCTCCTGCACGCTGCGCACGGACGGGCTGGGGGGCGCGCAGAGGTTCATGCCCTCGAGGTCGGCCAGCTTCTTGGCGGTGCCCGCCCGGACCAGCACGTCGTGGTGGGCGACGTAGTACGGGCCGGCGAACAGCACCTCCTCGTCGCGGTCGATGGAGTAGGTGGCGACCACGAGGTCCACCTTGCCGGTGTCCAGGGCGGTCGCCCGGTCGAAGCGGCCGACCTGCGCGTACTTCACGTCCTTGGCGCCCAGCGCCTTGGCGATCAGGCCGGCCAGGTCCACGTCGAAGCCCTGGAACGACCCGCCCTGGCCCAGGCTGATGCCCGGCAGGTCGCCCTTGACGCCGATGGTGAGCTTCCCGGTCTTGGCGATCTTGTCCATCACGGAGGTGAACGGGCCCGGCTGGGGCGGCGTGTTCCCGCCGTTCACCGACTCCGACGGCTGCGCGCCGAAGGCCACCGGCCAGTCGTTGAGCACCGCCAGCACCGCGGCGGCGGCCAGCACCACCAGCGCCACGACCACCGCGATCCAGCGCCCCGGGCCACGCCGCCGTACCTGCGGCTTCCTGGGCGGCACCATCTCCTGCATCGGGGGCCGGTCCGGCAGGCTCGTACGCACCGGCTCCGGTACGGCCGGCGGCGGCTGCGTGCCGTGGCCGGGCGGAGTATGGCCGGGCGGAGCGGGCGCCCCGGACTCGCCCTGCTCGGCGGGCTTGCGCGCGTCGGCCAGCGTGGTGCGTACCCGGGTGAACGGCGTGGTGTCGTCACTGGCCACCTCGGCGCCCCTGGACAGCACCGCGGTGGAGGCGCCGGCGGTCTCCGGCTGACCCAGCAGCCGCAGCAGCAACTGGTCGGCCGTGGGCCGCGCCTGCGAGTCCTTGGCCAACGCCGAGGCGACCACCCCGCGCAGCGGCTCGGGCATCGCGCTGACGTCGACCTCGTGGTTGAGGATGCGGTTGAGCACCACCGCGATCGAGCTGCCCTCGAAGACGGTGACGCCGGTGGCGGCGAAGGCGATCGTCGCGCCCCAGGAGAACACGTCGGTGTAGGGGCCGACGTCGTCGCCGGCGATCTGCTCCGGCGCCATGTAGGCGGGCGTGCCGATGGCGCGGCTGGTGATCGTGCCGGTGGAGTCGATGATGCGGGCGATGCCGAAGTCGACCACCCTGGGGCCGTCGGCGGCGATCAGCACGTTGTCCGGCTTGAAGTCGCGGTGCACGATCGAGGCGTGGTGGATCGCGGTCAGCGCGGTGGCGGTGCCGATGGCCAGCCGGTCGAGGGCGGTGCCGCGCATCGGGCCGTCGTTCTCGATGACCTCGCGCAGCGGCAGGCCGTCGATGTACTCGCTGGCGATGTAGGGCGTGTTGCCGTCGAGGTCGGCTTCCAGGACGCGGGCCGTACAAAAGGAGGCGACCCTTTCGGCCGCCTTGAGTTCCCGCGCGAAACGGGATCTGGCGATGGTGTCACCGCTGAACTTGATGTGCAGGAGCTTGATCGCCGCCCGCTCACCCTGCTCGTTGACACCCAGGTAGACGATGCCCTGCCCGCCCTCGCCCACGCGTCCGGTCAGCTGGAACGAGCCCAGCTGATCGGGATCGCCGGCGACGAGCGGCGCGATCTGCGGCATTGACCATCCCCACGTGTATACAAATCCCAACGAGGCAAACTTTACGACGCTCATGAAGCTCTCAGGGAACCGTTAACCGTTCGTGACGTCGCGAACGGCCTTCTCCACGGCCGACTGGAATGACATTCTGTCGCCATGCATGACATCGTCCTCTTCGGCGCCACCGGTTACACCGGAAAGCTCATCGCCCGCTATCTGGCCGGGATCGCGGGCCTCGGCTGGGCGGTCGCCGGCCGTGACCGGGACAGGCTGGAGGCGCTCGGCCACGGCGTGCCCGTCCTGGTCGCCGACGTGGACGACGCCGCCTCGATCGCCGCGCTGGCCCGCCAGTCGCGCGTGGTCATCACCACCGTCGGCCCCTACCTCCGCTACGGCGAGCCGCTCGTCGCGGCCTGCGCGGAGGCCGGGACCCACTACGTCGACCTGACCGGCGAGCCGGAGTTCGTGGACCGCATGTACCTGCGCCACCACGAGCGGGCCGCGGCCTCGGGGGCGAAGATCGTGCACGCCTGCGGTTTCGACTCCATCCCCTACGACCTCGGCGTCCTCTACACGGTCGGCCGGCTGCCGGAAGGCGTGCCGCTCAAGGTCAGCGCGTTCCTGCGGGGCGGCGGGCGGCCCTCGGGCGGGACGTTCCACTCGGCGGTGACCTCGATGTCGCGGGCGCGGCAGATGGCCGAGACGGGCCTGCGCCGCCGCGCCGCGGAGCCCCGTCCAAGCGGGCGTTCCGTGGACGCGCTGCCCGGCCTGCCGAGGTTCGTGGGCGGGTACGCCCTGCCGATGCCCACCATCGACCCGCAGATCGTGGGCCGCTCCGCCTGGGCGCTCGACCGCTACGGCCCGGACTTCACCTACCGCCAGTACATGACCGTGCGCCGCCTGCCCGGCGCGCTGGCCCTGGCCGGTGGCGCGACGGCCCTCGGGATGCTCGCCCAGCTCGGCCCCACGCGGGAATGGCTCCTGAACCGCCTCAAGCCGGGCGAGGGCCCCACTCCGGAGGAGCGGGCCAAGAGCTGGTTCAAGCTGACGTTCCTCGGCGAAGGCGGCGGTGCCCGCGTGGTCACGGAGGTCGCCGGACGCGATCCGGGGTACGGCGGGACCGCCGTGATGATCGCCGAGGCCGCGCTGTGCCTGGCCTTCGACGACACACCCCAGGTGGCGGGCCAGGTGACGACGGCCGCGGCGATGGGCGGCCCGCTCATCGAACGGCTGAGCCGCACGAAAGCGCTCACCTTCTCGGTGCGCTCCTAACAGCCCGGCTCCCCGAACATCTCGTTCCGCCGGCTGAGCACCGCGTCTTCTTCCTCGCTCGCGGCCACCTGCGCGCTGCCCCACCAGGCCGACACGTCGAGGATCACCGGAGCCGCCGCCTCCAGGCAGGAGGTGTATTCGACGAGAACGCCGACCTGGACGCTGCCGCCCGCGGGCACGACCCGTGGCAGCGCGGCGCCGACGATCCTGACGTGCTCCGCCCGCACACCCGCTCCGGTCAGGGTGATCGGGTAGGGGGCTTCGTTGGTGAAGGTATGGGTCATGGCGTCGATACGCCCGTGGACCCGGCCCAGTTCGTCGCGGACGAGCATGCCTCTCGCCGTGCTGCCCTCGTGGTAGGTGATCCTCGGGGTCAGCCCCCAGCCGAGGGCGAGAAGGAGCGTCAGGGCGATGCCGATCATGACCGGCCGTCGAGCGCGCACGGCCGCCGCCGACGGGTTGAGACGGTCCCACACCTCATTCGGAATCACGCCGGTATTCTGCTAGTTTTCCGGCCATGACGAAAGTCCACCATTGCTGATACTTACAGCCATTGGTGTTTTAGCCGTCATCGCTGGATTGGCACTCAGCGCGCGATCCCTTCCCCCCGTCACCCTGGATCGTTTCGCCAGGCGCCACCGGCTGACGATCACGCCCTACAACGGCGACGACACCATCGCCTACCTGCGCGCGGTCCGCTCGTGGCGGGGCGCGGGACTGGCCGCGGGCGGCGCCCTTTCCCTCTTCTTCCTGGGAAACGTGAATTTCCCCTTCTTGCTGTACGGGTGGCTCGCCGGCGTGCTCGTCTCCGAAATTCAGCTCGCCGCCACCCGGCCGCGATTCTTCGGAGAACGGCTCCGCCTCACGCCGCGGGCGCTCACCATCGGCTGGCGGTTGTCCGCGCTCCTGTGCTGGGGCGTCCTGGCGGTGCTCGTGGTCAGGTCGTTCTTCCGGGAGATGGAGATGCCCGATCGGATCTGGGTGGCGATTCCGGCTTTCGTGCTGCTGGCCGTACATCTGGTGCTGAGAGACCTGCACCGGCGCGCGGTGCCCGCTGGGACCAGCGACCTGGTCGGCGCCGAGTTCGCCGCCCGGAAGAGCTCGGCCAGGACGCTGATGGCCTTCGGGATCGCGGCGGCGCTCTGGCCCGCCTTCGGCTTCATCTCCGCCGAGCTGCCGATGCCCGTGCGGCCGGTGACGCTCGCCCCGGTCGCGGTCCCGGACCCGGTCCGGTTCGCCAGGATCGTGGGTGAACCCGTCAGATGGGTGCTCTCTCCGGAGACCAACCGGGAAGCGACGTTCGGCGAGGCCGACCCGCGCGGACCCCTCGCGCTCAGCGGTGACGGCCACCACCTGATCTACCGTCAGCTCGGCACGGGCAAGCTCGTCCACCGCGACCTGCGCAGGACCGACGTCCGCGAGATCGCCGGCACCGGCGAGATCCTGCTCTCCCACGACGGCGCCTACGCCACGGTCGGCACCACGCTCGTCCACACGCCCACCGGATCGGCCACGCCCCTGCCCGGAGTGGCCCGCGTGATCGGCATCGGCGGCGGCCGGATCGTCGCGACCGCCGGCCGCCGCACCCTGCCGGGCGCGCTCACCACCGAACTCGTCACCTTCGACCCGCAGGGCAAGGTCGTGTCCCGCGCGCCCTTCGACCCCTCCCTCGACGTACGGCTCTCGCCCGACGGCAGGACACTCGCCGTCGTCACCTCCGCCGACGTGCTGACCATGGACCCGGCCACCGCCGAAGTGCTGACCCGCGAGCCGCTGAAACTCCCCGGCCCCGGCTACGAGCTCGCCCTGCTGGGATGGTCCGCTGACGGCCGGCTGCTGCTGCGCGCCGACATGGAGGAGCCCCACGTGTCCGGCCACTACCTGGTCGACCCGCTGACCGGCACGGCGCGGCGCCTGGAGGAGTGGCCGGAACCCGGCCAGATCGTGGCCGCGGGGAGAATCACGTGATCCGCAGAGGGCTGGCCGCCGGCGTGCTCGTGATCGCGGCGTGGGTCGTGCTTCCCGTCTGGCAGCCGCAGGATCAGGGCCCGCCGATGGCCAGGAGCATGCCCGGCGTCACCGCCACCCTGCCCCCCGCCACCGAGCTCAGGGGCCCGGCCCCCGCACCCATGCGCTACGCCTACCAGCCGGAATGCCCCGACCAGAGCGGTCCCTGCCTGCGGTGGCATCTGGTCTCCACGGGCGGCGAGCAGTGGTGGCTGCCCGGCGCGAGCGGGGAGGACACGTTCGTGCTCAGCGACGACGGCACCCGCGCCGCCTACTGGCGTGGCAAGGGATACGTCCTGCACGATCTGATGACCGGCACGGTCACGCCGCTGCCGGTGAGGGGCGAGCAGGAGCCGATCTTCTCCCTCGACGGCCGCCATCTGGCTGTCGGGCGCGAGGTCGCCGACCTGGCCACGGGCCGCGTACACCGGCTGAACGGCGAGGCGCGCGGCTGGACGTCCAGCGGCGTGATCACCTCCACGCTGAAGCCCGACGACCGCACCCCGGGCCAGGTCAGCGTCACCTTCTTCACCGTCAGCTCGCCCGAGGGCAGGAGGCTGCGCAGGTTCACCGCCCCCGGCGACCTGTCCTCCGACGGCGTCCTGTCACCCTCGGGCCGCCAGTTCGCCACGTTGACGAGGGAGGTGACGCCCACGTCCGTGACCACGACGAGCATCCTGATCAGCAGGGAGCGCTCCGTGACCCCGCGCCTGCCCACGGGCTGGACGATCACCGCGATCCTGCGCTGGACCGGCGAGGACACCCTCCTGGTACGGCTGCGCGGCCCCCTGAGCCGCATCGCCTACAACGTCGTCGACCTGACCACCGGCCGCCCGCTCCCCGGAGGCGTCGAGGAGCGGGGCCTGTCCACGGTCATCGGCCGCCTGGACTAGTACGGCAGCGCCCGCGCGGTGAAGTTCTTGCGCAGGAACGGCGCCTTGAACTTGGGAAAGGCCACCGTCTCGACGTCACCGTCGGAGGTGAAGCGCATGTCCGGGTTGTTCTTGAGCCAGTCCAGCCAGGCCGTCGAGCAGAACTGGGAGCAGTCGCCCTTCTTGTCCATCGCCTTGATCCGCGGGATCCCGAGCGGGTCGAACGTCTTGGTGTAGGGCGCCGGCGCGGGCGTGTACCCGGCCAGGAAGACGCCGCTGTGGTTGTAGGGCCCGTCACTGCCCTTGCCGCGCAGCGCCCACTCCTTCTTGCGCGGCTGGCTCCCGTACGGCAGGGCCAGCGTCACCGGGTCCTGCGAGGCGAGCGAGTGCACCTGCTGCCGGATGGCGGCGATCTGCTCGGCCACCTCCTTCTGCGAGCGGGTGCCGAGGTTGACGTGGTCGAGCGTGTGGTTGCCGATGTCGAAGCCGTTGTCCTTGAGCCAGAGCAGCGTCTGCGCCTGCTCCTCCTTCAGGGACTTGCCGAACATGTCGCGGGTGACGTAGAAGGTCGCCACGGGACGGAAGCCGGGGTTCTTCGCCGCCACGTCCTGCAGGATGGCGACCGCCGTGTCGGCCCTGGGGACGCCGAGGTCGTCCAGGGCGAGCTGGGAGGGCGAGGAGTCGTCGAAGGTGAGCACCACGGGGTGCTTGCCGGCGGGGATGCCGATCTTCCCGGTCGCGTACTCGGCCGCGGTGACGGGCACGTAGCCGTCGCGCACCAGCCGTTCCAGGTCGGCGCGGAACTTCTCCGGCGTCCTGTCGTCGTCGGAGCCGGGGTTCTTCACGATCCGGTGGTACATGAGCACCGGGACCTGGCCCAGTTCGTTGGCCTTGACCTTGGCCGCGGCGGCGGCTTTGGCCTGCTTGGCCTGCTGCACCTTCATGGCCGCGTCGGCTTTGCTGACCGTCTGCACGGCCGGCTGCGAGCCGCAACCGCCGACGATCGCGCCCACCGCGACCAACCCGAGAACACCCAGACGCATCGGGAACCTCCCTCATGACGCGATCGTCAATTACGCCCTGTGACCTCCCCATCGCTCCGCGGAACCACTCCGAACCGCTCCAAAAGAGATCGCCAAGCCGGGGACCTGAGGCCGCCACGGCCAGGTCGCGGGCGGCGCGGCCACCGGATATCTTGATGTCAAGCAATCTCAGACGTGGAGCGGACATCCGGTGACTGATTCGACCATCATTTACACGCACACCGACGAGGCCCCAGCGCTGGCCACGTACTCGTTCCTGCCGGTCATCCAGGCGTACGCCGCCAAGGCCGGAGTGCGGGTGGAAAGTCGGGACATCTCCCTGGCCGGGCGGATCATCGCCGGCTTCCCCGAGCGGCTCACGGAGAGCCGGCGCATCGGCGACGCCCTTGCCGAGCTCGGCGAGCTGGCGAAGACGCCCGCGGCGAACATCATCAAGCTGCCCAACATCTCGGCCTCGATCCCGCAGCTGAAGGCGGCTATCGCCGAGCTGCGCCAGCAGGGCTACGACCTGCCCGACTACCCCGAGGACCCGAAGACCGACGAGGAGCGCGACATCCGCGCCCGCTACGACAAGGTCAAGGGCAGCGCCGTCAACCCGGTGCTGCGCGAGGGCAACTCCGACCGCCGCGCCCCCGCCTCGGTGAAGGCCTACGCCAGGCAGCACCCGCACAGGATGGGCGCGTGGTCGCCCAGCTCCAAGACCGACGTGGCGCACATGACCGCCGACGACTTCCGCTCCTCCGAGAAGTCCGCGATCCTGCCCGAGGCCACCGAGCTGCGCATCGAGCTGGTCGGCGACGACGGCGCCACGACGGTCCTGCGCGAGTCCGTACCCGTGCTGGCCGGCGAGATCGTCGACTCCTCGGTCATGCGCGTGGCCGCCCTGCGCGAGTTCCTCACCGCGCAGATCGCCCGCGCCAAGGCCGAGGACGTGCTCTTCTCCGTCCACCTCAAGGCCACGATGATGAAGGTCTCCGACCCCATCATCTTCGGCCACGTGGTGCGCGCCTTCTTCCCGAAGACCTTCGCGCAGTACGGCGAGGCCCTCGCGCAGGCCGGTCTCAGCCCGAACGACGGCTTGGGCGGCATCCTCGGCGGCGCGAGCGACGAGATCAAGGCGTCGTTCGAGGCCGAGCTCGCCGAAGGCCCGGCGCTGGCCATGGTCGACTCCGACCGCGGCATCACCAACCTGCACGTGCCGAGCGACGTCATCGTCGACGCCTCGATGCCGGCGATGATCCGCCAGTCCGGCCACATGTGGGGCCCCGACGGCAACGAGGCCGACACCCTCGCCGTCATCCCCGACAGCAGCTACGCCGGCATCTACCAGGTCGTCATCGACGACTGCCGCGCCCACGGCGCACTCGACCCGGCGACCATGGGCTCGGTTCCGAACGTCGGCCTCATGGCGCAGAAGGCCGAGGAGTACGGCAGCCACGACAAGACCTTCGAGATCCCGGCCACCGGCACCGTACGCGTGGTGAACGCCGCCGGCGAGACCGTCCTTGAGCACGCGGTGAGCCAGGGCGACATCTGGCGCATGTGCCAGACCAAGGACATCCCCGTCCAGGACTGGGTGAAGCTGGCCGTCTCCCGGGCCCGCGCCACCGGCGACCCGGCGGTGTTCTGGCTCGACGCGACCCGCGCCCACGACGCCAGCCTCATCGAGAAGGTCAACGGCTACCTGGCCGAGCACGACACCAGCGGCCTGCAGATCGAGATCATGGCCCCGGTCGAGGCGATCGGCTTCTCGCTGGAGCGCATCCGCAAGGGCGAGAACACGATCTCGGTCACCGGCAACGTGCTGCGCGACTACCTGACCGACCTGTTCCCGATCCTGGAGCTGGGCACCAGCGCCAAGATGCTCTCGATCGTCCCGCTGCTCAGCGGCGGCGGCCTGTTCGAGACCGGCGCGGGCGGCTCGGCCCCCAAGCACGTGCAGCAGCTGGTCAAGGAGAACTACCTGCGCTGGGACAGCCTGGGCGAGTTCCTGGCGCTGGCGGCCAGCTTCGAGCACCTGGCGCGCACGACCGGCAACGCGCGGGCGCAGATCCTGGCCGACACGCTCGACCGGGCGACCGCGACGTTCCTCAACGAGAACAAGTCGCCGGCCCGCAAGCTGGGCTCGATCGACAACCGCGGCAGCCACTTCTACCTGTCCCTGTACTGGGCCCAGGAATTGGCCGCTCAGACCGACGACGCCGTGGTGGCGGCGGCGTTCGCCGGTCTGGCCAAGACCCTTGCCGAGCAGGAGCAGGCGATCGCGGCGGAGCTGCTGGCCGTACAGGGCTCGCCGGTGGACCTCGGCGGCTACTACCAGCCGGACCCGGCCAAGGCGGCGGCCGTGATGCGGCCCTCGAAGACCTTCAACCAGGCGATCGAGAGCCTCTAGGCGACATCGGAAGGGCGGTGGGCTTCGGCCCGCCGCCCTTTGTCATTCTCCCCCGAGGAGCTGGAGCACGGCGGGCTTGAGCACACTGCCGTATTCCAGGAACATGCCGACGGCCACCAGGCCCACGCCGAATCCCCCGTAGACCACCATGTCGGTCTTCCTCGTCCGGACGGCCATGAGCCCGCCGTACCCGGCGAAGCGCAGGGCGGCGGCGACCATCAGCACGGCGCCGAGCGCGAACGCGCCCCACTCGCCGTCCACGAAGAAGATCGTGAGCATGGCAAGAGCCGCTCCCGCCAGGATCAGCGGAAACGGCCCCCACTTCTGATCATCGTTCGTCAATCGGCTTCCACTTCTGGTCGCGTTCCCCGATGTACTCACTATCGGGCCGGATGAGCCGGTTGTCCGCGTGTTGCTCGATCACGTGGGCGGTCCAGCCGGACATGCGGCTGATGGAGAAGACCGGCGTGAACAGATCGGTCGGGATGCCCAGGTAGTGGTACACCGAGGCGGCGTAGAAGTCGACGTTGGGGTAGAGGCCCTTGGTCTCGAAGACGACCTCTTCCATCTCCTTGGACATCCGGTAGAACTTCGGCTCGTCGCCGGACAGTTCCTCCGACATCCGGCGCAGGTGCGTGGCGCGCGGGTCCTCGGTCTTGTAGACGCGGTGGCCGAAGCCCATGATCTTCTCGCCGGCGGCCAGCTTGTCGCGTACGGTCTGGGCCACGCCGTCGGGCGAGATCGACTCCAGCGTCTTCATGACCTGCTCGTTGGCGCCGCCGTGCAGCGGGCCCTTCAGCGTGCCGATCGCGGCCACGATGGCCGAGTGCATGTCCGACAGCGTCGCGGCGCAGACGCGGGCGGCGAACGTCGAGGCGTTCATCGTGTGGTCGGCGTGCAGCACCAGGCAGGCGTCGAAGATCTCCGCCTCGCGCGGGGAAGGGGTACGGCCGGTCACCTGGAGCAGGAAGTTGCCGGCGATGCTCAGGGCCGGGTCGCTCTCCGGGACACCCTTGCCCGAGCGGGCGGCGTGGTAGCGGGCGACCAGCAGCGGCTGCTGGGCGGTCAGCCGGGCGGCCTTGCGCAGGTCGGCTTCCGGCTCGATGGAGTCGCGGTCGGGGTCGTCGGCGCTGGCCAGCGAGACCAGCGAGCGCAACGCCTCCATGGGCTTCTGCTTCTCGGCGATCTCCGCGACGTTGGCGGAGACCAGCGGGCCCAGTTCGCGCCCGGCGACGAGCTCGTCACCGTAGGCCTGGAGCTCGGCACGGTCGGGGAGCGTACCGCGCTGGAGCAGATGGGCGGTCTCTTCGAACGTCGCTCGGCCGGCCAGATCGTGGATGTCGTATCCCCGATAGAACAGACGGCCGGCCTTCCCGTCGATGTCGCTGAGCGCTGTGGACGCGGCTACGACGTCGGCCAGGCCTTTGGTGGGCTTGTCCATCGTGCTCCTTGGCTCGCTCCGCTCGCGGTTGTGGCGGAGTTATCCGCTCTTCGTGGCAGATGTCCCGCCACGAGTGTTTCCTCCGCTTATCGTGCCTGGAAGTCTACCCGTGAGCTGGCAAAACCGTCCGCAAAGGTCCAGACCAATTTCACGCTGGATTCTCCTTATGGCAAAGGCGATTCCGCATCCCCTCGTTTGGGTAAGCCGGAGCTGTAGTAATAGTTACGGCGGGCTACCCGAGGAGGAACTGCCGCCGTCTCACGCTGCGTCCGCTAACGGAAGGGAACTGCCGTGGAGGGGCCGTTCATACGCATCGAGGACACTGGCGAGGTCGTCCCGTTGCGCCCCGAGATCACGACGGTCGGCAGAGGTCGCGGTGTCGACATCCGACTCACCGATCCCAGCGTGTCTCGGCTCCATGCCGAATTCGTCCGGAGAGGACCCTACCTGTACGTCGTTGACCTGGGACTGTCCCGCAACGGCACGCGGGTGAACGGCAGGCCGATCGCCCGGAGGGTTCTCGACGACGGCGACGTCGTCTCCTTCGGCGCCGCGCGTGGCCGGATCGGCGGGGTTCCGCGCGAGGACTTCACCCCCGAGGTGGAGCTGAGAAGGGCGGCGGCCCCCGAGCTGACCCGCAGAGAGGTCGACGTGCTGACCTCCCTGTGCCGCCCCGCGCTGTCGGACGAGGCGTTCGTCGCACCGGCGACCGCAAGGGAGATCGCCGACGACCTGGTGGTGACCGAAGCCGCGGTCAAGCAGCACCTGCTGCGGCTGTACCAGAAGTTCAGGATCCCTGAGGGCACCAACCGGCGCACGCGGCTGGCCAACGAGGTCGTCGCGCTGGGTCTGGTCCGCCCCACCCCCGTGGTGCCGCCACAGCGGTCAGGTTCCCCCACCGAGCAACCATCGGCGGCGGGGCGCAGGGCTTCATAGGAATCGGATCGCTACCGGGGCTTCGGCGAGGGGTTCCGGCAGCACGAGTGGCCCGGAGCCCGGCGTTATCGTGCCCAGGACGCGTGGCCCGGCTGCACCTGTGCAGCTGGGCACGGTGGCCGGCAGACCGTGCGCGGTCAGCCAGCCGAACAGCGAGAAGGCGATGGCCTCCTTCGCGTCCGAGGGCACGCCCAGCTCGTCGCTGGGTACGAGGCGGGCCGTCGTGCGTGCGCGCAGCATGCCCATGAGCGTGGGGTTGCGCACGCCGCCGCCGGAGACGACGACGGTGTCGAGTTCGTGCCGCCGGATCTCGGCGGCCACGGTCTCGGCCGTGAGCGCGGTCAGCGTGGCCACGAGGTCGGGCCGCGCGATCTCCGCGCGCCCCGCCAGCGCCCGCCGCACGTACCCGGGCGTGAACAGCTCCTTGCCCGTCGTCTTGGGCGCCGCCTCGCGGTAGTACGGCTCGGCGAGCAGCGCCTCCAGCAGGCTCTCGTCCACCGTCCCCGCGGCGCCGAGCACCCCGTCCTTGTCGTACGGCGGCGCCGCGGCGTCGATCAGCGCGCCCGCCGGCCCGGTGTCGTAGGCGATGGCCGCCCCGGCCACGGTCAGGTTGGCGATGCCGCCGAGATTGAGCGCCCCCGAGCGGCCCTCGACCCCGTTGAGCATGAGCAGGTCGAGGTAGGACACCAGCGGCGCGCCCTGCCCGCCGGCGGTCACGTCACGCACGCGTACGTCGGAGACGACCGGCAGCCCGGTGCGCTCGGCGATCCAGGCGGGCTGGCCGAGCTGGAGCGTGCCCAGGACCTGCCCGCCGGAGACCCAGTGGAAGAACGTCTGCCCGTGCGAGCAGATCAGGTCGGCGGGCCCGGCGTCACGGGCGGCCTCGGCGAACTCCTGGCCGATCAGCGTGTCCAGCGCGCAGACCTCACCCATGCTCACGTCGCCGGGCGGGAGGGCGGCGACGATGCGGGCTCTCAGGCCGCCGGGGTAGGGCCGCTCGCCGGTGGCGAGGATCGTCCCCGAGAGCAGGCCGTCCTCCATCGACCAGTCGACGATGGCGCTGTCGATCCCGTCGTGGGAGGTCCCCGACATCAACCCAAGAACCCGCATAAATCTCCCTAAAACACCACGCGGAAGGGGTTGCTGGGCCGGGACGTCCTGCTCACCCGGTCCACCGCCACCACGTAGTAGTAGTCGCCCCGCTTGCCGTCCGGGTCGGTCCAGCGCACGATCCGGTCGCCGGGCACCACGGCCACCAGGTTGCGCGCGTCCTCGAAGGAGGTGAGCCGGGTGGCGGAGCGGAAGACCGCGAACTGGAACGGCTCCTCGCGCCCGGTCGCCACCATCTTGACCTCGACCCCGTCCCCGACCTTGCGGGCCAGCGCGAGCACCGGACGACCGGGCGCGCGCCCGCCGGCCAGGCGCGGCAGCAGCGGCGCCAGCGCGGGCCGCTGATGGTGGTCGTTGACCGCGGTGGTGACGGACTTGAGGCGGTCCGCCCGGACGTCGCCGGCGCTGAACCAGATGTCGCCGGTGATCTCCGGGTGGTTGCGGTTGAGCGTGAGGTGCTTGGACAGCTCGCCCGTCTCCTGCCACTGCGGCGCCTGGGCGGGGTCGCCCGCCTTGTACGCGGCCTGGCCGATCCACAGCATGGTGCCGGTGCCCTTGGCCACGTCCGACCACCAGGGCACGAGCTTGGCGTAGTCGGCGGGCGGCTGGCCGATGTACCAGTAGAGCTGCGGCGCGATGTAGTCGAGCCAGCCCTTCTTCACCCATCCGCGGGTGTCGGCGTGCAGGCCGTCGTAGGACTGGCCGCCGGCGGTGTCGGAGCCGAGCGGGTCGCTGGCCTTGTTGCGCCAGATGCCCGACGGGCTGATGCCCCAGGAGACCTCGGGCTTGGCCTGCCGTACGCGCTGCTGCATCTCCGAGACCATGAGGTCGACGTTGTTGCGCCGCCAGGCGGCCAGGTCGGGGTAGCCCGCCCCGTACTTGGCGAAGGCGGCGCTGTCGTCGAAGGCCGCGGTGTTGGTCGGGTAGAAGTAGTCGTCGAAGTGCAGGCCGTCGATGTCGTAGCGGGTGATCGCGTCGAGCATCGCGTCCTGGCAGAACTTGCGGACCTCGGGCATGCCCGGGTTGTAGTAGAGCTTGCCGCCGAACGGCAGGATCCAGTCGGGGTTCTTGCGGCCGGGGTGGTCGGGGTGGAGCTTGGCCGGGTCGGGCTGCATCGAGACCCGGTAGGGGTTGAACCACGCGTGGAAGGCCAGGCCGCGCTTGTGGGTCTCCTCGACGGCGAAGCCGAGCGGGTCGTAACCCGGGTCCTGCCCCTGAACCCCGGTGATCCACTCCGACCACGGCTCGAACGGCGACGGCCAGAACGCGTCCGCCGTGGGCCGGATCTGCACGAACACCGAGTTGAGCTTGCGCTCGACGGCCAGGTCGAGCCAGGCCAGGTACTCGGCCTTCTGCTCCTCGACCGACAGCCCCTTCTTCGAGGGCCAGTTGATGTTGACCACGGAGGCGATCCACATGCCGCGCATCTGACGCAACGGCGGCACATAGTCGGCGGCGGCGTAGGCGGGCAGGGGGACGACGGAGGCTGCGGCGGCGAGGGCGAGACCCTTGAAAACGGTCCGTCTGCTGGGCATTGGGGGGGTGGCCTCTCGGGAAGTGGTTGTGTCTGGGGCGACGATGACAGAAAATTACCTTCAGATCAACGATTGTGAAGGAAAATGCCGTATGTCGCCTGACCTCCACCGACTCGCCATGGCCGTGCTCCAGCCTGGCTTCGAGGGGACCACCGCCCCCGACTGGCTGCGCAGGGCGCTCGGCGAGGGATTGGGGGGCGCCGTACTGTTCGCCCGCAACCTCCCGAGCGAACGCCTCATCCCCCAGATCCGCGCCGAGAACCCCGACACCGTGATCGCCGTCGACGAGGAAGGCGGCGTCGTCACCCGCTTCGAGGCCAGGTCGGGCAGCTCCTTCCCCGGCAACCGCGCGCTCGGCGTGGCCGACGACGAGGCGCTCACCGAGCGGGTCGGCAGGCAGATCGGCCGCATGCTGGCCGAGGCCGACGTCACCCTCGACTACGCGCCCTCCGTCGACGTCAACGCCAACCCCGCCAACCCGGTCATCGGCGTCCGCTCCTTCGGCCCTGCCCCCGACCTGGTGTCCAGGCACGCCGTCGCCTACATCCGCGGTCTCCAGAGCGCCGGGGTGGCCGCCTGCGCCAAGCACTTCCCGGGCCACGGCGACACCATCACCGACTCCCACCTGGCGCTGCCCACCGTGCACGCCTCCGTGGAGGAGCTGTGGGAGCGCGACCTGCCGCCGTTCCGCGCGGCGATCGCCGCCGGGGTGCGCTCGGTCATGTGCGGCCACCTGCTGGTGCCCGCCCTGGACCCGTCGCTGCCCGCGACGCTGAGCCGTACCGTGCTGACGGGGTTGCTGCGTGAGGAGCTCGGCTTCGACGGCATGCTCGTCACCGACGCGATCGAGATGAAGGCCGTCGCGGCCCGGTACACGCCCGGCGAGATCGCCGTGCGCGCGCTCGCCGCGGGCGTGGACGCCATCTGCGTCGGCATCACCACCGAGCGGGGCCTGCACGAACTGCGGGACGCGATCGCGGCCGCCGTGCGCTCCGGCGAGCTGGCCGAGTCGCGACTGGCGGAAGCGGCCGCGCGGGTGCGCGCGATCGCCGAGTGGTACGGCAAGCAGGACCGTTCGGCCGCCGAGGACCCCGGCGTGGGCCTGGAGGCGGCCAGGGCGGCGCTGACCGTCACCGGCGCCGCCACGCTGGCGGGGGCGCCGCTCGTCGTCGAGGTCAACACGCGGCTCAACCAGGCCGTCGACCCCTCGACGCCGACCGGCCTGACCGCGGCGCTGGCCGCCCGGCTGCCCGGCACCGAGCGGGTCGTGATGGCCGCCGAGGGCGAGCTGCCCGCCTTCGACGAGCGGCCCGTGGTGCTCGTGGTGCACGACTCGGCGCGGCACGACTGGGTCAGGGAGCGGATCGCGCAGGCCGTGCGGGCGCGCCCGGACGCGGTCGTCGTGGACACCGGCATTCCCGGCGAACCGGCGGGCGCCGCGTTCGTCGCGACCAACGGGCTCTCGCGCGTCTCGGCCGAGGCCGCGGCGGAATGGCTCACCACGTGAGCGAGCCGGCCAACCCGGTGGCGGCGGTGCGGGCCGTACTGCCGTCGCTGACTCCCGCCGCGCAGGCCATCGCCCGGATCATCCTCGACGATCCGGGCCTGGTCGTCAGGAGCACGATCACGGAGTTCAGCGCCGTCTCCGGCACCAGCGAGGCGACGATCGTGCGCACCGCCCGCGCGCTCGGCTTCGCCGGATACTCACAGATGCGCTTCGCGCTGGCCGCCGCGGTGGCCAAGGAGCCCGAACGGCTGGTGCCCGGCGACCTGGGCCCCGACGACCCGCTCACCGACGTGATCGCCAAGGTGGCCAGGGCCGAGTACGAGGCGCTGGCCGACACCGCCGCCCAGCTCGACCCCGACCAGCTCGACGAGGTCGTGGCGGCCATCGTCAGGGCACGCCGCGTGGACGTGTACGGCGTGGCCGCCTCCGGCCTGGTCGCCACCGACATGTCGCAGAAACTCCTGCGCATAGGCCTGTCCACCCACCCGTTCTGCGACGCCCACCTGGCGCTGACCAGCGCGGCCCTGCTGCGCGAGAACGATGTGGTGGTGGCGATCAGCTGCAGCGGCGAGACCCCGGACGTGCTCGTCCCGGCGAAGACCGGGAAGGACGCCGGGGCCACGCTCGTGGCCATCACCAACAACCCGCGCTCGTCCCTGGCGCACATGGCCGACCACACGCTGGTCTCGGCCGGTCGCGAGACCGCGTTCCGGCCGGGCGCGCTGGCCAGCCGGATCAGCCAGCTGCTCATCGTGGACTGCATCTTCGTCGGCCTTGCCCAGCGCACCTACGAGACCGCCGACGCCGCCATCCGCGCCACGAGGGAGGCCACCGACCGCTATCAGGGCCGCTAACGCCGGGGGTTGGGGCCCCGGTAGGGCAGGGTCTGACTGTAGACGAGGTTGGTGTTGGCGCTGCCGAACTCGGCCAGGTCGTTGACGATCTCTTCCAGGTGCGCCATCGAGGAGGCGGCGACCTTCATCACATAGCAGTCGTCGCCCGTGGTGCGCAGGCACTCCAGGATCTCCGGGCGCTGACCGAGCAGCCGGTGCAGTGGCTCGTGGCGGCTGCCCGGGTACTTCAGGCGCACGATGGCGAGCACCGCGTAGCCGACCGCCGCGAGGTCGACCGCGGCGGAGTAGCCGGTGATCACGCCGGTCGACTCCAGGCGCCGGACCCGTTCGGTGGTGGCCGAGGCGCTCAGGCTGACCCGGCGCCCCAGCTCGGACAGGGGGATGCGCCCGTCGCGCTGGAGCTCGGCCAGGATCGCCCAGTCGGTGGCGTCGAGATTCACGGCCATGGGTCCAAAATACCGGCGGATTCCCGGTGATCGCCCGCGTATGCCGTTGGGTCGGCCTTCCGGCTCCAGGCCGCCCGTGGATAGCCTGATCACGTGGAACTTGGCGTCAACGTACCCAACTTCGGGCCCGGCACCGACCCTGGCACTCTCCGGCGATGGGCGCAGACCGTCGAGGGGCTCGGATACGGGCTGCTCATGGTCTCCGA
Source organism: Nonomuraea sp. NPDC050547 (assembly GCF_044457345.1). Lineage (NCBI taxonomy): Bacteria > Bacillati > Actinomycetota > Actinomycetes > Streptosporangiales > Streptosporangiaceae > Nonomuraea > Nonomuraea sp. NPDC050547. Next base: position 293,359 of record NZ_JBITGW010000018.1, read on the forward strand.
CCACGTGGCCATCACGCCCGACGTGGCCGCGCAGTATCCCGCGCCCTTCTACGAGCCCTTCACCACGCTGTCCTGGCTGGCCGGGGTGACCGAGCGGGTCAGGCTCGGCACCACCGTGCTCATCGTGCCCTACCGGCATCCGCTGCTGGTCGCCCGGATGGCGGCCAATCTCGACCGGCTCAGCGGCGGGCGGTTCGTGCTGGGTGTGGGCGCCGGATGGGCGCGGCAGGAGTTCGAGGCGCTCGGCGTGCCGTACCAGGCACGAGGAAAGCTGACCGACGAGCATCTGCGGACCATCCGCTCGGCGTGGGCCGACACCGGCGACTACGGCGAGGGGGACATCCCCATCTGGGTGGGCGGCGGCGCCGACGCGGCGCTGCGCCGGGCGGTGCTGCTCGGCGAGGCCTGGCACCCGCTGCGCCTCACCCCGGCCGCGTTGCGCGAGCGTCTGTCGCGGCTGCATGAGCTCGCCGACGAGCTGGAACGGCCGGCGCCCGCGCTGGCCCCGCGCATCGTCCTGCGGCTGACCGACTCCCCCGAGACCGGCCAGGACCGCCCGGCGGGCGTCGGCACGATCGGCCAGATCCTCGGCGACCTGGAAGAACTGCGCTCGCTCGGCGCCCAGAGCGTCCTGCTCGACCCGTTCAACGGCGACCCGGACGAGACCCTTCACCCAGAGGTGGCCTGGCAGGCTCTGGCCACCGTCTCCGCACGATGGGAGCACCTGTGACACCCGACGAAGAAAGCCTGCTGCGCCGCGCCATCGCGCTGGCGGCCAAGGGCAGGGCCTCGGGCAACCCGCCCTTCGGCTCGCTGCTGGCCGCGGCCGACGGCAGCGTCCTGGTCGAGGACCACAACACCACGATCACCGACCGCGACATCACCGCGCACCCGGAGCTCAAGCTCGCCCGCTGGGCGGCGCGCGAGCTCGACCCGGCCACCGCGGCGGCCACCACGATGTACACGAGCTGCCAGCCCTGCGGCATGTGCGCCGGCGCGATCGAGCGCTCCGGCCTCGGCCGGGTCGTCTACGCGCTGTCCGGCGCCCAGCTCGACGGCCTCAAGTCGATCGTCACCTCGGCGGAGGTGCGCCTGGACGGCCCGGCGCTCTTCGACGAGGCCCGCGTCCCGGTGGAGGGCTACTACTGAGCCCGGATGAACTCGCGCAGGCGCCCCGCCTCCTCGGCCACGGCGGCGTCCTCCTCGTCCGACAGCGGGGTCAGCGGCTTCACGACCAGGTCCTGCCCGGCGACCGACCAGGTGCCGCGGACGAACCCGTCCACCAGGAACATGGGCACCCCGCCTGACGCGCCCTTGGCGAACCGCTTGCGGTGCTCCTCGCTGATCACCCGGGTGCGGTCGCGGTGGCCGAGCAGGGCGGTGTCGAACGCCGGCAGGAACCGTACCGGCACGGGCCGGTCGGGGTCGGCGATCGGGGCGCCGGGCAGGTCGAACAGCTCCTTGCCGCCCGGCCCCTCGTACACCGCCGGCTTCGGCCGCAGCCGGTCCACGATCTCGCGCAGCCGGGTCACGCCGGCCCAGGCCTGGATGTCCATCACGGTGGCCGGGCCGTACGCGGCGAGGTAGCGCAGCACCAGCGTCTCCAGCGCCGGTCCCGGCTCCATGGGCCGGCCCGTCCACTCCTCGGCCAGCGCCATCTCGATGCCCGTCCGGTTCCCCCACCGCCCCCAGGCCGCGGCGGGCGGCGTGTGCACCAGTGGCAGGAGCAGTTCCACCGCGTCGGCCAGCCGTCTGGGCACCGGTACCGGGAAGCGCTCGGCGAGCAGGGCGCCCAGCGCGCCCCGGGTGAGGCTGCGCCCGGCCAGCGCCGCCCGGCCCGCCTCGGCCAGCGCGGGCAGGTCGACTCCGGCGATCTCGTCGGCGTAGTAGGGGTGCGTGAGCGCCACCTCCACGATGGGCCGCACGCTCGGCCGCAACCACGCGAAGTCGGCGGCGTCGGCCAGGTGCATGGTCCTGCGCACCATCGTCGAGCGCACCACCGTGCGGCCGGCGACCAGCGACTCCAGGTCGGCACGGCGGAAACCCTCCACCCGCGACCACAGCCCGACGTACGGCCAGTTGGGCTCCTGGCCCTGCAGCACCACCACGTGCCGGATGACGTCGATCACGGACCTGCCGGTGCGCTCGGCCAGGAAGTGGCGTTCGAGCAGAGTCCGGTTGAGCTGGCGGAGGGAAATCGGCGTCATACCGCCATTAGTAGCAGCGAAGACCGACATAGGATTGTCGGGTACCGCTCCTTAACGTGGAGTCATGCTCATCAGCATCCACGCGCTGGTCCCCCGCGTCGAACGCCAGCACCGGCTGATCGAGGAGCTCAGGGCCACCGCGCCCCGGGGCCTCACCGCCGGGTCGCTGGCCGGGCGGCTGGGCGTCAGCGCGCGCACGGTCGAGCGCGACCTCGCCGACCTCCTGGAGGCCGGGGTGCCCGTCGTCTCCCGGCGCGGACCCGGAGGGGGCTACTCCATCGACGCCCGCTCCGTGCTGCCGCCGTTGATCTTCACACCCGGCGAGGCGGCCGCGCTGGTCGCCTCGCTGGCCGCCGTCGGGCCGCGCGCCTCGGCCGGCGCGCAGCGGGCGCTGGCCAAGCTCATCGACGCCCTGTGCCGGGACGGAGCCCCATGATCCTCGTGGAGAACCTCCGCAAGGCCTACCGGGGCGTCGTCGCCCTGGACGGGCTCGACCTGGACGTGGCGGAGGGCTCGATCACCGCGCTGCTCGGGCCCAACGGGGCAGGCAAGTCAACGGTGATCAGAATCCTGGCCACGCTCCTGCGGCCGGACTCCGGGCGGGCCGAGGTGGGCGGCAGGTCGGTGACGGCGCAGCCGTACCAGGTGCGTGCGCTCATCGGGCTGACCGGGCAGTTCACCGCGGTGGACGATCTGCTCACCGGGCGCGAGAACCTCGTGCTCGTCGGCCGTCTCTACCGCCTGTCGCGCAAGGAGGCCCACCGCCTGGCCGACGACCTCCTGACCGCCTTCGAGCTGGGCGCGGCCGCCGGACGCCGGGCCGGCACCTACTCCGGTGGCATGCGCCGCCGCCTCGACCTGGCCGCCAGCCTGATGACCCGGCCGCGCGCCCTCTTCCTCGACGAGCCCACCACCGGCCTCGACCCGCGCTCGCGCCGCACCCTGTGGTCGGCCATCCGGCGGCTGCCCGAGCAGGGCACCACGATCCTGCTCACCACCCAGTACCTGGAGGAGGCCGACCGCCTGGCCTCCGCCGTCACCGTCATCGACCGGGGCAGGGCCGTCGCCACCGGCACCCCTGAACAGCTCAAGGCCCGCGCCGGGGGCGCGCGCGCCGAGGTCGTCCTCGCCGACCCCCGCCAGGCCCCGGCCGCGATCGAGGCCATGAGCAGGTACGGCGCCCGCCCCACCCTGGAGGGCGAGACCATCACCGTCCCCGTGGCCGAGAGCGTGCTGCCCGACCTGCTGCGCGACCTCGACGCCGCCGGAGTGCCCATCACCGGCCTGGCCCTGCGCCGCCCCACCCTCGACGACGCCTTCCTCGCCCTCACCGGAGGAGACCGGTGAACCGGCTGACCGGCCCGCGATGGTGGCTGCGCGACGCCTGGCTGATGGCCGGCCGCAACACCAGGCGCATCGTGCGCGCCCCCGGCCTGCTGCTCATGTACGCGCTGATCCAGCCCGTCGTCTTCATCCTGCTGTTCGCCTACGTCTTCGGCGGCGCGATCGAGGTGCCCGGCGGCGACTACGTGCAGGCGCTCATCCCGGCCGTCTTCGTGCAGATGATCCTGTTCAGCTCGATCGGCGCGGTGGCCGTCGGCCTGGCCGAGGACATGCGAAACGGCGTCATGGACCGCTTCCGGTCACTGCCCATGACCCGCTCGTCGGTGCTGCTCGGCCGCATCGCCTCCGAGGTGCTGCGCGGCGTCATCACGCTGACCGTCATGCTCGGCTGCGGTCTGCTGGTGGGCTTCCGCTTCCACGGCTCGCCCGGCCGGATCGCGGCGGGGTTCGGGCTGCTGCTGGCGTTCGGCTTCGCCTTCTCCTGGGTGGCGGCGTGGATCGGGCTGATGGCCAGGAGCGGGGAGGCGGCCCAGGGCATGGGGCTGGTCTGGGTGCTGCCGTTCACGTTCGTCAGCTCGGCGTTCGTCCCCACCGCCACGATGCCGGGCCCGGTACGCGCGTTCGCCGACCACAGCCCGGTCACCGCTATGGTCGACACGCTCCGCGCCTGGTTCTCCGGCCGCGAGGCGGGCGAGGCCGCCCTCGTCACCGCGGTCTGGATACTCGCCCTGACCGCGGTCTTCATGACCCTGGCCGTGCTACGGCTGCGCCGTACGTCCGGCTGATTCCACGACGTTGGACAGCAGGAGGGCGCGCGTCATGGGGCCCACGCCGCCGGGGTTGGGGGTGAGGTGGCCGGCCACCTCGGCGACGTCGGGGGCCACGTCTCCGGCGATCTTGCCGTCCACCCGGGAGACGCCCACGTCGAGTACGGCCGCGCCCGGCTTCACCATGTCGGCGGTGATCAGCCCGGGTACGCCCGCCGCCGCCACCACGATGTCGGCCCTTCTGACGTGCCCGGCCAGGTCCTGGGTGCCGGTGTGGCACAGGGTGACGGTGGCGTTCTCGCTCCTGCGGGTCAGGAGCAGGCCGAGCGAGCGGCCCACGGTGATGCCGCGGCCCACCACGCAGACGTCGGCGCCCTTCAGCGGGATGCCGTACTCCTGCAGAAGCAGCACGATGCCGTGCGGGGTGCAGGGCAGCGGCGCGTCGACCATGTGGACCAGGCGCCCCAGGTTCACGGGGTGCAGGCCGTCGGCGTCCTTGGCGGGGTCCATGCGCTCCAGCAGCGCCATGGTGTCCAGGTGCTTCGGCAGCGGGAGCTGGACGATGTAGCCGGTGCACTCGGGGGCGGCGTTGAGCTCGTCGATGGCCGATTCCACCTCGGCCTGGGTGGCCGTCGCCGGCAGGTCCACGCGGATCGAGGTGATGCCGATCTCCTCGGAGTCGCGGTGCTTGCCCGCGACGTAGATCTGGCTGCCCGGGTCCTCGCCCACCAGGACGGTGCCGAGTCCGGGGGTGATGCCCCTGTCCTTCAGGGCTGCCACGTTGGTCGCCAGGTCTGCCTTGATCTTCGCGGCGGTGGCCTTGCCGTCGAGTTTCACTGCCGTCATGGCTCGCCATCCTGTCACGGCGCGAACTCCGCCGAGCCTCTGGGGATGAGCGTCACGGGGACGCGGACCTCGCGGGGTTCCGGGTGCGGTGACGACAGCAGGTCCATGACGGCGTTGCCGATGGCCTCCGGGTCCTGGGCCACGACGGTCAGCCCGGGGCGGAGCAGTTCGCCGAGTTCGAGGTCGTCGAAGGCCACCAGGGCCGGCCGGTCCTGAAGGTGGTCCAGTTGCCGCAGGGCCTCCACCGTCAGGCGGTTGTTGGCGGTGATCAGCGCGGTCACGGGGTCGGACGGGTCGAGCAGGGTCCGGAGGGCGGCGCCGACCGAGGAGGGGGTGGGGGCGCCGAGCCGTACCTCGTCCTCGTTGACCTGCAGGCCGCGCGCGGCCATGGCGGCGCGGAAGCCGGCCACCCGCTCGCGGGAGGTGAAGACGGCGGGGTCGTCGCCGAGGTAGCCGATGCGCCGATGGCCGTGGGCGGCGAGGTGGTCGACGGCCGCGCGGATGCCGCCGGTGTTGTCCGACAGTACGGCGTCGCAGGCGATCCCCTGGGCCGGCCGGTCCACGGCGCAGACCGGCAGCCCGTCGGCCATCTCGGGCAGGAGGTAGTCCTGCCGTTTGGCGATGGGCGCGATGATGAGCGCGTTGGGCCGGCGGGCGCAGAAGCCGAGGGCGACCTCGCGTTCGCGGGCGGGTTCGTCGTGGCTGGAGCCGATCATGACGACGAGTTCGCCGGTTTCCGCGCGGGTCTCGACGGCGCGGCCGATGGCGGCGAAGAACGGGTCGGCGATGTCGCGCACGACCATGGCGATCGCCTGGGAGCGGCCCTGGCGCAGCTGGCGGGCGCCTTCGTTGCGGCGGTAGCCGAGTTCGTGGATGGCCTGCCTGACCCGGTCGAGGGTGTCGGGGGCGACCGTGGACTCGCCGTTGACGACGCGCGAGACGGTCTTCAGGGCGACGCCCGCGGCCTGGGCCACGTCCTTCATGGTCGGACGGCGATGGAGCGGTGCTGACAACGGGGGACCTCGGATCGGACAGCGGTTTCGGGTAAGGGTAGGGGATGTGCCTGGCCAGCCAGAATGACATCGTTGTCATTCAAGATCGGATGACAACGTTGCCATCGGTTCGGCGAGCGCTTATCGTGACGGCGTCAGCGTCGCCCCCAGCGAGGAGTCCGCCTTGCCCGCTCGACTGTTGTCCGTGGAATCTACCGATCTGTTCGTGGGGTCGGAGGCCGCGCCGTACCAGATCTTGAAGGTCAGAGCCGCTCAGGGCGAGCAGGAGCAGGCGCTGGAGGTGCGCGGCGAGGGGGTCGCCCAGGCGCGGCCGGCGCGGGTGGGCGCCGGCGACGGCGAGGTGGTCGTGGAGGTGCCGCTCGACGTCTCCGTGGCTCCCGGGGCGGTCGTGTCCATCGTTGTCACCCTGGGCGGGGAGGTGCTGGAGGCCGAGTTCACCGCCGAGGAGCCGGGGTGGACGATGTTCCTGGTCTCGCACTTCCACTACGACCCGGTCTGGTGGAACACGCAGGCCGCCTACACCAGCCCGTGGGAGTTCCTGTCCGGGGACTCCACGACCCGGCCGCTCTGGGAGCGCAACGCGTTCGCGCTGGTGGAGGCGCACATCGAGCTGGCGCTGCGCGATCCTGACTACAAGTTCGTGCTGGCCGAGGTGGACTATCTCAAGCCGTTCTTCGACACCCACCCCGAGCGCAGGAACGACCTGCGCGCGCTCATGGCCGCCGGGCGGGTCGAGCTCCTCGGCGGCACCTACAACGAGCCCAACACCAACCTGACCGGCGCCGAGACCACGATCCGCAACATCGTCTACGGCGTCGGCTACCAGCGCGACATCCTCGGCGGCGACCCGCGCACCGCCTGGCAGCTCGACGCCTTCGGGCACGATCCGCAGTTCCCCGGCTACCTGGCCGCCGCCGGGCTGACCGGCAGCGCGTGGGCCCGCGGCCCGTTCCACCAGTGGGGCCCGATCAGCAAGAACTTCAAGGAGGCCAAGAACGACGCCACCTTGATGCAGTTCCCCAGCGAGTTCGAGTGGATCTCGCCGTCGGGGCTGGGCGTGCTGACGCACTACATGCCCGCGCACTACTCCGCGGGCTGGTGGATGGACTCCTCGCCCTCGCTGGAGGAGGCCACGCAGGCCGTCTTCGAGCTCTACCGCGCGCTGAAGCCCGTCGCCGCCTCGAAGAACATCCTGCTGCCCGTCGGCACCGACTACACGCCGCCGAACAAATGGGTCACCGACATCCACCGCACCTGGGCCGAGCACTACGTGTGGCCGAAGTTCGTCTGCGGCACGCCGCGCGACTTCCTGGACGCCGTCCGCGCCGAGATCACGTCCTTCAGCCCGCAGACCCGGGACATGAACCCCGTCTACACCGGCAAGGACGTCTCCTACATCGACACCAAGCAGGCCCAGCGCGCCGCCGAGGTGGCCGCGCTGGACGCCGAGCGGCTGTCGGTGTTCGCCGCCCTGCTCGGCCACGGCGGCTACCCGCACACCGCGCTGGACAAGGTCTGGCGGCAGCTCGCCTACGGAGCCCACCACGACGCGATCACCGGCTCGGAGTCCGACCAGGTCTACATCGACCTGCTCACGGGCTGGCGAGAGGCGTACGACCTGGCCGCCGAGGCCCGCGACCAGGCGCTCGACGCCCTGACCTGCCAGATCTCCGCCGACGGCCGCGGCGTCGTGGTGACGAACACGCTGTCGTTCGCGCGCGACGGCCTGGTGTCGGTACGGCTCGCGCCCGGCCTCACCGTCGAGGGCGTGCCCTCGGTCACCGAGGACGGCACCACGACCTTCCTGGCCGGGGACGTGCCGTCGATGGGCTGGCGCACCTATCCGGTTGTTTCAGGAAACAGCGGGGTCTGGGTGGGCGACAGCGGTACCACGATCGAGAACGAGCGATGGCGGATCCAGGCCGACCCCGCCCAGGGCGGCACGCTCACGTCCGTCCACGACAAGGCGGACGGCCGGGAGATCCTCACCGGGCTCGGCAACGAACTGCGCCTCTACGAGGAATACCCCGCCCACCCCGACATGGGCGAGGGCCCCTGGCACCTCATGCCCAACGGGCGCTCCACCGGATCGAGCACGACCGCCGCGACCGTCCGCGCGGAATCCAGCCCGCTGGGCCGGCGGCTGATCGTCACCGGCCGGGTCGGCGAGCTCGCCTACGAGCAGACGATCACCCTGCTGACCGGCTCCGACCGGATCGACTTCGGCACCCGCGTCCTCGACTACACCGGCGCCGACCGGCTCCTGCGGGTCAGCTTCCCCGCCGGCGTGCCCGGCGCGCTGCCGGTCTCCGACGTCGCCGGCGCCGTCGTCGGCCGCGGCTTCGCGCTGCCCGACGTGGACACCGCCGAGCACCCCTGGACGCTCGACAACCCGGCCAACACCTGGTTCGGCCTGTCCGCGACGGCCCGTGTCGACCTCGGCGAGGCGGGCTCGCGGGCGCTCGGCGTCGCCGAAGTGGTCGTCCCGTCCCCGGAGGACGCGCCGAAGGCGCGCGAGCTGGTCGTGGCGCTCGCCCGCGCGGGCGTGACCGCCACCACCTCCACCGCCTCCGGCAGCAGGTACGGCTGGCTGGACGTCGACTCGAACCTGCCCGACTTCCGCGTCATCATCGGCGGCCCGCAGGACAACCCACTGGCCGACGAGCTGCTGTCCCGCAGCGACCCCGCCTACCTGGACGCGTTGAAGTCCGGCGCCCCGCTGGTCTGGGTACCGGCGGAGAAGCCGCTGGCCGAGGTGTGGCAGCCCAGCGCGGACCTGCGCGACGTACGCTCCCTGCCGGCCCTGGTCGTGGCCGGGCCGGTGAGCGAGCTGGTGGCCGACCTGGCCGACGCGCGGATCACGGCCGTCTGCCCGGCGGGCACCGAGGAGCTGGAGGACCGGACGGTGGCGCTGCTCACCTACGGGCTGCCCGGGTTCGCGGTGGATCCTGCCGGGGCGCTGCATCTGTCGCTGATGCGCTCGTGCACCGGGTGGCCTTCGGGGATCTGGCTGGATCCGCCCCGCCGTACGACGCCCGACGGGTCGGGGTTCCAGCTGCAGCACTGGACGCACGAGTTCCACTACTCGCTGGTGGCCGGGCAGGGCGACTGGCGGGAGCTGAACCTGCCGGCGGCCGGGCAGGAGTTCGTCACGCCGATGCTGCCCCGGGTGGTCGAGGCCCGGCAGGGCACACTGCCGCCTGCTCACTCGCTGCTGAGCGTCTCGCCCGCCCGCGACGTGCTGTTCGGCACCGTCAAGGCCACCGGGAACCCGCACGCCCACGGCACGCTCGACCGGCCGGACGGCGTCACGATCCGGCTGGTGGAGTCGACCGGGCTGGGCTCCACGGCCTCCCTTGACTCACCGGTGCTCCCCCTGGACGGGCTCGTCCGCTCCGACCTGCTGGAATCCTCCCGCGTGCCCGGCGCCTCGCTGGAGCTGTCGGGCTCCGAGGTGGCGACGTTCATCGCGCCCGTTCCTCTGGGCGACGCGGAGTCCGGCGCGGTCGCCGAGATCGCCCAGCCCGTCTACAGCCGCTACTGGCTGCACAACAAGGGTCCCGCCCCGCTCGGCTACCTGCCGCTGTCGGTCGCCGTCACCCCCGGCCTGGTCACGCCCACCGGTCCGTTCGAGGTCGAGGTGGTCGTCGCGGGCCGCCACGCCCACGAGGGCGTCGTGGACGTTCAGGTCCCGGACGGCTGGGCCGTGACTCCCGAGCGCCGTCCGTTCCGCCTGGAGGCCGACGGCCACGTGCGCTTCACCGCCACCGTCACCCCCGCCCCCGGCCAGGGCCTCCACTACGTCTCCGCCCGCACCCTCGCCCACGGCCAGCTCATCGAGGACGTCGCCACCGTGGCGCTCGGCGAGGCCCCCGAACTCCCGGTCGCCGGGACGCCGCCCGAGGACGACTGGGCCGCCGCCCAGGGCACCAAGGCCGCCGAGGGCCGCGCCACCGGCCTGACGGTCACGATGGCCGCGGAGTCGCTCTCCCTCCGTCCCGGCGCACGCGACACGGTCACGGTACGGCTGGCCAACACCACCGCCGGTGAGATCCGCGGCGAGGCCCAGCTGGCGGCGCCCTGGGGAACGTGGGAGATGCTGCCCCAGGTCATCCGCGGCTTCACCGTGCCCGCCGGGCAGAGCGTCGAGGTGGACTTCCCCGTGGAGGTGCCGCAGGACGCGGCGCCCGGCCATGCTTGGGCTCTCGCGAAGGTGATGTGGTTCGGCCGGTGCCAGTACGCGCCGGTCGTGCGGCTGGAGGTGACCCGATGAGCCATGGCCACGGACATGGGCACGGACATGAACATGGACATGAACACGGACACGGCGTCGAGCGGGCGCCCGTCCGCACCCGCCCGCCCGCGACCGGAGCGCCGTCCGCGCCCGGCGTGGGCGCGGTGATCGGCTGGGTCGGCGGCCGGCCGATCCCCCGCGAACCCCTCGACCGGCGCGTCGCCGAACTGCGCGACGGGCCGCTCAGCGCCGCGCTGCCGGTGCCGGGCAGCTCCGAGGACCGGCAGTTGGCCCGCTGGCTGACCCAGGTGATCCTGACCGAGGTGTTGTGCGAGGACGAGGCGCTGCGGCTGGGGTTGCCCCCGGTCGAAGGTCCCGCCCTGGACCGGCTGGCCGCGGTCGAGCTGGGCTCCATCAACGCCTCCGCCTACAACGGCAGCCCGTGGGTGAAGGCGCTGTTCGAGCACGTCCGGGCGGAGGTTCCGACGGCCTGGCGGGCTCGGTCCGCCACGCCTGCCGCGGAGGTCGCCGAGGTACGCCACCGCCTCTACGCGGAACGGCCCGCCGCCTGGTCTTCAGAGGAACTGGAGTCCCTGGGGGAGGTCGCGCTCGCCACCCTGCCCGCCGCCGTGGCCGAGGCCTTGGGCGGGCAGCCGTACGGAACCCTGGCCGGGCCGGTCGAGGACGCCCTGGGCTGGCACGTGGCCGTCGCCCTTCCCGCCTCCGGCCGGGCGGGCGTACCGGATGGGGGGCTGGAATCGGCCGCCCGGCGGCGAGCGTTCGCGCGGTGGCTGGACCGGCTGCGGGCCGAGCGGGTGGAGCTCGTGCCGGGTCTTGAACACCCGGGCGACCCGCGCCAGCCCGACAACCATCACAAGCACTGATGGGCAGCGTTCTCGCGATCGACATCGGCGGCACCAAGCTGGCCGCCGCGCTGGTCGACGACCGGGGGGCGGTGCTGCGCGACGGCACCGTCCCCACGCCGCGCGACGACGTGATGGACGCGCTCGCCGGCCTCGTCCGCAAGGTCACGGAGGGCGGCCCCCGGCCGCTGGCGGTCGGCATCGGCAGCGCCGGGCCGCTCGACGCGGTCGCGGGCACGGTCAGCCCGGTGAACATGCCGAGCTGGCGCGGCTTCCCGCTGCGCGACCGGGTGGGCGAGCTCACCGGGCTGCCCACGGTGCTGGCCGGGGACGCGCAGTGCTTCGCGGTCGGCGAGCACTGGCTGGGCGCCGGCCGGGGCAGCGCGTCGCTGCTCGGCATGGTGGTGTCCACCGGCATCGGCGGCGGACTGGTGATCGACGGTGTCCCGCTGCTCGGCCCCACCGGAAACGCCGGACATGTCGGCCACATGACCGTGGACCCGTACGGCGAGGAATGCGAGTGCGGCGGCCGAGGCTGCGTCGAACGCTACGCCAGCGGGCCCAACCTCGTCCGCTGGGCCCGCGAACACGGCTGGACCGGCGCCGACGCCAAAGACCTGGCCGCCGACGCCGGGAACGGCGACGCGACGGCCGTCGCCGCCTTCGAACGCGGCGCCCGCGCGCTGGCCGCGATGATCGCGTCCATGGCCGCCGCGGTCGAGGTGAGCACCGTGGTCATCGGCGGCGGCGTGGCCGGGGCGGGCGAGGTCCTGTTCGAGCCGCTGGAGCGCGCCATCGCGGAGGTGGCGGGACTCGCGTTCGTGAAGGCGGTCGAGGTCCGCCCCACCACGCTCGGCGTCCGGGCGGCCCTCGCCGGCGCCGCCAGGCTCGCCTGGACTACTCTCGCTCCGCCGCCTGAGCCTCGCGGCGCTCGATGATGCGGCGCGTGAACGGGATGCGCTCCACGGCCTTCACGCCCAGGTACGCGCCGAGGAAGGCGAGCCCCACCAGGACGAACGGACTGGTCGCGAAGTCCATCGTCGCCACGTAGGCGCGCAGGATCACATCGAGCATCGAGGCACTCCGGGAGAGGAAACCGGCACGGAGCCATCAGGGTAACCGGATTTTTGCCGCTCTTTGACCACAAAATCCACACCCGGGAGCCCAGGTGTGGATTCAGCGTGATCAGTGGAAGAAGTGCCGGGTTCCGGTGAAGTAGAGGGTGATGCCGGCCTTCTCGGCTGCGGCGATGACCTCCTCGTCACGGACCGACCCGCCAGGCTCCACGACCGCCTTCACACCGGCCTCGATGAGCACCTCCAGCCCGTCGGCGAACGGGAAGAACGCGTCCGAGGCCGCCACGGAGTCGGCGGCCCGCTCGCCCGCCCGCGTCACCGCGAGCCGGCAGGAGTCGACCCGGTTGACCTGGCCCATGCCCACGCCGACCGTGGCGCGGTCGCTGGCCAGCAGGATCGCGTTCGACTTGACCGAGCGGCTCGCCCGCCACGCGAACTCCAGGTCCGCCAGCACCTCGGGCGAGGCCGCCGCGCCCGCCTTGAGCTCCCACCGCGCCGCCGCGTCACCGGGCGCGTCGATCCGGTCGACCTGCTGCACCAGCAGCCCGCCGTCGATGCGGCGGAACTCCGTCGGGTTCGCCGGGCCCTGCGGGCAGACCAGCAGGCGCAGGTTCTTCTTCTTCGTCAGTACGGCCAGCGCGTCCTCGGCGAACGCCGGGGCCACCACGACCTCGGTGAACACCTCGGCGATCTGCCCGGCCAGCTCCGCCGTGACCTCGCCGTTGACCGCGATGACGCCGCCGTAGGCGGAGACCGGGTCGCAGGCGTGCGCCTTGCGGTGAGCCTCCGCCACGTCGGCGCCGGTGGCGATGCCGCACGGGTTCTGGTGCTTGATGATCGCCACGCAGGGCTCGGTGAAGTCCCAGGCGGCACGCCAGGCGGCGTCGGCGTCGAGGTAGTTGTTGTAGGACATCTCCTTGCCGTGGAGCTGCCGGGCGTCGGCCAGGCCGCCTTCGCCCTCGGTGTAGAGCCTGGCCTCCTGGTGCGGGTTCTCGCCGTAACGCAGCACCGCCTTGCGCTCCCAGGCAGCGCCCAGGAAGCCGCCGTCACCGGCGTACACGTCGGCGAACCAGGTCGCCACGGCCACGTCGTACGCGGCGGTGTGCGCGTAGGCGGCGCCGGCCAGGTTCCTGCGCTGCTCCAGCGTGAAACCGCCCTCCTCCAGGGCCGCGTGGATCCCGGAGTAGCCGGCGGGATCGACGACGACCGCGCAGGTGGCGTGGTTCTTCGCGGCGCCGCGGATCATCGCGGGGCCACCGATGTCGATCTGCTCCACGCACTCCTCAGGAGAGGCGCCGGAGGCCACCGTCTGCCGGAACGGGTACAGGTTGACCACGACCAGCTGGAACGGATCGATCTCCAGCTCGTCGAGCTGCGCCACATGATGCGGCTTGGTGAGGTCGGCCAGCAGGCCCGCGTGGACGCGCGGGTGCAGGGTCTTGACCCGGCCGTCGAGGCACTCGGGGAAGCCGGTCAGCTGCTCCACCTTGGTGACCGGGATGCCGGCCGCGGCGATGGCGGCTGCCGTACCCCCGGTGGAGACGATCTCGACGCCGGCGGCGTCGAGAGCCCGCGCGAGCTCCTCAAGCCCCGACTTGTCGTATACCGCGATCAGCGCCCGCCTGAGAGCGATCCGTCGCCCAAGGCCTCCTTCGTCGGCCTTGAACGACAGTGTGCTCCGCTGATCTGTTCCCTCGCTGCGCTCAGTCACGCGCCCCTCCAATGATCACTGTCCGCCCGTGGACGGCCCAGCCTTCTCGGGCCATGCGGCCCACGATGTCGACGAGCAGCTCCCGCTCGACGGTCTTGATGCGCTCGTGCAGCGTCGCCTCGTCGTCGCCGTCGAGAACCTTCACGGTCTCCTGCGCGATGATCGGGCCGGTGTCGACGCCCGCGTCGGCCAGCATCACGGTGCAGCCGGTGACCTTGACGCCGTGGGCGAGCGCGTCCCGCACCCCATGCGCGCCGGGGAACGACGGCAGCAGCGCGGGGTGGGTGTTGAGCACGGGGTACGCCTCCAGCGTGGGCGCGCCGAGGATCTTCATGAAGCCGGCCGAGACCACCAGGTCGGGTTCGTGCTCCGCGATGCGCGCCGCGAACGCCTCATCCCATTCGGCCCGGCCGGGGTGATCGCGCAGCTTCTCCACGAACGTCGGGACCTGTGCGCGTTCCGCCCTGGCGAGCCCTTCGATGCCGTCCCGGTCCGCACCCACCGCCACCACACACGCTCCGTACGCCGGGTCGGCGGAAGCGTCCAGCAAGGCCTGTAGGTTGGTGCCAGAGCCGGAAACGAGGACGACGAGCCGCCCAGCCTTAGACACGCGCACTCCAATTGGAAGCCGGGATGGGCTGACAGCGTATCTGCTCACTCGCCCGGCGACGCAGAGGAGGTCAGGTGTCGACACCTGTTCAGGCGCCGGCAGGCCAGCAGCCCGCGGAATCCGCGGGACGCCGCGCGATCTGGTTGTCCATCGCAGCGCTGGCCATGACGTTCATGCTGCCCCTCGCCGGGCTGGTGATGGCCGTCTTCGCCATGATGACCGGCATACGGGCGCTGCCGTTGCTACGCGCCTCCAAGAAGCCCACCGGGACCGCGACCGGCGGCATCGCCGTCTCCACCGTGGCCCTGGTGCTGTCGGCCATCGCGACCGCGTTGCAGCTGTACCTGATGGACGAGTACTCCGCCTACCAGGAGTGCATGAAGGGGGCGGGGACGGTGGCGTCGCAGGGCGAGTGCTACACCCAGTTCCGGGACGCCACGGAGAAGAAGCTGCCGCCGGAGGTCCTCCGCATCCTCAACACCGTCCAGCCCTGACCACCCGGCCTGACACGCCCACGCAGCCCCGGACCCGCGAGCCTCCACCCCCGGCACCCCGGATCGCCTCCAAGGCAGCCTCGGGGTCGCCGGGTCCGGGGCCTCGCGGGCGCTCCAGGCCAAGCGCTCCGCGGCTCACCCACACGCTCTGGCATGCAGGGCTTGTCCCCGGCTCTTCGGGGTGGCGGCGCCCAAAGGGTCGGCCGGGTGGTTGTGCCTGGGATTGCTAGTCGCGGTCCCAGGCGTAGGGGTCGATGTAGATGACGTGGCCGCCCCGGTCGTCCGACTCGTCGATGATGTCGCGGCGCGGTGGGCGGTCGGGTTCGCGGCGGATGTGGGGGGCGGTGTCGGCCCCGGCCGCCGAGGCGTGCTCGTCCTGCCAGTCGTCGCGGATCACCGGGATCGCCTGCGTGTCCGCCTCGGTGGCGTCCATCCAGTGGCCTGGCAGCGGGCGCGCGTCGGCTTCTGCCAGGCCGACCTTGCTGGCGGCCTTCGCGAGTACGGCACCGGCCTTGCGCACCGGCGTGGCCGCCTTGTCCAGCGGCTTGCGTGCCTTCCTGTTCAGCAGCAACCAGTTGGCCACCCCGGCGGAGATGCCCGCCGCGACCCCGACCTCCAGGCAGATCGAGAGCGCCACCTCCCAGGGCGACGGCCCGACCGCGGCCAGCCGTCCACCCCGCAGCGGCCCGCCGGACAACGCCGCCAGCAACCCCGCCACCAGCCCGGTGCTCACCCCGGAGAAGAACCCCCACAGCGGAGCCACCTCATACGACGGCGACGGCGCGATCCGCGCCACCATGACCCCCGCCACCGCCCCGGCCGCGAACGGCAGCGCGATCACCGCCATCATCGGCGCCGGCACGGGCCCGCTGTCGGGCAGCGCCCCGAGCAGCGGCAGGCTGGGTACCATCCCAAGTTGCACCCCGGTGGGCGCGACGAGCGTACCCGTGCCGAAAGCGAACCCCGGACCGGCGATGTACGACATCGCCCACACCACGGCGTTGGGCAGGTAAAGCCCCTGGACGAGCAGCAGCAGCGCCCCGCCCACGAACCCGGTCGACAGTTGCCCGGACAGCGCCCTGACGTCGCCGAAGTTCAGGGCGACGGCCACGACCACGAGCACCAGCCCGCCGGCCAGCATGATCGCGGTGGCGACGGCCGTACCCACGGTGACCGCGCGCACCCGCTCGGGCAGCAGCCGCAACATCGACCGCCACGGCCCGATCGTCCGCGCGGTGGCCAGCGCCCCCACGACGAACGCCAGCAGAAAGTGGCTCAGCAGCGCCTCGCCGATGTAGGGCTGGGTGATGTCGTTGCGCGCGACCAGCGCGATCAACCCCGCCAGCAGCGCGTACGGCGCAGCCAGCGAGACCCCCGCCTGCGCCACGAGGATCAGCTGGGCGCGGCGGCGGGCGTTGGCCTTCTCCTTGGGCGAGTTCTTGGGCAGCCGGGCGGGCAGCCGCAACCGCAGATCGGCGTCCCTGGCCATCCACCGCCCGGCTTTGTACAGCAGGAAGGCCGGCAGAACGAGCAACCCCAGCGGCAGCAGCCCGACCCGCCCACCGGGAATCGCGAACCCGGCGTGGTGCGCCGCCAGCCAGAGCTGCGCCGCGGTACGGAACACCCCCGGCAGACCCGGCCCCAACGCCCCGCGGGGCGCCGCCATCCAGCCGATCAGGGTGAGGGTGGTGAGGACCGCCAGCCCGACGCCCAACGTGCAGGCGGCGGCCAGCATGCCCGACACCGGCAGCGGCCGCCTGGACTCGTCGTCGTCGCCAGTGACCCCGGGGATCTTGCCGAGGACGGCGCGGGGAGCCGTCCGTAGCTGGTCGAGTAGCGCCGTCACGGGAACCTATTTTCCTCAACTTTGACGCCTACACCCCCATCGCCGCGCCGTCCGGGCTGCTATTAGTCCCCTTTACGCCTTCCAACCAGCAAGATCTCCCACGAGGAGGTGGGGTTCCAGGCGCTCTCACGCCTCGCGATCCCTGAAGCGGATTGCCCGTCTGGGTTGCCCGGCGGAAGCGGCGGCGGGGCCGTACACCCGGGAAAAGCCGAAACCCCCGCGCGCCGGAAAGGCGACGCGGGGGCTCGGTGAAAGCGGTGCGGCTCAGCGGGCCTGCATGATCTCCCGCATCAGCCGGGCGGTCTCGGACGGCGTCTTGCCGACCCGGACGCCGACCTTCTCCAGGGCTTCCTTCTTGGCCTGCGCCGTTCCGGCCGAACCCGAGACGATGGCGCCGGCGTGGCCCATCGTCTTGCCCTCCGGCGCGGTGAAGCCGGCCACGTAGGCGACCACGGGCTTGGTGACGTGCTGCTCGATGTAGGCCGCTGCCCGCTCCTCGGCGTCGCCGCCGATCTCACCGATCATCACGACCGCGTCGGTTCCCGGGTCGTCCTGGAACGCCTGGAGCGCGTCGATGTGCGTGGTGCCGATGACCGGGTCGCCGCCGATGCCGACCGCGGTGGAGAAACCGAAGTCGCGCAGCTCGTACATGAGCTGGTAGGTGAGCGTGCCGGACTTCGACACCAGGCCGATGCGGCCCTGGGGCGTGATGTCGGCGGGGATGATGCCGGCGTTGGAGGCGCCGGGCGAGGCGATGCCGGGGCAGTTCGGACCGATGATGCGGGTCTTGTTGCCCTTTTCGACGGCGTAGGCCCAGAACTCGGTGGAGTCGTGAACCGGGACGCCCTCGGTGATGACCACACAGAGCGGGATCTCGGCGTCGATGGCCTCCTTGACCGCGTCCTTGGTGAACGCCGGGGGCACGAAGACGACCGACACGTCGGCGCGGGTGGCCTCCATGGCCTCCTTGACCGTGCCGAAGACGGGCAGGTCGAGGTGGGTGGTGCCGGCCTTGCGGGCGTTGACGCCGCCCACGACGCGGGCGCCGGCGGCGAGCATGCGCTTGGCGTGCTTGGTGCCCTCACCGCCGGTCATGCCCTGGACGATGATCTTGCTGTTCTCGGTCAGCCAGATTGCCATTACGCACCTACCGCAGCGAGCTGGGCGGCGCGCTTGGCCGCGTCGTCCATGGTGTCGACCAGTTCGACGCCCTTGAGCTTGGCGTCGTGCAGGATCTGCCGTCCGAGGGCGGCGTTGTTGCCGTCGAGGCGGACCACCAGCGGGTGGGTCACGGCCTCGCCGCGCTCCTCCAGGAGCTTGAACGCCGCGACGATGCCGTTGGCCACGGCGTCGCAGGCGGTGATGCCGCCGAAGACGTTCACGAAGATCGACTTTACGGCCGGGTCGGAGAGGATGATCTCCAGGCCGGAGGCCATGACCTCGGCCGAGGCGCCGCCGCCGATGTCGAGGAAGTTGGCGGGCGACGGCTTGCCGGCGAAGGCCTCACCGGCGTAGGCGACCACGTCGAGCGTGGACATGACCAGGCCGGCGCCGTTGCCGATGATGCCGACGTTGCCGTCGAGCTTGACGTAGTTGAGGTCCTTCTCCTTGGCCTTGGCCTCAAGAGGGTCCTCTGCCGCCTTGTCGGCGAACTTCTCGTGGTCCTTCTGGCGGAACTCGGCGTTGTCGTCGAGCGTGACCTTGCCGTCGAGCGCCTTCACCTGGCCGTCGGCCGACAGGATCATCGGGTTGACCTCGACCAGCGTGGCGTCCTCGTCGACGAAGCAGCACCAGAGCTTCTCGATGAGCTCGGCGGCGCCGTCCAGCGACTTCTCCGGCAGGCCGCCGGCCACGGCGATCTCGCGCGCCGTGGCGCGGTCGATGCCCTTGATGGCCGAGACGGGCACCTTGGCGACCTTCTCGGGGGTGCTGTGGGCGACCTCTTCGATGTCCATGCCGCCCGCTGCCGAGCAGATCGCCAGGAATGTCCGGTTGGCACGGTCGAGCAGGAAGGAGAAGTAGTACTCCTCCGCGATCGCGCTGGCCTCCTCCACAAGCACCTTGTGGACCGTGTGGCCCTTGATGTCCATGCCCAGGATGGCGGTGGCCTTGTCCACGGCGTCGGCGGCGTCGTCGGCCACCTTGACCCCGCCGGCCTTGCCGCGCCCACCGGTCTTCACCTGGGCCTTGACCACGACACGGCCGGTCAGCTGTTCAGCCGCCGCGCGTGCTTCCTCCACGGTGTGGGCGACGATGCCGCGCGGCACCGGGATGCCGTAGTCCGCGAAGAGCTCCTTCGCCTGATGTTCGAACAGGTCCACGAGGGTCCGTCCTTGCTATTCCGACTGAGTGTTCGACGGCCCGGGCCACCCCGTGCGTGCCGGGCGTTTTCCGCCAACGAAGCCTAGCCCCAAGCTTGACCTGCCCAGGTCATCGGGTCACGCGAATCCCGTGATGTGACAGTGATCTCACCCCGCGATGATGCCCTGGCATATGTCAATAAGGGGGCATAAATGAGGCGATTGATCGCCGTTGCCGCGGCGGCTGCCGCGATGGTCGTGGCTCCTCCGGCGTTCGCCCAGGTCAAACCGGTGGACGCGCTGAAGAAGCAGTTCGTCGCCGGTCAGGGCGTCAGGATCAAGGAGACCTCGCGTACCTGGGTGGACAAGCAGGACTACATCGGCGTCGTACGCGAGGGCGCCGCGGCCTTCGGGCCGAAGGGCGTCGTCGCCGCCGAGGGCGAGCGCACCCCGGTGCTCGGCCCGGTGCTCAAGAAGCAGTTCGCCGCCCAGGCGAAGAAGGACCCGAAGGCGGCCGACATGGTCGACCTGCTGACCCAGCGGACGTACATGGTCAGCTCGGGCAAGCACTACTACATCCACGGCGGGCTCTTCTCCAGGGCGCTGCCCGACGACAAGTTCTGGATCCGCGGCGACGGCGACCCGTCCTTCGCGATCATGGGCGACCAGCTCATCAACGTGCTGGAACCGGCCACGCTCAAGCACCTGCTGGCCACCGGCAAGCACACGGGCCCGCGCTACCGCGGCTCGCTCACCTTCGCCCAGTTGCACAAGGTCTCGCCGTCCTTCCGCACCCTGATGCCCGGGATCTCGTACGGCGAGATCGGAAAGTCGCGCATCTCGTGGCGGCTGACTCTCGGTGAGGGGCAGCTCCCCCAGCGTCTGGCGATCGACTGGACGATGCCGCTGACCAAGAAGGCGACCATCAAGGGCACGACCGAGACCAGGTACTCCGACTGGGGCGCCGACATCTCCGTCAAGACGCCGACCGCCGAGTCGATCATCAGCCTCGATGACCTGGTCGACCACATCCTGAAGCCGCCGACGCCGATCGACGAGGACTACGTCGCGGTGCCGCCGAGCGACGACGGCACGGTGCAGTAGGGGCTCACGGGGCCGGAGTTCTGCATGGTTTCTGCATGGAAACTCCCATAACAGATGGGTTGGCGGAGACATTGCCGTGATCTCCGATTGCCAAGCTTCGGCCCCATGAAGCGCATCTTCGCCGGCGTCGCCCTCACCGTGGCCGCCGCAGCCCTCACCGCCGCCCCCGCTCAGGCGGCAGCGCCCAAGGACCCCGTTGTGGCGCTCAAGAAGCAGTTCGTCGCGGGAACCGGTGTGAAGTTCGTCGACCGCACCATCCTCGCCAACGGGGGTCAGCGCGAGATCTTCATGCGCCGCACCGGCACCTTCGCCTTCTCGAAGGCCGGCCTGGCCGCCTCGGACATCACGGGCAAGTTCAACTTCAAGCAGTCCGACCTGCCTGAGGACACCCCCGATCTGATCAAGGGCTTCTTCGCGACGGAGCGGACCATCCGCATCGGCACCACGTCGTACATCTCCGGCGGCATGTTCGGCACCCTGCTTCCCGAAGACAAGACGTGGATCAAGTTCCCCAAGGGCCCGACCGGCGGGCTCACCGGCCTCTACGGCCAGATCGTCAACATCACCGAGCCGAACACGCTGAAGACCCTGCTCAAGAGCGGCAAGGCGATCAAGGGTGGCTACGCGGGCGCCATCACGGTCGGGCAGCTGAACAAGGTCTCCGCCTGGTACCGGGCCTCGCTCTTCGATAAGCCGAGCAAGAAGCAGCAGAAGGTCGTCATCAGCTGGAAGCTGCAGCTTGACGGCAAGGGCCTGCCGAAGCGCCTGGTCACCACGTACTCGCCGGCCGCGATCGGCATGGACGCCGAGGGCAAGGAGACCCTGAGCGTCGACACCCGCTACACCGGCTGGGGCTCCAAGGTCACGGTCACGGCACCGCCCGCCGACGAGGTCACCACCGAGTTCAAGGACGGCACCAGCGAGATCCCCGACGGCCTGACGCTGCCCAACGGCGACGTCGTCGCCAAGTAGCTTTTCGGCAGTTTCCCGCAGTCACGGCGGGGCCGCGCCCACCGCGCCCCGCCGTACCCACGCCCGGCCTCGAGCGCCGGCCGGCAGTCTCACGTGGTCCCCGCCGTGACGCCGCCCCCTTGACCGGCCGACGGCGGTCACGCCAGGCGTGTGTCCCGGATCCTCGCCCACTCCAGCGAGTGCCGGATCCCCTCGGCGACCGAGTGCTCGGCCGTCCAGCCCAGGAGTTCACCGGCCAGCGTGCTGCGGGTGTAGGCGCCGGCCACGTCCCCGGGCCTGGCGCCGGTCTCGACCACCTCGACGGGCCGGTCCACGACCGCGTTGAACGCGTCCGCCAGCTCCCTCACCGTCGTGCCCTCGCCCGTGCCCAGGTTGATCACCCGAGCCCGCGAGATGACCGTGTCGAACCGCTTGAGCGCGGCCACGTGCGCGGTGGCCAGGTCCCAGACGTGGATGTAGTCGCGGATGCCGGAGCCGTCGCGGGTCGGCCAGCCGGTGCCGGTGATCTGGAAGGGCTCCCCCAGCTCGTACGCCTCGATCATCTTGCCCAGCGCGTGGCTCGGGCGGCGCAGTTGCAGGCCGGTGCGCATCTTCGGGTCGGCGCCGATCGGGTTGAAGTAGCGCAGCGACAGCACGTCGATCGGCTGTGTGGCCGCGACGTCGGCGAACATCGCCTCACAGTGCGCCTTGGTGCGGGCGTAGGGGCTCTGCGGGCCGAGGGCGGACTCCTCGTCCACGGTGAAGTCGTCGCCCGCCCGGTAGATCGAGGCGGACGAGCTGAAGATCAGGCGGCGGCAGCCGTTCCTGAGCAGGTGGTCCACGAAGTCGAGGCTCTTGGAGACGTTGGCGCGGTAGTAGCCGACCGGGTCGGCCACCGAGTCGGGCACGACGATCAGCGCGGCGCAGTGGATGACCGCCTCGATGTCCGGGTGGTCGGCGAAGATCCGGTCGATCAGCGCGCCGTCCGCGATGTCGCCTTCGTAGAAGTCCCGCTCCTCGGCGAACTCTCTGCGCCCCGTCACCAGGTTGTCCAGGATGACCGGGGCGATGCCCGCGTCCTGGCACGCCGAGGCGATCGTGCTGCCGATGTAACCCGCTCCACCGCTGATGAGTACTCGCACAGCCCGCACCCTACCCACCGCGACTCAAGCGTCGCGCCAAGGGCCGATGCAAGATCGTTACACGGATCGGACGCACCAACCCCGCCCGTCACTTGTCTTACTTCTGGAACGCACCACCCTCTTTGTCCCCGGAGTATCCACGTGAGATTGCTCGTCGCCGTCGCGCTGGCATGCGGCCTGCTGGCCGTACCCTCTGTCGCGCACGCGAAGCCCGCCGCTGCTGCGAAAAAGCTCGACATCGCCGACATCACCCCGATGGGGCAGGACAAGGAGAAGGTCGGCGTCGGCTTCCCGATCATCGTGACGTTCGACCGCGACGTGCCGGACAGGGCGGCGGTCGAGGCGCTGCTCCAGGTGCAGTCGGAGCGGCCGGTGGACGGCGCCTGGCGGTGGGTGTCGGCGCGCAAGGTCATCTACCGCACCAAGTTCTACTGGAAGCCGCACCAGAAGGTCACCTTCACCGCCCAGCTCAGCAAGCTGGCCGGCAACGAGTCCGTCAAGGACGTCACCCAGCGCTTCGCCGTGGGCCCCGCCAACATCTCCGTCGTCGACACCCGCAAGCACGTCATGCGCGTCACCCGCGACGGCAAGCTCGCCAAGAAGATCCCGATCAGCGCCGGCAAGGGCGGCCTGGTCAAGAACGGCGTCGACGTCTACCTGACCACCAGCGGCATCCACCTCGCCATGAACAAGAAGCCCATCGAGACCATGACCTCCTCGTGGCTCGGCGTCACCGACCCCAAGGACCCCCGCTACTACAAGGAGGAGATCCCCTGGGCGGTGCGGATCTCCGACAGCGGCGAGTACGTCCACCAGAGCGCCGGCTACTACCATTTCCTCGGCCGCAGCAACCAGAGCCACGGCTGCGTACGCGCCACCCCGGCGGGCGCCAAGTGGTTCTACGGCATCGCGCAGCGCGGCGACGTCATCAAGATCACCGGCACGAAGCGCAAGCTCGACTGGAACAACGGCTGGAGCTACTGGCAGCTCAACTGGACCGAGTGGAAGAAGGGCAGCGCCCTGGCCCGCTGAGTTCCCGGGGGCGGGGGACCTCAGCCGTCGAGCGCCTGGAATGGCACGCTCGCGGGGAAGGGCCGCTCGAGTTCGAGAACGCCTTCATGTGTCTCGGCCAAGCGGTAGGTACGGCTTGGCCAGTCCAGGCGGTACTCCCGGATGGATCGCACATAGAACTCGTCATCCAGATAGACCACGAGGTAGATCGGGATGCCTTCGTGAGCGTACTCGGCGAGTTTGTCGACGGTGTCGGTGTATCCGGATCCGGGGGAAACGACCTCGACGACCAGCTTGGCGTCCGCGGTCGCGACCTTGCCACCTCGTTCGATGCACTCGTATACAAGGACGTCGGGGCGACGGAAGGACAGCTTCCCGTCCAACCGGCGGCGTTTGACGAAGTACATGTCGATGTCAGTGGAAACCCGTTGACAGGGCTCCTCGGGTTTCGCGGCCTCCAGCGCATTGGCCAGACGGTGGCACACGTCGCCGTGCTCCGGTGCGCCGCTCTGGCGGAAGATCACGTTCCCGTCGATCACTTCGATGAGCTTGCGCACCTGATCGGGAAGGATGTCGTACCGGTCTTCTGTCAGGGTGAGCGTCTGGGGGTCCGACGCCCACTCAGGGCAAGCCGTTCATCATCGTCTCCGGCACCACTCCATCGTAGGCAGATCTGTCTAGGGTCATCGCGGTTCCGCGGCGAGTGGCGGGGACCAGAGGCCGGTGGCGGTGCCGGTTTTGACGTGGTGCTCGTAGACGACGACCTTGTCGTGGATCACCGCCAGGCAGGCGCGCAGGTCGTCGATCCTGGCCTCCACCTGGCGTTCGTGTTCGCGCAGGAGCGCCAGGCGGTCGGGCTCGTTGCCGGGGCCCTCGCGGACCAGGTCGGTGAAGCGCTTGACGGTGGCGATCGGCATGCCGGACTCGCGCAGCCTGTTGCACAGCAGGAGCCAGTCGACGTCGGACCGCTCGTAGGCCCGCTGACCGCCGAGGGTGCGGGGGATGTCGCGCAGGAAGAGGCCCTCGCGCTCGAAGAAGCGCAGGGCGTGCACGCTCAGGCCGGTGGCCTGTGACACCTCGCCGATCGTCAGGGACATATGCGGGCCTCTCCTAGCTTGACCTAGAGCACACTCTAGATTTTAGCCTCCTCCACATGACGACATTCGGGGCATGGAGCACGGCCGACGAAGTGCTCACCGGGATGGACCTGCGGGGTTCCAACGCGCTGGTGACCGGCGGGTACTCGGGACTCGGGCTGGAGATCACACGGGCGTTGAGCCGCGCGGGGGCGCGGGTGATCGTGCCCGCCCGGCGGACCGACATGGCCAGACGGGCTCTGCTCGGGACCGAGCGGGTGGACGTCCTGGCGCTCGATCTGGCGGATCTGGCGAGCGTCAGGGCGTTCTCCCCACCGGTCGCCAGCCTCGACATCGTGATCGCCAACGCGGGCATCATGGCCTGGCCGGAGACCCGGGTCGGGGACGGGTGGGAGGCGCACTTCGCGATCAACCACCTCGGGCACTACGCGCTGGTCAACCACCTGCGACCGGCGCTGGTGCCGGGGCGGACGCGGGTGGTGTCGGTGAGCTCGTCCGGGCATTTCCTGTCCGGTATGCGGTGGGACGATCCGCACTTCGAGCGCGGGTACGACCGGTGGACGGCGTACGCGCAGTCGAAGACGGCCAACGCCCTGTTCGCCGTACACCTGAACCGGATGGGGATCCAGGCGCATGCCGTACATCCGGGGAGTATCCTCACGCCACTCCAGCGGCACATCTCGCGCGAGGAGCAGGTGGCGCAGGGGTGGATCACGGCCGACGGGCGACCCGCGGAGGGGTTCAAGACGCCCGCGCAGGGCGCGGCGACCGCGACGTGGGCGGCCACCTCGCCCGCGCTCGACGGGCTCGGCGGCACCTACCTCCAGGACTGCGCGGTCGCCGCGCCCGCGGCCACGGACGACATGCTCGTCGGCGGTGTCAAGCCGTGGGCCGTCGACCCGGTCGGCGCCGCGCGGCTCTGGCAACTCTCCGCGAAGCTGACCGGCATGGACGTCTTCACCTGATCGGCTCCGTTGAGTCGCGCCACGGCGAGGGCGCACAGGCATGGAGCCGGGCTCGGCCGGCGATTTCAGCCGCCGAGGTACGCCCCGCCGTTGACGTGCACGACCTGGCCGGTGATGTGACCGGCGCCGGAGGATGCGAGAAAGGCGATCGTGGCGGCGACGTCGCCGACCTGACCGGCGCGTCCGTTCGCGGTTTGGGCGACCAGCGCCGTACGGCGCTGCTCGGCCAGCCCGTCGCCGAAGAACTCGGTCTCCTCGACCAGCCCCGGCGCCACGACGTTGGCGGTGATGCCGCGACCGCCGAGCTGAAACGCCAGTTCGGCGTTCCAGGCGAGCACCCCGGCCTTGGCCGCGCCGTATCCCGCCGCACCCTTGGCCGCGGCGATCGATCCGAGGGTGACGACCCGGCCTCCGTCCGCCAGCCGCGGCGTGAGCGCCGTCGTCATCAGCACCGCGCTCACCAGATTGGCCTCCAGGTTGGCCAGCCACGCCGCCCGCAGCCCCGCCAGGCCCGGGTCCCCGGCACGCCCGAAGTCGGTGTTGCCGCCCGCGTTGTTGACCAGTACCTCCACCCTCTCCGGCAGCTCGGGCAGCGCGGCCTCGATCTCGGCGGGCACCGTCGCGTCGAACGGCACGGCCCGCACCCCGTCACCCAGCTCGGCCACCGCTCTGTCCAGGACGTCCCGGCGGCGGCCGGTGATCACTACGTCCAGCCCGCCGGCTGCCAGCGCCGCCGCCGTAGCCTTCCCGATCCCCGTGCCGCCACCCGTAACCACGGCCGTACGTGTCATCTTCAGACTCCTTGTTTAGACCTAAACTTCTCCTTGTACGATAGGCAACGTGACCCAGCACAGCAACCCCGACGCCGTCGACGAGATCCAACTGGCCTGGCGCCGGGAGCGCCCCGGCACCCCTGTCGCGTCGATCGGGATCATCACCCGCGTCTGGCGCGCCGCCAAACTGCTCGGCGACGAGCGCCGCCGCACGCTGGCCCGGCTCGGCATCGACGGCGCCACCCTCGACCTGCTGTCCACGCTGCGGCGAAGCGGCCCGCCGTACACCATGACCCCGGCGGAACTGAGCGCCTCCTGCCTGGTCACGGCGGGCGCCATCAGCCAGCGCGTCACCCGCGCCGAGAAGGCGGACCTGGTGCGCACCACACGGGGCCCGCGCGGACGCACCCACACCATCACCCTGTCCGATGCCGGTCACCGGCTCGTCGAGGACACCGTCGACGCCCTGCTGACCCACGAAGCCGCCCTCGTCGCCCACCTCGACGAGGACCAGCGCGAACTCCTGACCGACCTGCTCCGCCACCTCCTGGACGGCCTCACCGAACACCTCAACGCCGACGAACGCCCCGGCCAGGTCGGCGACGACGCCCCAGGACCGTAACCGCTCCCGAGAGACGCCCTCCGTCCGAGCTGAGCCACCCGCGGGCCCCGGCACGAGAGTCCGATCACAGCGAGAACGAAACAGTTGGCAATCAGCCGTGCGTGTGCGCCCTAAGAAGTGGGGCCGATCTGACGCGGTGCCGGCGGACCGTACAGTTCGTGATAGACCTCGCGAAGCTCGTCGGCCTCGGGGATACCGCGCTGTTCGACACCTACGATGACCTCTTTGGCCCGCCAGTAATTCGAGGGGACGAGCAGCCGGGTCATCATCGCCTGGAGTGCGACATGCCCGGCCTCTCCCGGCTCGTCGGTGGCGAGCAGCGCAAGGGCAAGGTCAAGGCGTGCCGAGGCGGCGCGGCGCGGGCGAGGTCCACCGTCCTCCCGGGACTCCAGACGGTCGAGCACCTGACGCGCGCACTGCACGGCGGCCGGATCGCCGAGCCATGACAAGGTCGTGGCCATGTACGCCTCGCTCTTGGCCGGGTCATAGCGGAAGTGGTGCTCAGGCCGATCCGGCATCGGCATGGGCGATACCAGCGCCTGGGTACGGGTGAGCGCAGCCCGGGTCTCTGGGCCTCTTCCCATGCGTGCCCACGCGCGACCTTCTTGCCCGGTCGCCTGGATGAAGGCGGAGCTGTTGCGTGGTGCGACAGCCTGAGCCCCTCGGGAGAGAACCATGGCGTGGTGATACTCACCCTCGGTGAGGGCCTGCCATGCCTCTGTCTCCAGACACCACGCCCTGATCTCCTGGTGCTCAGCGTGAGCGGCCAACTGGGCGGCAGTCCGCAGCCGCGCGGCTGCGGCTGGGTATTGGCGCAGGTCGATGTGGCAGGTCGCGCCCAGCAGAGACAGCCAGCCGGCGGCCACGAGAAGCCGGCGGTGCTCAGTCAGAGTCTTCTTGCCGTCGAGGAGGCGGTCGACATACTCCAGGTGTCGCCTCACACGTCCGAGAAGCTGGGCCGGCGGCGTGCGAGGGTAGGCGGACGCCAGGTCGTCCACCGCGAGTTCCAGCCGCTCAAGGGTCTCCGTACCAACGTCGCTCGCTGCTGCCCGGCGGGCGAGCTCCATCGCGTCGATCTCGTCGCCAGGGTCGGTGTCGTCGGCCCGGTCGCCGAAGAGCGCATGCTCGCTCAGCCCGTAAACGCGACAGTACAGCTCGGCGTACTCGTCGTCGGGCCGGTGCCTGCCCCTCTCGTGGTCGCGGATGCGGCGCACCACGCTCTCCGCTTCGGGGAACGGCCTGCCCGCGACAGCCGCCAGCTGGCCCGCGAGGTCTCGCTGAGACCATCCACGCCTGGTCCGCTCGGTGTGAAGCCGACGTGACCAGGCGGGAACCTTGCTCATCACGGATACCTCCGGAGGGCGGGGCGGACACGACGGATGTCCAGGGTCCGCCTCCAGTGTCCTCTTCGCAGTCGTATCACAGGCCGATGAGATGGGTCTCGTGGATGAACCCGCAGGCAGTGCCACAGGCCAAGCACCTGAGTACTCGCTCGCCGAACAGGACGACCGGTGGCGTCGGCTCACGTGCTCACACCTCCACGACCGTGATGCCCGCTTCCGTCTCGCCGAGGTCGAGGCCCTGGTGAAGTTGTGGAAGCCATGGGCCGCGGGACAGACCGTGCTGTTCGTCCAGGGCTACGGCATGGTCTCACCGCAAGGCCGTCTGCTTGCCCGGGAGCAGATGTGAGCGGGATGTCGCGACTGCGTGTGCCGTACATCACCGCCTACGACGAGGAGTTCGCCGAGCGGCCGTTCACGCTCGTCCCCGACGCGTGCGCCACGGACGGCTGGAGGCTCGGGTTCGCCGGTGCCGGCGGGCGGGATTGGCTGTTCGGCGTGCTCTGGCATCGGCCGGGCCTGCACCGTGGAGGCCGCCCCGAATGGAAGATGGTCAACACGCTGCGGCAGCGTCGCTGCATGCTGCGCCTGCTCTGCCAGGTGTGCGGCGGCCCGGCCCGCGACGCGTCCACCGGCCGTGTCTCGTGGCTCCTGGCCGACCCGCCCGTGACTGGTTCGACCGGCAAGCCGTTCACTAATGCGCCACCCACCTGCCGCGGTTGTATCCCCGGAGCGCTGGCCAGCTGCCCGCGGCTGCGCCGCGCGGCCTGCGTGTACACCGCGCGGTCCGCCGAGCCGTACGGCGTGGTGGGCGACGCGGTGCAGCCGTCCCCGCAGGGCCTCGTGAAGGTGGAATGGGACCTGCACATCCCGCTGGACGCCTTCCACCGGCTGGAGTACACCCTCGCCAAGCAGCTGCTCGTGACGCTGGAGGACCTTCAGCCGTTCACAGCATGAGCGGTCATCCCCACACTTTGCCGAGGCGCCCGTGGAACCAGCCCACCCGTATCCTGTGCCGGGACAACGCCGGGGGCTGGGCTGTTCAACAGACCCCTTCAGGCGCGTGGCGCCCCTACGCGCCCTTCACTCACCGTGCCCGCCCCACGCTCGGGGGACCGGGGGTCGGAAGACCCCCGGCCAGGGGGCGTGGGGGGGGGGGGGGGCCCCCCCCCCACCCCCCCCCCCCCCCCCCCAGGGCCCCCGCCCCCCCCCCCCCATCGGGGGGGGGGGGCCAGCCCCCACAGCTAATCTCCCCCCCCCCCCACCAGGAGCGTTAGGTAG
>NZ_JBITGW010000019.1:0-301860 GCF_044457345.1 Nonomuraea sp. NPDC050547
GGCCACCGGGCTTCGACCCCGTCCTCTACCGGCTGCGCCACGCTGTGGAATGTGGCATCAACCAGCTTAAGCACAACCGTGGCATGGCTACCCGCCACGACAAACTCGCCGTCCGCTTCGAGGCCACCGTCACCATCGCCGCCATCAACCAATGGCTCCGCGACTTATGAAACACGCCTTAGTCGTGGTCGCATCTGATCTCCTCATCAGGTAGACGCTGATCGATGAGTGGCCCGCGCGGACTACTCAGCTACTTCGCGCGCGAAAGGGTCACGGATCACCAGCTCCAGCGTCCAGCTGGCGCAGCGTGGTCAGGACACGCTCGCCGGCCCGGTTCACCACCGCCTGCACCGTCCAGGCTGCGCCCGAGCCGCCAGGCCACAAGCAAGATCAGCTAGGCGCTCGATCCCGCGGCTCCCGGCCCCGGCCGCTGCGCGGCCCGGGGATGGCGAAGGCCCCGGCGTCTGGCGACGCCGGGGCCTTGTCACGTGTGCGTACCCGGTGTGCGTGTCGCCTCTCGGCGAAAGGCTCAACGCGGCTCCAGCCGAACGGTAGACCGCGAAGGCGAAAGGTGAGGCCCGGGGACACTGGGCACACCGGCCACGGGAGGTGGAACCACCAGCCGCCCGCCGATGTTCCCGCCTCCGGCCGGGGGGCGGGCCGGCTCCGGCCCGAGCTGTAGACCCAGACCAGCAGGTGCTCCACGTCGGTGGCGTAGACGAACACGGCCGGGGCGGTGCGCGCCTGCAGCGTGGCCTGGCCGATAGCCGCGGCCAGCTGGGTGGCGGCCGCCCAGCCCTGGGCCTGGCCGCAGAAGGCCAGGCTCACGACGGCGCCGCCGGTGAGCACGGCGTGGATGGTGTCATCACCGTACTCGCTCACCTTGTCCGGGTCCCGGAGGCCGGTGCAGTCCCGGCCGACCTACAGGCGGATGATCCCATCGGCGCGGATCATGACGGCGGAGTCGGTGCAGATCCACACGCGGCGTAGCGCGTCCGTCTCGCAACCGGCCACGGAAGAGGAACGCGTCAGCCTCGCGACGCTACGCCAGCACCAACCCGACGGGGGAGATCACCACACCGTGAGCGCCCGCCCGCGATGGTGGGCCGGAGGGATATGCGGCACCACTCCGAAAGCCTGCGAATAGGGTCCGCGCAACCGCGAACGGGGCGACCAGGGTCACCAGCACGGCGATCGCGGGGGACCTTTCGTGCGCCGTAGTCTGGCTGGTGTGAGGTGAAAGGTCCGGCGGCTTAGGCGTCCGATGGCGGAGATTGCGGGTAGCCGGTGCCCGACAGCGGTGCCGTGCCCGGCTCGCGCGTATGCGGGGCGACGTCGCGGCCGGGCGCGTTCGGCCGCGGCACCTCGCCGCGCCAGGCGCCGCTCTCGCCGTCGCGGCTCTCGATGTAGTCCTTGAAGCGCCGTAGGTCTCCCTGCACCCGCATGCGGACGAGCTGCAGCCAGTCCCCGGCGGTCTCGACGAAGCCCTCCGGGTCGTATTCCATCTGCAGCATGACCCGGGTGGAGATGTCGTCGAGCCGGTGGAAGGTCACGACGCCGGCGTGCTTGGGCGTGCCCAGGCTATGCCAGGCGACGCGCTCGTCGGGATGCTGTTCGGTGATCTCGGTCTCGAACTCGCGCTTGACCCCGGCGATCTCGGCCAGCCAGGCGGCGCGGGTGTCGGTGAGCTGCCTGACCGACTCCACTCCTTCCATGAACTCGGGGAACGTCTCGAACTGCGTCCACTGGTTGTAGGCGACGCTGATCGGAACCTGGACATCTACGGAATGCTCGATGCTGCTCATGACCTCACTGCCTGCCCGCCTACCCGCACCGGTAACGTCCCTTGCCTGCGGCGAGGCGGCCATCCGGTCGGGTCAGCGTCTTCGGGAACGCCGCCGATCGCCGGTCGGCCGCTCGTAGCCCTCCGCCTGGCCGTACACGTGCTCGTCCGGATCGTCCTCAGGCTGATTGGCCGGATCGGCAGGAGAAGGCGTGAACTCCTCGGCGAAGTCCGGCTCGTCGTACATGTCGGGCCGCTCGCGGTGATCGCCGAGCGGCCGCTGGCCGGGGTCTCGGCTCATGAGAGCTGCTCCTACCCTCGGGCACCGACACCGAACCGGGCATCCCGGGCAGAGCCGGTTGCGTCCTTCCCGCCGCCGATCGGGACGGCTCATGCGCTACCGGCATGAAACGGTCTCTTGCGGGTAGCCGGGGTGCCTACCGACGAAACAGCCTGGCCGGGCGGGCGTGCGAGGAGGAAGGCACTCATGCCGCACCAAGCCCTGCAAACCC
This sequence comes from Nonomuraea sp. NPDC050547, assembly GCF_044457345.1. Taxonomy (NCBI): domain Bacteria; kingdom Bacillati; phylum Actinomycetota; class Actinomycetes; order Streptosporangiales; family Streptosporangiaceae; genus Nonomuraea; species Nonomuraea sp. NPDC050547. The sequence continues at coordinate 2,296 of NZ_JBITGW010000019.1, forward strand.
CCACGGCCGCCTGGGAGGGCCGCGACACCTTCGACTTGTTCGACAGCGACCGAGACGGCCAGCTGTCGGCCGATGAGGTACTGCTGGGACTGACCGTGATGGGCGAGCCCGTGACCCGCCACGACGTCGAGTTCCTGATCGACCTGATCGACGACGACGGCGACGGCCGGATCACCCGCGCGAACTTCGACCGGCTCCGTGAGCGCGCCCCCGCCCCGTTCTACAGCGGGGAACTCCTCTACGGCCGCTTCGGCGCCGACGTCCTCGACATCCGCTCCTTGTCGCGCTACCTGCTGGAGCGCGGCTTGCGCTTCACCCGCGCCCAAGTCGGTGCCTTCCTGCGCAACCTCCACCCCGACGGCCTGACCCGCCTACCCCGCGAACGGTACGCGGCGTTCGTCCGCGCCTACCGCGACGCCTGACCCCGGGCGGCCTCACCCCCGATCGCCTACGTCCGCGACTTCAGCCGCTATCAGCATGCGGCGAACGGAAGGAACCTCCCATGACCACCGCACGTGACATCATGACGCCGCACGCCGAGTGCGTGAACGCCGACGAGAGCCTCGTCCAGGCCGCCCAGAAGATGGCCAGGCTGGAGGTCGGCTCGCTGCCCATCTGCGGTCCGGACCACCGCCTGAAGGGCATACTCACCGACCGCGACATCGTCATCAAGGCCCTGGCCCAGGGCAAGGACCCGAGCTCGTGCACCGCGAGCGAACTCGCGCAGGGCAAGCCCGTCACCATCGGCGCCGACGACGACGACACCCACGAAATCCTGCGCACCATGGCCGAGCACAAGGTCCGCGCCTGCCCGTCATCGACGGACACGACCTGGTCGGCATCATCGCCATGGCCGACGTCGCCAAGACCCTGCCCGACACCGCCCTCGGCGACCTGCTCGACACCCTGAACAGCGACTGACATGAACACACCGCAAGCCCGCGACGTCGACGAGCAGGCCGAGACACAGACCGTGGTACTCATCGCCGACAGCCTCATCCCTACCCCACCCGCAAAGCCACCTGCCCAGCGCCTGCGCGAACGCGCCCGCCTGATCCTGGCCCGCTGGGGCAGCCACCGCAGCCCGGCCGCTCGCGCCGCCGGCGCCGTCGCGCTGGCAGCCGGGATCGGCCTGGCCCTGCGGGCACGGCGCTCACGGCGGCGCGCGAGGACACGCTGATCGCCGCCGGTCCGGTTAACCAGCGAGCGCGTCGATCAGTTCGTGCCGCTGGACCTCAACGGCCGCCTGGGGACACGGGAACGGTGCACGGCTTGGCGTGCGGGCCAGCGGCACTCGAACGCCGGGAGCGGCCGAGCCGCTCAAGCGCTTCGTCCAGGGCGTCAACGACACACCCTTGGTCATCCCTCCGGTCAGGCGCGCCGGTCCTGTGGCTGCAGGATCGGTCCAGGTTTGCGAAGCCGGTGGCGGGCAGTTGATCGAAATGGGCGGTCCGCTCGCGCAGGGTGGAGCGTCCGTGACCACAGGCGCACGCGCCGGGCCGGGCACAGCAGTGTGCTCCGTCCGAACCTCAGAGGGGGAAGCAGCCATGACCTCACCCGCCCGGACCGCCCGCACGCCCATCCAGCTCGCCGCCCTGGCCGTGGGCGTCGTGTTCCTGCTCGTCGGGATCCTCGGCTTCATCCCCGGGATCACCACCAACTACGACGACCTGCAAGCCGTCGGTCACCATTCGGACGCGTTGCTGCTGGGCCTCTTCCAGGTCTCCATCCTGCACAACCTCGTGCATCTGGCCTTCGGCGTCGCCGGCATCGCCATGTCCCGCACCGTCGCCGCCGCCCGCGCCTTCCTCATCGGCGGCGGCATCATCTACCTGCTGCTGTGGCTCTACGGCCTGCTCATCGACCCCGACAGCACCGCCAACTTCGTCCCGGTCAACACCGCCGACAACTGGCTCCACCTCATCCTCGGCATCGCCATGACCGGCCTCGGACTGCTCCTGAGCCGCCGCACCGCCGGCGCGCGCACCACTCCTTAACCTGCGGCAATCCTGCGGGTTCACAGCCGTAAGCCCCGACGGGGACCGGGCCGGCGCCGGGCGCGAAAGAGGGGGCGCGCCCTGCGCCGGCCGAGCCTACGGCCCGCCACAAACCGGTGCCGCAGACTCCGACCTGCGGCGCAAAGCCCCATGTCAACGCTCCGGAGTAGCGTTACACGACAGATGAGACGGGCAGGGTGGGTCCACGCCTGAAAGTGAAGATTGGGAACAGCGCTCCCCCTCCGGCAAGCCGATGGTGCCGGCCACCCCGCGAGATGTCGCTCATGTGCGCGTGGGGTCGTTCATCCTGGTGTTCCTGGCAGTCTTCGGCGCGCTCGGCCTCATCGCCGGCATACCCGCCATCACGGGCGTGGCCGTCGTGCTGGCCATCGTCACGGCTGTCGACATGGCACTGGCCGTACGCAGGCAACGCCGAGGCAAGTCGGAAGAGGCGGGCTGACAGCGGGCGACGGCCTATCAGCCGCTCCCAACAGCCCCCGGCCGCCCGCCAGAGACGGCCAGCGCAGGTAGTCGGCGCGGGTCCGGTGCCCGGTGGTCTCCTGAAAGCGGCAGACGAGCCACTCCTATGGACACAGGCTCAGTCCAGAGGGCTCGTACCCCGACGGACCCGAATGTCGGGGGCTCGCTTAAGGGAGTGGATCGATCAGGCACCAACCTGTGTGGTGCACAAGGCGGCGCTCACGCCGTGGCGTGCACCCGACGGGCGGCGACCAAGGAAGCCACAACGAGAGCGGTGAGCACGCTCCAGTACAGGAAGCCGCGGGCGCCCGCCACCAGCAGGTTCTCGGCCAGTTAGACCAAGCCGGGAAGCAGGTAGACGGCCGCCGCCAGCGCCCAGCGGCCGTCCCTGGCGGCCAGTGTTGCGGCCAGCGCCAGCAGCAGAGCCACCCCCTCGACGCCGGCCCGCGAGACGACCCAGACGGGTTCCCACATCGGTACTTGCGTGAGCTGCAGCGCCCAGCCGGCCAGCGGGACGAGCAACCACCGCGGCGACCGGGCCGGTATCGTCGCGCTCCACCCTCGGGCCTTCCCGGACGCGCGGCCCACCCACGCCCGCCGAACGGCCAGCACCGCCGACGCGGCAGCGACCACCCAGTAGGGCGCGACCGGCGCGAGGTCACCGTACAACGGACCGAGGTCGAGCGCCGGGACGTAGAACCCTCCCCAGATGATGGGCCAGGACGTCGGCGAGCGTCAGATCGGGGTCGGCGAGCATGCGTCTGGCGGCACTGTACGAAGATCGTGAAGGGTCCAGTTCGCGCCGAGGACGGCGTTGGCCCACTTGCGAAAGGACCCTTAGCGTTACCGTGAGCGCCTGATCGGTTTAGCGGTCCAGGCCGGTGCCTCTTGTGACAAAGGGGTCCGCTGCGGCAACAGCGGACCCCAGGAGTCTTTGAGTCTCTGCCTACTCCAGTCAGTGACCTCAAAGCTGCCATCGCCGAGCGATGGCAGCGCGGACAACAACCAAACACAACGTGTGGTCATTCCGCCTCGCTGACATTGTGTGCGCCCACACCCGGTGATTCTGGCTTTCGGGCCTGGATCCGAGCACTTCCGAACGCATCCGAACGCCTACGAACGCGGTTGAACGCTAGCGACCACGGGAGAACAATATGGGCGAGAAGCATGGGGGGATGCCCACGAAATAGCCGCATAGGGGCGATTTGTCCGTTTTGTGGTTTGGCCCGACTGTGGTCCTTTCCATGAGGCATCATGACTTTCACACGCGAACCCTTGTGGGCGGCAACCCTCATTCGCGCTATCCCATCCTCCTGCCTACTCCAGGCAATAGACCCAGAAATGGGGGCGGTGCGCCATGCATGCCCAGGCTCATCTCGACCCAGCACACCACAGAACCCGTCCGAACTGGCGGACGATCCTCCTCATCATCATCCTGCTGATCTTTGCGATCACTGCGCAGAGCAAGGGCATGGCCACCGAGGTGATCGTCTTGCTGATCACCACAGTCACGACCGCGGTCTCGCACCTGTTCGGCTTTTCCGCCGGCAAGGAGATCCTCTCGCTCGCTACGCCTCAGCGGTCGGCATGACGGTCCCGACGCAGCACACCACGACACTGCCCCTGGTCAACGACCCCGCCTCGTCGGCCAATGAACGCGATCTGGCAATCTTCGTGCAGGCCAGAGCCGACTTCCAGTCCGCGGTCAGTTCTCTTGTAGATCTCCAGAACGCTGAGGACGTCCAAGAGCTATGCCGCCGGGCTCGTCTCTCGCCCGCCAACCTGGCCAGGCTCATCGCTGGAGAAATGGTGCCCTCGACCTTCGTCGACAACCTGTCTCAGTGCCTTGACCTCACCCCCGGGCAGCGTCACGACTTCAAGGGGATGTGGTCGCGAATGGCCAAGTTCCGGCGAGCCCTGCCGGGAACCAGCGTCATGGACATCAGCGATCCTTTCGAGGACATCGTGCGCCGGCTCAACCTGGTGAACGGCTCCACCCAGTGGTCCGTCAGTGCGAGTGATGTCTTCCGCCATCGCGAGGATGTCCCGGGCTTCCAGCTCAAGCCCGATCCTCTCGCCGCCCTGAACAAGGAGGAACTACTGCGGATAATGCGAGAATTCCATGTCTGGGCGGGCGAACCGTCCTACCGCGAGATCGCCTTGCGTTCCGGGAAGATGGTGGGAGCCAGCACCCTGTGCGAGGCTCTCAATCCGAGAAAGGCACCGCGCTTGCCCTCCCTGAAGGTCGTGACGGCCTTCATCCACGGTTGCGGTGGCACCGACGACGACCTCACGCTCTGGACTACTGCCTGGCGCCGTGTCCGCATGCAAAAGAACGCCAACCGGACCACCGTTCCCCTGTCGGTCATCAGTCGGCGACAGGCGGGGTAGTAGAGCGGCTCGCCCTGGCTCCTGACGCAGACGCCCGCTGCGGGGGTCTGGTGCTGGCGGCCACCAGGTCCGGCTCTTGGCCAGGTGGGCAAGCTGGTCGTTGACCACCTGGCTGCCGAAGGCGGACCTGTCCCAGCGGCTGCCACCGAGCAATGACCCCATCCCGCGGCGGGAGGCTCAGCGTTCAATGTCAGCCGGGGGTCTCAAAACCCTGATTGAGGTCGCCCACGAAGTCCTCTGGGTGTCGTGTCATCGGCGACATGCGGGTGCACCGTATGACATGACATCGCAGCCCGGGGGCGGGAACGCAGATGCAAAGATCGTGCACCGGGGCGCGGGCCCGCCTCCAGCACGGCGGTGCCCGTAGCCCCTTGCGCGGGGCAGCGTGATGCCGAAAGTCAAGCCGACGGTTCAGGGCAGTAGGGCGCGGCCGACGTGCTCGATCGCCTGCTGCAGCGCGGCCGGGTGGGCGAGCTCGGTGACAACGGCGTGTGAACCTTGACACGGCGGCTTGCGTGCGGGACGCCATCCGTCCATTCCCCGGACGTCAGGCAGCGACCGGCAAGTGCCGGAAACCGCGGATCGACGTAGACCGTCCATGAGCCCTCCCCCGAGCGGTAGGAGTCGGTAAGCGCCACCCCCTGGTAGGTGTCGTACCAGACGCCGCCCCCGCCTCCGCCGAGGAGCGTGGTCCCCGCCGGGCAGGTCGCGGTGGCCGGTTTGTACTCGCCCGGGGCGACGACCGCACTCCCTCCCGAGACGATCTGGATCGTCGGACCGCTGCCGCAGATGGCGATGGGCTGGATGCCGATGATCTCGGTGTTGTGGTTGCGGACGCGGATGAACCAGTCATCACCGACCGAGTCGCTCCCCGGAAGCGAAGCGTCGACGGAGACGTTGAGCGGGCCGCTGATCCACTGCCCGCCGCCGAGGATCCGCATCCCCGCCGGGCAGTCCACGGAGGCCGACTCCTGGCCGCCATTCGGGGTGACGCTGACCGCACTTCCAAAGACCTGCCGGTACGCGGTGAGGCCGCTGCCACAGACCGCGTAACCGGTGACATAGGCCTCGCTCGTACCGTTGTTGCGCACAGTGGTCTCCCACGTGCCGCGCCATGGGATCGAGCGAGTAAGGACCACGGCCCCGAAGACGGGATTGCTTTCGCCGCCGCCGAACACCTGCGTCCCGGCCGGGCAGGCGGCGATGGCTTCGGCGGTACCACCCGCGGGCACCCTGACCGGTGAGGACTGAACGAAGACGGGACCGTCCGCGCTCCTGGCCTCTGCCGAACTGAACCACGGTTCGATCTTGGACGGAGGAGGCTCGCCGGACGGGATCGGCCCTGACAGGTACAGACCGAGGGCGACAGTCAGCGCCATGACCTCAGCAAGAAGCGGCATACGGATCTCCCGCCGTCATCGTGATCGCTTGTGCTGCCGGGAAGCCACCATTGAAGGTGGGAAGCCGTACCCGGGGTGCAGGAGGAGGCTTTCCCCGCCTCGGCCGGCCGAGGGGCGCTCTCATTACCTCATCCGGGCAGGTGCGCCCGCAATGAGTACAGCATCGGCAGATGGGAGTCCCCGAACGGAAGCCGGAACAGTCCGTCCTCACCACGTGACAGCAGGGAACGGGGGTCCAGATCGACGGCTACGTGCTCGCCGAGGCGCGTCACCGTCAACCCCGCCTCCGCCGCCGCCGTGACGATCTCACCCACCGAGTACGGATACTGCACCGCCTCCTGCGGCTCGATCTCCAGGCCGGGACAGGCGTAGGTGTCGGAGATCGTCTCCCGGTGGGCCTGCCCGCCCCCGTAAGGCCAGTCCACGACCAGCGGATCGAGCGACGCGATGATCTGGTAGGCCGGATGCATGTCGACCAGCACGAGGCTGCCTCCCGGCCGGAGCGCCATCGCCGCCCCGCCCATCCACGCCCTCAGGTCGCCGATCCAGTTCAGCACCCCATAAGTGGCCACGACCAGGTCGAAACGCCCCGCCAAATGCCGCGGCAGCCGCTGCGTGTCGGCCTCCACGAACGTAGCCGCCAGTCCCGCCCGCTCAGCCAGCCCGCGAGCGCGCCCGATCGCCACCGGCGAGAAGTCCACCCCCGTCACCCGCGCGCCAAGCCGCGCCCAGCTCAGCGTGTCCATCCCGAAGTGGCACTGCAAATGCAGCAGGTCCTTCCCGGCCACCTCACCGACCATCTCGCGCTCCAGGGCGCTGAGCGTCTGCCGCCCGGCCAGGAAGGAGTCCACGTCGTAGATGCGGTCGCCGCTGGTGGTGCCATGCACACGGGCACGCAGATCCCACAGTGCACGGTTGGGCATCTCATCAGGCATGGGTCGAGGATGACACACCTCTTTTGCCGGCCAGATCGAAAACTGGCGTACCGCCCCTCGCACAGTTCAGCGCCCACACGTCGGCGCAAGGAGCCGCACCCGTAGCCCGGCCACGAGACCGCAACCAGTCGGTGATGAGCGGATGCCTGAAGGACAGGCCCCTCAGTCCGCCGATGTGACCAGTCGGCGTGGCGATGGGGGCGAGCCGCATCCGGGTGCGGCGCCGGGCGCCCAGCGCACGTGGTCGACGCTCGGACGGCCCGGCGCGGTCAGGCCGTTTCACGGAGTGGAGTTGCCGTCGGTCAAGGCGGCGAGCACGGCTGGAACGTCGACGTAGACCTGGTAGGACGTGATCAGGCCGTCCCGGAGTTGCCAGACGTGCACTTCCGGTACGCGAAACGGCGTGCCGTGAGCGATCACCGTGCCGTGGCTGTAGCCGAACTGCACGATGTGATCGCCCGCGTCGTACAGGGCCTCGACGTCGAGGGCAGGGTCGACGTGGCTGAGAAGCGTGCCGAGGAAGGCGAGGAAGCCGTCGGGCCCCCGGCGTCGTCCGCCCCACGGCAGCAGGTCACTCTGCCGCATCACGAACTCGGGGTGGATGGCGGCGCGGATGGTCTCCAGGTCCCGGCCGGCGAAAGCCGCGTACAGGCCCTGCACGATCTTCAGGTTGGCGGTGCTCTCGTATGACATGGTGCCGGTCCTTCCGGTTGGGCTGCTCGGATGAGGACCAGCGTCGGCCGTCGCGAAGGCGAGCACCACGGACACCGCTCACACACTCGCTACTGTGTGGGCGTCACGTGACCCGGTCGCCAGTTCGACGACCTGGGCCACGCTGAGCAACCGGCCACGGCGGCGAAGTCGTGTACAGCGGTCAACCCCCAGCGCGGACATGACGTCCGCCTGGCAACGATCGCTCAGTTCCTGCCACACATGGAAAACCTGGGCGCCCACCTCGTGGGCGAGCTCGTCGACGGCGCCATAGAGCAGGGCCGCCCGGGTGTGGTCGCCCTGGAGCGCGGCGGCGTCCGCGAGATGGGTGAGCTGGTGAGCCATGCCCCAGGTGTCCTGCAGTTCGCCGAAGATGCGTACCGAGCGATCGAGCAGCTTCGCCGCCCGCGCGTGGTCGCCGAGGACGGCGGCGACCCGGCCCTGGATACCGAGCGCGACGGCGATCGGCCACTGCGCGCCACGGGCCTCGATGTCCGGAAGCTGTGCGGCCAGCAACGCGTCGGCCTCCGCCATGGAACCGCCGGCTATGGCGACGTGCGCGTAACCGATCGCCACGCACGACAGCGCGTGAACGTCGCGGTGCCCGTCCAGTGCCGCGGCGGCCGACGCGAGCAGTTCCGCGGCCGCCCCCGGCCGGCCCCGATAGACCTCGGCATGCGCCCAGGACAACAAGATCCACGCCAGTTCCGCGTCCGCGGCGGCGTCGCGGGCCGAGCCGGCGGCGGCCTCGAACCACCTGGCGGCCTCGTCGTGGTGTCCGCGCGGGAGAAGCGACCACCCGGCCATGTACTGCAGCCTGGCACGGACCGCCGGTTCCGTCCCCGGGCCAAGGGCCGTGCGTGCCCAGTGCAACGGATCGCGCAGATGGCCGCGGATCACCCAGTACAGCCATGATCCGGCGCAGGCGGCGGCGACCTCGGACAGCGCGCCGTTGGCGAGCAGGTGCCGCATGGCCGCACGCAGGTTCTCGTGGTCGGATTCGAGCTCGTCCAGGGCCTCGGCCGTCCTGGGGTCCCACAGGAGAGGTGCGATGGTGGTCACGCGGTCGCAGAAGTACCTGGCGTGCCGCTCGCGTAGCCGGTCCGCCTCGCCCGGGGCGGACAGGTGCTCAAGGACGACGGCCCGGATCGTCTCCAGCATCCGGAACCGGGGCTCGCCGCTCGCCGTGTCCCGCACGATCAGGCTGTTGTCCAGCAACGTGGCGTGCAGGTCGAGCGCCTCGGTCTCCGAGAGCTCACCGACGGCCATCGCCGCGGGCAGCGTCCAGCCTCCGCGGAATCCGGCAAGGTGACGCAGCAGTGTGCGCGCCTCCTCGTCGAGGAGGTCGTAGCTCCAGCGCACGGTGTCGCGCAGCGTCCGCTGGTGTGCGGGTACGTCCCGCGGGCCGCCGGCCGTACCGAGGACCAGAGCGTCGAGGCGGGCGAGAAGCTGCACCGGTGTGAGCAGCCGCGTCCGGGCCGCCACCAGCTCGATGGCCAGCGGGAGGTGGTCCAGACGCGCGCACAGCTCGGCCACGACGCTCCGGTCACCGTCGCCGAGGGGGTGACCACTCGCCTGAGCCGCCCGCGCGGCGAACAGGGCACCACTCTTTCCTGCCGTGAGGAGAGGAACGGGATGGACGTGCTCGCCGTGTATACGCAGCGGTGCGCGGCTGGTCACCAGGAGCACGATCGCGGTAGCCGCGATCATCAGCGCCGCCGCCTCCCCCGCCGCGTCCGGCACGTGCTCGGCGTTGTCGAGGACGAGAAGCGCGCGTCTGGCGCGCAGGTGGCCGGCGAGCACCTCCCGCACGTCACGGGGACCGAGCTCCCGCAGGCCGACCGCGTGCGCGATCGCGGGCAGCACATCCGAGCCCTCCTGGAGAGCGGCGAGCGGAACGAAGATCACCCCGTCGGCGAACCGCGCCCCGATCCGCTCGGACACCGCGAGCGCGAGCCGCGTCTTGCCGACCCCGCCCGGGCCGGTCAGCGTCACCATACGTTCCGTCGACAGCCTGCGCAGCACCAGGTCGATCTGCGACTCGCGCCCGAGGATGGGAGACGCGACAGCCGGAAGTCGCGGCCGGAACACCGGCACCGAGAGAGCTCCCTCCCACGCCGCCCGCTCGACGGCAGCGATCCCGAGCGCGTCCGCGAGCGCATCCCGCGTGTGGCGGTAGGGCCGTGACCGGATGCCGCGCTCCAGCGCGCTCACCGCGTTCGTGCTGATCCCGGCGCGTTCCGCCAGCTGCTCCTGCGTGAAACCCGCACGTTCGCGCAGACGTCGGAGCATTGGTCCGAACGGCTCCGCGCTGTCGGCATCCATGACGCCCACGGTATTCTCCGGACGACCTCATCGCAGCTCACGACTCGACCTTTCCGGGGCGTGTGCGTAGAACTGCGTCTTCCCATCGTCAACCCGAACACCGCCCGCTCCTACACGATCGCGCCCCGGGCGTTGGTAGCCGAATTCGGCGAGCACGCCGAGCTGGAGGGCGAGGTTGGCAGCCGTGAGCGACTTGGCTGGACGCTTCGGCCGGGATGAGCGGAGGCTCCGAGCCGGGCTTGACAGGCAAAAGTGTGAGTGGTTAATTACTCATATGGCGACATCACCATCCCGACGACAGCTGTCGACCGCCGACGAACGGAAGAAGGTGGTCCTTGAAACAGCGGTCAGCACCTTCGCCGGCCGGGGCTACTTCGGGACCACGACCATGGATGTGGCCCAGCGGGCGGGCATCTCGCAGGCCTACGTCTATCGGCTGTTTCCCGACAAGGAGACGCTGTTCGTGGCGGTGGTCGAGCACTGCTTCGCTCTGATCCGCGAGAGCCTGAGCGATGGCGCCGCCGCGGCCGGGGGCAGCTCGCCGGAGAAGGTCCTGGATGCGATGGGCGACGCCTACGCTCGGCTTGTCGCCGACCGGGATCTGCTCCTGGTGCAGTTGCATGCGCAGTGTGCGGCGGCCTCGGAGGCCGCGATCCGCGAGGTGGTGCGCGCCGGCTACGCCCGGCTGGTCGAGTACGTACGAGGTGTCTCCGGTGCGGCGGAGGCCGATATCCAGCAGTTCTTCGCGAGGGGCATGCTGTGCCATCTGGTGGTCGCCATTGACGCCCACCAGGTCGATGCTCCCTGGGCCCGGGCGCTGAGCGACGGCCTGCGCCATTACTGACGTCCGTGCCGAGGTAGACCGAAGGAGGTGATGACATGACCCGCAACGTCGTGGTCCGTTGGGCCGCGCTCGCGCCGCTGGCCGTTCTGGACGTGGTGCTGTTCATGCTGTGGCGCTGAGCGCCCCCGCGTCACCGGTCCCCGGTGGCCATTTTTTCGGACCAAAGAGTGAGTGATTGACCACACATATCTGGAGATTGAGGAGATCGCCATGACCACCCCGACGACCCCACGCGTCGAACGCCTCGCCTGGGCGGCCACGCTCACCGTCCTGACCCTCGCGCTGGCCTTCATGGTCACGCTCTGGAACTGACCCTCCGGCCGGGCGCTCTCGGCCGATCCCGCGAGAGGAGCCCTCCCATGGCATCCGTTTCGACTCAGCCCGCCCCGTCCCAGCGGGCACCCTCACGCCCGGCGCGCGCCGCGGTCCTGGCGGCGGCCATGCTGACGATCATGGCGCCGGCGATCATCTCGCCCAGTCTGCCCGCGATGCGGGAGGCCTTCGCCGGCACCCCCGGCGCGGACCTCCTCGTCCGCTTCGCGCTGACCGTCACCTCCCTCGCGATCGCCGTCAGCGCCCCCGTCTCCGGGCTGGTCGCCGACCGCCTGGGGCGCCGCCCGCTGCTGGTCTCCAGCCTCGTGCTGTACGCCATCAGCGGCACCGCCGGATTCTTCGCCAACGACCTGTACCTGCTGCTGGCCACCAGGGCGCTGCTCGGCATCGCGGTGGGCGGAATCATGACGGCGGTCAGCGCGACGATCACCGACTGGTTCGCCGGGCCGCGGCGTGCGTCCTTCCTCGGGCTGCAGCAGGCCTTCGCCGGCCTGGGCGGTGTCGTCTTCCTGCCACTGGCCGGACTGCTGGCCACGGCCAGCTGGCGGGCACCGTTCTGGATCTACCTCGCCTCGGCCGGCGTCGCCGCGCTCGCCATCGGCGCCCTGCGCCGGGAACCACCGAGCCGGCGTACGGCGGCGCCCGGCCTCCCACGTCCTCGGCGGTCGCCGATGACCGGCAGGATCCTCGGCGTGTACGCGCTGGCCCTGGTCGTGACGCTGGCGTTCTACATGGCACCCACCCAACTGCCGTTCCTGCTCAGCAGCCACGGCAGCGGACCCACCCTCACCGGCGCGGTGATCGCCGGGAGCACCCTGTCCAGCGCGATCGGCGCTCTGGCCTTCCCGGCGCTGCGCAGGCGACTGAGGTCCGCCACGATCACCGCGGTCAGCGTCGCCCTGCTCGGCGTGGGCTGGCTGCTGGTCGGCACGGCCGACGCCGTTGGCCAGATCGCGGCCGGGCTGCTCGTCGGCGGCCTCGGGGTCGGATTCGCCGTCCCCAACCTCAACCTGCGGCTCAGCGAGCTCGCCCACCCCGACCAGCGCGGCCGGGTCCTCAGCGGCCTGGTCACGGGCATCTTCCTCGGACAGTTCCTGTCCCCACTGGTCATCCAACCCCTGGTCCGGAGCGCCGGCATCAGCGCCGCCTTCACCTGGACCGGGATCGCGATGGCAGCGGCAGCCGCCCTCGCCGCCCTCGCACCGTGGGTGGCACGCAGGGCCCGCGCCGCCGCCGGCTGACAACCCATCACCACCAACACCACCAGAAAGGGAAGACCGATGATCATTCACGGCATCCGCTTCACCCTCAAGCCCGGCGTCACACCGCAACAGCTCGAGGAGGCCCTCCAGAGCCTGCGCAACCACGGCAAGATCCCGCCCGTGACGTCCTTCGTCGTCGGCCGCGACTACGGGGGTGAATACGAGTGGGGAGCCACCTGGGCGATCGAGGACCTCGACCGCTACTGGGAGTACCTCATCCACCCCGCACACCTCCACACCGACCGCATCGGACTACCGCTGATCGACAAGATGACCTCGTTCGACATCACCGACGACCCCGACCCGGACATCGGCGCGAAGATCGCCGCCCTGCACCAGCGCCGCTACGACAACATCCCCGACATCGCCGAGCTGGTCTCCGACCTGGGAGAGTACAAGGGAAGCGCCGCACCGGGCCCGCACGGAGCCTGACCACCGCGTCGCACCCTGAACTGGAGGGCGCCCGTCCCGGCCGGGACGGGCGCCCTCCGGCAGTCTGCCCAGCACGGGCGTGATCCGGCGGTTCAGGACCGGCGCTCAATGGCGCAAGATGCCGCGGGAGTTCGGCGTGTACGCGGCGACCAGGGCCGCCACCCGATCGTACGTCGACGGCGGCCTGGACCAGATCTGAGTGACGCCTGACCGGCCGGACTAACTCAGGCGGGCGAGCCCGGAAGCCTCGATCGGCGTCGCCATGGGGACGGTCAGGCGCCGAGCACCAACGGTACGAGGAAGTAGATCTCGACGGCCTCGTAGACCGCGCCGATGACGAAGAGCGCGAGCGCCGCGAGCCAGAGCCGGCCAAGCCGGCTCAGACCGCGCACGTAGGCCTGCCGTCGCGTGGTGGCTCCCACCGTCGCCGGCCGGAGCCAGGACCTGCCCAGCAGGTAGGCGCCGAACATCACCAGCGCGTAGGCCTGGAACTCGATGAGCATGGTCAGCGAGTGCGGGATGAGGATCAGTGCCGATGTCCGGTCGACGGGCGCCAGGAGGATCCCTATGTCGATCGTCTTGATCACGAAGACCACGAGGCCCGCGAAGGGGATCACGAGGGACGGCAGGACGATGAGCGGCAGCGCCGTCGCGAACACGTTGACCAAGAAGATGGTCGCGCCGAAGACCCAGGGGCTGCCGATCACGGTGTCGACGAGCGCCCCCTGGCCGCCGTCGACGAAGGAGGACGTCCGCGCGGCGTGGAGATCGGGGAAAATCAGGGCCAGGGCCATGCCCAGGAGGAGCGTGCCGTAGGCAAGGGCGTTGATCAGCAGGTACGCGCGCGGGTCGGCACGGATGATCTGGAATGGCCTGCGAAGGAGGTTCATGATTCTCGTCTCCGTTTCTCTGGTGATGTGTCATCGGCGTCTGCCGGAGCGGGCCACCCGGCGGTCAGTTGCCCCCGGCGTCGAGCAGCCAGTGGTGGCGCAGACGCAGTGCCCTTTCCATGCCGGCCGGCGCGGCGCCGAGGGCGAGCGTGATGTTGAGCCTCCCGATGCCGGGTCGGGAACGAGTTGGTTCTCCTCGCCCGTGGTGGTGACGAAGTGGCAGCGCTTGATCCCGAAGCTGCTCGTCGCGACCTCGATGACGCCGCCCTCCAGGGGGAACACGGCGGGGATCTTCGACTGGGCGTGATGGCGACCGTCGAGATACAGGTGCGCCGTACTCTCGCCGCCTGACTGGTTGCCCCAGTGCCGCACGTCGACGGCGTATGTCCCCGGCCTCCGGCCATCGGACGAGGGCGGGAGGTGGAACAGCGCGCGCCCCAAGGGCAACTGCCACCAGCGATACCGCTGAAGAGGCCGCCCGTCGCCGCGCTTGACCCGCCGGATCGCCCGGCTGCGCCGCCATGCCTTCAACACGCTTCCTCCACCCCGTCGCTTCATCACAACTCGACTAACACACTGTGTTACCCGGAATGATGGCCAAGCTATCACAGCGTGCTAGTACAGTGTGATAGTGCTGTGAACGAGTGAGGCGGAGGTTCAGGTGATGACGGAACAGAACGAGCAGCTCAGCAGCCGGGACAAGGTTCTCCTGGCGGCGATGCAGCTGATCGGGGAAAACCCCGGGGCGAAGCTCAGCGTGCGAGCGGTCGCCGCGCGCGCGGGAGTGAGCACGGGATCTCTCCGGTTCCACTTCCCGACGCAGCGGGCGCTCCAGGACGAGGTACTCACCCGTCTGTACGACGTCGTCGTTCCCGAAGACCGGATCCACGATCGGGACGTGCCGGCCCGTGACCGCCTTGTCGACTGCCTGCGCCAGGTCCTCGCCCCCGCCGGAGTCGGCGCCGGCGCGCGGGAGGCGCACCGCACCATCCACGAACACTTCATCGCCCCGGAACCGACCGAACACGTGCGGGAGGCGTACCTCGCCCTCGAAGGGGAGGGGCGTCGTCGCGTGGAGTACTGGCTGACGGTGCTCACGCAGGAAGGCGCCCTCACCCCCGGCGACACCTCCCGGCGCGCGAAGTTCCTCCTTACTGTCCTGAACGGCCTCGCGCTGGAGCGAGCCCTCCCCTCCGACGGCTCGATCCTGCAGGCCGAGAACGACACCCTCTACATGGCGGTCGATGCGGTCCTGAACTCCGGAACATCCTGACCCGTTCGTGCCGGGCAGCGAGAACTGGACACCATCTCATCGACATCCCTCGAAGGGACGATCAGTCATGTCATCCTCACGGCTCATGGGCACAGCTGCCGAGCATGATCGATAATCGGGACGAATCGCCTTTCCGATAACCGGTGCGGTCGGCCAACCCCACCTGACGAGCGGAGAAGCATGACAAGATTCGTTCGCGTCCTGACCGTTCTTCTGATGTTGACGGTCCTCATCCCTCGTGGAAACGCGGCTGCGGCCGTTACGTCGGCCGGCCGGGCCATCGCCTGGGCACCCTGCGTCGAGAACCCGACCGCGGAGTGCGGCACCCTGACCGTCCCCATCGATGGGGCGAACCCCGGCGGCCCCACCATCGACCTGGCCGTGGCCAGGCGCAAGGCCACCGACCCCCAAGCCAGAATCGGCTCCCTGATCATCAACCCGGGTGGTCCCGGCGAATCGGGGGTCGACTTCGCCCTGAGACGGCGAAGCTACTTCAGCGAAGAGATCACCCGAAGATTCGACATCGTCGGATTCGATCCTCGCGGTGTGGCGCGCAGCAATCCCGTGGTCTGCTCCGCCGAACTCATGCGGCAGGCACCAGCCGACCCTTTCCTCAAGAGCCAGATCGACTTCGATCGATGGCTCGACTACAACAACCGGCTCCGCGCCGATTGCCGCGCCCGGACCGGACCCCTGTTCGACCACGTCGACACGCTCAGCGTGGTCAACGACGTGGACGCGTTGCGCGCCGCCGTCGGTGACGGGAAACTCACCTACTACGGCCTTTCCTACGGCACCCTCATCGGGCAGTTGTACGCCGAGCGTTTCCCCGGCCGAGTCCGGGCGCTCGCCCTGGACAGCAACATCGACCACAGCCTGCGCACCGCCGCCTTCCTCAACACGGGGGCCGCCACGGCCCAGGACTCCTTCGAGGAGTTCGCGGCCTGGTGTGAACGCGACAGCGCCTGCGTACTGCATGACCGCGACCTACGCGCGTTCTGGGCGAACTTGCTCGCCCGCGCCGAACGCGGCGAGTTGCACCACCCCGGCCACCCCACCGTCACGCTGAGCACTCTCGACCTCATCAGGCTTCCCTTCCAGACCACCTACGGCCCCTACTGGCGGGAACTCGCCGAGACGATGGTCGCGATCGACAGTGGCGCCACCCCCTCAAAAGCGCTGCCGGAGATCTTCACACGTCAGCTCACGCAGCGCCGGGCCCCGCGTGCGGACGGTCTCGTCGCCAACCCCCTGCGGATCGTCTGCCAGGACTTTCATCTGCCGATCCGGAACTACCGCGAGTTCGCGGCCCTCCTGCGCCGCTCGCAGCGCATCGCACCTGACATGCGGGTGAGCCCGCTGACCTTCTCCTTCACCATGGGCTGCCTCGGCGAACCCGTCCCGATCCCCAACCCGCAACACCGCCTGCGGATCGATGGCACCCCCACGTTGCTCCTGGGCAACGCACGGCATGACCCCGCCACCGGCCACGCCTGGGCAGCCAGCGCGGCCGGCCAGATCGGCGGTGAGGCACGGCTGCTGACGTACGAAGGCTGGGGACACAGCATCTACAACCGCAGCCAGTGCACCCGCGGCACGATCGACCGATACCTCATCGACCAGACGCTTCCCCCTCCCGGCACACGCTGCCCCGCGGTCCCCTACACGAGCACAGCGACGCCGACACAGATCCGACCCACGCCGGCCCCCCTCCCACTCGAGCCGCCCGACCCGTCCTGAACAGCGGGGGCCGCCAGCGCCAGGTCTTCCCATGTTCTGCTGGATCGCCGCGCCGGCCGTCCGGCTCACTCGGCCGCCGTCGTTCTCTCGCCGGCCGTACAGCGGGCCGCGGCGATCGATCCGCCGCAGTTGGGCCATCACGAGCAGGACGCTGCCCAGCACGAGCGGCCGGATCCGCAGGGCGATGAGCCCCCAGGCGATCAGGACGACCCGACGAGCCCGGCCAGCCCCGAGCGCAGCGCACTTCTACGGGCGGCCGGGCAAAGAATTGTGCAGGCTACTCGCTTCGTCTACATTTTCTCTACATAACGCCATCGCCGAATTTAGCCGCGAGCCATTTCATGTCCACCGGGCCCCGATTGCGCCTTTTTGATTATTCGGAAAGAATGAAAATAGCGACGTTTCTCAAGAAATCTTCGCCCGGGGATATCACACAGCGTAATCAGGACTCCTTGCCTTTCCCTCGGGAAATGTTCAACGGCGATCACGGAGCGCGTCGGAGCACATCGCAGACGTGATTGAAAACGTTATCAGCCCGGCCAGCTGCCTAGATCGCGGCAACTCTGCGTAATTGGACTTAATTCGCATTGTCCATATCGTGTTAGTCACGCACACAGACAAGGCCCACTCAGGACGGTGCAGAGATGAAGCTCCAATACTTCGAGTACTGTTTCGCCGACCGCCTCTTCTATGACGAGCCAGGCAAGTGGGCTGCAGCCCAGAAGGGTTACAAGCAGGCCGAGACCCCTGCCCCAGAAGGCTGGCGCACGGTCCGAAAGGGCCCCTGGTTCAATTACATGTGCGGCGCGGCGACAATGCTCTCCCAGGGCTGGAAGATTCATATTTCGGCCACTCGTGAAACAGCACAACAGGTGCTCGACGTCACCGCGGAGTACTGCCTGGCCGGGCAGATCTCCTTCAAGTTCCTGACCAGCGAGGCCGCGTTCATCGGCCGCAACCTCAAGTACGCCGACCGGGGCGGCAGCGGAAAGTTCATCACCATCTACCCGACCTCTGATGAGCAGCTCAAGCAGGTGCTCGATGACCTGAACCCGCGTCTGCGAGGGCTCGGCGGGCCGTACATCCTCAGTGACCTGCGCTGGAAGGACGGCCCGCTGTACCTGCGCTACGGCGGCTTCGTCGAGCGGGTGACCCGCAATGACCTGGGCGAGCCGGCCATGGCCATCGAGACGCCGGACGGCGAGCTGGTGGTGGACCAGCGGGATCCGGTGTTCTACGTGCCGGACTGGGTGCACCCGCCGGCTTTCCTCGACTCCCACCTGCGCGAGCGGCGCGACGGTGAGGCCCCCGCCGACTTCCCTTACGACATCGAGTCGGCAGTGCACTTCTCCAACGGCGGCGGCATCTACGTGGCCATCGAGAAGGCCACCGGCAGGAAGGTCATCTTGAAGGAGGCCAGGCCCGGAGCGGGGCTCGACCAGGTTGGCCGGGACGCGGTCAGCCGGTTGAAGAGGGAGCACGAGTTCCTGGTCAAGCTGGCCGACCTGGACGCGGTCGTCGACTGCTACGACTACTTCGAGCTTTGGGAGCACCACTTCCTGGTCCAGGAGTTCGTCGACGGCGTCACGCTCAACAAGCGCATGGTGCACCGCACGCCGCTGATCCAGTTCGAGCCCACCGAGGAGACGATCCGCGAGTTCGCCGAATGGGCCGTCGACATCACCGCGCAGATCGACGAGGTCGTCGCCCGGCTGCACGAACGCGGCATCGCCTTCGGAGACCTGCACCCGAACAACATCATGATCACCGAAGAGGGTCAGGTGAAACTGATCGACTTCGAGCTGGCCACCTACATCGACCAAGAACAGCGCATCGGCATGGGGGCGCCGGGCTTCGTGCCGCCGGACAAGCGCGAGAGCCTGGCCGCCGACCGTTATGCCCTCGGCTGCTTGAAGATCGCACCGTTCGTGCCGCTCACCGTGCTCATCACCCTCGACACCACCAGGGCACGCGCCCTGGTCGACTTCGTGCAGCAGCGCTTCCCGATGCCAGAAGGCTGGGGCGAGAGCGTGCTCGGCCTGCTCGACCTGGGCTCCTCTGAATGGGCGGGCAGCCAGGAGCAGATGACGCACACCAGCGAGGTGATCGCTGGAGCCGACTGGCAGGAGATCGAGGCATCCATGGCCAGGGCGGTGTGGGCCAGCGCCACACCGGAACGCGAAGACCGCCTCTTTCCGGGCGACGTCGAGCAGTTCACCCTGGGCGGCCTCGGGTTCGGCTATGGCGCGGCCGGCGTGCTGTACGCGCTGGCCAAAAGCGGGTACGGCCGGCGCGAGGAATACGAGCGGTGGCTGCTGGAGCGGGTCCGCCACCATCAGGGCCTGCACCGGATCGGCTTCTATGACGGCCTGCACGGCATCGCTCATGCCTTCGAGGAAATCGGCAACCGGGAGGCCGCGCTGGAGGTACTCGACCGGATCGACACGATCGGCCACGTGTCGCTGGCCGACGAGTTGATGAGCGGGCTGAGCGGCGTGGCGCTGAACCAGCTCTACTTCGCCGGACGCCTGGACGATCAGGGGTTACGCGACTCGGCGATCAAGGCGGCCAACCAGATCGGCGAGCGGCTGGTGAACCAGCCGCCCAAGCCGGTCGATGACAACGGCAAGCACCGCAGAGCCGGGCTGCTGTATGGCATGTCGGGGCCGGCCCTGCTGTTCGTCCGGCTCTTCGAGGCCACCGGCGACGACACCTACCTCGATCTGGCCGAACAGGCCATCGGGCACGAGCTGGACTGCTGCGCCCACGTCGAGGAAACCGACGTGCTGTTCGTCAACGAGGGCTGGCGCATGATGCCCTACATCGGCACCGGGTCGGCGGGTGTCGGGCTGGCTCTCAGTGAGCTGCTGCGGCACCGCCGTACCGAGGATCTGTCGGTCGCGATGGATCGCCTGCGCCGCGCGGCCCACGCCGAGTTCCACGTGTGCCCCATGGTGTTCTTCGGCACTGCCGGCCAGATGGGCTTCCTCAACCACCTCCGCACGCTTTACCCGGACACCACCCGCCTGGATGAGCTGATCGCCGTCAAACGCGAGCGGCTGCGTCTGCACATGGTCGGGCTCCGGGGCGAGATCGCCTTCCCCGGCGATCAGCTGATGCGGCTGTCGATGGACTTCGGCACCGGCAGCGCGGGCATCCTGCACGCGCTCGCCGGTGTGCGTGATGCGTCGTTGCCGCTGCTGCCTTTCCTGCGGCCCTTCGCCGGGGCAGAGCGCGGAAAGGAGGCGCCCGCTCACCCAGACGAGCTCGACTGACCGTTCCACTCCATCCCGAAAGGAAGATCCACATGGCATTCGTCCTCGACCTCCAGTCGCGTGGCGTTCCGGCCGACCGGGCCAACGGCGACTACGACGCGCTCGGTCCGAGCAGCCTCAGCCCATCGTTCTGTATCAGCGGCTGGACCTTGATCGGCTGCTGACGACCCAAGGGAGTCCAAGAGATGTCCTTCGTTCTGAACCTGCAGAGCATCCAGGCCGGCCGTGACGACACCGGGAACGGCGCCGCCAGGCAGCCCAGCACCTGGAGCCTGTCGCTGTGCTTCAGCAATCAAAGCTGGGCCGCCTGCTAGCCGTTAAGGAGAGACCGACATGGCTTTCGTCCTCAACCTTCAGGACCTGTCGCGATCCGGCGCCTCCGCCGACGGTGACGCGGTCCTGTCGATCAGCACCAACAGCTACTTCAACTGCCAGAGCAGCGCCAGTCAGTTCCTGTGCATCACCACCATCACCGCGTGATCTGAAAGGAGAAACCCGACATGAGCTTCGTCCTCAATCTCCAGACCAAGAACGTCCGCGAGGCGCACGACGGCGTCGAGCCGGCCTCGCTCAGCTTCCTCAGCCCTGTGACCTGCTTCAGCACCACCAGCATCGCCGTCTGCTAACCATCCGCACAAGCGAAGGGAACCGACCATGGGATACGTCCTCAATCTGCAGAACAGAAGCGCCCCCTCCTCCGGTGAGGGACCCGCCTCGGTACTCAGCACCGTCAGCGTCGGCGTCGCCTGCCTGGCCAGCACCGTCAGCCTGTCGGCGTGCATCGGCGGCAGCACGGTGAGCGCCGTCGTCTGCATGTAGCACCGTCCGAGCCTGGCCGGGGCGCCTCGCGCGTCCCGGCCACGCTCATGTCAGGGAGGACATGAATGCGCTGGACAAGCGCCGACCGGCTACTGGCCCGCACGGCACGGGCCGGCTGGTGGTGGAACATCCCGCTTTTCACCGTGAACCTGATCCGCGCGGCCGGGGCTCTCGCGCTCCCGGCGGTCCTCGCGGCGGCGATCGACGAGCGGCTCGCGAAGGAGGAGGGACATACCGCCATCACCCAGCTGACCGGCCTGGTCCTGCTCCTGCTGGCAGCCGAGGTGGTCAACCAGCTCATCGCGCCCTGGTGTGTGAGCACGCTCATCCTGGGCCTGCGGCGTGATTTCCTCACCCACATCCTGCGGCTCGGCACCCGCGAGCGTGCCAGGTTCGCCGGCGGTGATCTGACCAGCAGGTTGCTGACCAACACCACGGAGACGGCCTCCGTCGTCCCGCTGTTCAGCTCCTGGATCACCTCGCTGCTGGTATCCGGCGGCGCCCTGATCGCGCTCGCTCTGATCGACCTTCGCCTGTCGGCCGCCTTCGTCGTCGGCGCGCCGGTCGCCGCTCTGGTGATCCGCTCCTTCGTCGGCAGGGTCTCGCCGCTGCTGACCACGTATCTGGAGATCCAGGGCCGGATGTCGGGCCGGTTGGCGGAGGTTCTGGCCGGCATCCGCACGGTCCGCGCGGCCGGCTCCGAAACTCAGGAGATCGACCGCGTGCTCGCGGACCTGCCCGACCTCCATCGCGCCGGGCATGACTCGTGGATACTGCAGGGCAAGCTGAGCCTGCGTGCCTCCCTGCTGATGCCGCTGATCCAGGTCGCGGTCCTGGCCACCGCCGGGTACGCGCTGGTGGGTGGCGACATCACCCCGGGCCAGCTGACCGCCGCAGCGGCGTATGCGGGGATGGCCCTCGGGCTGCTGAGTCAGGCCGGGGCCTTCATGGCCCTTGCCCAGGCACGCGCGGGCGCCCGCCGCCTGGAGGAAGTCCTGTCCACCCCGACCATGTCGTACGGCACGCGCACGCTGCCCGAAAGTCCCGGTGACCTCACCTTTCAAGGCCTGACCGTGAACGGAGTCCTGGACGGCGTCACCCTGCGCGTGCCGGGCGGAAGCAGCCTTGCTCTCGTCGGCTTGTCCGGATCGGGCAAGAGCACGCTGGCAGCGGTCGCCGGTCGGCTCACCGACCCGGACGCCGGCCAGGTACTCCTGGACGGGGTACCGGTACGTGAACTCGCCGCCGCGGAGCTGGCCGCCCATGTCAGCTGGGCGTTCGAGCGCCCCTGCTACCTGGAGGGGACGTTCACGGACGCGATCGGTTTCGGCTCCGGCGACCGGGTCCGGGATGCCGCCCAGGCGGCGCAGGCGGACGCGTTCATCAGGCGGTTGCCCCAAGGGTATGACAGTGAGTGCGCGAGCACCCCGCTGTCCGGCGGGGAACGCCAGCGCCTGGGCCTGGCCCGCGCCCTGGCCCGCACCAGTCGCCTGCTGATCCTCGACGACGCGCTGTCCAGCGTGGACAGCGTCACCGAGCTGCACATCAGC
The DNA here is from genome assembly GCF_044457345.1 of Nonomuraea sp. NPDC050547. Lineage (NCBI taxonomy): Bacteria > Bacillati > Actinomycetota > Actinomycetes > Streptosporangiales > Streptosporangiaceae > Nonomuraea > Nonomuraea sp. NPDC050547. The sequence goes on from NZ_JBITGW010000019.1 coordinate 24,953, forward strand.
AAGGCCCTCACCCAGCAGGTCACCGCTACTCGGATCATCGTGACCCACCGCCCTTCACTGGCCGCCCGCGCCGACCGGGTGGCCTGGCTCGAAGACGGCCGCCTGCGCGCCGTGGCGCCACACCACGAGCTGTGGAAACAGCCGCGCTACCGCCGGCTGTTCAACCCGGGACAGGAACGGGAGTTCAGCCATGCGTCATGACACGGTGGGCTGGCACCTGATCGGCCACTCGCTCGTGGCCCGCCGCAAGCCGCTGGCCGGGCTGGCGGCCTGGTCGGCTCTCGAGGCGCTGCCCGCGACCGTAACCGGACTGCTGCTCGCCAAGGCGATCGACACGGGCTTCCTGCGCGGCGACATCCGAACCGGGCTGCTGTATTTGTCCGGGCTGCTGCTCGCCTACGCCCTCGGCGGCATCGCCACCCGCTTCACCTTCCCGATGATCGGATCGATCGTCGAGCCCCTGCGCGACGAACTGATGCACGCGGTCGTCGCCGGCATCGTGCGCGGCAGCGACGGCGTCATCGCCGACGGAGCCACGATCTCCCGTATCACCCAGCAGGTCGAATCCGTACGCAGATCGGTGGCGGCGCTGCTGAACGGGCTGCGCCGCTTCGCCTTCACGATCGTCGCGGCGGCCATCGGGCTGAGCGCGCTGGCCGGCGAGATCGTGTGGCTGATCCTGCCGCCCGTGCTCGTCTCGGCGCTGCTGTTCACCGCGCTGCTACGCCGCCTGGCCCGCCGCCAGCGGGCCACGATCGAGGCGAACGAGCGCGTGGCCCGCGAGGCGAGCGCCGCCATCGGCGGCCATCGCGACATCGCGGCCTTCGGCCGCCAGGACGAGGTGGTCGACGGCGTCCACCTCGCGCTGAGCGCCGAGCGCGCAGCCCAGCAGCGGCTGGCCGGCGCGACCGCCACGCGCAGCCTCATCACCGCGATCGGCGGCCAGCTACCTCTGCTCGCGTTGCTGCTGGCCGCTCCCTGGCTCATTGACCGTGGCATGAGCGCCGGTGTGCTCGTGGGCGCGGCGACCTACCTCAGCGCGCACCTGGAGCCGGCCATGCGGATGCTCACCGAGCTCGTCGGCGGGTCCGGGCTGCAACTGGCGGTGACCATCCGCCGCCTCGCCGCCCTCGATCACGCGCCGGCGCCCGCTCAGGCAGGTGAGCCGGTCACTCCGCGCGGCAACCGCGTCATGGTGGACGACATCTGGTTCTCCTACGGCGCGGACGCCGAACCCGTCCTGCGTGAGTTGTCCTTCGCCGTGCCTGAGGACGGCCATCTGGCCATCGTGGGCCCCAGCGGCATCGGCAAGTCGACGCTCGCGATGCTCCTGGCCGGGCTTGCGCTCCCCTGCCGGGGGGAGGTCACGGTGGGGGCGGTGCGTCCTGATGGCATCGCCGCCCACCACCGCCGCGAGCACATCGTGCTGGTACCGCAGGAGTCGTATGTCTTCCGCGCCACCGTCGCCGACAACCTCCGCTACCTCGCTCCCGAGTCGAACGAGCATGAGCTGGTGACCGCCGCTGAGCTCGTCGGCGCCGACGAGCTCATCACCCGCCTGGGCGGGCTGCGCGCGCAGCTCGACCCCGCCACGTTGTCGGCGGGCGAGAAGCAGCTGATCGGGCTGGCCCGCGCCTACGCGAGCCGAGCCCGGGTGGTCATTCTGGACGAGGCCAGCTGCCACCTGGACCCCGCCGCGGAGGCACACGCCGAGCGCGCGTTCCGCGACCGGCCGGGCACGCTCATCGTGATCGCTCACCGCGCCGCGTCCGCCCTGCGGGCTGACCACATCCTCCTGCTGGACGGCACCCGTGCCTTCTTCGGCGACCATGACCATCTCCTGACATCCTGCGCGCTCTACGCCGAACTCGTCGCTCCCGCCGGACAGCGCGGATCAGGCCATGGCGGATCCGCCGTACCTCACGAGCCGGTCTGCCGTTGAGACACCCACACCGCCAGCTGGGTCCGGTCGCGCAGGCCCAGCTTGCGCAGGCAGTTGGAGATGTGATTCTTGGTCGTGCCCTCGGTGATGTGCAGGTGCCGCGCGATCTCACGGTTGGAAGCGCCGGAACCGATGAGCATGGCAACCTCATACTCGCGATCCGACAACCCGCACGGTGCCCCCACCGCGGCGCCCGGCTGCTGCGGCTCGGCCGGACCAGCCACGCCGGCCTCTTCACGCAGGGCCGCCACCAGCCGCTCGGCCGCAGGCGCGCCCAGCACGGTCTCCCCCCGCGCAGCCCGCCTGATCGCGGCCACCAGTTCATCTGGCGAGGTGTCCTTCAACAGATAACCGCGTGCTCCCGCGCGCAGGCCGCCAAAAATATAGTCATCGTCGTCGAACGTCGTCAGCATCACCGCGGCGATCCGCGGGAAGTCCGCACGCAGCCTCGCAACCAGCTCGACACCATCCATACGCGGCATTCGGGCGTCGACCAAGGCGACCTCCGGCTGACGCTCCCGCGAAAACGTCGTCAGCAGCTCCAGCGCCTCCAGACCATCGGCGGCCAACCCGGCGACCTCGATACCCGGCTCGATCTCCAGCAGCTTACGCAGGCCCTCACGCATGAGGATCTGATCGTCGACCAGCAAGACCCGAATCACGTTCATACCGGCACCATCGCTCGCAGAGTGAATCCCTCACCAGGGTCGCTCGCCAGCCGCAGCTCGCCCTTGACGGCTTCCACTCGTTCCTGCAGGCCGCGCAGTCCGAACCCGCCGGCGATCGCGTCCACCACAACACCGGTGCCGTCGTCGCGGACGCTCACCTCCACACGCTCCGGCGTGCACTGGAGCGCCACCTCGATGCGGCGCGCCCGGGAATGGCGTAGAGCATTGGTCAACCCTTCCTGAACTATCCGGTAACACACCAGTTCACGACCCTCATCGATGTCCGGCCACGCGCCCGTCACCGTGAAGTCGACCTCGAGGTCGGCCGAGGAGAACGACTCGGCCAGTGCCCGCAGCGCGGCGATACCCTTGCGACCGTCCATCCGCAACGGCCGCAGCGCACGTACCCACCGCCTCGTGTCCGTCAGGGCCTCCAGCGTGAGCTCCTGGGCTTGCCGCACTTCCCCCCAGGCCGCCTCGGGGCGCAAGGACCTGTACCGCTGCGCGTTCGACAGCCCCACATTGATCACGGTCAGATAGTGACCCACCGAATCATGCATGTCCCGCGCCATCCTGGCCCGCTCCTCGGCAATGGCCAGCTCCCGAGTCCGCGCCGCATGGCGCCGGAGCTCCGCGTGCGCATCCTCCAGTTCGGACAGCAGACGCCGCGTCTCCTCCGCCCGCCGATGCGCCTCGATCATCGCCACCACGACAACCATGATCACCAAACAGAGAAGCAGCACGGTCGCGCCGTTCAGAACGGCGGCCAGCAGCGACTGCTCCGGGTTGATCACTCCGAGCAGGAAATGGAACAACCCGGCCGTGGCGGCGTAGGCGATGCCCCCGCGCAATCCGAAGACCACCAGGACGTTGCCCACAGCCATGCTGGCGATCAGCAGAGCGGCGACCCCTCCGGCCATCATCAGCAGCAGGCTCGTGACCACGAACAGCGCACTGGCCGTCTTGCGCGGAACAGAAGCCCCGGGCCGCCACGGCACCGCCAGCCACAACACGCAGCTCAGTGGTAAGGCGGCCGCGCTGATCAGGAACGTCGTCTGCGACAGCGGCCACCCATCCTGCAACCGATCTGACGCCTGGAATCCGACCACGAACACCAGCGCGCTGATGAGCGCGGACCCCCAGAAGAAGATGTTGAACACCAGCGGCGGGCGATCCTCTGGGAATCCCACCCAGCTGTTGACGTCACGGATCGACCTGGCATCCCGCATAACCGGGAGCATAACCAGCCCTTTCCCTCAGCACAGCGTGGCAAAGGTCATGTCCTGACAGCCATGACCCCGGTCATGGCGGCCCCGCTCCGAATCATGACCCTGATGTGCCATGTGTGGGATATCTGGGACCGATTATCCGAATCTACGATCATCACGACTCCTAACGGGGGCCCGGCTCAGGCAGCGACAAACGTCGGAACGGAGCGTGTTAGGTGTTGGCGAATCGCACCTTCGAAGCATTGGCTCACGCGCGGCGCCGCGAGGTGTTGTCCGTACTCAGAGATCACCAGCGGATGTCGGCCGGCCAGCTCGCCGAGCACCTCGGCGTGCCCCGGCCCACCCTTTCCGGGCATCTCAACGTCCTGAAAGGCGCGGAGCTGATCGTAGGCGAGCGAGACGGGACGACCATCTGGTACCGGCTCAACCTCAGCGTGATGGAAGAGACCGCCCACCTCGTCTTATCGCTTCTGACCAGAGAAAACACCGCACTCAAGATCCGCGCGGCCGTACTCGCGGATCTCACCGACAACCACCACGTGAGGATGAGGAAGGCTGTATGAGCAACGCGCCATCGAACCTCCAGACCGCCCGTCCACCGTGGATCGGCATCATCGTGTCCGCCCTGAGCCTGCTCGCCATGGCCGTCGTGGCCTGGAGGGTATGGGACTCCCTTCCCGCACTCGTGAACACCCGCGAGGCCACGCCCATCCGCGCCGGCGTCCAGGTGCCGCGCATCGTCGTCGTCACCGCGCTGCCGGGCGTACTGATGCTGATCGCCGCGATCATGACCGTCTCCACCACGCTCGGCGGCCGTCTGCGCCATCATGTCGACCCGCGACTCGTCGCCAGCCCGCGCTCGCAGACCAGGTCGATGAACGTCCTGTTCGTCATCCTCCCGTTGTTCCTCCTCGTCCTGCACACCGGCCTGCTGTTCAAGACCACCGACCGGCACTTCCCGTTGGAGCAGGCGGTGGGGGTGGCCTTCGGCGTCCTGCTGGCCTCGCTCGGCAACGTGCTCCCCAAGATCAGCCCGGCGCGGGTCTCCGGCCGCTTCGCGCTGGCCTGGCAGCACTCACAGCGAGCCGGCGGCGCGGCCATGGTGATCCTGGGGATCGCCTGCGCCATCGGAGTCTTCTTCCTGCCGCCGACCATCGTGGTCGTGGCCGCGGCCCTGCTGATCGCGCCGATCTACGTTCTGATGGTCCTTCTCGCCATGGCCAGGTCCCGCTGATGACACCCGACAAGACGACAATCGTCCTGCTCACTCTCATCCCCTACATGGCGATCATGATCGCCTTCGCGATCTACTGCCTGATCGACCTCTCCCGCGTCCCCGGAGTCAAGCACCTGCCCAAGTGGGGCTGGGCGCTGGCCTGCCTGCTGGCCATGCCCTTGGGCGGCATCCTCTACCTGGCCGTGGGGAGAGATCGGTGAGCGAGCATGCTGTGATCACCCACGGGCTGACGCGCGACTATGGGAACGGCGCCGGGGTGTTCGACATCGACCTGTCGGTGGGCCAGGGCATCGTCTACGGGCTCGTCGGCCTCAACGGCGCCGGTAAAACCACGCTGCTGATGCTCCTTGCCGGACTCAGGCATCCCGACTCCGGGCAGATCAGCGCCAGACCGGCCCCCTCCGAGATCGCGATCTGCCCGGACGTGCCGGAGTTCGAACCCTGGCTGAGCGCCGCCGAAGTCGTCGAATGGGCCGCCCGGCTGGCCGGGCACGACCATGAGCCCGGCCGGGCCCGGCACGTTCTGGAGCAGGTAGGGCTCGGTGCGGTGGCGCACCGCCGTACCAAGGGATTCTCCCGCGGCATGAGCCAGCGCCTCGGCCTGGCCGCCGCCCTGATCGGGCGGCCACGCCTGCTCATCCTGGACGAGCCCGCCGCCGGCCTCGACCCGCAAGGACGAGCAGACGTGCTCACCCTGATCGAATCCCTGGCGGGACAGACCACCGTCATCTTCTCCAGCCACCAGCTCGGCGACATCGAGCGAGTCTGCGACGAGGTCGGCGTCCTGCGGGACGGACGCCTGGTCCACCAAGGACCCGTCCGGCAGTTGCTGACCGAACGCCTCTCCCCGGCCTGGCACGTCGGCGTGCGCGGCACCGCCCACGACATCGCGGACCTGCTGGCCGCGCAGCCCTGGGTCACGACGTCCCGTGCCGTGAACCACGACACCGTCCATGTCGAGGCCGGCTCGATCGCCTCGGGCGAGCGCGGCATCCCCGCGGTGCTGAGCGCCGCGGGCCACGCGATCACCGGCATGTACCCGCAGGAAGCCAGACTGGAAGACGCCTTCGCGGCGCTGACCTCGGAAGGCACCCGATGAACGGATGGGCATGGCGCCTGGAGTGGCTGCGCCTGTGCCGCACCCACCGCTTCCTGGCCGCGGCGGCGCTCTTCATCACCTTCGGCATGTCAGGGCCGTTCATGGCCCTGTACTCCGGTGCGATCATCGCGCGAGCCGGTGCCTCGCTCTCGGTTCCGCCCGTCGCGGTGACGCCCGCGGCCGGCGTCGCCTCCTTCGTCGACAACAGCATCGGCCTGGGCCTCCTGCTCGTCATCGTGGTCGCCGCGGCGACCCTGGCCATCGACCACCGTCCGGCCGTGTCGATCTACTACCGCAGCCGGGCGCGTTCGGCCGCCGCCCTGCTCGTTCCCCGCTATGTCGTGGTGACGCTCGCCATGATCGCGGCCTACTCGGTGGGTGCGTGGATCACCTGGTACGAGACGGCGGTCCTCATCGCGATGCCCTCCGCGGCGGCGATGGTGCTCGGCAATCTCCTCGTGGCCCTCTACTTGGCGTTCGCCGTCGCGGTGGTCGCCCTGCTGTCCGCACTTCTTCGCGGCGTGCTGCTCATCGCCGGTGTCGCGGCCATGGTGTTGCTGGCACTGCCCGTGGCGGGGCTTGTACCCGGGCTCGGCGCGTGGATGCCGTCGAGACTACTCACCGCGCAGCACACCCTGCTCGAAACGGCCGGCCTCACCGACTTCACACCCGCCGCCGGAGTGGCGGCGATCGCCACCACAATCTGTCTGACCCTGGCCACCCGGTACGCGTATCGCAGAGAAATCTGAACCAGTGGCCGGCAGACACGGGTGTTCATGTCCCGGAGCAACCTGCCCTGGTGGACCCGTGGGTTGTCGCGGCACCGGTGTCCGCTGCCTGGAATAGGCCCCGCCATTTCCGAGCTCGGTGCCGAAAGAAAGGCGGCCTTGCATTCTCTGGATGACTTGCGCGGTATCCGTAAAGGAACCCTCCCGCGAGTTGAATCCATGGGAATTGACATGATCGCCCGATGTCCTGGAGCCTGGAGTCACCCCCTCGAAAGGCCGGTACACGCGTGGACAGGGATCGCTACGCCAGGTTCGCCATCGTCATCGCCTCACTGGTCCTTCTCCCGCTGGTCCTTGAGCTCATCTCCTGGTACATCGAACGGGAGGACTACAGCGTCTCCCGCGCCATCACCGTGCTTCTGGTTATCGTCTCGCTGGCCGTGACGGCGCTGGTGCTCGGCCGGCTGCGGGCCCGGCTGCCGATACTCCTGGTGGCCGCGATGACGGTGGCAGCGGTGGCAGAAGGCGTCATGGGTTTCGTCGCCGCGTTCGGTCCGGTGTGGTGGCGGGGCGGAATCGCGAGCGAGTTGCTGGGGCTGGTCACCGCGGGAGTCAGCGCGTTCACCATTGCCACCGGCGTCTACCTGATGACCCTGTACCGCCGGAGCCTTTACCTTCCGCATTTGTCGGCGCCCACGGGTCCGGCACCGACGGCCACCAAGCGCAGGGTGATCGGCGAGTCGGAAATCCTGATCCGGACCGTGCCCAACCCGAGCGGCTCGGTGGAGAAGGCTCTCAACAGTTGCGTGGCCATGCTGGACCAGGACGACCTGCACTTCGTCGGCTACTTCCTAGGTGAGCAATGCCTGTTCTACACCGACGTGCTGGAGGACGCCGATCTGGCCCACTTCTTCCACGACACCGACCCCGAGCAGCGCCGAGAACTCTACTTACAGGCCGGGCGGCAGATGCTGTGGCTGACCGCCCGGCTGGACCGGCAACTGTCCAGGATCGAGAGCGGCATCCTGATCAGGACTGTGCTCGACGTCGAGCGTGGCGCGCTGTACTTTCACTGGGTCGATGCCGGCCTCTATCTGGTCGGCGTCACGCTGGACCAGCGCAAGGTCGACGTGGTCGACGACAAGATGGCCCGGCTCGTGGACATCATCCGCGGGCACTTCACGCTGCCGCCGATCAACCAGCGCGAGCCCCCATCGCGAGGGCACTTGCGACCGATCTCAGGGGGTGAACGTTGGTCAGAATCGGGTTCTTAATCCTCATTGTCGGCTTCGGATGGCTTACTGCTGACTTGGCCGGCATTCGCGGGTTGACGCACTCGGGGGCCTATCTGCTGCTCAGCAGCCTGCTGCTGGCGATCGGCCTGTACGGCAGCACGCACGGCATCGACCGGGCCGAGGCCCGCCAGCATGGCAAGCTGATCCTGCTCGCGGTCACCGTCGGCGTACTGTTGAAGGCGGCCTTCATCGCGGGAGTCGTCCACCTCGTCTCCGGCGACCCGCGCGCGGTGATCCTGGCGGTGGCGATGGCGCAGATCGACCCGCTGTCGGTCGCCTCCGTCATGGCCGACAACCGCCTGTCCGATCGAGCCAGGACGATCCTGGGCGCATGGTCGTCCTTCGACGATCCGGTGACGATCATCCTGGCCTTCTACGCCGTGTCACTCAGCCGGCCCACCGACGGCCTGTCGGCGTCCTACCTGATGGATCTGGGACTGAACGCGTTGTTCGCCGCGGCCGCCTACGGACTGTGGCGGCTCCTTCGCAAAGCGCCGCCCGTACTGACCTATCTGGCCGTGGTCTCCGCGATCGCCTCCGCGGCCTGGAGTTCGCTCATGCTGGGCATCGCCACCGCCGGACTGTACCTGCGCCTGCCCGATTCCCGCTGGCTCTCCCGGGCGGTGACCGCCGCCTTCGCCCTCTCGGCGTTCCTGATGGGACTGCTGCTGGTCGGTGGGACCAACCTGGCGATGGGCCTGCTCCTTGGCTTGGCCGCGTTCACCGCCCAGATGCTCGCCGCGCTCGTCCTCACCCACGGCCTGCCCATGATCGACCGGATCCATCTGGGGCTGGCGCAACAGAACGGGATCACGGCGGTGATCCTGGCCCTGGCCTTTGAACGGGAATTCCCCGGCTTCGTGGCGGTGGTCGCCCCGGCCATCCTGACCGTGAACCTTGTCTATGTACTGGCCAACCGCGCAGCCGACATCTGGGGCCCCCGCCCTGCCCAGCCCTCCCCACCGGGCTGACGTTCACGCGCCGGCCCGGCCGAAGCTTCGGCACCATCCGCCGGGCTCGCCGAGCACGCCACCGTGGCTTGCCGGCGGCCTGGTTCACCGCGCGGCTCACCACGTGATCGGGGTCTCGACCAGGCTCTCGATGAGGGTTCCCTCGGTACGCCGCAACTTCTCCGCCGCGATCGTCAGGCGCAGCGTGGGGAACCTGCGCAGCAGGGTGCCCAGAGCGGTCTGCAGCTCCAGCCGGGCCAGCGCGGCGCCGATGCAGAAGTGCGGGCCGGCGCTGAAGGTCAGGTGGGCGTTGTCGGTGCGGGTGATGTCGAGGTCGCCGGGCCGCTCGAACACCTCGCGGTCCCAGTTGGCCGACTCCACCGCGGGGATGAGCCCGGATCCCCGGGGGATCGTCACGCCGCCGACCTCGATGTCCTCGGTGACATAGCGCAGCATCGACAGCGAGCCGCTCATGAGCTTCCAGCGCAGCAGTTCTTCCACGGCGCCGTCCAGCAGCGACTCATCGGCCCGCAGCAGCTTCAGCTGGTCCGGCTCGGACAGCAGCTTGGCCACGCTCAGGCTGAGCTGACTGGCGGTGGTCTCGTAGCCGACGAGCAGCAGCAGGCGGCACCACCAGTGCAGCTCGTACTCGGTGAGCCGGGTGTCGTCGTCGTCGTGGACCTGGATCAGCGCGCTGACGAGGTCGCCGGCCGGGCTTTCCCGCTTGGCCGTGATGAGCGTGCTCATGTAGGTGTTCAGCTCGCCCAGCGCGCGGTGGATCTCCTGCCTGGTGTATCTGCTGGTGGACAGGAAGTGGTCGGTCCACCTGCGGAACCTGCTCTGGTCCTGCGGCGGGACGCCCAGCAGGTCGCAGATGATGCGGATGCTGAGCGGGAACGCCAGGTCCTCGGCGACGTTCGCGGGCGGGCCCTTGGCCGCCATGGCGTCGATCAGCTCGTCGGTGATCTCCTGCGCGCGTGGCCGCAGCCGCTCCACCCGGGTCGCGCTGAACGCCCTCATCACCAGCCGCTTCACCCGGGTGTGCTCGGGCGGGTCGGGGTCCAGCTTCGCGTCCTGGAACATCATGGTGGTCTTGGACATCTTCGGCGCGTCCGGCCGGTTCAGGTTGCGGCTCACCCTGGGGTCGGTCAGCACCTTCCTGACGTCCTCGTGGCGCGTCACGAGGTAGACCTCGTCCCCACTGGGGATGCTCACGCGCCGCACGGGCTCGTCGTGGATCGTGTCCAGCTCCTCGGGTACGGCGAGCGGCCCCGGCCGGCGGAAGGGGTACGGGAGGGGGTGGATGCACACAGCGGTCTGCCTCTCTGGAATCGGCCTACCAGAAAGCGATCCGTCACGATATGTGATGACTTCTATGCAGAACGTATCGGTGTGTGGGCATGCGAACGGATACCTCAGCGGCGAGGAGATCAAGGTCCGTCCTCCCAACAACGACGGATCGCCGGAATCCTCATGGTCGGCCGAGCCACTCGAGGCCGGATCGAGAGTCGCTGAAGGCACCGTCAGGCCGGCGCGACGTCCTGGCTGCGGTACAGCAGGCTGACCAGACAGAAGCCAGGCTCTGTACGGTCTCCTGCGTTGTGTTACCCGAGGTCAGCGGCACAGCACCGACCACCAGGCCAATCCGGTCCGAGCAGCGAGTGCTCATCCACAGCCGAAACACGGTCGTCTGGGCCGGCGCCTTTGGCCAGATAGCGCTGAAGAATCCCGGCCATTTACCGATGAAACTCACAACGATCAGCAAGCCGTCGCAGGTCGAACAAGCTGCCGGGTACCCGTCGGCGGCTGCTGCTTCACCCCCGGTCGAAGCAGCCGATATCGCCGCTGGTTCAACCAGAACTTCAGCGAGAACTACCTGCTGGAGCCCGTACTGGACGGCCAGGTGTTCCTGCCCGTCGGTGACATCCGCGAGCCGTTCGTGGACGCCGACGACATCGCCGACGTAGCGGTCGCCGCGCTCACCGGCGAGGGGCACCCCGACCAGACATATGAGGTCACCGGCCCTGGCCTGCTCACCTTCGCTGACGCGATCGCCGCCATCGCCTCGGCCACCGGCCGCGACGTCACCTTCAACTCGATCCCCGCGGCGGATTACGCTGACGCGCTGACCGCCGAGGGTGTGCCCATCGAGATCGTCGAGTTGCTCGGCTACTTGTTCACCACCGTCATGGACGGCCGCAACGCTCACCTCGGCGACGGTGTGCAGCGGGCCCTGGGCCGTGCTCCCCGCACCTTTGCCGACTACGCCCGCCACGCCGCCGCCACCGGCATCTGGAACCCCCAGGAGGCCATGTGAAACTCCTGCAAAGCGTCATACTCCTCATCTCCGCTATCAGCACCGGCCTAATGGCCGGGCTGTTCGCGGGCTTCTCCTACTCGGTGATGCCGGGCCTGAACCGCTCCTCCGACCGCACGATGGTCGAGGCGATGCAGAACATCAACAAGGCGATCCTCAATCCGACCTTCATGTCGCTGTTCATGGGGTCGATCCCGCTCATCGCCCTGGCCGGCGTGCTGGCCTGGCGGGGGTACGGCAAGCCGGCACTGCCGTGGATCATCGCCGCTCTCGTGCTCTGCCTGGTGGCGTTCCTCATCACCAGCGGCGTCAACGTCCCCCTCAACGACCAGCTCGCCAAGGCGGGGGACGCTCAGCATCTCGCCGCCGCACGCGAGCAGTTCGAGAGCAAGTGGGTGTTGTGGAATAACATCCGGGCTCTCGTCCACATCGCCGCCTTCGGCTGCCTGGCCTGGGCCCTGATCGTGTCCGGCACCCAGCGGCCGTCGTCGGCAGGCCAGCCAACCGCACCGTACGAAACGCGCCAGACCTCGATCGGCTGAGCACCACGCGTTTCGAGGCCCCACATCCCCGTCCGGGCGTGTGATGCTGCTCATGACCATGTCCGGGGTCGAGGAGGAAGTCCGCAGGAATTAGCGGTAGCGCAGCTACGGAGGAGTTATGCCCGAGCCGACCGTTCGGATGCCCTGGAGGGAAAGGCCCCGACGGTGAAATCTTCCGTTCTAGTGGTCGTCGCAACACCCCACCTCAGGGGATGCGAACCGTCTCCCAGGTGCGCAAGGTCATGGGACGCCGCACCGAGCTGGACCTCACCGTCACCGAGTACGCGCCCGGTGGGTACCTCACCCTGCGGACCGCGCCGAACAGCCGCCCCGGCGTCACCCAGCGCTATGGCGTACGGGCATCCGCGAACGGCTGCCAGGTCCCCTTCAGCCTGGAGCTCGACAGCGTGCCGAAGATGGCAGAACGCCTGGTCCGAGCCCAGCTCGGCAAGCAGATCCCCATGGTGTTCGACCGCCTCGGCTCGCTCCTGAAGGCCTGATCGTGGACGGCGAACCGCTTGGGAACGGCCAGAGGACTCTGGGCGCCGCCGACCTGATCGAGCCGCCGCGCTCCGGCACCGGGCACCGCCGCTACGCCCGCTTCCAGCTGCCGTAGCCGGGCAGCCGCCGGAGGTTTCGCCGGGCCCCGGCCGGGGTCCGGCCCTCATGCCCAGGCCTGTTGGGGCCCGATCAGAGTCTTGGGAGCAACAGGCCGCCGCCATGAGACTGGGTTTGATGGAGTCGTACCGGCAGATGCTCAGGACCTGCGCCACTGCGCCTGACCGCGATCATCGATGGCCGCCGACGCCTCCTCAGCCCGGTCCCCTGGGAGGAGCGCTCAGCGCAGCAGCTTGTCGAGGCGGATGGGCAGGTCGCGAATCCGGATGCCGGTGGCGTGGTACACCGCGTTGGCGATGGCCGCCGCGGTGCCGACGATGCCGATCTCGCCGATGCCCTTGGTGCCCATCGGGTTGAGGTGCGGATCGTCCTCCTCGACCCAGACCGCCTCGATGTCGCGCACGTCCGCGCACGCCGCCACGTGGTACTGGGCGAGGTCGCGGTTGAGGTAGTCGCCGAACTCCCTGTCCATGAGGCTCTCCTCGAACAGCGCCGTCGACAGGCCCATCGTCATGCCGCCGATGAACTGCGAGCGCGCGGTCTTCGGGTTGACGATCCTTCCCGCCGCGAACACGCCGAGCATCCGCAGGACTCTGGTCTCTCCCGTGTCGACGTCCACGCCGACCTCGGCGAACTGGGCTCCGAAGGCGTGGCGGGAGAGGCGCTCCTGCGCGCCGATCTCCTCCTTGGTGTCGGCGGTGGCCTCCAGACCGGTTGAGCGCACGTCGCCGCTCCTGGAGACCCGTTCCCGCAGCGCCTCGCAGGCCCGCACGACGGCCGTGCCCCAGGAGGCGGTGCCCATCGACCCGCCCGCAAGGGTGGCGGGGGGCAGCGCGCTGTCGCCGATCTCCACCGTCACCCTGTCGGGTGAGGTGCGCAGGGCGTCGGCGGCGATCTGGGTGAGCACCGTGCGGGCGCCCGTGCCTATGTCCGTGGCGGCGATCCTGACGGTGTAGCGGCCATCGGGCTCCAGGCGGGCGCTCGCCTGGGAGGGGCTGCGATAGGCCGGGTAGGTGGAGGCGGCCACGCCGGTCCCGATCAGGGTCCGCCCCACGAGCCTGGCGCCCGGCGTGGGATCGCGGTCCGTCCAGCCGAACCTCCGCGCCCCTTCACGCAGGCAGGCCACCAGGTTCCTGGAGCTGAACGGCTCGCCGCTCTCCGGATCGGCGTCGGGCTCGTTGCGGACGCGCAGCTCGACGGGGTCGATCCCGCAGGCGATCGCCAGCTCGTCCATGGCCGACTCCAGCGCGAACATACCGGGGGCCTCTCCCGGCGCGCGCATCCAGCTCGGAGTGGGGACGTCGAGCCTGACCACCCTGTGGGTGGTCCTCCGGTTGGCCGCGGCGTACATGATCCGGGTGGGCACGGTGGTCTGCTCGACGAACTCGCGGATGGTGGAACACTGCTCGATCGCCTCGTGCACGATCGCGGTCAGCCGGCCGTCCGCGTCGGCGCCGAGCCGTACGCGCTGGATCGTCGGAGTGCGGTAGCCGGTCACCGCGAACATCTGCTGGCGGGGTACGGCGAGCTTGACCGGGCGGCTGACGTGCTTGGCGGCCAGCGCTGCGAGCACAACCGGGGCAAGGGGCAGCCCCTTGGACCCGAACCCGCCTCCGACATGGGAGGCGATGACCCTGACGTTCGCCGGCGGCATGGCGAACAGCGCCGCCAGCGTGGCGCGCACCGCCGATGCCCCCTGGGTCGAGTCGTACAAGGTCAGCCCGTCGGCGTCCCATCGGGCGACGGTCGCGTGCGGTTCCATCGGGTTGTTGTGCTCGGCGGGCGTGCTGTAGATCGCGTCGACCCGGATCGGCGCCGCCTCCATGGCCGCGTCGGGGTCGCCGTGCTCGCTGTCGGTGGGGTAGCCGGCGTTGACCTTCTCGGGCCGGTACAGCCCCGGATGGTCGGCGCGCAGCTCGGTGTCGTGCGGTTCGCTCGCGTAGTCGACCGACAGCGACCTGGCCGCATCCCCGGCCGCCTGCAGGGTCTCGGCCACCGCGACGGCGATGTACTGACCCCGGTAGGCGACCCGCGCGGACTGCAGCACCGACAGCTCGGCGTTGTCGGGGGGCGCCAGCCTGGGCGCGTTGCGATGCCAGATGATCGCGATCACGCCGGGGATGGTGAGCGCCGCCTGCACGTCTATCGCTCGCACCTCCCCGCGGGCGATGGCCGCCTGCACGGGCACCGCGTAGACAAGCTCGTCGGGAGAGTGCTCGTAGGCGTAGCGGGCGCGGCCCGTCACCTTCTCCATGCCCTCGACCCTGTCGAGGGCCGTGCCGACGTACTTCCTGGCCGTGGTGGTCATGACGCCAGCTCGCTGAGGACACGGACGAGGACGTTGCGGACGAGCGGCACCTTGAAGGCGTTGTCCGGCAGCGGGCGGGCGCCGGCCAGCTCGATGTCGGCCGCTCTGGTGAACTCCTCGGCGGTGGCGGGCGCGCCACGCAACGCCGACTCGGCCAGCGTGGCCCGCCAGGGCACGTGGGCGACGCCGCCCAGCGCGATGCGGCAGTCGCGCACGACTCCGTCGGTCAGGTCGAGCGCCACCGCCACCGACACCACGGCGAACGCGAACGAAGCCCGGTCGCGTACCTTGCGGTAGCGCGAGCGGGCGGCGTACGGCAACGCGGGCAACTCGACCGCGGTGATCAGATCACCGGGTTCCAGCACGGTGTCGCGCTCGGGATCGTCGCCCGGCAGCCGGTGAAGCCCTGGCAGCGGCAGGGTACGCATCCCTTCGATGCCCTCGACGTGCACGCTGGCGCCGAGCGCGGCCAGAGCGACGGCCATGTCCGAAGGGTGGGTCGCCACGCAGCTGCTGGAGTGCCCGATGATCGCCAGGTTACGGTGGTCGCCCTCGCGGGCGGGGCAGCCCGAGCCGGGCCGGTGCTTGTTGCACGGCTTGGCGATGTCCTGGAAGTAGGAGCAGCGGGTGCGCTGCAGGAGGTTGCCGCCGACGGTGGCCATGTTGCGGATCTGCCCGGAGGCGCCCGCCAGTAGCGCCTGCGCGAGCATCGGGTAGCGACGGCGCACCACGGGATGGGCGGCCAGGTCGCTGTTGCGCGCCGCCGCGCCGATCAGCAGGCCGCCGCCGGAGCTCTCCTCGATGGCGTCCGACGTGGCGCGGGTGATGTCCACCAGCACGGCGGGCGTGGCCACGCCCAGCCGCATCAGATCCACCAGGTTCGTGCCGCCACCGAGGTACATGGCCTCGGACTGCCTGCTCAGCGCGTCGACCGCCGACCGCGCGTCGACCGGCCGCTGGTAGTCGAAGGGTTTCACCGCGCCACCTCCCCTATCGCGGCGACGATGTTGACGTAGGCGCCGCAGCGGCACAGGTTCCCGCTCATTCGCTCGCGGATCTCCTCCTCGTCGAGGGCAGGCTCGGCGCGCACGTCCCCCGTGACCACGCTCGGCCAGCCCGCGGCGGCCTCGGCCAGCACGCCGACCGCCGAGCACAGCTGTCCCGGCGTGCAGTAGCCGCACTGGAAGGCGTCGTGGGCGATGAAAGCGGCCTGGAGCGGATGCGGCGTCTCCCCTTCGGCCAGCCCTTCGACCGTGGTGATCTCTTTATCGTCCAGGGTCACCGTGAGCGTCAGGCACGACTTGACGCGCCGGCCGTCCACCAGCACGGTGCACGCGCCGCACTGACCGTGGTCGCAGCCCTTCTTCGCGCCGGTCAGATCCAGGCGTTCCCTGAGCGTGTCCAGCAACGTCTCGCGGGTGTCCACGACCACGGGGTGGCCGTCGCCGTTGACCGACAGCCGCATGTCCATCATGACCGGAACGTCACGCCCTGAAGCAATCACGGGCGCTTCCTACCCGCCCCTCCACGCGCGCATCCTGTCTCGCCCACGATTTCCACGCAGCGGACTCATTCATGGCCCGCGGGCGGTGGCCTCCTTACCGGCACGCACGTTGGCGGCGCATCCGGCAACAAGCTGGTCGGCAGGAGACCGCGATCGTGGTGCGTCCGCCGGTGCGCGATCTGGCCGAGGAGACCGGCTTCGACCATGTCCTAATCCGGTGATGCGTCCAGCTCGACCGGTGGCAATGGGTGCACCGCGGGTCCCTGCAGGACGGCGCCATCGACGTCGAAGCGTGAGCCGTGACAGGGGCACTCCCAGGAGCGTTCCGCCTCGTTGAAGGCCACGACGCAGCGCAGGTGGGTGCAGATGGCCGACACGGCGTGGAGGGCGCCGTCGGTGTCGCGGTAGACAGCGCGGAGTTCGCCGTCGGTCTTGATTACGGCTCCCTGTCCGCGCGGCAGATCGGTCACGTCGCCGCTGTCAGGTACGGCCAGCCGGTCGGCGACGAAGTGCCGGACGACGGCGGTCTGCGCCTTGACCGCCGGACCGGCTTCGCGCAGAGGGTGCAGCCGCCGGGGATCGTAGATCTCCGACCATGGCGACTCTCCCCCGGTGATCAGGGTGCTGAGCAGCAGGCCCGCCATGACTCCGTTGCTCATGCCCCACCCGCCGAAGCCGGTGGCGACGTAGGCGTGCCTGGCCCCGAGGTGGAGCGGGCCGACGAAGGGCAGTCCGTCGGTGGTGCTGTTGTCCTGAGCCGCCCACCAGTGCGTCACCGTGTCGGTCGCGAACCGCTCCGTCGTCCAGGAGCGGAGCCGGTCCAGGCGTTCGGTCACCCGGCCCGCTCCTGGGGTGAAGGTCTCGCCGGTGACGATGAGCAGCCGCTGCCCGTCGCCGTACGGGGCGGTGCGGACGGAACGGGTGTTCTGCTCCGTGGTGATGAACATCGCGCCCGGGTCGCTCCTGGCCGGGATCGGCGCGGCGACGACCAGTTCGCGATGCGGCCGCAGGCGGGCGAACAGCACAGCCCGGTCGAAGATCGGATAGTGCGTGGCGACGATCACGTCGGCCGCCGTGACGACCTGCCCGCTCTCGGTGGTGACCTGGCAGGGTTCGCCCTCCTTCAGATCGACCACGCGCGTGCCCTCGAAGACGAGCGCGCCTTCCCCGGCCATGGCCTCGGTGAGGGCGAGGAGGTAGGCGCGAGGATGGAACTGGGCCTGGTTCTCCACCCGTACGGCACCGGCGATCGGGAAGGGCAGCGTGCTGTCGGTCACGAAGGAGGCCGGCAGTCCGGCCCGGGCGGCGGCCTCGGCTTCGGCGCGCAGCAGACCGAGGTCGTCGGCCGACTCGGCGTAGGTGAGCGCGGGCACCCGCTCCAGGTCACAGTCGATGCCCAGGGTGGTCGCGGTGGCGGCGAGATGGTCGATCGCCTGTTGCTGGGACTGCGCGTACAGAGCCGCTGTCCCCGCCCCTGCCGAGGAGGCGAGGTCGGCGTAGATCAGGGTGTGCTGGGCCGACAGCTTGGCCGTGGTGTGGCCGCTCACCCCGGCCGCGATCCGCCCGGCCTCCAGCACCGCCACGCTGCGGCCGGCCTTCACGAGTTCCCAGGCCGCGCTCAGTCCCGCGATGCCCGCCCCCACCACCACGACGTCCGCGCGGAGATCCTGCTCCAGGGCGGGGTAGGAGTGCCCCGGCGCGGTCCGCATCCAGTACGACTGTGCGCTCATGCCCGGCCCCTGCCCTGACGGGCGGTGGATAGACCTTGGGTACGTCTGCCGAGGTCACGACCGGTCGGCCGCGTATGTCGCTCATACCCGGGTAGCACCATCCGCGTCACGATCAGGAGGAATAATGTCACAGAATGTAATCGACCTCATCAAGGCGGACCACCGCGACGTCGAGGTGCTCTTCGAGAAGCTGAAGCGGCAGCCGGAGAACCGTCCCGCGCTGGTGGCCGAGCTGGCAGCCAAGTTCGTCGCGCACGCGCGGGCGGAGGAGACGAAGGTCTACACCGCGCTGGCCAAGGCCAAGCCGTCGGAGCGCGGGGAGGTCCACCACGGCGTGCAGGAGCACCACGAGGCCGAGGAACTGCTGGCCAAGCTGATGGACGCCAACCCCGACAAGCCGGAGTTCCTCAGCGCCCTGGAGAACCTGATCAAGGCGGTCAGCCACCACGTCGAGGAGGAGGAGAACGAGATCCTCCCGGCCATGGCCAAGGCCATCCCCGCCGACAAGCTCGTCAAGCTGGGCCGCGTCTTCAGCCAGGCCAAGGCCGACGAACTGGCGACGCCGCCCAAGCCCGTCGGGCGTACCAAACAGGAACTGCTGGACCAGGCCAAGGAAAAGGGCGTCACGGGCTACAGCTCGATGACCAAGGACGAACTGATCGACGCGCTCAGCGACTAGAAGCACGCCATACACAGGGGAACGCTTCCATGCCGAAGAAGAAGACCAAGGCGGCCGATCGCGACGCGCAGGAGATCCCGGGGCGGCCCGGCGCCGAGCCGCCGAGCCTGGCCGAACCCGTGAAGCCGCGCGATCCGCTGCCGCCCAAGCCGGACCAGCGCGGACCCGGCCCGTTCACGCCCACGGGACAGCCGTCCGGCGAGACGGCGCAGACGCGTGCCCAGGGCGGGGAGTTCCTGACGACGGCCACGGGCACGCGGCTGCCCGACACCGACCACTCACTCAAGGCCGGGCCGCGCGGGCCGACCCTGCTGCGCGACCACCACCTTCGCGAGAAGATCACGCACTTCGACCACGAGCGCATCCCCGAGCGTGTCGTGCACGCGCGCGGCGCCGCCGCGCACGGGATCTTCCGGGGCTACGGCACCGCCGCCACCGTCACCAAGGCCGCTTTCCTGGCCAAGGACGTCGAGACGCCGGTCTTCGTGCGGTTCTCCACGGTCCTGGGTTCGCGCGGCTCGGCCGACACCGTGCGCGACACGCGGGGCTTCGCGACCAAGTTCTACACCTCCGAGGGCGTCTTCGACCTGGTCGGCAACAACATCCCCGTGTTCTTCATCCAGGACGGGATCAAGTTCCCCGACGTCATCCACGCGGGCAAGCCGCACCCGGACCGGGAGATCCCGCAGGCCCAGAGCGCCCACGACACGTTCTGGGACTTCGTCTCCCTGCACACCGAGGCCACCCACCACACCATCTGGAACATGTCGGATCGCGGCATCCCGCGCTCGTACCGGATGATGGAGGGCGACGGCGTCCACACCTTCCGCCTGGTCGCCGAGAACGGCGGCACGGTCCTGGTGAAGTTCCACTGGAAGCCGAAGGCGGGCGTGCACTCCCTGGTGTGGGAGGAGGCGCAGCTCCTGGGCGGCCTCGATCCCGACTTCCACCGGCGGGACCTGGCCGACGCCATCGAGGCGGGCGTTCTGCCCGAGTGGGAGCTGGGGGTGCAGGTCTTCCCGGACACCGAGGAGCAGACGTTCGAGGGCATCGACCTGCTCGACCCGACGAAGATCGTGCCGGAGGAGCTGGCGCCGGTGCAGCCGATCGGGCTGATGACGCTCAACGCCAACCCGATCAACTACTTCGCCGAGACCGAGCAGGTCGCCTTCCACGTCGGTCACCTGGTGCCGGGCATCGACGTGACGGACGACCCGCTGCTGGCCGGGCGCCTGTTCTCCTACCTGGACACGCAGATCACCCGGCTCGGCGGGCCGAACTTCGACCAGTTGCCCATCAACCGGCCGCACGCGCCGGTCAACGACATGCTGCGCGATGGCATGCACCAGAGCGCGGTGCACGCCGGGGCGGCGCCGTACCGGCCGAACTCGCTCGACGGCGGCTGCCCGTTCCACGCGCCCGGCGGCTACGTCGAGGCGCCCATTCCGGTGGAGGCGGGGCCGCGCGGGCGGCTCGCACCCGCCTCCTTCGACGACCACTTCACCCAGCCGCGCCTGTTCTGGCTGAGCCTGTCGCCGGCGGAGCGGGAGCACGTGATCGCCGCCTACACCTTCGAGCTGAGCAAGGTGTACGAGCAGGCAATCAAGGAACGGCAGCTCATGGTGCTGGCCAGGATCGATCCGGTGCTGTGCCGGGAGGTGGCAGCCGGGCTCGGCCTGCCGGTGCCGGACGGCGCGCCGGAAGCGGACCCGCAGCCCAGCCCGGCGCTGTCGCAGGTGGGCCAGAGCTGGCCGACAGCGGGCCGCGTCATCGGCATCGTGGCCGGTCCCGACCTCGACGCGGTCCGGACGGTACGGCAGGCGGTGCTCGACGGCGGCATGATGCCACTGGTGATCGCGCCGGCCGGCGGCGTACTGCCGGGGCCGGGCGAACCGGTGGCCGTGCAGCGTACGTTCGCGGCTGCCAGGTCGGTGGAGTTCGACGCGATCATCGTCGCCGGGGCGCCGGCGCCCGCCGCCGACGCCCGGGGCGCCCGCGACGCCAAGGCGGGCGTGAGCTGCGGCCAACTCGATCCGCGGGTCGTGATGCTACTCGGCGAGGCGTACCGGCACGCCAAGCCGATCGGCGGCTGGGGCGGGGCGCAGGAGGTGTTCGACGCCGCCGCGATCCCGGCCTCGGCGCTGGGTGTGGTGTCCGCCGGCGAGGCGGACGACGTCCTTGAGAAGGTGACCGGGCTGCTGGCCGGGCACCGGGTCTGGGAACGCTTCCCCAGCACGCTCGAATAGCGATCCGCTCGCACGTCATCGCAGGTCACGCGCGGCCATGATGTTTGGCCATGCTCGCTCCGGGGAGCCGAAAGGAATGGCAGTCAACGACAGCACGCCGCCGCCCCAGGAACAGCGCTATCCCGGGGCCAGCGACCGGATGACTCCGGACCCGCGCGACGAGATGCGCGACTACGCCGGCCGGGACCTGCTCGCGGGCAAGCGGGCACTCATCACCGGAGGCGATTCCGGTATCGGCCGTGCGGTCGCCGTCGCCTTCGCCAAGGAGGGCGCCGACGTCGCCATCGCCTACCTGTCGGAGGACGAGGACGCCGCCCACACCCGATCCCTGGTCGAAAGGGCCGGCCGGCAGTGCGTCCTGCTGGCCGGAGATCTCGGCGAGGCCACCCACTGCCGGTACGTCGTCGAACAGACCGTGGCCGAGCTCGGCGGCCTTGACATCCTGGTGAACAACATCGCCTACCAGGCGCCGGTGTCGTCTCTGGACGAGCTGACCGACGAACAATGGCAGCGCACCTTCGAGGTCAACATCCACAGCTACTACCGGGTGACCAAGGCGGCGCTGCCGTACCTGGGAGAAGGGGCTGCGATCGTCAACACCTCCTCGGTCAACGGCCTGCGCGGCAACAAGACACTCCTCGACTATTCGGCCACCAAGGGCGCGGTCAACGCCTTCACCCAGGCGATGGCGCAGAACCTCCTGGACCGCGGCATTCGAGTGAACGCGGTGGCACCTGGCCCGGTATGGACGCCGCTCATCCCCGCCACCTTCCCGCAGGAGCGGGTCGAGGACTTCGGCGAGCAGGCGCCGATGGGCCGTCCGGCGCAACCTGACGAGATCGCGCCCTCGTACGTGTTCTTCGCCGCCGCCCGGCTGTCGTCCTACTACAGCGGCGAGATCCTCGCCCCGATCGGCGGCGAGACCCTTCCCGGCTGACCGATCCGTGTCACTCGTCCCCGTGCGGGCAGGGAGGAACGCATGGTCATCAACCAGCCGGCCCGCACCTGGGCCACCTTGCCGATCTTCGTGGCGGTCGTCGTGCTGGTGGCCGCCGTCGGGTCCGTGGCGGCGATGGACGCGGGCGGCCAGTACCTGGCCCTGCGGCGGCCCGCGTGGGCGCCGCCCCCGTGGCTGTTCGGCCCGGCCTGGACCGTCCTGTACGTCCTGATCGCCGTCTCGGGCTGGCTCGCCTGGACCACCCGCCGCGATCCGGCGGCGTTCGTCGCCTACGGGGCCCAGCTGCTGCTGAACGCCGCCTGGACCCCGCTGTTCTTCGCGGCCGGCCAGTATGGTCTCGCCTTCGCCGACATCGTGGCGCTCGGGTTGCTGATCGTCGCCAACATCGTGCTGTTCTGGCGCATCCGCCGCGTGGCCGCGCTGTTGCTGGTGCCGTACCTGCTCTGGGTGAGCTACGCGGCGGCGCTGAACCTCGCCATCTGGCAGCTCAACCCTTCCTGAGGTACGGCTGAAGCCGTCGTGACGGCGCGGCCGGGCCGGCCACGGTGACGGTCAGGCCGCCGGGATGGCGCACGAGCCTCACCGCCCGCTCCCCTGCTCGGGCGTCAGTTGTTCGTGGGCGGCGGTACGCCATTCGGTGAGCAGGACCGTGGCGTCGTCACCGAGCCGGCCGTGATGGTAGTCGAGGATGTTCATGATGAGGCGCCGGAGGGTTTCCGGCACGGGCAGGTTGCCGCTGTGGTGGCGGATGATGAAGTCCACGAACTGTGCCAGCCCGAACTCACGGCCGTGCGGCGCGCCGGCTTCGGTGATGCCGTCGGTGTAGAGCAGCAGCCGGTCGCCGGGTTCGAGCTGCTCGCGGCACAGGGTGACGGGCACGCCCAGGTTCATGCCCATGGGATGGGCGGGCGGGCAGGTCAAGGTGGTGCTCCACCGGCCGCCGCGGATGAGCACCGGCGGCGGATGGCCCCGGTTGATCCAGCTGAGCGTGCCGGTCCGCAGGTCGAGGTCGGCCATGACGGCGGTGACATAGCGGGTGGTGCGCCCGAACTGTCCGATCAACACCTTTTCGACTTCCGCGCTGTTGGTGGCCAGGTCCATGTCCTGGCGGCGATGGTTGCGGCAGGAGGCCATGGCCAGGCCGGCGGTCAGGGCCGCCGACTGGTCGTGTCCTTCGGCGTCGAAGACGGCCAGATGCAGGGTGTCACCGTGGAAGGCGTAGTCGAAGCAGTCTCCGCCGATCTCGTAGGCGGGTTCCATCACCGCGCTGACGGTCACCCGCGGGGTGGCGCAGGTCAACGACGGAGCCAGCCGCCACTGCATCTCGGCGGCGACGTTCATCGGCCGCGAGCGCACCAGCCGCGAGTAGGTGTCGCTGCTGGTGCGCTGGCTGACCAGCAACAACGCCAGCAGCGAAGCCAGATGACGACCGGCCGGAGGGGGCGCGTTCCCGTCGCCGGGCAGCCGGAGCACGCCGAGCCGTTCGGTGCCGTCCAGAAGGGGGAGCCACCACAACTGCCCTCCGTCCTCGCCTCGCTGCGACAGGGGCCGCACTTCCTGGAAGGCTCGGCCGGCCAGCGTGGTGTCGACAAGCAACTCGCCGGCCCCGCCGTCGTCGGCCAGCGGACGCAGCACGTTCTGCTGCAGGTCGGCCACATAGATCACCACATGGGCGAGACCGGCCTGAGCCGCGTGACGGGTCACCAGCCCGGGAAGATCGTCCAGGGTCGCCAGGTGGCTGGCATCCAGCAGACCCTCCAGCATCCTCTCCGCCCCGCTCGTCACCGCACTCACCCCCCTCTCCCGCTGTCGTCAGGGCGCGAGATGCCTGAGCGCCCTGGCCAGCGTGAGCCCGTAGACGACATGACCTGCCGCCATCACCGCGGGACGGCCCGAACGATCCTCGGAGATCGGCGGCAGAATGTCCAGGCCAGGCAGCCACCCTTGATAACTGGTCAGCCAGATGGCCAGTCCATAGCCCACACCCGCCGGGGCCGAGGTCCGGTGCCGACCGGCGAACGCGCCGAACGTCGCCCCCGCCACCGCGCCGAACCCCAGGTGCGCCAGCGCGCCGAGCACGTTCTCGCCGGACTTGGGGCGGTGCTTGGAACCCGGCAGCATCGCGCGCACGACGTTCTTGGGCGGATGCTCGTTCATCAGCCCCGCCCGGCGCCCGGCCACCATGGCCGCGCTCATCGTCAGCGTCGCCAGGACGCCTGCCGCGGCTCCCGCGGCCACCTGTCGCAACATGGTCTCCGCCTTAAGGGTTGAGGAGGATCTTGATGGCCCCGTCCTGCTTCTTCTGGAAGATCTCGTACGCCCGTGGCGCCCGCTCCAGCGGCAGCCGGTGCGTGGCTAGGTCCATGACGCCGAGCGGGTCGGTGTCGTCGGAGACCAGGGGCATCAGGTCGGGGATCCAGCGTTTGACGTGAGCCTGCCCCATGCGGAGCGTGACGCCCTTGTCGAACATGCGCAGCATCGGCATCGGGTCGGCCATGCCGCCGTAGACGCCGACGACGGAGATGGTGCCGCCGCGCCGTACCGTGTCGATGGCCTGCAGCAGCGCCGCGAGACGGTCGACGCCGGCGTTGGTCATCAGCGGCGCGGCCAGCGCGTCGGGCAGCAGACCGGTGAGCGCGTGGGCGAACTTGGCGACGGGTGAGCCGTGGGCCTCCATGCCGACCGCGTCGATCACGGAGTCGGTGCCACGCCCGCCGGTCAGCTCGCGGACGGCACTGGGGACGTCGCCAGCGCGGCGGGCGTCCAGCACCTCGGCGCCGTGGCGGCGGGCCATCTCCAGCCGTTCGGGTACGCCGTCCACGGCGATCACCCGGTAACCGCGGTGACGGGCGACACGGGCGGACATCTGCCCGATCGGGCCAGGCCGAAAACGGTGACGATGCCGCCGCCTGGGATGTCGGCGTACTCGACGGCCTGCCAGGCGGTGGGCAGCACGTCGGACAGGTAGACGAACCGCTCGTCCGGCGGCCCCTGCGGCACTTTGATCGGGCCGAACTGCGCTTGTGGCACCCGCAGGTATTCGGCCTGGCCGCCGGGGACCTGGCCGTCCAGGCGCGTGTAGCCGAACAGGGCGGCCCCCATGCCGTGCTCACGTACCTGGGTGGTCTCGCATTGGGCGAACAGCTCCTCCCGGCACATGTGGCAGTGGCCGCAGGAGATGTTGAACGGGATGACCACGCGATCGCCCGGCGCGATGTGGCTGACTTCGGCGCCGATCTCCTCGACCACGCCCATCGCCTCGTGGCCCAGGACGTCGCCTTCGCTCATGAACGGCCCCAGCACCTCGTACAGGTGGAGATCGGAGCCGCAGATGCCGGTCGAGGTGACCTTGACGACCGCGTCGGTCGGCTCCTTCACGGCCGGGTCGGGCGCCTGCGCGACGCGGACGTCTCGCCTGCCGCGCCAGGTGACGGCTTTCACGGTTGTCCCCTTCGCATAAAAGGGCTGCTCAGCCATGGTGCGCTACCCGGGTGAGGGCGGCTAAACGTGACCGGCGCGGGTAGAGCAGGCGACGAGGCCCTGACCCGAGCACCCGGCGGTTCCGCCGGAAAAGGGGGAAAGATGCGAGTCGTCGTCATAGGAGCCACAGGCAACGTCGGCACGAGCGTGATCTCGGCGCTCGGGGCCGACCCCGGCGTCACCTCCATCCTCGGCCTGGCCCGGCGCCTGCCCGACTGGCAGCCGGACAAGACCACCTGGAGGGCCATCGACGTACGCGGCGATGATCTACGCCCGCATCTCGAAGGTGCCGACGCCGTCGTCCACCTCGCATGGCTGTTCCAGCCGACCCGCGACCGCGTCACCACGTGGAAGGCGAACACCCTTGGCAGCCTGCGGGTCTTCGAGGCGGTCGCCGCCTGCGGGGTGTCCGCGCTCGTGTACGCGTCCTCCGTCGGCGCGTACTCGCCCGGCCCCAAGGACCGGCGGTGGACGAGGACTGGCCCACCCACGGCTGGCCCGCCGCCGCGTACGGCCAGGAGAAGGCCTACGTCGAGCGCGCGCTCGACGTCTTCGAGCGCGACCATTCCGGCATCCGCGTGGTACGGCTGCGCCCCGGCTTCGTCTTCAAACGCGAGGCCGCGACCGAGCAGCGCCGGCTGTTCGGCGGCCCCTTCCTCCCCAACGCCCTGATCCGGCGCGGCCTGATCCCCGTCGTGCCCGACCATCCGCTGCTGCGGCTGCAGGCCGTGCACGCCGCCGACGTCGGCCAGGCCTACCGCCTCGCGGTCACCCGGCAGGTGACGGGCGCCTTCAACATCGCCGCCGACCCGGTGATCGACCCGCGTACGCTGGCCGACCTCCTGGACGCCAGGCTGGTACGCGTGCCGGCGGCGCTGCTGCGCGGCGCGCTGGCCGCCGCCTGGCGGATGCGCCTGGTACCCACCGCGCCCGACCTGCTCGACATGGTCTTGCGGGTGCCCCTCATGGACACCACCCGCGCCCGCGCCGAACTCGGCTGGACCCCGGAGCACACCGCCGTCGACGCCGTCCGCGAACTCCTCGAGGGCATCAGGACCGGCGCCGACGCCGACACCCCGCCGCTGGCGGCCGAGACCAGCGGCCCGGCCAGGACGCGCGAGTTCAGCACCGGAGTCGGCAAGCGCCCTTGACCATCTGTTTTGTCCGCCGCCTCCGGGGCAAGCGGCAGAGATGACGACTTCACGCGCATCCTTCCTCGACCAGACGCTCAACCTGCTGGCCGGCGGATACGCCTGGCTGCCAGGACTGTGGCGACGCGGGGACGGCAGGATGGTGCGCACGCGGGTCCTCGGACGTCGCACCGTTGCGCTGCGCGGACCCGAGGCGGTGCGGTTCTTCTACGACGAGCGCCACATGACGCGGCACGGGGCACTCCCCGAAGCGGTCCAGGCCACGCTCACCGGAAAACGAACCGTGCACGGTCTCGACGGGCCGGCGCATCGGACGCGCAAGCACCTGTTCATGTCCGTGCTCGCCGACCCCGGCCGGGTCACCGCACTCGCCGAGGAGGTGGGCGCGCGCTGGGACCGCCGGCTGCGCGACCGGCCCGCGCATTCGCGTGTCGTGGTGTTCGACGAGGCGGCCGAGGCCATCACCGAGGGCGTGTGCGACTGGGTGGGCATCCCGATGGACGCCACCGACGCGCTGGCCGCCGACATGGTGGCGCTCGTCGACGGATTCGGCGGTCTCGGCCCGCGGCACTGGAAGGCCCGGATGGCGCGGGCGCGGCGCGAGAAGTGGCTGGCGGCCCTGCTCGCCGAACCGGACGCGCTGCCCTCGGGATCGGTGGCCGAGCTCGTCGCGCGCCATCGCGACGAGGACGGCCGGATCCTCGATCCGGGCATCGCCGCGACCGAACTGCTCAACATCGTCAGGCCCACGGTCGCGGTCGCCTGGTACGTCGCCTTCGCGGCCCATGCCCTGCACCGCTGGCCGGACAACCGCGCGCGCCTGCGCGCCGACCCCGGCTACGCCGACGCGTTCGCCCAGGAGGTCCGGCGCTTCTATCCCATTGCCCCCTTCGTCGGAGCGTTCGCCGTCAAGGACCTGACCTGGCAGGGCGAGCAGATCCCCGAAGGCACGCTGGCGCTGCTCGACCTTCACGGCCAAAACCACGACGACCAGCTGTGGGAGAGTCCCTACTCCTTCGATCCCGGCAGGTTCACCGGCGCCTCCGTCAGACGTGACGATCTCGTGCCTCAGGGTGGCGGCGATCCGCACACCGGTCACCGCTGCCCCGGCGAGGCGGTGACCGTGGCGATCCTGCGTACGCTGGCCGTACAGCTCGCGCGGCTGGACTACACGGTGCCACGCCAGGACCTGACCATCTCCCTGCGCAGAGTACCGACCCGGCCCCGCAGCGGCTTCGTCATCACCGACGTACGCAGCCGCGACGGCGTGAAACGAAAGGGCGAGGCCGCGACGCCCCGCGTGCGTAGCCAGCAGACGGGCACGGCCGGTATCTGAGACGGGACGCGATGGCTGAGCGCGGGTTTGCGGTCGCCCTGACGGGTAGCCGATGCTCCTGCAACCCCGCACGATAGGAGTGACCAGCA
This sequence comes from Nonomuraea sp. NPDC050547, assembly GCF_044457345.1. NCBI lineage: Bacteria > Bacillati > Actinomycetota > Actinomycetes > Streptosporangiales > Streptosporangiaceae > Nonomuraea > Nonomuraea sp. NPDC050547. The sequence goes on from NZ_JBITGW010000019.1 coordinate 53,059, forward strand.
TATGACTGAGCCGTGGACTTACCGTGAAGGCGTCGTCTCCGACGCCGGCGTGAGCTTGATCGGCTTCGACGTCGAAGCCACCGATGGCAAAATCGGATCGGTGGATGAGGAGAGCAGCGCGGTCGGCGACAGCTACCTCGTCGTCGACACCGGCTTCTGGATCTTCGGCAAGAAGGTCGTGATGCCCGCCAGTACCATTACTCGCGTCGACACCCAGGAGCAGAAGGTCTACCTCGCCCGCACCAAGGAGGAGATCAAGGACGCTCCCGAGTTCGACGAGAACACCTACCGGGAGCCGGACTACCGCCAGCAGGTCGGCGACTACTACGGCCGCTACCCGCACCTGCCCTGACCGGCAGCCGCGTCAGCTCACGCAATGGGCTCCCCTCGATCGTGGAGGGGAGCCCATTGCCGTTGCCGCCGGGAGGGGGCCGCATACCCGCTACCGCATCCCACTTCTTGACCGGTCAAGGTTGCTGCGGACGGGTGCGAGCGAGCCAGCCGTCCATCTTGGCTGGCTCAGTCGCCGAGGTTCGACGCTCCTGCGGCAGGCGCACAGGGCGACCAGGAAACGATCGGACCGGGCGATGGAGCCGTCTTCCAGGACGATCTCGACCGGCCCTTCGACAAGGACGGGACCACCGGTCACCACCGTGACGCGGGTGGCCGGGACGGGCCGGGGTTCAGGCGGCTCGCCCTCGCGAGACGGCTTCTGATGTGCCTGCACGGATCACCATCCCTTTCCGCCGGACAGCGGGCTCAGCAACGAAGTGCGTCCGGCGCGCCAGGAGCCGAGCACGTGTTCGCCGAATCTGTCCTCCAGCCAGTCGGTGGCCTGGATCCCGAACACCACGTCTCCTGTCAGGTACGGCTCCCGCTCCAGCAAGTCGCCGATGACGTCGTGCCGCAGAACCTGTTCGGTACGGCGTCCGCCTCGATGTGCTCGGTGAAGAACAGAGTGCCGCGCGGCCCCACGCCCAGGCGGCGCAGTCCCTGGTCGATCCGCTTGGTGCTGGGCGGGGTGGTGATCTCGGCTGCGGCGAAATGTCCGACCATGGCGCCGCGGAGACTGCGGTGCAGGCCGAACATCGACATCATGTTGGCGGCCGCCAGCATCTCGGCGGGCGCCGCGTTCAGACAGGCCCCGTAGGCGGCGTCCAGGCCCAGTTCCTCCATGAGATCGGCGAACAGCCGAGCGTGCATCCGTTCCGCCCGCCCACCGCCGAACTCGTCGAACTCCACCGCGACCAGGGCGACCTTGGATCGTCCCTGCAGCCTGGGGATGACCCACACGTGAGGGTCGGCCTCCTTGAGGTGGTAAATCGAGCGATGCGCCACGTACTCCCGCAACTGCCAGCGTTCCCCGTCCTCGCGCAGGTGGTAGGACAGGCCGTCACCATCGATGGACTCGACGAGCAGGTTCCCGAGTTCGCCCGCCACGTCCTGCCCACCGGCGGTCTTGTCCCGCAACGCCGCGCCCGTACCGGCTCGTTTCACCCGCGTCAGCAGCGAGCTCACCGCGGGTAGGTCGCCGCTGTCGGTCAGGGCCTGGCTGACGTGCAGGACAAGCTGGACCTGGGCCTCCAGCGCAGGCACAGAACGTTCCTCGAAGGGGTCGATCCCGGGGCCGTCGAGCCCGTGTCGCGCCGCGTTCCACACCGCCGCCGAGCACACCTGATCGCTCACCTTCGACGCCTGCCGTCCCCCGGCCAGCGCCGATTCCGCCGTTGCGACCAGAGCCCTGGTGAGTGCCGCCTGCAGTACCGCCTCGTCGGCCGTACCGACGGCGTCGGCGGCCCGAACCTCCACGGTCGGCACCCCGATCCCCGGCCTGGCCAGCCAGAACGACATCGCATCGTCCACCAGCACCCCGCACGCGGCCAGGCGCTCCGCCTCCCGGTCGTAGGCGGCGACGGGATCGAACCAGGGCGGGACGCCCCCGTCGGGGAACCGCGACTGCTATACCATTCGCCAACTGGCGTAGCCCGAATCTCGGCCACGGTCGAACGGGGAGTTGGCCGACAGCGCCAGCAAGGCGGGCAGCCAGGGGCGCAAATGGTTGATCACGGCAACGGCTGTTTCACGATCCTTCACCCCGACGTGCACGTGGCACCCGGAACTCTGATAGTCGGCGACGACGCCCTGGTACATCCCCATGATGCGGGTGAACCGTTCACCCGAAGACGGGCGGGGCGATGACGCGGCGAGCACGGGCGTTCCAACCGATACCAGGCCCAGGCCCTCTTGCCGCGCTGCCGCGGCCAACAGGAAACGCGTGTCCTGAAGACCGAGAGTGGTGCAGACACCGGTGGCGGCCTCGACCTGCGTCTGGAAGAGCTCCTGATGGAAGCCGCCGCCCGAGTGCCGCCACGGATGCCCGCCAACCGCGGAGAGCACTCTTCCACGCCAATGGTCCCGGTCATATCGCCCCTCAACAGGTGGACATCTCCTCACCCCTACCCCGGGAGCATTGATCACGCCTCTGATCACTGCTTTATCCTCCACCGGAAGGACTGGGCAGACCGTCAGTTCTCCTCACCCGTCGTGGTGTGGGGCGCGCCCACGGGTTTGGATTCGGGTGATCCACGCTGGCGCAGGTAGACCGACAGGACGATCATCGACAGAACGGCCAGGAACTCCGACTGCCAGTTCTGCAAGGTGCGGCTCCAGAAGTCGGCCGAGGCCACGTACCCGCCCCAGCTCACCGGATCTTGCAGCTGAGCCAGTTGCCGGTTGTTGTAGGCGGCGGTGCCCGCCACCGACTGGGCCAGCCACGACAGCACGAAAACCAGCCCCATCACCAAGCCGAGCGAGTTGCTGAACAGGCTCTGGCGCAACCCCCGCGTCGCGGCCCACGCCGGGCTGTCGGACCGTGCATGCGGGCCGACCTTCTGCTCCTGGTCGCTCTGCCCGCCTTCTTCACCGGGCTTCTTCGACTCCGGCGAGCCCCGCTGCACCAGCCATACGGTGACCATGATGAACAGCAGGAACTGCAGGTACTCCGACTGCCAGTTCTCCGCCACGTCGACGGCGAAGTCGGAGGAGGTGACATAGGCCTGCCAGGAGACGGGTTCACCCCCGCCGCTCAACTGGGTGGCGTTGTAGTCGGCCGTACCCGCGATCGACTGACCGACAAGGGCGGCCACGAAGGCCAGCAGGAAGAACAGGCTGAGGGCGTTGTCCTTGACGAAACGTCCCACCGATCCCCCTTAACGGCCCAGCAAACCGACGACAAGCATGTACGCCAGGCCGATCACGATGATGGCCAGCGTCGTGGCGAACATGACCCGCATCTCAGCCCTCCACCTCGCACCGGTACGGCTGGGCCTCTCGCGCAGCGCATCCCGCCGCCCTCACCAGCCAGCCTTTGGCGAACCGGTGCAGGAACACGGTGTCGGCGCTCAGCCGTACCTGCGCTTCATCTCCCCAGACGTGGGTCTCCAACGCCCGCCCGCCGGGCAGGCGCAGCTCGGCGATCGAGGAGGCGCACGTCTGGCCGCCGCTCTCCATGCCTTCCCTGGCCCGAGGAGAGAGCAGGGTACAGGCCTGCTCTGCCCGCCCAGCGTTGATCGCAACGTAGAAATCTTCCACCGCCGCCAAGACTTGCGCCTTCTGCGCAGTGGAGGAACAGCCCGTCACCCCCAAGATCAGGATCACGGTCAGTAGCCCGACGGCCCCTGTACGCGCTCTCATACGGAGCCCCTTACCCCTCCGCCATCCCCGTCACCCACCGTGAGAATGCGCCTACGCGGATTGCTCGCTCAGGAACCCTTGCGGTAGATCGGCCGAAACCGGGTAGCGGAAGTCGTATGTCTGGTGAACGCATGCCGTACGGACCAGGAGAACGTGGCCCGAGCGGGTGGACGTCAGCCTGGCGGACGGGGTGCGGGTGCGTGATGTCGAGCGGTGGGTGCCGTCGGCGTCGCTGCTGCACTCCAACGGCGACGCGATGGACATCGCCGTGCGCGACGAGAGGATCGTGGGGGTGCGCGGGCGCGCGGCCGACCGGGTCAACCGCGGCCGCCTCGACCCCAAGGACCGGTACGGCTGGCAGGCCAATCATCACCAGGACCGCCTGGTCAGGCCGCTGGTGGACGGCCGGGAGACCGGCTGGGACGAGGCCCTGGACCTGATCGCGGCCAGATCACGGAAGCGTCTGCCGCACCAGATCGGCTTCTACACCTCCGGCCAGCTGTTCCTGGAGGAGAGCTACACGCTGGCGGTGATCGGCAAGGCAGGCCTGCGCACGCCGCACATGGACGGCAACACCCGCCTGTGCACCGCCACCTCCGCCGCCGCGCTGAAGGCGAACTTCGGCACCGACGGCCAGCCGGGCTCCTACGAGGACGTCGACCACTGCGACACGCTCGCCCTGTGGGGCCACAACGCGGCCGAAACCCAGATCGTGCTGTGGGAGCGCATGCTGGATCGCCGCCGTGGCGCGGACGCGCCGATGATGATCGCCGTGGATCCGCGCGACACCGCCGTCGCGGCCGAGGCCGACGTACATCTGGCGGTACGGCCCGGCACGAACCTGGCCCTGATGAACGCGCTGCTGCACCAGATCATCGCCAAGGGCTGGCACGAGCCGGACTACATCGACGCCCACACCGTCGGGTTCGATCGGTTGTGCCGAGTGGTCGAGCCGTGCACGCCGGCGTGGGCGGCCGGGGTGTGCGGCGTTCCGGCGGTGCTCATCGAGCGGGCGGCCGAGATTCTCGGCTCGGCCAGGAACCTGTTCTCGACCGTCCTGCAGGGCTTCTACCAGTCCCATCAGGCCACCGCCGCCGCCTGCCAGGTCAACAACCTGCACCTGGTGCGCGGCATGCTGGGCCGTACCGGAGCGGGACTGTGCCAGATGAACGGCCAGCCGACGGCGCAGAACACCCGCGAGACGGGTGCCGACGGTGACCCGCCGGGCTTCCGCAACTGGGCCAACCCCGCGCACGTCGAGGACCTGGCACGCCGGTGGAACGTCGACCCGGCCACCATCCCGCACAGCGGGCCGCCCACCCCCGCGCTGGAGATCTTCCAGCTCGCCGAACAGGGCGAGATCACGATGTTGTGGATCGTCGCCACGAACCCGGCGGTGTCGCTGCCCGACCTGGCCCGCGTCCGCCGCGTCCTGGCCAAGCCGGACCTGTTCGTGGTGGTGCAGGACGCGGGTCTGGCGCCGTGCCCGCACCCGCGGTTGGCCGTCTCATCGTGATCTAGGCCGGTCTAGGCCCGCGTCGGTTAGAACGTCCCGAATGACCAGGTGGCGGGGGCGTAGGGCTTGTGGTCGGCGAACAGCTCCAGCGCGGTCTTCTGTACGTTGGCAACGGCGATGGAGCCATCTGAAGCAGTGTGCTGGGCGGCTTGGTCAAGCGTCGTTGCGTCGGCGCCGAGCGCCTGCAGGAGGGACCGGTACTCCCGGTCGGTGAGCCAACCGTCATCGTCGGTGTCCGCCGCCGAGACCAGCGCCCTCACCCAGGGTTGCACCGCCTGCTGAAATCCTGCCGCGGCGAGGAAGAACTCGTCCTGGTTGATCTTGCCGTCGCGGTCACCGTCAGCGTTCGCGGCCACTTGCCGCCAGAACGTCCCGGCCGCGGCCTTGAGGGCCTTGGCCTGGGGCGAAGTCGCCGCCAGGCCGTAGGCGCCCATCGCCCGCTCGGTCACCGTGTCGACGTCGGCCTGCGTGATCACGCCGTCCTTGTCGTGATCGAATCCGGCGAGTCGTGCCTGCACTTTGCGCTGGAAGAAGTCGTTGTCCATGTGCGAGTCCTCCTTGAACTGCGTGGAAATGCGCTACGGGCCCTGCCCGCCGTCGGGTAAAGCAACGCCCCTGCCCAGGGACAGGGCCGACCCATAGCAGCAGACATGCGGTCAGCAGGACGCACTCACCCGAGCTCACCGCGGAGCGATCACACGTCGTCATCTCCGCGGCCCAGCGAAAGCGGGCCATGATGGCTGTCCGCGTGCGCTTCCAAAGACTGATCACGCTGCTGGAGGGTGACTCCGGACGGCTTCTTTGGGACGATCACCCGGCTGCAGTGGGCCGGCAGCCTGCTGTAGAAGGGTATGGCGTCGTGCTTGACCGGTCTCGAATGCTCGTCGCCGAATGGGTGAGCGTTGATCGGGTAGGTCGTGCGCTATGCCGGGTTCGCAGGGGTTTGAGGATTGGTTGCTGGGCGGCCGCTACCGGCTGCAGGCCGAGCTCGGCCGGGGCGGCATGGGCAGGGTCTGGCGCGGCCACGACGAGCTGCTCGACCGCGCCGTCGCGGTCAAGGAGGTCATTCTGGATCGGCGGCCGCCAGGCGATCGTGCCGCGCTGCTGGGCCGTACCATGAGCGAGGCCCGTCTGGCTGCCAGGTTGTCGCATCCGCACATCGCCGCCGTGTACGACGTGGTGGAGGCCGACGGGCGGCCGTGGATCGTGCTGCAACTGATTCCCGCCCCCACGCTGGCCGATGTGCTGGCCGAGCGAGGCCCGCTGCCGCCCGCCGACGTCGCCGGCATCGGCCTTCAGGTGCTGGAGGCGTTACAGGCGGCACACGCCGCAGGCATCGTGCACCGCGACGTCAAACCGGCCAACATCCTCCTGGCCGACGCCGGCCGGCACGCGGTGCTGACCGACTTCGGCCTGGCCACCACTCTGATGCAGCCCGCCCAAAGCGGCCTCACCCAGGCCGACATCGTGGTCGGCACCCCCGCCTACATCTCCCCGGAGCGCGCCCGCGGCGCGGCCCCGACCGCCGAGAGCGACCTGTGGTCGCTGGGCGTCACCTTGTTCACCGCGGTCGAGGGCCGCTGCCCGTTCGAGCAGGGCAGCCCTCTGGCGACCATCAGCGCCGTCCTCACAGCGGATCCGGTCCCTTTCGTACGCGCAGGTCCGCTGGCGCCCCTCCTGACCGGTTTGCTGGTCAAGGACCCGGCCCGCCGTACCGGCGTCGACGACGCCCGCCGGCGCCTGCGCCACATCACCGCCCCGCCCGCCTCGCCCGCCGTCGCGGCACCGTCCGCGACCGCCTCGCCCGCCGTCGCGGCACCGTCCGCGACCGAGCCCACCCCGCCGCGGACCCATCCGACCGGCCCCCGTCCCACCGCAGTCCGCGCTCCGGCACCCGCGCGCCACGCCGCCGATCCGGCTGCGCGGGCGCCTTGGATCATGTACGCGGCAGCGGTGTCCGTCCTGGCCGCCGGTGTGCTGGCGGCCGCCAACTGGCCGGACGGACCGACGGACACTCGCACCGCCGGGCGTCCCTCCCCCGGCACGCCTGCCACCACGGCACCCACCTCACCCGCCGCGCTCCTGCAACTGAAGCCCGGGTCCACCAGACGTGGCCGGCACCAGACCGTAGGGCCCGCCCGCGTCCCAGCGGTGGACTCCATGCCGCCGGGGCAGGCGAAGAAGCTCACCGGTGACGGCGGCGGCAAGGTCAAACACGGGCACAAACTCCACTCGCCCGGCAAAGGCCACAAGTGATCGGGCTGCCGGGGCCGCGCCTGGCTCCTGGGAAAGTTCGGTGAATGCGGTGACAGGGGGATCGTGTGAGTGAGCGTTGGGGGGTACGGCTGGCGGGGGCGGCGCGGCGGGAGTTGCGCTATGTGCGTCAGCAGGTGACAGGACTGGGCGAGCAGAGTTCCTCTCAGCGTCTGGAACTGCGGCAGATCGCCAAGGCGACCGCGGCCGCGGTGCTGGCGTGGTTGATCGCTGATCGGTTGCTGGCGCGGGAGACGGTGTGGTTCGCCCCGGCCACCGCGGTGATCATGGTTCACGCGACCGTGTATCGCACGGTGACCAACGGGCTGCGGCGGGTCGGCGCGGTGGCCGCCGGGGTCTTCCTGGCCGGCAGCATCGGCCATCTTCTCGGCCTGAACGCACTCAGCCTGGTCCTGGTCGTGCCACCCGCGTTGATCGCGGCGCGCTGGCATCGGATGGGACGGCACGGTTCGGACGTGGCCACCACGGCCGTGCTGATGTTGTCGTTCGGCGCCGCCTCCCAGGAGCGCTATCTGGCCGGGTACCTGGTGGCGACCGTGATCGGGGCGTTATGCGGAGCGGGGGTGAACGCGCTGATCTGGCCGCCACTGTATCTGCGTCGCCCTTTCCGGGCGCTGCGCGGGCAGAGCCGGGAGGCCGCGGCACTGCTGGAGAGCATGGCGGCAGGCTTGAAGGAGCGCTGTGACCTGTCACGTCTTCCCGAGTGGGAGACGCGGGCCGCAGAACTGGATGCCCGCCTCGTCCAAACCCGGGAGGCGATCACCGACGGCGTCGAAAGCCGCCGCTACAACCTGCGCCGTTCCCGCCACCCTGCCGAGGGGGATCATGCGGTGTTGCTGAGCGCGATGAGCCAGGCCGGCGTACACGTGCACGCCATCGTGCGCGCACTGGCCCACATCGAGCAGCAGCCGGGCGTGGATACCGCCACCGGCTGGATCAGCGTGCACTTCGCCCGCGACTACGCCGAACTGCTGGACACGCTGGCGGCCGCACTGGTCCGGGTCATCCCGCCCGAGCCAGACGACCGCGAAACCGCCGAACTGCTCTCGCGCGCTCGCGAGAAGATCGAAGCCATCCATCGGCAGATGACCGCGGAGATCCGCGCCGGCGAGGTGGAGCGCCCCCAGGGCTGGGCTGCCAGCGGCAGCCTGCTCACCGACGCCGAGCGCATCCTCGCCCTGCTGACCCGCCTCACCACACCTGCCACAACCGCTGACGAATCCCCAGCGAGCCTCGCCACACCATGACCAGCCCACGCCGCGCAGTCTGCGAGAACAGCGGCCGCCAGCCCGAAAGCATGCGAAGCCGTCGAGCAAACCTGGACTTCGAGGCCGAGCATCAGTCCCCGCTGAGCGCGTGGAAACCATGGGCCGGAACCACCCTCGCGGTCCTGTTCGTCCTCACCGCCCTGGCGCGTTCAGCACCGCCAAGGACCTGGTCACACCAGATCGTCCTTTGGCCTGGCGGCAACGGCCACGGCCGGATCAGGCCCGCCCGAGGTCGTCGCGGGCACCGGGAGATGTTCCGCGCGGATCACCACGAGTTCCTCATAGCGCTGGCCCGGCAGGATCAGCCCGCGTTCCTCCAGCCATGCCGCCCGCCCGTTCATGACCGGTCCGAACGGCACCCGCTTGCGTACCGCCACCCGCGCACACAGCCCCTGAGCCCGCAACCGGGACAAGGTGGCGGCCACGCCGCTCAGCGCCGACTGCACGATCAGCAGCCGCCCACCCGGAGCCAGATGCGCCGCCGCCCCGGCGCAGATCTCATCCAGTACCCGCCGCCCGTCCAGACCCGCCTCCCACGCGCGGGCCCTGCTATGCGCGCCCGGCAGCTGCGACAGACCGATCACGTACGGCGGATTCGCCGTGATGAGATCGAACATCTCCTGCCCGATCGGCGCGAACAGGCTCCCCCGCATCACCCGCACCCGCACCCGCAGCCCACACGCCATCGCGTTGACGCGCGCCGCCAGCACCGCACGCCAGGACAAGTCCACCGCCGTCACCCGGGCCAGGCCGCCACGCGCCGCGCACAGCGCGAGCATCCCGGTGCCCGTACACAGATCGAGCACCCGCGCACCCACCGGAAGCACGTTCGCGGCGAGCGCGGCGGCGAGAAGATGGGTATCACCCTGCGGCCGGTACACGCCCGGCGGCCTCAGCAAGAACATGCCACCCAGCTACCACAAAAGGGACAAAACACTCGTCCACCGTCGTGGCTTCTCGTCCTCGTTCATCTTCCGTACGTCACGCGGCTCGAGATAGGGCTCATGGGAGGCCGGATACCCGGCGGCGATGGCACGGCCACGAGCGCCGCCGGGAGTGATCCAGCGAAATCCGGGATGCTCGACATTGGGCGCGAACCAGTACAACAGCGCCAGCACCACGATCATCATGATGACCAGCACCGGCCACTTGGCGACGTTCCAGACCGTCACACCGGTCTCGCCGATCCCGAGCACCCTGCCCGCCTGCTCCGCGAGGCTGCCGGTGAACACCACCCCGATCGCCCCCGCGGCCATCATGGCCACGAGGACGAGCGTGATCGCCAGCCGCAGCGGCAGTGTCTTCCAGATCGGCCGCCCCTCCGGCATCTCGTACATGATGTTCGCGGCCCGCATGAACGCCGCCACGTACCCCGACGCCGACCACAGCTCAACGGCGATCCCGATGACCGTCGCGGTACCGGCCACCCCCTGGCTGCTCTGCAGTGACTGCAGGACCTGATCGATGATCTGCCTGGCCGGCCCGGGAGCAATCGCACGGAGATGTCAGAGATCGACTCCGTCGCCGACTGCCCGAACAGACCGAGGAGCGACACGACCGCCAACAAAGCCGGAAAGATTGACAAGACCGCGTAGTAGGTCAGGGCGGCAGCCCAATCCACGACATGGTCATCCTGGAACTCCCGCACCGTGCGCTTCAGCACCTGCCAGCGAACGTCCGGACAAATCAGTCGGCCGGTCAGGGACGCTGATCTCCCCCGCCACGCTACGGTCCTCGGTCATGACCGGGCGCTACCCGAGTCCCTCGAAGGCACACGCGCACTCACCACATCGCCACCTCACCTGCCGACCGGCATTCTCGCTTATCAGGCAACCAGCCCCACTGGACACGCATCCTCCCTTTTAGGCCGAATCGTCGATGGGCCACCCTCACAAGCCCGGATCAAGGGGTGGCTCGACACAACCTCTTGACGAGCGGGCGAGGACCGAGCTCGAGAGAGCTCTCTGCCGTTTCGCTGCGCCCAGCGGTGGGCGCAGGCGGTATAGCCCTCCAGCTCAGCGGGCGGCAGGTCCGCGGCGTAGGTGTCGCCGACGATGTCGGGGTCGCCTGCGCCGAAGATCTGGCACCATCGAGACCACCACCAGGCACGCGAACCTTGATCGTTGCGGCATCGGGGTTGTTTACGCTTGGGCGATGACACTGCGGTTCGATGGCGAGTGGATCACCAGCGACAGCTGCAAGCAGGTGGCGAAAGCCGAACCCGAGGGGGATGGGTGCTGTCCTGGCGGCCGGGTACCTACAGCCGGGACCAGGCGATGGCCTCGCTGACCCGTGCGGAGAGCGGCGACCTGACCACCGACCCCGAACAGCCGCCCGCTCACGCAAACGGGCCTATGACTTCCCCGACCCCCATGACAGAGCCGGAAGGCGGCCCAAGGTAGCGAGAAACGCCACGCGGTGCGGGTTCAAGCTCCGTTGTGAAGCACTGCGTGCGGGTCGATCAGGTCGGCGGCCGTGATCGCCTGACCGAGCGTGGCGTGGGTGCGCAGCAGCCGGCAGACGCCGGTGATCTCCAGGGCTCGGGTGACGCGTTCGTGCGGCGCGGCCAGGTGCAGGCCGGAGCTGTCCATGAAGGTCAGCGCGGACAGCTCCAGCACCAGCGGCAACTCGGGCCGCGGATGCTCGCGTTCGATAAAAGCGGTCAGTTGCGCGGCGGTGACGATGTCCAGCTCACCGGCCACCTCGATCAGGGTGCCACCGATCAGAGCCCTGCTGGTCAGGTGCAGCGGTGTCACGTCGGCCTCGTCTCCGGCCAGGTCCTCGTCGTGGACGCCGGCCGCGCGTCCGGTTCTTGACGGCGGTGTAGCGTCGGTGGGTGCTGCGGAGGTTTCCTGGCTTCCTCGACCGTAACCCCTGAACACTCTTACATGAAAGACCTTTCAGGATAAACTTGGTCATAGTCACCATCTCGACACCACCCGTCACCACCAGGGCCGAACGGGGGAGCACCATGCAGCCCGGCCAGCAGATCCCCGCCTGGACCTTCCTGACCCACCACGCCCGCGTGCTGCTGGAAATCGCCCGCAACCCCGAAGTACGGCTACGCGACATCGCCACCACCATCGGCATCACCGAACGCACCGTGCAAACGATCGTCAACGACCTGCACGAAGCCGACTACCTCACCCGCCAGCGCATCGGACGCCACAACCACTACACCCTCAACACCGACCAGCACCTGCGCTACCCCACCGAAGCCGACCTGCCCGTACGCCGCCTGATCGACATGTTCTCCGAACGCGACCTGCCCACCGGCCCGCCCCCGGCACACGATCAGTAAGTGCGACGCAGATGGCAAAGGCGGCCACCTCGGGGCCCGGGGCGTGCCGACGGTGGTGGTCAGGCTCGGCTCGCGCTTTCCCACGTACGTACAAGCTCACGAGAAGGCGGTCACCGTTGGCGTTGCGGCGGCGGCGGTCGCGGCCCGGGTGAAGGTCTTGTTCACCAGGCGGCGCAGGCGGGCATGGTCGAGTGGGTCGCAGTGCACGAGGTTGTGTTGCAGGCTGCCCGGCGGCGCCATCGACAACGTGAGGCTGTCTGTAGGCGCGCACGAGTTCTCCATCCTGCTAACCATCGCGCTCGGTGCCAAAACTCGCTCATAGCGCTGGCCTGCGGTTTCACGCGGCGTCAAGCGGCTCTGCGATACTCGTGGATCAGGCCGCAGACAGCGCTTCGTCGCTCTATTCGAGCCGTGAGATCGACCACCTCGGCAGGATCGTGAAGGGGCCCGCGTAGCGACAGGGCCTGATGCGGTCGATGCTGGTTGTAGTGGCGCTCGTACTTGGCCAGGACCCGTCGCAAATGCCGCTCACCGTGAACCAGAAGGTGATCGAGGCATTCGCGCCGGAGCGTGCCGACGAACCGCTCGGCGAACGCATTCGCCCGCGGCGGGATCTTGAGGGCACGCACGCACGCCCCGGCGAGTACATCGTCAAATCCTCCGCCGAACTTGCCATCCCTGGCTCGGATCAGGAACCGGAACCCGTCGGCTCGCTCGCCCAGTTCCATCAGCAGGTTGCGCGCCTGCTGTGCCGTCCAGGCACCGGTCGGATGAGCCGCGACACCGAGGATATGCACGCGCCGCGTTTCGACCTCCATGGACGAACAGCACGTACAGGCGTTTGAGGAACACCGTATCGACGTGGAGAAGGTCGCACGCCAGGATGCCGGAGGCTTGAGAGGTGAGGAACTGGCGCCAGGTCGGTGAAGCCCGACGCGGCGCGGGCCCAAGCCTCGCCGCCGCCAGGACCCGGCGGACCGTCCCTCCCCCACCCGATACCCAAGACCAAGTAACTCGCCCCGGATGCGCCGATGCCCCCATCGTGGATTCTCCCGCGCCAACCGGACGATCAAATCACGGATCTCCTCAGAGATTGGGGGCCGGCCGTGCTCGGCGGGGAAGGTCCATTTCTTCTTGACCAGCCTGCGGTGCAAGCAAAGCAGCGTGCCAGGCGTCACGATGCGATGCAGCCGAAGGCGAGCGGGTAACAGCCTGGCCAGCGCGGCCGGCAACGCCCGATCGGCCCAGTCCGGCCGGGGCCGAGCGACCTGGCGACGCAGCACCGCGACCTCATGCCGCAACACCAAGATCTCCACCTCCTTGGAAGCACAACCCCGAGCGAGCAGCACCAGCCAACCGAACACCCGAACCACCAGCAGATACACAAGACGGAACAGCACGAGAACCGAGCCTAGAAGACCAGGTCAGACCCTCTGCATCATTTCTGGCACCGGACACCGCTCATGAGCGACGCCACGACTTCTACAGCGCAAGGTGCAGTCCCGCCTGGCCAGCTTCGATCATGACCAGGAGGGCGTGATCACCCGCGCCGACCTCGACCTGGTGACCGGCCGGGCGCTGGCCGCGTTCGGCCTGGCCGCGACCTCGCAGCAGGGCAAGGCCCTGGCCGACGCGGCCGCACCCTGGGTGGCCGCCCTCATCGCCGCCGCCGACCGAGATGAGGACGGCAAACTCACCGCGCAGGAACACCGCTCGGTACTGCGGGCGCTCGGCGCCGATGAGCAGACACTCGGGCAGATCAGCAAATCCGGCAGCCCGGTCCCGGTGGAGTCGGCGAAGAACACCGCGCTGAAGCTCTTCGCCGACCAGCAGCCCTACAGCCCCGCAACCTGGGCCTTCGGCACAACCTGGCCGCACCCGGCCACCCGAGCGGCCCGCCGCCCCTGCCCGACCTGTCACGAAGTGTGATCGTCCCAGGGGCGGCCGCCGACCGGCCGCACGGCGTTCAGAGCCATAGGGCCCGGGCGGATGCGCTTGGTGAGGGGGCACCGATGGCCGGCAACCGGCCGAGGGGCGCCCTCGTTACCTCATCCGGGCAGGTGCGCCCGCAATGAGTACAGCATCGGCAGGTGGGAGTCCCCGAACGGAAGCCGGAACAGTCCGTCCTCACCACGTGACAGCAGGGAACGGGGGTCCAGATCGACGGCTACGTGCTCGCCGAGGCGCGTCACCGTCAACCCCGCCTCCGCCGCCGCCGTGACGATCTCACCCACCGAGTACGGATACTGCACCGCCTCCTGCGGCTCGATCTCCAGGCCGGGACTGGCGTAGGTGTCGGAGATCGTCTCCCGGTGGGCCTGCCCGCCGGCGCAAGGAGCCGCACCCGTAGCCCGGCCACGACCTGATCCGCCGCGCCATGGGCAGAGCATGGAACGTCTGGCGTGATCGCAGACAAGCCCATGACCGCGGCCAGCTCACCGGCGGGCAGGTGCTCGGCGTCGTCGACGGACTCACGTTCCGCAAATGGCGCGCGAGGTGATGCCTCTCGGGCCGGTGCTGGTGGGGTGCGCGCGGGCGTAGACCGTCCATGAGCCCTCCCCCGAGCGGTAGGAGTCGGTGAGCGCCACCCCCTGGTAGGTGTCGTACCAGACGCCGCCCCCGCCTCCGCCGAGGAGCGTGGTCCCCGCCGGGCAGGTCGCGGTGGCCGGTTTGTACTCGCCCGGGGCGACGACCGCACTCCCTCCCGAGACGATCTGGATCGTCGGACCGCTGCCGCAGATGGCGATGGGCTGGATGCCGATGATCTCGGTGTTGTGGTTGCGGACGCGGATGAACCAGTCATCACCGACCGAGTCGCTCCCCGGAAGCGAAGCGTCGACGGAGACGTTGAGCGGGCCGCTGATCCACTGCCCGCCGCCGAGGATCCGCATCCCCGCCGGGCAGTCCACGGAGGCCGACTCCTGGCCGCCGTTCGGGGTGACGCTGACCGCGCTTCCAAAGACCTGCCGGTACGCGGTGAGGCCGCTGCCGCAGACCGCGTAACCGGTGACATAGGCCTCGCTCGTACCGTTGTTGCGCACGGTGGTCTCCCACGTGCCGCGCCATGGGATCGAGCGGGTGAGGACAACGGTCCCGGAGACGGGGTTGCTTTCGCCGCCGCCGAACACCTGCGTCCCGGCCGGGCAGGTGGCGATGGCTTCGGCGGTGCCACCCGCGGGCACCCTGACCGGTGAGGACTGGACGAAGACGGGACCGTCCGCGCTGCGGGCCTCTGCCGAACTGAACCACGGTTCGATCTTGGACGGAGGAGGCTCGCCGGGCGGGATCGGCCCTGACAGGTACAGACCGAGGGCGACAGTCAGCGCCATGACCTCAGCAAGAAGCGGCATACGGATCTCCCGCCGTCATCGTGATCGCCTCCGGGCCCATCCCATTGTGACCGCGCAAAGGAAACAAGGGGGCGAAACGCGTAACCGCCCTCCAGGAGCCGCCCTGAGGCGAGTCGGCGCGGCCATCGCACTGTCGAAATCCGCCTGTCATCACCGACCGTGATGTTCCACGGTTTGTGCACGCTGTCTCGTCTCTGCGCGTGTGTGGCCCCATGCGTGCAGGCGCGCGCCTCGCCCTCCCCGCCGATGGCGGACCGCGGTGGTCATCATCACCGAGACTCCGCCAGCTTCACGGCCGACTTCGCGGCGGCCTGGGCGATGTTCCTGGCCTCGTCGGGGGAGTATCGCCG
The DNA here is from genome assembly GCF_044457345.1 of Nonomuraea sp. NPDC050547. NCBI lineage: Bacteria > Bacillati > Actinomycetota > Actinomycetes > Streptosporangiales > Streptosporangiaceae > Nonomuraea > Nonomuraea sp. NPDC050547. Next base: position 68,811 of record NZ_JBITGW010000019.1, read on the forward strand.
GCTCTCCACGATGACGTTGAGCCTCATGTTGACGTCTCGGGCGTACAGATTGGCTATGCCCCGTTGCCAGTACGCCTCCTCACCGACTCCGGCGGCGGTGCGCTCGTACGACCCGTGGGCGGAGGCGTAGCCGCTCTCGAAGCGCTCGTCTGCCAGCTCCGCTCCGGTCTTGCCGCCTTGGGAGAGGTGATGATCCCAGGAGACGACGATCCTGTCTCCGTTCTGGTTGCTCCAGAAGCACTGGTTGGACTGCTTCGGCGTTTCACCGACTGCATCCAGGTTGCCGCTCGGCTTTCCGTAGCCCGCGGGCACCTCCACCATGCCCGTGGCCTCCTTGCACGTGGGGACCCGCTGCGTGTACTTGTCGGGGACCTTCGACAAGAGTGTCGTTCCGGGGGCCGGGACGGTCTCGCTGCTGCTGGGCTCCTGGGCGTCCGGTTTCCCGGGGAGCGGGCTCGACGGGTCGCCGCCGTTGCCGTCCAGGGAAACGAAGGTCAAGACCGCCGCCGCGGCCACCACCACGGCCGCGGCACCCCCCGCCGGCCACCAGGTGCGCTTACGACGGGGCGCGGCGGCAGGCGGCCTGGGCGGGAACGGCGGCGAGGACACGACAGGCGGGGCCGGGATCCTGACGGGGGCGGCGAGCGTAGGGACACTGGAGGCGACCGGTCCAACGACCAGCCGATCGATCTCAGCCTGCTGTTCGGCCGCGAGCCGATGCACCGCCTCGGGCCAAGGCCGCCACGCGGACGTCACCGTGCCGATCGCGGTGAGGAGTTCCAGTGGCGACGGGCGCTGCGCCGGGTCCTTGGCCAGGCACACCTCGATGAACGACCGTAGTGCCAGCGGTACCGCGTCCAGGTCCGGTGCCCGGTGCGCGAGGTGGTAGAGCACGCCCGGCACCGACGTACCCGCGAATGGCGGCTTGCCCGTGCACGCCATCACGAGGGTCGAGCCGAGCGAGAACACGTCGGCGGCGCCGGTCCGCGGCAGGTCCTGTACCTGTTCCGGCGCCATGAAAGGCGGCGAGCCCACCATGGCGCCGGCGTGGGTGAGCTTCGGGTGCCCCTCTGCGGCCCGTGCGATACCGAAGTCGGTGACGCGTACGCCGTCCTTGGCGAGCAGCACGTTGGACGGCTTGAGGTCGCCGTGGACCAGACCCGCCCGGTGCACGTCGACCAGTGCCTGCGCGAGACCCTCCGCGAGCGGCCTGACCGCTTCCTCGGGCAACGGGCCCGCGGCGGCCAGGACCTGGCCCAGCGAGGGACCGGGCACGAACACCGAGGCCAGCCAGGGCGCTTCGGCCTCCGTGTCAGCGTCCAGTACGGCGGCGGTGTAAGCACCCGACACCTTGCGCGAGGCCGCCACCGCGTGCCGGAACCGGACCCGGAACCCGGCGTCCTCGGCCAGTTCGGGGTGCACCTGCTTGACCGCGACGAGACGGCCGTCGGGGGCGACGGCGAGCAGGACGCGCCCCATGGCACCCTGCCCGAGCTCGGCCACCGTCTGGAACGGGCCTATGCGCGACGGCCCGGCCCCCCGTGTCGCACGCATGACGCCCTGTCCCTTCCCGTAAAAGACCTACCGGTCATACAGCCCCCTCCCGGTCCCCGGAGTCGAGGCCCCGCTCCGCCTCCGCCAGGGCTCTAAGAGGCCGTCACGGCGACCCGATGCAGAAGCCCTTGCCGTCGTATTCCCGCATGACGGAGGTGCCGTTGGGGCAATCGCCGATGCTGAGCGACGAACCTTCCAAGATCCTCAGTAGTTTGCGGCCCGCGTCAGGTGACGAGCACTCAACGACGTCGTAGCCCCTGGTGGTGAAGCACGTTCCGACGTCGGAGGTGTTCCAGCCCTTCGAGCAGGAGGAGACGGCAGGTAGCAGCAGAACCACAGAGATGAGCAATGTAAGGCGGGAGGGCAAGCGGACTCTCCTCAAACATTCGTATTCGTCGAACCTAGCGGGCTCACGGGAAACTCGGCAAGATCACCAGATCTTCAGCCGCGCAGCTCGCGCTGCCCTGCGCATGGAAGAGACCCACGACGGCCTGGCCGATCACGACCAGGAGATGCCGACCGTGAAGTTCTCCGACAGGACCCAGACACCGGCCGGCCTCTAGCAACCTCAGGCCACAGACCCCGGCCCCCGGCAGATCGAAGGAACCCCGTCACGCACCAGGCGCCCGGCCGACGTGCCCGATCGCCTCACCAGCGCGTTCAGGCGGGCGAGCTCGGCGCGGTGCACCTCCAGTACGGCGGTGATCGCCTCGGGCGGCAGCTGATCGCGCAGGGCGACGGCCGCGCCGCGGTAGCTGTCCCGTACGGCATCGCGCGCCCGGACGGTGTCCTCGTACGCGGAGCGGGCCAGCAGCAGCGGATGGATGGCGAGCACGTCACGGTGAGCGCGATAGCCCGGCGGCATCGCCTCCAGCAACCAGCCGACCGCCCTGCCCGGCCAGCCATCAGCGCCGGGCGCCGGAACCTTCGGCGGCCACGCCTGCGGCAGCCGGCGGACGCCGTCATCCGCGGCCGGCGCGGTGAGAGCGGGCGGATCGTCCCAGGGCAGGCGGGTGCAGTCGACGTCGTCGATCGGGGCCAGGCTCAGGCTGGGTCTCGGGTGGTGGGAAGGCTGGGGCTCCTGTCCCCATATCTGTGCGACGACCGCAGGAGCCTGCTTGCCGATCACACGGCCGGCTCCCCATTCGAGCGGTACAGCATCCCGGTGCGGGACGTTGGCCGGGCTCGGCGCCGACTTTGCGCCTGCCGATAATTCCATCCGTCCAGGTCGCGGTCTTGCAGGGCTTCTCTCGCAGGCAGGCTCGATTCCCGAAGAGGCGCCAGCGCGGAAGGATGACCGGTCGTGCTCTTTCGCCTGGCCTATCTCGTTGTCACAAATGCCTTCGCGGCGCTGCGGTTGTTGCCGATGGGAGATCGGGACAAGGACGTCGAGATTCTCGCCCTGCGTTATCAGATCGCCGTCCTCGAACGGGAGCTCGGCGTCGGCGCCAGGGCGCGGTTCGCGCCTGAGGACCGGGCCTTCCTCGCCGCTCTCCTGGCACCGCTGCTCCGCGACGTACCTCGCCGGCTGAGGCTCCTCGTCCGGTCGGACACTGTCGTGCGCCGGCACCGCGATCTCGTGCAACGGCGTCATGCTCGTGCCTGCGTGCCGAAGAGGCGCGGGCGCCCGCCAACCGTCCGTTCCATCCGCGCCCTCGTCCTGCGCTTGGTCCAGGAGAACCTGTCCTGGGGTATCGGAGGGTGCACGGAGAGCTCACCACGCTCGGCACCAAGGTGGCGCCGTCCACGGTCTGGGAGGTCCTCAAGCGGGTCGCCCAGGCCGTCAGGAACCTGGTGATGGATCTGGAGGACACCGGTTGCCGGGCCCGCTATCTGATCCGCGATCGAGACGGGGAAGTTCCCGGCGCTCATGGACGAGATCCTCGCCGAGGCCGGCATTCAGACCGTGCTCACCGGCATCCGGATGCCGCGGATGAACGCGATCATGGAACGGTGGGTCCTGCCGTCGCGAACTACTCGACCGCTGTCTGCTGTGGAACGAACGCCACGTGCGGCACGCTCTGCACGAGTACGAACAGTTTTACCACCGGCACCGCGCCCATCAAGCCCCTTGCCCAGGCGGCCCCGCTGCGTCCCGTCCCGGATACGATCATCGATCAGGAGCGGATCGCGAGTTTGACCATCCGCCGACGAGACCGGCTCGGCGGAATCCTCCACGCGTACTCACATGCGGCTTGAACCGCACGGACGTAATTCACCACCGACACCGCCGCGATCGAACGGTCCTGGCGCGACCGCTACATCCCCTCCCAACAGCTCTACTTCGCCACAGCCCGCCCCACCGACCACGCCGACATCATCGTGTACGACGATCAACTCCAACGGCCTACCTGGGAAGACCGCCTCGAGCCGAATGAGAGCGATCATTAGTGGACAGGCACCCCATGGGTGCCTGTCCACTACCCGGGTGCTGTTGACCGCTCAGGCGGGTACGACCTTCCATTGCTGCTCGCCACCGCCGTGGCAGGCCCAGTGGTAGACGTTCGACCAGTTCCCGTGGATCCGGGCGTCCAGGCAGCCGCCGCTGTTCTCGTTCTTGATCAGCCACCAGCCGTCGGCGTTCTTGCTGACGCGCCAGTACTGGTTGCTCTGCGGGCCGCAGTTCCACGTCATGACACTCGCTCCGTTGTGACGTGACCAGCCCGCCACCTCCAGGCACTGCTGGGTGTCCCGCTTGCGGATGGTGACCAGGTCCCCGATGCCGCCGACCTTGGCGCTCGTCCAGGTCCTGGTCCCCGCCCCCCAGGAGCCGGCGCAGTCGAGCAGGAGGACGATGCTGCCGTTGCCGGCGGCAGGGGCGTTCACGCACAACCGGTCGGCGGCGTGCGGGCGGATGGTGAACGTCTGCGGGAACTCCTCTGCCAGCGCGGAGGCGGGCGGAGTGGCGACCGTCACGAGCGCGGCCGACAGCAGAGCGGGAATCCAGCGAACACGCATGAAGCCTCCCTTGGAGACAGGGGATCTGACTGCTTTCCAGCGTGCTCCGGGCGCTCGGAACCTTCTGCGTCACCTGCCGCACTCGGCTTAGGCTTGCTCGGTGACCGACGCCACAACGAGGGGTTTCATCGGGCAGTTGGCGCAAGGTGATCGGCAGGCGTTGCTCAGCGAAGGCGTCGAGCAGATCTTTCCTGCCCGTTCGGCGCTCTGCGCGCAGGGTGAGATCGGTACCCGCGTGATGCTGATCCTGCGCGGCACCGCGAAGGTCGGCAGAACGCTCTCCGACGGCTCGCACACCGTTCTCGGACTCTGCGGCCCCGGCGACATCGTGGGCGAGGCCTCGGCCGTCGCCGGCGAGGGCAGCGCACGGCTGGCCGCCGTGATCGCCGTGGACTCCGTCACCTGCCGGGTACTGGCCGCCAGCCGCTTCCGCCAGGTGCTGCGCGCGCGTCCTGAGATCTACCGGACGCTGGTCGCGGTCACGAACGACCGGCTGCGCAGAACCGCCGACAATGGTGTACGGCAGGCCGCCCACCCGGTGGCCTGCCGTACAGCGAGAATGTTGAAAGAGCTGGCGGCGCGCTACGGCAGGCCCGCCCCGCAGGGCTTGCTCATCGGGCTGGCCCTGTCCCAGCACGACCTCGCGCTGCTCGTCGGAGCCTCGCGCGAGTCCGTCGTCAGGGCGCTGAGCAGGCTGCGCACCAGCGGAATCATCACCACCAGCCGCCGCAAGATCATCATCCGCGACCCCGACGGCCTCGGCCGCGCCGGCGAGCACCATTGACCCGCACAACAGCCGTCAAAGGGCCCGGCCGGCGGACCGAGGCGTGCTCTTCTACGGCGAATCGGTGATGCCGTGCCGGAAGGCATAGGCGACCGCCTGCGCCCGGTCACGCACGCCTACCTTGGCGAACAGGTTGTTGATGTGGGTCTTGACCGTCGCCTCCGAGATGAACAGGCGGGCGGCGATCTCCGCGTTGGACCGGCCGCCCGCGATCAGGGTGAGCACCTCGACCTCGCGTCTGGTCAGACCGTCGGGCGCGGCCCGGCGCGGGGTGGTGACCGACTCGGCCAGCCGGAGCTGGACGCGCGCGTCGAAGTCCGCCTGCCCGGCCGCGACCGTGGTGATCGCGGTGGCCAGCGCTTCCGGGTCCGCGTCCTTGGTCAGGTAGCCGCGTGCTCCCGCGCGCAGGGCGGCGAAGATCGACTTGTCGTCGGAGTAGGTGGTCAGCACGACGACCTGGACGCCGGGCAGCTCGGTACGGATGCGCCGGGTGGCCTCCACTCCGTCCATGCGCGGCATGCGCAGGTCCATGAGCACGACCTGCGGAGCCAGGTCCCGCGCCAGGCGTACCGCCTCCTCGCCGTCGGCGGCCGCGCCCGCCACCTCGATGCCCGGCAGGAGCCCGAGCAGCAGGACCAGCCCTTCCCGCACGACGGTCTGGTCGTCGGCCACCACCACCCGCACCGTCATACGGGCACCCGCAGCCGCACGCTGAACCCCGCGGCCCCCGGCCCGGCCTCCAGCGACCCGCCGATGAGCTCGGCGCGCTCCCGCATCCCGACCAGCCCGTAGCCGCCGTGCTCCGCCTCGCCCCGCCGTCGCCCTGGTGGGGCGCCATTGTCGCGGACCTCCAGCTCGCACCACGGGCCGAGCCGGCGCAGGGCCAGCGAGACCGCGGCGCCGGGGGCGTGCTTGCGCGCGTTCGTCAGGGCCTCCTGCGCGGTACGGGCGACGGCCAGGCGCGCGCCCGCCGGGAGGGTGTCCACGTCGCCCTCGACGGACACCTCGCACGGCGTCCCGGTGACCGAACGGAACTCCACCGCCAGCCGCTCCAGCCGTTCGGGCAGCGGCAGTTCCTGCCCGCGCAGCGTGTCCAGGGCGCGCCTGGTCTCCTCCAGCCCGGCGCGCGCCAGCCGTACCGCGCGGTCGAGCCGATCCAGCACCTCGGACGGCGGACCACCGCGTTCGAGCAGCAGCCGCGCCCCCTGCAGGTGCACGATCTGCGCCGACTGCGAGTGCGCGAGCACATCGTGGATCTCCCTGGCCAGACGGGCACGTTCCTGGAGTACGGCCTCGCCCGCGCGCGCCTCGGCCACCTGGGCGGCCTGCCGGCGCCCCGAGTAGGCGTACCAGGTCAGATGGCCGAACAGCGCGAAGTAGATCAACCCCAGGCCGGTGCCGATCACGGCGCCTGGCGGCAGCCTCAGCAGGTGCAGCACCAGCCAGGTGCATCCGCTGCCGAGCACCGAGATCGCGATCGCCGGGCGCAGCCCGGTGCGGAACGGTGCCGCGAAGACCAGCAGAAAGGAGAACCCCAGCCCGCTGTACGGTGCCGTGAGGTTGATGGCCAGCCCGCACGCGAGGCTCACCACCAGCAGCCGGCCGTTGCGCGCGGGCGCGTCCTTGAGCAGCGCCCACCCGAAGCAGAACACCCCCGTCGTCCCCACCACGGCCGTGGCGAGGGCGGCGGGCCAGCCCAGCCGCTGCGCCGCGTGCGCGGTGGCCGCCAGCGCGCACCACGAGGTGTCCGCCAGCGCGAGCGCGATCAGTGCCTTGCGTAAACGGGCCACTCGATCACGCTAGCCCGCACCCCCGGACGCAGACATCGGCTCCAGGGTGGAGAACGCCGTTTCCACCCACGGTCGCATGCCCTCCCGGGGCGCCTTGCCGCAAGGTCGGGGCATGACAGCCATCGAGGTCGAACACCTCAGCAAGTCGTTCGGGAAGGTACACGCGGTGGACGATCTGTCGTTCACCGTCGAACGGGGTACGATCACGGCCTTCCTCGGTCCCAACGGCGCCGGAAAGACCACCACACTCCGCATGATCCTCGGCCTGGTCACGCCCATGGCCGGGACCGCGACGATCGCGGGCGTCCCCTACGCCGCGCTGGACCGTCCGATCAGCGAGGTCGGGGCGGTGCTCGAGTCGGCGGCCTTCCACCCAGGGCTGACCGCCGCCGAGCATCTGCGTGCGCTGGCCACCGCCGCCGGGCTCGATCTCGGCCGCGTGCCGCAGGTGTTGGCCCGCACCGGCCTCGCCGGCGCGGCGGACAGGAAGGCCGGCGGCTTCTCCCTCGGCATGCGGCAGCGGCTGGCGCTGGCCGGCGCGCTGCTGGGCGACCCGCGCACGCTCGTCCTCGACGAACCGGCCAACGGGCTGGACCCCGCAGGCATGCACTGGCTGCGCGAGTTCCTGCGCGCGTTCACACTGCGTGGCGGGACCGTTCTCGTGTCGACCCACGTCCTGGCCGAGATCCAGCAGGTCGCCGAGCGTGTGGTCATCATCAACGAAGGCCGGCTCGCCTGGAGCGGGGAGTCGGTCGCCGACCTGGAGGAGCTCTACCTGAAGGTGACGGCGTGAACAGGCTCGTCGCGGCCGAGCTCATCAGGGCACGCGCCAGCCGTACCACGTGGGCGCTCGGCATCATCGCACCGCTCACCTGCGTGCTGTGGACGCTGATGCCCCTGATGCTCCTGCCGGGGCCTCCACGCGCGGAGAGCGTCTACGGAATGACCCAGCAGGCTTATGTCTTTGCCCTGATCCTCGGCATTCTCGGCATGACCGGCGAATACCGGCATCAGACGATCACCTGGTCGTTCCTGATCACGCCGCGCCGCGAGCGGGTCGTGACGGCCAAGCTGGCGGCGTACGGGATCGTCGCGCTGATCCTGGCGCTGGTATCCGCGGCCGCCACGGTGGCCTTCGGCTCCGTCGCGCTGGCCACGCGGGGCCTGCCGCCGATGAGCGCGGACGTACCGGCCGTGCTGACGGGCGCGGTGCTCAGCACGACCCTCTATGGGGTGTTCGGCGTCGCCTTCGGCGCGCTCGTGCGCAACCAGACCACCGCGATCGTGGTCGCCTGTGTCTGGTTCCTGTACGGCGACGCCTTCTTGACGTATCTGATCCCGGAGGTCGCCAGGTGGCTGCCGGCCGGGGCGGCCAGGGCGCTCATCGGCATGCCGGTGCAGGGCGGCGCGTTGCTGTCGTGGTGGGCGGGCGGCCTGCTGTTCTCCGCCTACGTCGCGGCCCTCGTGACGGCCGCCCGCCTGATCACGCTACGCCGGGACGTCACGTGAGCGCGGGGCGCGCCTGGTGCGAGAGAACCCTGGCTGGGGCTATCGGCGGGTGCACGGCGAGCTCGCCACACTCGGCATCACGGTCGCGCCGTCCACGGTGTGGGAGATCCTCAAAACAGGCGGGGCTTGACCCGGTGCCCGAGCGGGCGTGGCTCTATACCTGAGTTGCGACAGCGTTTGTTGGCCGGCCGTGACAGCGGTCGTGTAGTCCGCCGGACTGTGTTGCTGAGTTTTGACAGCACCCAAGTGGTTGCGGTGGGACTATCAGGGTGCTACGCACCGTGAGGGAGCCCACGTGCCTCGCATGTCGAAGGTTGAGCTGTACGCGGCGATCCGCCGCGATGCTCGCACTGGCATGTCCAACCGGGCACTGCAAACGAAGCACGGCGTCGGGTTCCGCACGGTGCAGAAGGCGTTGGCCTGGTAGCCGAGCGAGTCCGATACGACGGCGCAGGATTCGGCACGGGGCCGGAGAACAGCTGAGAATGGGGGGTGTTAACGTCCTTCCCGTGGCGAAGCACCAGGACGAGACCAGGACGGCCTACGACGGGGTCGTCGAGTTATATGCGTCGATGTTCGCTAACCGACTGGAGACGCAGCCGTTCGCACGGAACATGATCGGCACCTTCGCCGAGTTGGTGCGTGGGACGGGGAATTCGCGGGTGGCGGATGTCGGCTGCGGGCCCGGACATCTGACGGCCATGCTGCACGACCTGGAACTGGATGCCTTCGGGCTCGACCTCTCTCCGGCCATGGTCGACCACGCTCGGCGGGCCCATCCGGCGCTGAAGTTCGATGAGGCCCGGATGGAGGAACTCCCCGTTGAGGACGGCGCGCTCGGCGGCGTGCTGGCCCACTACTCGATGATTCACACCCCTCCTGGGGAACTACCCGCGCTGCTCGCCGAGCAGGCGCGTGTCCTGGCGCCGGGGGGCCTTCTCCTGGTCTCGTTCTTCGGAACCGACGCGCCCGAGCCGGTCCGCTTCGACCACAAGGTGACACCCGCCTATAGCTGGCCGGCGGACCGCTTCGCCGAGTTGCTGGCCGGGGCTGGGTTCGCCACATTCGCGCGGCTGCTCCACGACCCGGCCTCCGAGCGGGGCTTCCTGGACGCCCACTTGCTGGCCCGTCTCCGCTAGAGAACGGGCGGAGGTGGGTGCTGCCATTTCTCACCAACATTTCTGCGCCTGTTGATCGCCAACCGCTGTCCAAACTCACCAACAAACGATGTCGCTACTGACCGACGAAATCACGGGCGTCCACCACGTGGGCCGACTTCCTGCGCTCGCAAGCCGACGACCTACTGGCCGCCGATTTCATCGAAACCGTCACTCTCAGCGGGCAACGCCAGTACATCCTGGCCGTCATCGAGCACGCCACCAGGCGGGTGCGCGTGCTCGGCACCACCGCGCACCCGAGCGCCAGCCGGGTCATCCAAGCGATCAGGAATCTGGTGAGCGATCTGGACGATGCGGGCTGCCGCGCGCGCTTTCTGCTCCGAGACAGGGATGGGACGTTCCCGGCCCTCACGGACGAGATCCTCACCGAGGGCGGCATCAAGACGGTGCTCACCGGCATTCGGATGCCGCGGATGAACTCGATCATGGAGCGGTGGGTGCAGTCGTGCCGTCACGAGCTTCTCGGCCGCTGCCTGATCTGGAACGAACACCACCACCGAGCGCATCGCGCCGGTAGCGTCGCCCCGCCTGGCCCGGCAACGGCTGGATCGGCCGTGACGAGCGGCACCTGCCGGTCACCGACGGCGCGGTAAACGCGGCGCCTACAGCTCCCGGATCAAGGCCCTGGCCGCTCCTGCCACCGGGCCATGATCTCGGTGATCACCGATGACAGGCCCCATCCGGTGCTCATCTACCGATGAGGCTGGATGGAGAGCGCGTGCCGGAAGATGTCAAGTGGGTCCCATCGCGCCTTCACCCTCTGCAGCCTCGGGTAGTTGTCACCGTAATAGAGCCTGGACCAGGGGACACCGGAGGTGTTCAACGCGGGATCGGCCAGATCGGTGTCGGCGTAGTTGACGTAGGCGCCGCCATTGCCGCCGCCGGGGACGGGCACGCCTCCTGTGTTTCGGTACATCGCCTGGTAGAAGGCCCGCACCCATTGGAGATGCTGGGTGCCTTCACCTTCCGTCCACGTCCCCAGGTAGAGGGCTTTCAGGATGGAATCGCGTTCGGCCAGGGCGGTGGCGTCGGAGGCCGTGGCGTTGACGCGACCGCCGTACGAGAAGAGCGCCAGTACCCCGCCAGGCCCGGGGGTGCCGAGGTAGTCGTGGGCGACGCCGATCTGTCGGTCGGTGAACCGCCGACGTAGGTACGCGGACTTCGCCTTGAACCGCCCAGACTCCATGTCGCCGTTCAGCGCTTGATTGCTGACGGCGTGGTACCACGGCATCCGCGCCACCTGAGGGATGTGGGCGGTGGCTTCCACCCCGCGGACCAGATTCACGAAGTAGTCGCCGAGCAGGCGCTCGGCGTTCGGGACCGAGGCGTCCATCATCGTCGGGAGGATCATGCCGCCTGGGTCGCCGCGGTGGGCACGGCTCTGGATCAGCAGGGCGCTCCACAGCCCGGCATAAGGCGAACCGGCATCGCTGTTGCGCTCGTGCCACTCGCCGTGGTTACGCAGCAGGGCGCTGAACGATTCGCGAGACACGTCGCCCCACGACCAGGCGGGCCGACAGACCAGGAGCGCTGGCGGAGGCTTGGGCAGCAGGGTGTGCGGTTCTTTTCCCGCGACCTTCGGGTCACGCATCCAATAGCGGGTAACGATCCCGAAGTTCCCGCCGCCGCCTCCGGTGTGCGCCCACCACAGGTCGCGATGGGGGTCTTCGGGATTTCTCGTGGCGATCACCGCCCGGCATCGGCCGGTGCGGTCCACGACCACCACCTCGACGGCGTGCAGGTAGTCGACCACGGCCCCCAGGCGACGAGAGTGCTGACCGTAGCCACCGCCCGCGATGTGACCTCCGGCTGCCACGCCCCCGCACTGGCCGCCTGGGATGGTCACCCCCCATCCCAGGTAGAGCTTGCGGTAGACCTGCATCAGGGTGGCCCCCGCCTCGACCGCGAAGGCTCCTCGGCTCTCGTCGAAGTACACCTCCGACATCTCGCACAGGTCGATCACCACCTGCGCGCCGTCGCCGACGAGATTCTCATAGCAGTGCCCACCGCTGCGTACGGTGACCCGCTTGCCCGCCCGGACTGCCTCGGATACGGCCTTGACCACATCGTCGGTGGACCCGACCAGGTGGAAGTACTCGGGTCTGGGCTCGAAGCGCTGGTTCACCCGCCGGACGGTCAGGTCTTCATAGCGCGGATCGCCTGGCCGTATCCGAACCGCTCCCATGGGCGGCGCCTCCACGGGGAAGGCTTCGGACGTGCTGAACCCCACAGCGGCTGCCGCGCTGCAGGCCGCCGCTCCGCCGAAGAGCCGGCGGCGTGAGACATCGTTCACGATTGACTTCCTCCTCTTCTCACTGATTCATCTGTGCGTGCCTCAGAGCACGAGCCGACCTACCGGTGCCGTGCGGACGATGGCCGCCACCACCCAGCACAGGGGAAGCGAGAGCGCCGTCGCGAGTACGAACTTCGTCAGCGCGCCGGCGGGCAGGCCGGAGATCGCGACGGACACCACCACGAGCACGCCCGCGTGCAGGACATAGACGGCGTAGGCGTTGGCTGACATGAAACGGCCGACAGGAGTCGGCGCTCCGGCGAATCTCCGGCTGAACAGCCCAAGGATTCCCAGGGACATGCCCACGCAGTAGACGCCGTCGAAGAGCCCATGCGCCACCCGTGCGAGGAGCAGCCGATCGCCTGACGCGTCCGCGCCTCCCAGGGCGAGAGGCAAGAGCGTCACGACCGCCAGGGCGGCGACGGCGAATCCCCAGCCGGTAGCATGTGCTGGGATCGTCGCCAGCCAGCCGCGGCGGTAGGCGATCAACCCGGCGGTGAACATGCAAACGTACTGCGGGAGATATTCGGGCACCGGAAGCTGAAGTACGGGGATGCGAACGCCCGGCAGCAGCACCCGCCAGGCGATGCCGAGCACCGCGAGAAGCACGGCGAAGCCGATGATGGTGCGCGCCCGTAGCGCCGTGGCCGACCGTTGACGAGGGGCCGGGCCAAGGGCCCGGATGGCGGTATAGGCCGCCACGAAGGCCAGCAGCGTCACCAGGAACCAGCCAGGACCCTGCTCGAGTTCACGAAGGTAGAAGTCGAGGTAGGGGGCCGGGGCGCGGGCGTTCTCCATGCGGTACAACGGCAGTTTGGCGAGCGGGACGACGGCGAAGACCACGAGGATCAGCGGGATCCCCAGTCTGATCATTCGATCGGCGAGGAATCGTCGTCCGCCCTTGCGGTCGTAGGAGCCGGGTACGAGGTAGGCGGAGATCAGGAAGAACAGCCCCATGAAGTACGTCTGGTTGAGCAAGAGGAAAAGGTCTAGTAACCGGTCCCATTCACCTGGCGGCGACGGTGTTCCCATGCTCGGCTCGTGGAAGTACCACAGGGCGAAGCTTCCGTACGTCAGAGCGACATGGTGCAGGACGACGAGTACGGTCAGAAGCACGCGTACGCGGTCGAGGTAGTGCAGCCGCACGGCGGTGGCAGTCATGGTGGCCACGCTAGGAGCGACGGCGGGGGCGGGTAATGGGCCTGGCTCCCGGCTCGGGTGGGGGCTGGCACCCATACCGTCGGGGCCACCCGCGTGGTTTCATCGATCGAATGGAAGGGTGGTGGAGGCCCGGCGCGGGCACATGCGCACAGGTGCGTGCGTACGCCGTCGCCCCCGTGCGAGGTCTGATCCTGGTCATGCTGGCGATGCTGGGGCCGCCGCTCCTGGTCGTCTTGTTCGTGACCGCGCACATGGGGCTGCCGTCCCCCGCCTTCTTCTTCGAGCACGCCCGTCGCCTGCCGGCTTTGGCCCGGCGGCTGTCGGGGCGATGGGGCGGAGTCGAGATCCCCTCCCCCTACCATCCGGCGCCGGGTTCGCCGAAGCGTGACCTCGATGGGTGGTATCGCGATGGCGATGATCTGTACCGTTCCGCGGCCGTCCCGGCCTATCTGGCGAGGCTGCGGTGGATCGCCGGCGATTCCGCGACCACACGCGACCTATGGTGGATGGCGCTCAATCCGCTGATCGGCGGACCGCTGGCATTGCTGACGCCGGCGCTGATCAGCGGTGGTCTCGTCGTGGTGTGGCTGCAGCGTCCGGCTCTCGGTGGCGCCGCCGTACTGCTCGGCATCGCCGTGGGCCCGGCGGCGCTGCGCTGGCACGCCCGTTGGACCGGAGCGCTACTCGCGCCCGCACGCGCCAACGCGGGCCAGGTGCTCGGACCGCGCGTGCTCACCGGTCTGCGGCTGTGCGCGAGCGTGGCGCTGGCCTTCATGGCGGTGGTGCTGGCGGTGGTTCAGGTGCTGGCGATCGTCCTGACGGCGACGCGGCTGTGGCCGGACGCGGTGCTGGCCGGACGCCGCTACGTATCCTGGCGCCGGGTGCGACTGGGCGCGTGGACAGGCGTACGAATCGCCGAGCCCTACCGCGGGGAACCGCTGCCGCCCCAGCCAGACCACAACGGGTCATACCGGACGATGTGGGGAGAATTCGGCACCGTGCATCGCACGCGGGAGTCCGCTGCCCGCGCGCGACGGTGGCAGTGGATCGTACGCGATCCCGCCTCTTGGCGTGATCTCGCGTGGCTGTCGCTGGAGCTTCCCGTCGCTGTCGTGCTTGCTGGGCCGGCCGCGCTTATCGCCGGCGGCTTCGTGATCTGCTGGCTGTGGGTGTGGATCCACCTTCTCCGCTCAGTCGGCTGGCAGGTGCCCTGGTCTCCTGACGACCTGCTCCACGCCTCCATGCCGGCGCTGGCCGGGGTGCCGGCGCCGGTCGCCGGTATGGCCGCCGCCGCGTTGGGCATCGCCATCGCCCCCCTGGTCCTGCGCTGGCATGCCCGCCTGAGCCGGTTGCTCCTGGCTCCTTCCAAGGCAGCGGTGATGAGCCAGCGGATCGGAGAGTTGACCACCAGCCGGACACAGCTCAGCGACGCGCAGGCCGCCGAGTTGCGGCGCATCGAACGAGACCTGCACGATGGCGCGCAAACCCGATGGATCGCCGTGGGCATGACCTTGGGCGCGGTCGAAGATCTCATCGCGCGAGACCCGGAGGCCGCCAAGGAGATGGTGGCCAAGGCCAAGGCCCTGTCGGTGAGCGCGCTCGGCGAACTGCGCGAGCTCATCCGCGGCATCCACCCGCCGGTGCTCGCCGACCGAGGGCTCGCGGACGCCGTACGTACCCTCGCCCTCGATGCGCCGCTGGACGCAGAGGTGAGGGCGATCGTCGGCGGCCAGGTCGCTCCGCCGATCGAGGCGGCGGTCTACTTCGCGGTCAGCGAACTGCTGGCCAACGTCGCCAAGCACGCTGAGGCTTCGAAGGTCCTGGTGGACTTACGGCACACCAACGGCGTCCTGAAGGCTACCGTGACCGATGACGGGAGAGGCGGCGCGGCAGCCGGGTCTGGTGGCGGCCTGTACGGCATCCGGCGCCGCCTTGAGGGATTCGACGGCGTCCTCACGCTCGTCAGCCCGCCTGGCGGGCCCACCGTAGCGACCTTGGAGATCCCATGCGCGTTGTCCTCGCCGAGGACGCCTTCCTCCTCCGAGAAGGGCTCATCCACCTGCTGAAGGCACACGACATCACCGTCGTGGCCGCCGTTGACACCGGTGAGGACTTGCTGGACGCGGTCACCGAGCAAGGGGCTGACCTGGCGATCGTCGACGTACGGTTGCCGCCCACCTTCACCGACGAGGGCGTACGGGCCGCTCTGGAGGCGCGCCGGCGCCACCCCGGATTCCCGGTGCTCGTGCTGTCGCAGTACGTCGAGCAGATCTACGCCAGGGAACTGCTGGCAGACGGCGCCGGCGGCGTCGGCTACCTCCTCAAGCACAGCGTCTTCGACACCGGCCACTTCGTCGACGCCCTGCGAAGGGTCGCCTCCGGCGGAACCGCGATGGATCCAGAGGTGATCGCCAAGCTGCTCGGCGGCACCTCGCCGCGGCACCCGGTGGCCCGGCTGACCCCGCGCGAGCGGGACGTACTCCAGCTCATGGCGCAGGGACGCTCGAACGCGGCCATCGCCGGGGAGCTGTTCGTCAGCGAGGGCACTGTCGGCAAGCACATCGCGGCTATCTTCGCCAAGCTCGACATCGAGGCCACCAACGACACTCATCGCCGTGTGCTGGCTGTGCTGGCCTACCTGAATCGGAGACCGGGAGAAACCGTGGTTGCGACGTGAGGTCGCACCCGGTTCGTGATCGCTATCTTGCCAGATGACAACAGGTATCCCGCGACCCCAGGGGAGACGTATCTGACCAACGACTCGCTTGTACTACTCGCGTTTGACTAGCCGGAGCTACTCGTGTTTGAGTAGCCGGGTGAGTGACATTCGCACGTTCGTGCTCGGCGCCCTGCTGCGCGGTCCGATGCACGGGCATCAGATCCGCCGGCAGGCGCAACTGGATCGCACGGAGCTGTGGACCGACATCAAGGTGGGCTCGCTGTATGGGGCCTTGCACCGGCTGGTCGCCGAGGGCGCGATCGAGGTGGTCCGTACCGAGCAGGCGGCGGGTCCGGCGCGGACGGTGTACGCGCTCACCGCGGCCGGGCGCGAGGAGTTCATCGCGCTGCGCGACCGGACGCTGCGCGAGGTCCGGCTGCGGCCTGACCCGGTGGATCTCGCGCTGCACTACGCCGACGATCTCGCCGAACAGGACCTGCGGGCAGTGATCGGCGGCCGGCGCGACGCGCTGATCGCCCGGCTGACGGCCTGGCGGCACCAGCGCGAGCAGGCCGAGCCGTACCTGCGTGGGCTGGAGCCGATGACCTTCGATCACATCACGGCCCGCCTGCGGGCCGAGATCGCCTGGCACGAGAGCCTGCTGGAACAGCTACCGAAACTGCTCGCCGCGAACAACCGCGGCCAAACACCGGCAGCGGAAGGACGGCAGGAATGATTCTGATCACCGGAGCGACCGGTCTGGTGGGGCGGCACCTCATCACCACGCTGCGCAGGGACGGCGCCGAGGTGCGCGCGCTCAGCCGCCGTCCAGAGACCGCGAACCAGCCGCCCGGTGTGCAGGTGGCCGGCGGCGAGCTGGGCGAGCCGGCGTCGCTGGCGCCGGCGCTGACCGGCGTGGAAGCGGTGTACCTGTTCTCCGCCGGGCGGGCGGCCGGCGGATTCGCCGCGTCCGCCGGACGTGCCGGGGTCAAGCGGGTCGTGGTGGTCTCCGGGCTCGACGACGACCCCGCCCACGTGGAGCGGCCGCTCACCGACGCCGGGCTGGAATGGACCCATCTGCGGCCCAGCGCCTACGCCTCCAACGCGTTGCGGCACTGGGGCGACATGATCCGATACCAGGGCGCGGTCCGTGCCCCGTACCCGGACGCGGCGACCGCACCCGTCCACGAGGCCGACCTCGCCGCCGTCGCCGCGATCGTTCTCAGGGGCGGACACGCGGGCCGGCGCTACTCGCTCACCGGGCCGCAGTCGCTGACCTTCCGCGAGCAGGTCGCCATCCTCGCCCGCGCGCTGGGCCGTGAGCTCTCCTTCGTCGAGGAGACACCGGACCAGGCCCGTGAGCGGATGACCCGCTACGGTATGCCCGGCTCCATCATCGACGAGCTCCTGGCCATGTGGGCCGCCACCGCCGGAGTGCCCGCCACCGTGTCACCCGCCGTCGAGCAGCTCACCGGGCTGTCCGCCCGGGGTTTCGCGCAGTGGGCCGACGAGCACGCCGACGACTTCCGCAGAGCACCGTCATGCTGAGCAACCGCATCTTCGCCTGGCATCGGGAGTTGCAGGACGTGCACCACCGCCTGGAAAGGGCGCTGGAAGACGCCCGCAGGGCCATCCGCTCCGGCGAACGAGCCCAAAGCCTCAAACCCGAACTCCGCGACTTCTGCTACACCTTCTGCACCGCCCTGGGCAGCCATCACCGCAGCGAGGACAGCGACTTCTTCCCGGCCTTGCTGCGGCAGATGCCCGAACTTGAGCCTACGATCGCCCGCCTGAGCCGCGAGCACGAGACCCTCGCACGCCTGCTCACCGACTTCCAGCTGAGCCTCGACGATCCGCAATCCTCACCACAGCAGCTCTTCCAGCAGATCAACGACATCAAGGCCGCGATGAAGGCTCATTTCGGCTTCGAGGAAGGCTCCCTGAACCAGGCACTGCGCGCTCTTGACGTTCCTGAGAGCGACAAGAACCGCATGTTCGGCGACGTCTGACTGCCGCGCCCTGCATCCTCCGAAAGATTGGCAAAGGGACAGGATCGCGCAGCCAGACAGGGCGCCGCGGACGATTCGCCGGATCAAGCAGGGCGACAGCCGCCACTGAATCGCCCCGGCTTTGGTGGAGAGCTCGACGGTTGATCGCTAGGGCTTCGTTGGGCCGATGATGTCGAGCGTAGTAGATCTTTGGATCGCCCTGGTTGCCCAAGGGTGTCGGGACGGTTGGCGGCGTAGCGTGACGAGGGTGAGCGCACCACCGGGCCTGTGTGACGAACTCACCGCCGACATCGCTCTGGCCGTTCTGTCCCGCGAGAAGCCGGGCACCCTACTGGGTCGTCGACGCCCAGACCAGCATGCTCACCCAGTCCAGCGCTCTATGAGAGGAGACCGTCGTGTGGGTGCGGATGTCCACGGACGAGGTTGTGCCCAAGGACAGGGCCGACTGGTACCAGGATGTGGTGTCCAGGACCGTGGCTCCCCATATCCTGGCCATTGATGACCCCGCCGGGTTCCGATCGCGAACCTGTGTCCTGAGCCTGGGGCAGGTCGAGGTCTCGTGGCACAGCCATGCCGCCCACCGGGCATGGCGTACGCCCGCGCTGATCCGCCGCAGCGATCCGGAGCACTATCTACTCGGGATGATCATGTACGGTCGCAAGGGGATCTCCCAGCGGCGCACCGGGAGCGACCTGGCGGCCGGGGACGCGGTCTTATTCGACACCTCCCACCCCTACGCCGCCGGAACCCCTGACAAGAAAGGGACCGGGGTGATCATCGTGCACATCCCCCGCACGATGATCAGTCTCCCGGCTGACCGGCTCGACGCTGCGCTGGGCTGCCGGTTCATCCTGCGCCACGGCATCGGTCCCATCCTCCGCCGGTTCCTCACATCCCTCGACACCCACGCCGCGCACTGCGCGACACCACAACTACGTGCATTGGAGCGGTCGATACTCGAACTCGTCTCCGGACTGCTGGCCCAGCAGCTCGACGCCTGGGATCGTCTCCCGATCGAAACCCGGAAACAGGTGCTGCTGCGGCGTATCGACGCCTTCATCGACCACAACCTCGCCGACCTCCATCTGGCACCACAAACCATCGCGGCCTCCCACAACGTCTCTCTCCGCACCCTGTACTCCCTTTTCGAAAGCCGTGGGGAGAGCGTGGCCGCGCACATACGGCGACGCCGCCTGCAACAGTGCCGGACCGATCTGGCCGACCCCGCCTGGCTCCGGCAGCCCGTTCAGGTGATCGGCGCCCGCTGGGGATTCACCAGCCCATCGTCCTTCTCCCGGGCCTTCCGCCAAACCTTCGGCACCAGCCCCAGCACCTACCGCCGCTCCCTGCGGACGCCCTCCGGCCCGTCACCATCTCCTTGACGCGGCGTGCCGGGGATTCCACACAGTCCTCGCACGAAGCCTCGCATCCGGCACGCACCCCGATGCTCACCACGCCGGACCGATCTCCGGGATGTCACGGCGATCCCCGCACTCCTGACCACGGTAGACAGCCACCTCCGGGTCAGCGCGTGACGGCCACAGTCCCGAGCGTCCTGACCATGTTCACGAGGATGATCCCTGCTGCTCGGCGCCGGAGCCTCGGCACCACCGCCCTCACGGCACCAGAACGCTGTCGTTGCCATGATTTGTCACAGCGTGCGGAAATCCTGCGCCATTCGTGCAGAAAGCTTCCGTACGGGGGGCTGGCCCGATATCACGAAAAGGCATCCTGCAGAACACGGAGAACAGAATGACAGATGACGGCGAACGTCATCCGCAGACAGTGCGTGGGAATTCCAGCATTCGCGCCTTCCCGCGCGACCGGATCAATCAGAGACCGGACGCCGAAATCTTCGGCGAGCTCCTCCAGGTCATCGTGATCGACAGCGGCGTGCTCACGACCAGCGAGACGGTGAAGAAGCTCGCCACGCTGACCGCCGACTTCACCGTGGAGACTGGCGCGCCGACGACCTGCCTGGAGGTCAGACGCAGGGTGTTCGAGGAACCGGAAATCGCAGTAGGAGTCATCTCCCCATGCCCCTCTTATTTGATGATGAGGCTCACCATTTGAGCCCTTGTCGCATATAAGAGGGCCGTTCGCGGAAGGTTTGCGCATGCCGGTACGTATCTATCGATTAGCCGTCGCCTTCTTCACCCTCATCGCCCTGGTCGGCGTCCCGGGGACAGCATCCGCGCAGGGCGTCGCAGTATGTCCACCCGGAACCGACTCCGCCGTCGCCAGCCCCGTGGAGATCGATCGGGCCTGTGCGATATCGGGTACCGCCGACCAGCTCATCATTCCCGCCACCTACAGCACCCTGCTGAGCGGAGTATTCGAATTCCACGACGCCGCACCCCAAGGGCAGACGTCATCCAACGATGAGATGAAATTCAAGGTCAACAACGCCGACCTCTACGTCACCTATGCCGGTGTGCATTACAAACTCCTCAACGTGCACTTCCACGGATTGTCCGAGCATCGGTTCGCCGGCGACGCCGTGTCCCCCATCGAGGCGCATCTCCAGCACGAGTCGGCCGGCGGGCAGACCTTAGTTCTCGCAGTGCAGTCGAAGACCGACCCGAACATCTTCACTTCGACCACCTTCGACGCGTTCCTGACCGACCCACCAAGGGTGACCGACCAGCTGAAATCGCACGGCGACATCAACCTCGCCAATCTGCTGCCGGTCGACCGCACCCACTACCGGTACACCGGATCTCTGACGACGCCTCCATACACCCCCGGAGTGACGTGGATCGTTTTCAACGCGCGCGTCAACATTCAAAACGGAAACGTCACCTCCTTCAATAACGCATGGACGCAGGGCGGTACACGGGTGTTCAACTACAGAACCGTCCAGGTGAACTCCCCTCCTCCTAACGTCTACGCACACTGACACCCTCGCATCTGCCTCACCCTTCCAGCAGGAAGGGTGAGGCCGAATTATCCTGCTCTCAGCCTTGCGCCTGCCGAAAATTACGTCCGTGCAGTTCAAGCTGCGTGTTTGTACTCGTGGAGGATTCCTCCGAGCCGGTCGCATCGGCGGACGTTCAGGTCGATGATGCGCGCTGGTTCGGAGGTGGCGCGGAGTGGAGCCGTCTGGTCGAGGGCTTGATGGGCGCGATGCTCGTCGTAGAACTTCTCGTGCTCGGCCAGAGCGCGGCGTAGGTGGTGTTCGTTCCAGATCAGGCAGCGGTCCAGGAGTTCGCGGCGGCGGGTCAGCACCCACCGCTCCATGATGGAGTTCATCCGTGGCATTCGGATGCCGGTGAGTAAGGTCTGGATGCCGACGTCGGCGAGGATCTCGTTTCACCCTCCTCTGGCCCGTGAGCCGGGCGCTACTTGAGGCTCCCCGCGGTGATCCCGCTGACCACCTGCCGGTTGAAGACCACGTAGACCGCGATCATCGGCAGCGTGATGATCGACAGGGCGGAGAACAGCAGGCCGTAGTCGGTGACGTACCGGCTGGAGAAGGCCAGCAACCCCGTCGGGATGGTCTTCAGCGAGTCGTCCTGGATGTAGAGCAGCGCGAGCAGGAACTCGTTCCAGCACGCCAGCGCCGAGAACACCGCCACGGTCGCGAGGCCGGGCCGCAGGAGCGGCAGCGCGATGAGGAGGTAGAGCCGCAGGTCGCCGGCGCCGTCCACCCGGGCGGCGTCGAACAGCTCGGCGGGCAGCGCGTCCAGGTACACCTTGAGCAGGTACGTCGCCAGCGGCAACCCCATGGCGGTGTAGGGCACGATGAGCGCCCACCGGGTGTCGTTGAGCGCGAGCTCGGTGAACATGGTGCTCTGCGCGATGAAGTACGACTGCAGCGGCAACAGCAGCCCGAGCGCGAGCAGCCCCATGAACAGCCCGCGCCCGCGGAACTCGAAGCGGCTGAACGCGAATGCCGCCGCCGAGCCCAGCAACAGGATCAGCCCCACCGTCACGGTGGTGACGATGACGCTGTTGAGCGCGTAAGAACCGATGCCGCCCACCTCCCACGCCTCGGCCCACCTGCCGAAGTCCAACGAGGAGGGCAGTGCGAAGGGGCTGGCGAAGATCTGCGGATTGGACTTGAAGCTGGACGCGACCATCCAGATCAGCGGCAGGAAGAACGCCACCGCGACCGCGCCGAGCAGGACTGTGGTGAGGCGCTTCACGAGGCTTTCCTCAACCGCGACCGCATGAACGCCAGGCCGATCAGCACGACGACGGCGGTCATCAGCACCGCCATCGCGGAGCCGTATCCGACCTCGCCGTCACGGAAGACCACGCGTGTGAGGTACGTCGTCGGGATCTCGGTGACGTTGTACGGCCCGCCACCGGTGAGCACGTAGAACAGGTCGAAGCTCTGGAACCCTCCGGTCACGCACAGCAGCACGCACACCTCGACCGCGTTGCGGATCATCGGCACCTTGACCCTGCGGAAGATCGTCAGCTCTCCGGCCCCGTCGAGCCGGGCGGCCTCGACGACCTCGCCGGGGATCTGGGCGAACGCCGCGTAGAAGATCGCCATGTAGAAGCCCGCGTAGACCCAGCCGGACACCACGCACACCGCCAGCAGGGCCGTGGCCGGGTCGCCCAGCCACACCCGGCTCAGGTCCCCGAGCCCGATGGCCTTGAGGGCGGCGTTGACCAGGCCGAAGTCGCCGTTGTAGACGAACCCCCAGAGGACGGCGACCACCACCATCGGCAGCATGACCGGGGTGAAGAGCGCCACGCGGAACCACGGCGACCCGCCGCGCCTGGTCACCAGTACCCCGGCGAGGGCCAGGCCGACCGCCACCTCCAGGACGATGGTGACCGCGATGTAGACCGCGACGTGCAGGAACGAGTTGACGAACACGGTGTCGCGCGCGGCCCGCACGAAGTTGTCGAGGCCGACGAATTCCATCGGCCCGAACCCCGACCACTCGGTCAGGCTGAAGGCGCCGGTGGCGAGCGCGGGCGCGAGGACCGCGAAGCCGAACAGCAGCAGGGCCGGAGCCGCGAACAGGTAGGGAACGATGCGGCGGTTGGGGCGCATGCTCAGCTCGCCTTGGCCGCGGCCTCGGCCAGTGCGTCCTTGGGCGACTTCTGCCCGCCGAGCACCGCCGCCAGCGCGCGGTAGAGCGCGTCGGCCCGCTTGAGGTCGTAGCCGGTGTCGGGCGGCGAAACGACAGTCTTCGCGTTGGCCAGCAGGTCGTTGAGCCTGGTCGTCCGCGCGTCGACGGCCTGCGTGGTGGCCGCCTTCGCCTGCGGTACGGTGCCCGCCTTGATGAAGGCGGCCACGTTGGCGGGCGAGTTGAGCAGTGCGAGGAACTCCGTCGACTCCTTGACCTTCGCGCTCTTGGCGTTGACGACGTAGCCGGTGGCCACGCCGATGACGCTGGACTGGTCTCCCGCGCCGGGCATCGCCGGCAGGTTGACGTAGTCGAAGTCGAGGCCGGGTGCTTCCTCGATGGCCCAGCTCACCAGCCAGGAGCCGATCGGGTGCATGGCCGCCTTCCCTTGGAAGAAGAGCTGCCCGCCGTCGTTGTCGTTGGTGGCGTTGACGCTGTCGTTCACGCACTTGTGGTCGTGGAGCTGCCCGACGTAGCCGAGCGCGCGCTCCCATGCGGGTCCGGCGAAGGCGGCCTTGCCGGACAGCACGTCGCTGTACGCCTGCTCGCCGACCACGCGCGAGACGAGGTGGGAGAGCCAGTTGCCGGCCGCCCACAGGTCCTTGTTGCCCGAGGCGATCGGCGTGACGTTCTTGGCGTTGAGCGTGTCACAGGCCGCGAGCAGTTCCTCGAACGTCCTGGGCGGGGTGGCGAGGAGCTTGGGGTTGTACCAGAGCACGTTGGTGACGTCGGACGCGAAAGGGACCATGACGATCTTCCCGTCGACCTTCGTGTGGTTGTAGGCGGAGTCGGGGATCAGATCCTTGAGCGGCCCGCCCGTCACCGGGGCGCCCAGGTCGGCGGCGAAGCCGTCCCGCACGCGCGTCTTCAGCCGCTCGCCCGCCCACTCGAAGTAGATGTCCGGCGCCTTGCGGCCGTTGAGCAGGCTGGGCAGCCCGATCGTCTGGTAGAGCTCGTCCTCCTGGAAGTTCAGCTCCACCTTCGCGCCCGGATGGGCTTTCTCGTACTGTGCCGTCACGTCCCTCCACACCTTGACCTGCGCCTCACCGGGCGAGGTCATGGCGATCCGCAGCACGTTGTCGGCCGTGCCGCTCCCGTTCCCGCAGGCGGTGGCAAGCAGCGCGAGCGCGAGGATTCCAGCGGATTTTCGCATCATGGTGGCTCCATTCAGGGGGTGAGCATGTTTGCCGGGTCGGCGAACGCGGCTCGAAGCCGCCGCTCGACGTCGGATCCCGCGGCCGCCAGCCGATCCAGGCCGAGCAGCGCCGAACCGAGGATGGGCGGGTCGGCGAGCACCCGGAGGTCGAGATCGGCCCCCACGTCGCGCAGACCCTTGTCGATGTGGGCCAGCAGCCGCTGGTCGCCCGTGGTGAGCACGCCGCCGCCCAGCACGACGGGCACGGTGACGCCGTCCCAGTCGAGTCGGGCCAGCGCGGCGGCCGCCATCACGGCGACCTCGGCGCCGAGCTGCTCCAGGAGCGTCCCGGCGACCGCGTCGCCGTCCCCGGCCACCTGGAAGAGCAGCGGCACCAGCTCGTGCAGCCGCTCCTCGGGGAGTTCGCCCAGGTGGAAGGCAATACACACGGCGGTGGCGTCGGGCAGCCCGAAGTACGCGGTGACGGCCTCGCGCAGCGCGGTGCGCGGACCTCGGCCGTCCTCGTCGCGGACCGCCCACCACAGTGCCTCCTCGCCGAGGAACTGGCCGCCGCCCCAGTCGCCTGACCTGCGGCCGAGCGCGGGGTAGCGGGCCACCTGACCGGAAGGGGAGACGGCGACGCAGTTCATGCCGCCGCCGCACACCACGGCCACGCCGTACGGCCGGCCGCTGCCCGCGCGCAGGAGGGCGAAGGTGTCGTTGTCGACGGTCAGGCTCGGCGCCCAGCCCTCGGCCGCGATGGCCGCGTGCAGGAGCTCCTGCTCGACGGGGAGGTCGCAGTGGGCCAGGAATGCGGAGACGTGGTCGGCGGGCAGGCGGGCGCCCGCCTCGGCCATGGCCCGCTGTACCAGGGCGGAGACCGTGCCGATCGCCTCGGGCAGCTTGGGGCCGTGGGGCTGGAAGCCGCCGCCGCGTACCCACGACAACACCTCGCCCGCGGCCGACACGAGGGCCACGTCCGTCTTGCTGTTGCCCGCATCCACGGCGAGCACCGTGCCGGGCCGGTTCATGCCGCCCACGGCAGGTAGGCGTGGTTGGCGGCGACGAGCCGGTCTGCGAGGCCGCGCGCCAGGTCGTACCGCCCGACCAGCGGATGGGCCAAGAGCGCCGCCTCCACCCGCGCCCTGCCGCCGCGGAGCGCCGCGTCGAGGGCGAGTTCCTCGTACGCGCTGACGTGCCCGACCAGCCCGGCGAACAGCGGCTCGACCGGCCGGACCGGTAGTGGCACAGGACCGGCGGCGGTGATCCGCGACGGGACCTCGATCACCGCTGAGTCGGCCAGGAACGGCAGGGTGCCGTCGTTGCGCACGTTGACCACCTGAGTGTCGCCCCGATCCCCGAGCAGCGACTCCAGCAGTCCGACCGCGGCCGTCGAGTAGTGGGCGCCGCCGCGCTCCTCCAGCAGCGCGGGTTTGGCGTCGAGCCCGGGGTACATCGCCAGCAGCTTCTCCTCCAGCGCCATCACCTCCTCCGCTCTGGTCGGGCGGTCGATCTGCTCGGCCAGCACCTGGTCGTGCGCGTAGAAGAAGCGCAGATAGTAGGAAGGGACGACGCCGAGGCCGCGCATGAGCTCCAGCGGCAGCTCCGTCTCCGCCGCGAGGGCGGGGCCGTGCTCGGCCAGCAAGGCGGGGAGCACGTCGACGCCGCCGACCCACGCGGCCCGCTCCCAGGTCAGGTGGTTGAGTCCGACGTGGTCGACGGCCAGTTCGCCGGGCGCGCAGCCGTACAGGCCGGCGAAGAGGCGCTGGAAGCCGATCGCCACGTTGCACAGTCCGACGGCGCGGTGGCCCGCGTCGAGGAGAGCCCGGGTGACGATGCCGACGGGGTTGGTGAAGTCGACGATCCACGCGCCTGGCGCGAGCGCGCGGGCCCGCTCGGCGATCCGCAGCACGGCGGGCACGGTGCGCAGCGCCTTGGCCAGCCCGCCGGGCCCCGTCGTCTCCTGGCCGACGAGGCCGCATTCCAGCGGCCAGGTCTCGTCGCGGTGGCGGGCGCGCTGGCCGCCGACACGCAACTGCAGGAGTACGGCCGTCGCGCCGTCGACGGCGTCGTCGAGGTCGGTGGTCCAGCGCACCCATCCGGGATGGCCGGCCCCGGCGAACATCCGCCGGGCCATGCTGCCGACGACTTCGAGCCGTCCGGCATCGGGGTCCATGAGCACAAGTTCGCCGATGGGCAGCGCGGCCAGCCCCTCGACCAGTTCCGGGGTGTAGGTGGAGCCGCCCCCGATCACGGTGATCTTCATTGGCTGCGCGCCGCGGAGGTGATCCGGCGGGTGGCGACGGACGCGCGGGCCAGCCGGGCGCCGTAGGCGAGCGCGCCGGTCAGCACGGGCGCGTCGCCGAGGGCCGAGACGGCGATCCGCGGCGGGTGCCGGAGCAGTCCCGCCAGTTCGGCGCCCACCTGCGGCAGGATCCCCTCGCAGGCCAGGCCGATGCCGCCCCCGAGCACGACGAGCTCGACGTCGACCACCCTGGAGATCGTCGCGATCCGGCTGGCGATGCGGCGGGCCTCCTCGTCGAGGATCGCGCCCGCGAGCTCGTCTCCTTCGGCGGCGGCCGCGAAGATGGCCTCGGGGGTCGCGTCGGCGCGCAGGGATGTCGCCGGGGTGGCGGCGATCCACTGGCGAGCCCAGTTCATGAGGACGTCGGCCGACGGGCTGTCGGGCACCTCCTCCTCGCCGGGCGCGGGGTCGTCGACCTCGCCCGCGGCCCCCCTGTGGCCGCGGTGCGGCTGGCCGTTCAGGACCAGCCCGGCGCCCACGCCGGTGCCGATGGACAGGAACGCGAAGTCCGTGACGCCCTGGCCCGCGCCCGCGGCGTGCTCGCCGACGGCGGCGAGGTTGACGTCGTTCTCCACCTCGGCGGGCACGTCGAGCGCGGCGCTGAGCTCTGCTCTGATCGCCATGCCTTCGAGCGAGGGCCTGTTGCTCTGCCTGATCACCCCCTCCTCGGGGTCGACCACGCCGGCCGCGCCGGCGACGGCCACTTCGATGGGGAGGCCGCCTCCGGCGAGGTTGTCGCGTACGGCCGTGGCCGCCGCGAGCACGGTGTCGGGGGTGGAGTCGTCGATCCGCTCGTCGTGCCTGGCGAGCATCGTGCCGCCGAGGTCGCAGAGCGCTCCCCTGACGAACCTGGTGCCGATGTCGAGGGCGAGGACGTGGGCCAGCTCCCGCGCGGGTTCGAAGTAGACGGCGCCGTAATGCGTCTCGCCCGGTGGCGCGGCTTGCCGTACCAGGTCAGCGGCCAGAAGCAGGGCGAGGGCGTTGGCCACCGTGGGCTTGGTCATGCCGGTGCGGCGGCTCACCTCGGCCCTGGAGATGGGGGGATCGGCGCGGATGGCGTCGAGGACGACCGAGGCGTTGATCTCACGCAGAGTCGTGAGCGTCGCGTGCTGGGGCATGGACCGAATTCTAGTAAAGGCTCTTGCCTAAATGCAATAAAGACTCTTTACTGTATTTCGCAGCCCCCTTCCACGGAGGAACCCCATGGCACGTCTGCAGAACCTCCTATTCGCCGCTACGCTCGCCGTCGCCATTGGCCCCCTATCGACCGCGGGCGTCCCCGCCTCGGCGGCCACCACGGTCGAACCCTTCACGCTCCAGGTCGGCTCCACGCTCCCCGCCCTGCCGGGCAAGGTCGCCGCCCTCGCGGCCGGTCCCAAGGAGCTCGTCGCCGCCGCCCACGACAAGGGCGTCAGCGTCTGGGCCTCGGGCCGCTGGACCCAGGTGGCCTCGGGAGCCGCTTACCGGGTCGCCTGGCGAGGCGACGAACTGACCGCCCTCACCGCGAGCGGCCTGCTGACCGCCAGGCGGAGCGCCGACGGCAGCTGGCGCACCACGTCCGAGCGGCTCCCGCATGCCGTGTCGCCCGCCACCGCACTGCTCGCCGGCGGCTCCGAACTGGTGCTCGTCCACGGTGACCGCCTCTACCGGCAGGGCCACGGCCGATCCTGGCGGCAGGATCGCCTGCCGGGCGCCGCCGCCGCGCTGGCCCGCTCGAAGGCGGGCACGCTCGCGATCGCCACCGCCGACGGCGTCTTCGAGCATCAGGGCCGCTCGTGGCGGCCGGTCCCCCTGGTCGGCGAGGGCGGAGGCTGGGCCGCGGTCGCGATCACCCACCTGACCTACGACAGCAAGGACCGGCTCTGGTTCGCGGGCGCGCAAGGCGTCGGCGTCCGCGATGGCAAAGGGAAGCTGTACGACGCGGCTCGCGGACTGCCGCTGCTCGGCTTCACCGCGCTGGCGCCGGGCGCGGGCGGAGACGTCTGGCTCGGTACGGCCCGCGGCGCCATCCGCTTCGACGGCCGGACCTGGGAGTACCGCCAGGGCCGCCGCTGGCTGCCCGACGACGCCGTCGCCGCGATCGCCGTCGACGGGCAGGGCAACGCCTACTTCGGCACCGCGGGCGCCGTCGGTCTGATCGAGGCCCGCCGTACCACGCTGGAGCAGAAGGCGGAGGTCTACGAGCAGGCCATCCAGGCCAGGCACAAGCGCACGCCGTACGGCTTCGTCGAGGGCATCGGCCTGGCCAAGCCCGGCGACCTCAGCAAGTGGGCGCAGGGCGCGAGCGACAACGACGGGCTGTGGACCTCCATGTACGGCGCCGCCGAGACCTTCAAGTACGCCGCCTCCAAGGATCCGGAGGCGAGGGCCAACGCCCGCAAGGTGTTCGAGGCGCTGAAGTTCCTCGGCGACGTCACCCAGGGCGGCCCGAACCCCGCCCCGCCCGGCTTCATCGCCCGCACGATCCTGGAGACCACCGCAACCGACCCCAACCTCACCGACAACGAGCAGCACGACATCGACAAGCGGAAGGGCGACGCCTACTGGAAGATCCTGGTCCCGCGCTGGCCGAAGAGCGCCGACGGCGCGTGGTACTGGAAGACCGACGCCAGCTCCGACGAGCTCGTCGGCCACTACTTCTTCAACGCCCTCTACTACGACCTGGCCGCCAAGGACGAGGCGGAGAAGCGCGAAGTGGCCTCCGTCGTCACCAGGCTCACCGACCACATGATCGCCAATGACCTCTACCTCGTCGACCACGATGGCAAGCCCACCCGCTGGGGCTTCTTCAACCCCAGGGAGCTCAACGGCAACCCGTGGCGCCGCGAAGAGCGCGGGCTCAACAGCCAGACGATCCTCACCTTCCTGTCGATCGCCGAGCACGTCTCGGGCGACGCGAAGTACGGGGCGGCCAGGAAGAAGCTCATCGAAGAGTACGGCTACGCCATGAACACCCTCGCGCCGAAGGTCAGCCCAGGCGTCGGCGGCGGCAACCAGTCCGACGACGAGATGGCGTTCATGAACTACTACCACCTGCTCAAGTACGAGAAGGATGCCGGGCTCAAGCGCACCTGGGGGCGCTCGCTGTACGACTACTGGCAGCTTGAGCAGTACGAGCTGAGCCCGTTCTTCAACTTCATCGCCGGGATCTACCTGAAGGACGCCACCTGGACCGACGCCTACGGCGAGGTCAAGCTCGATCCGACCGGCCCGTGGCTGGAGCAGTCGGTCGACACGCTCAAGCGCTTCCCGCTCAACATGATCGACTGGAAGCAGACCAACAGCCACCGGCTCGACATCGTCAACCTGAACCAGCACATCCGCCCCGACTCCGACCCGAAGAAGCTTGGCCTGCTCCGCGCCGGCACCGTCCTGCCGATCGACGAACGGGTGATCAGCCACTGGAACCACGACCCGTACAAGCTCGACCAAGGCGGCGACGGCTACGGCGAGCACGACGGCACGTCCTACCTGCTGCCGTTCTGGATGGGCCGCTACCACCGGCTCATCTGAAGGGGCCCGCGAAAGCCGCCCCTGCCTGCCAGGAGAAGCAGAGCGATGCTGGTGGTGGTTTCGCGGGGTCAGGTTCCGCAGGGCAGGGTGACGTTGAGGACGGTCGGGCCGCCGGCCGGGCTGTCCAGCGTGAACGACCCGTCGTGCGCCTCGACCCGGCGGCGGATGCCGACCACGCCGGAGAGGACGTCCTCCTCGCCCCAGCGCGAGAGTCTGGCCCGCTCCCGGTCGGCCACCGCGCGCGGCCGCTCATGCCGGCCGGTCCGTGGGCGTGGTAGGCCCAGAGCATGAAGGGCTTTCTGGTTCAGGTGCAGATCTCGCAATCCACACCAAACCCGGAAGCCCTTCCCCATGCCAAAACGATCAACCCCTGCACCTAACCTCCGTGGTCAGGACAACTAGCCGGCACCCGCGAACTGACTACAGGGATAGTTGGTCGTTGAGGTAGGCACGTTCCGCCTCATTGTCGGTGAGGTCCAGGGCCCGGCGATAGGCGGCGGCCGCCTCCTCGAACCGGTCGAGCCGCCGCAGCAACTCCCCCTTCACCGCGGGCACGTACTGGTACCCGTCCATCTCCTCCTCAAGCCGTTCGACCACTCGCAACGCGGCCTCCGGCCCATGCACCATGGCTAGGGCGACGGCCCGGTTGAGCTCGACCACGGGTGATGGCCACACCCTGCGCAGAGTGTCGTACAGCTGCAGGATCTGGACCCAGTCGGTGGAGTCGTAGGTGGGTGCGGTGGCGTGGAGCAGCGCGATGGCCGCCTGCAGGACGAACCTGCCGGGCGGCCCGCTGCGCAGCGCCGCGTCGATGAGCGTGTGACCTTCGGCGATGGCCGTACGATCCCAGGTCGACCGGTCCTGGTCCTGCAGCAGCACCAGCCGCCCATCGGCGTCTGTGCGGCCGGCCTGGCGGGCGTGGTTGACCAGCATGAGCGCCAGCAACCCTCCGATCTCGCGCTCGCCGGGCATCAAGGCATACAGCAGCCGAGCCAGGTCGATGGCTCGTACCTGGAGATCGGCTCGCGTCAGATCGGTCCCGTGCGGCGCGGTGTGCCCGGCGGTGAACAACAGGTGGATCACCGTGAGTACGGCGTCGACCCGGGAGGGCACCTCGGCGTCGCGGGGCACACGGAACGGGATGTGCGCCAGGGCGATCTTCTTCTTCGCCCGGGTAAGACGCGCCGCCATGGTGGGTTCGGAGACCAGGAAAGCCTTGGCGATGTCAGGAGTGCGGACCCCACACACCAGCCGCAGGGTGAGCGCGACCTGCGCCGAGGCATTCAGCGCAGGATGACAGCACATGAAGATGAGCCGCAGCCGGTCGTCGTGGATCGATGAAGGGGCCTCGGCCACCGGTGTGGCCTCCACATCCACGTCCGCCACGAGAAGGGGCAGCTTTGACTTCATCACCCGGTCGCGCCGCAGCGCGTCCAGCGCCTTCCTGCGCGCTGTCGTCACCAGCCACGCCCCCGTGTTCGCCGGGATCTCCTCACGCGACCAGGCGTCCAGGGCCGCGACATACGCCTCCTGCACGCACTCCTCCGCCAGGTCGAGTTCGCGCGTGATGCGCACCGTCGCGGCGAGCACGTGAGCCCACTCGCGCCGGTGCGCATCTGCGAGCGCGCTGTGTACAGCGCGCGGATCCGGCATGGTCAACTCTCGACCAGCGGCCGGATCTCGACTCCGCCGTCCATGATCGGCAGGAGCCGGCCGATCTCGATCGCCTGGTCGAGATCTCTCGCCTCGACCACGAAGATGCCGGCGAAGGCCTCCTTGGTCTCCAGGAAGGGCCCATCGGTCACGATGCCGCCCTTCCTGATGGTGGTCGCCATGCTGGCGGGCTGCAGCGGCGTTTCATCCACCACGCGCGCGCCAAGGGCCTCGATTTTCGCCCCGGCGGCGCCGTTGGCCTCCATGACTTCGGCCGGGATGTCGGCCACCGGGATCTCCCGCTCGTAAATCAAGATCGCGTACTGGGGCATCCGCTGATCCTCTCTCTCAACCATGTCCTCATCTATGTCGACGTACGGCCCAGCCGAAATCGACACCTGTCGATTTCCGAATTCTCGCTCGTCGGCCTGAGTGAACCCTCATCCATCCGAGAGGAGTCACGACCGTGTCCACCAGAGCCGGACTGCGGGAATGGGGCGGGCTGGCCGTCCTGTCCCTCGCCACCTTGATGATCACCTTCGATATGTTCGTGCTGTTGCTGGCCTTGCCAGGTCTGTCGGCCGACATGCGCCCGTCGGCGGTCCAGCAGTTGTGGATCCTGGATGTCTACGGATTCATGGTCGGCGGATTCCTCGTCACCATGGGCTCGCTGGGTGACCGGATCGGACGGCGGAAGCTGCTGGTCATCGGAGCGGTCTGCTTCGCGGTGGCCTCGGTCGTATCGGCCTTCGCCACGGGCCCGGAGATGCTCATCATCGCGCGTGCCGCACTGGGCATCGCGGGCGCCACCCTGGCGCCCTCGACGCTCGCGCTGATCAGCTCGATGTTCCGAGACCCGCAGCAGATGGGTGTCGCGGTCGGGATCTGGGCGGGCGGGTTCACCCTCGGCGCGATTCTCGGCCCTGTCGTGGGAGGCCTCATGCTCGCCCATTTCTGGTGGGGGTCGGTCTTCCTCGTTGGGGTGCCGGTGATGGCACTTTTGGTGGTGCTCTGCCCGATCCTGGTCCCGGAGTCCAAGGATCCCGACGCCAGCCCGCTGGACCTGCTCAGCGTGCTGATGTCGCTCGTGGCGATGCTGGCGTTCATCTACGCGCTCAAGGAGATCGCACGGTACGGCTGGCAGCCCGTACCCGTGGTCGCGGGCCTGGCGGGGATCGCCCTCGGGGTGGGGTTCGTTCGGCGGCAGCGCCGTCTGGACAAGCCGATCCTGGACGTGAGCCTTTTCCGCAACCGCTCGTTTGGCATCATGCTGGTCGGCCTGCTGCTCTATGGCCTCATCGGAGCGTCGAGCATGCTGTTCATCACCCAGTTCCTGCAATCGGTGTCGGGCATGACGCCGTTGACCGTGGCGTTCTGCCTGCTGCCGGGCATGGCGGCGGCCACCGTCAGCACGACCGTCGCTCCTTTGCTCGCCCGGCGGATCAGGCCTGCCTACCTGATCGGGTTCGGGGTGCTCGGCGTGGCGCTGGTGTTCGCGTGGTTCACCCGGCTGGAGGCCGGCTCCGGCCCGTGGATCCTCATCACCGGGTTCGCGCTGATGGGGCTGTTCGAGGGGCCGCTGCTGTCGCTGGGCACCAACCTGGTGGTCAGTGCCGCTCCACCGGAGAAGGCGGGCTCGTCCTCCTCGATGGCGCAGGTGGCCAACGAGGCCGGAGGCTCGTTGGGCGTGGCCGTCATGGGAAGTCTCGGCGCCGCCGTTTACGCCGCCCGGCTCGCGGCCGATGGGCCGGTCGGGGTACCGGAGGCGGCGTTGGAGAACGTCGCCACCGCTGTGGCCGTGGCGGGCGATCTGCCGCGTGGGCCCGGCCGGGAGCTGCTCTCGGCGGCTCGGGCCGCCTTCGCCGACGGCGTGACGGTCTTCGCCGGGGCCAGCGTCGCCATCCTCGTCGTTGCGGCGATCTTCATCATCGTCCAGCTGAGACACGTCCCCGTGACCGGCGCACCGGCCGAGCCGGTCACAGTCGCCGACTGAGGTCAGCGCCCAAGCGAGAATGATCATCACTTGAGCGTTCCCAGGTCAAGGTGGGTGGCCGAGTTCTCGGCACCCACAACGTCCTGTCCGTGGAACGGCAAGCGGGGCGCGGGATCGCCAGGATGCGGGCGGCCTTCGCGGAGATCGGCGGGACACTCTCGCTCAGCAGCGTGCCCGGCGAAGGCACCACGGTGGTCGGGGCATTCAGGTTCGCCCGTGATGGCGAGTACCGGTGCGGGGCTGGACGGCTGTCGGAACCGGCCGAGTTCCATACGCTTCGAAGCCTGGAAGACCCTCTACGCCCTCGAGGAATACGGCGCAGAACTGGCCGAACCGACCCAATGGACCCACCACCTGCAGCCCGCCGTCCGCGACATCGTCGCACGCCTGCCGCGCACCTACGACGACCGGGCCATCGAGAACGCCGGCCTGTTCCGCTGACCACCCCACCAGACCCGGCGACGCGGGTCCTCCCCTACAGTTGGAACCGGCTTGAGGAGATCACGAGGTAGTCGCCGAGGTAGGTGGCCAGGTCAGCGGCCAGCTGGTAGCGGCCGGTCTGCCGGCCGGCTCCGACGGCGGCCACGAGGCTTGGACGCTCGGCGTCGAACCAGGCCAGGGCCGCTGCCCCGGTCGGCGAACTCGGGCCTGGTGGCCTGCCCGGTCAAGGCGTTCAGCGCGGTGTCGGCGTCACACGCCCCATTCAGGTAGTGCTCCAGCAGGTGGCCAACCGCCTGCCGCAACTCGTCCGGCTCAAGAGTTCGGTGGGCCTGTTCGCCGGCATACAGGCGCAGCAGGTCGTGCATCCCCGTGTCAGCACTCTCGTGACACGTAGGGTTCCTCGCCACCGCCCGGCATGCGCTGGCCAGCGATCCCGACGGCGTCATCGCCCGCCCGGTCACCGAGGGCTCGCGTAGCTCGGCGCCGCTGCCGCCAACGGCTGTCATCATGTTCCAACCCCGTGGTCCCTGAGAGACCACGGGGTTGTCGTCGCCGCTCGGCTTCACAGTCGGACCAGCGTTGTTCCCCGGTGCCTGCCGTTCATCTGGGCGACGAGCGCGCCGGGCACCGCGGCCAAGCCGCCCTCGACGACGGTGTGCGGGAAGACGAAGCGGCCCTCGCGCACCCACGTGCTGTAGTGCTCCAGCCAGGCGGGATCGTCTTCGTAGGGCGTGGTGAACCCGCGGATGGTGACGTCGCGCAGGACGGCGGGGTCCAGGTCGAGGGTGGGATTGCGGCCCGACAGCGAGCCGCACAGTACAAAGCGGGCGTTCGGCGCGGCCAGCGACAGCGCGGCCTCGAACTGCTCGCCGGCGACGTTGTCGAACAAGACGTCGATGCCGTCCGGCGCCAGTTCCGCCAGTTGGGCGGCGATGGGGGCCTCGTGGTAGTCGAAGGCCGCGTCGAAGCCCAGTTCCCTGACCAGGTAGTCGATCTTCTCTTTGCTGCCGGTGCTGCCGATCACCCGTTTGGCGCCGCGGCAGCGGGCGATCTGCCCGGCCACCGAGCCCACACTCGTGGTCGCTCCCGACACGAAAACGGTGTCACCGGGACCCACCGCGGCCAGCGTCACCATGCCGCGCCAGGCGGTGGTGCCCTGGGTGAGGTGATATTCGGGGCTGGGCAGCAGGCCGGGCTCCAGCCTGGTGAACGCCTCGTCGCCCTCCCCGCTCAGGACGTGGTCGCGAAAGCCGTACACATGCTGGACCAGATCGCCCACGGAAAAGCGTGAACTGCGAGAGGCGACGACGGTGCCGACGGTGGGCGCCCACGGCGGGCGGCCTACCTCGAAGGCGGACATCGGCAGATCGGGGTGAGGCTCTGCCTCCATCAGGTCACGCATGACGACCGACAGCATCATCCAGTCGTTACGGACCAAGAACTGGCCGTCGCCCGGCGGGCCGATCTCGGTGCGGGCGAGTTCGAAGTGGTCCTCGCGCAGCTCGGCGTCGGGGCGTGCGGCCAGGCGCAGCTCCGCCGCGCGAGTGCTCGTCATGCGCACACCGCAGGAAGCGACGGGGCACCGGCCTTGATCTCGATCATGGTTTCCTCTCCGATGTGGGTGTGATGGAGCGTGTTCCACTGCCCACGCCTTCCATAGATGCCTCCTTTTTCTGGACGATGGTCCAGAAAAAGCTCATGGGCAAACGCCTCAGATGAACAGGCGGTCCAGGTGCCGGTCGACCAGACGCCCGGCCGAGGCCGGCGGGAGTCCGCCGAAATCAACGCATGCGCGCACCGCGAGCCCGTCGACCAAGGCCCACGGCAACGCCGCCTCCTCGCCCGGATCGCTGCCCTCCGGGATTTCTCCGTCGGCCTGCGCCTGTGTGATGGCCGCCGCGAGATCGGCCCGCGCTGCGGCGTGGCCTCCACCACCTGACGACGACGCTCCACATGATCAGCAACTCTCGGCACGCACGTGACCATATCTTCGTATTTTTATTTTGTCGAGTCTTATCGCCGAGCATCGACGCCGCCCGCTCGATCCCGGCCGGCCCGGCTCCCTCCGCGTCGGACGTGGGCGCGGCTGGGTAAGGCCGCGCCTGGCCGACCTGTTCGCGTTGGCGCCGCAGTTCGTAGGTGCCGGCCCGATTCCGGTGAAGGCATGTTCAGGGTGCGCGCGGTAGGCGGGGCGCGGGCCTGGCGACGCCGCCGATCGCCGCTCGCGGTACCCCGGGTTCCCGCTCGGGCGCTTCCGCGGCCGGGATCGTGTACGGCATGCGGAGGTAGGCACAGATGACGTCCACGATGGTCTGCCGCAGGGCCGGGGTGTCCTGGGCCAGTCGCTCCAGCGCGTACAGGCCAGCCGGCCGGACCGGGGCTTCGTCGCTGCCGAGTTGCTCGGCGGTCTTGGTGTAGAGCTCGGTGACCGGCGTTCGGCGGCGTCGTGGATGGTGTGCCAGGTGGCCACCTCCTGGTGGCGCTGACGCCGGACCGCCGGCAGTTCCGCGGTCAGCTCCAGCGCGGCTTCACTCACGCACCGCGCCCTAGAGGTTGCCTGCCGCCGGCAGCGCGGGCCGATGAATCCAGGCGGCAAGGTCCGCGGGCGCGCATTCGGCCACGCGGGCGGCGTACCGGGGAAGCTCCTCCTCGCTGAGGACCTGCCGCCACTGGCCTGTTGATCCGCTATGGAAGAACTGGCTGCGGTCGTGATAAAAGCCGTCGTGGCTGGCTTCGGGCGCGAGCTCGACGGCCCGGCCCTTCATGACCGCGAACGTGGCGGCCTGGACCAGGTCCGGCCAGGCTGTCTCGGTGATGGCGATCCCGAGCCGGGCCGCGATGTAGCGCATCTGCCCTTCGAGGTCATCAAGGAGGTCCTCGTAGCGCAGCAGCACGATGTTCGGCTGGTCGCGGACCTGCCAGAACGTGTCTAGATGGTGAAGCATGATCTCCAGGTCGGACACGGCCTTCCCGGGCGCGACCGGATTGACCCAGGACCAGAAGCGCTCGCGCGCGGTCCCGCCTGGCAGGGACGGAGCGGCGGCCAGCAGCTCTTCAAGGACCACGGCGCCCACGGCCTCCTCCCGCAACGCGAGGGACACGGCCCGGTCGGTGTTGCCGGCATGGTTGTCCAAAGACACGGCCACATCCCGGGGGTCCCGGCTTGCGCAGAGGTAGGTGACCCGGTCGTCGAAGGGCAATCCGTCGAGGGGCGTATGGGTCTTGATGATCCGCCGGTGCGCCTGTGCCTCGAGGTCGGCCAGCACTCCGGTGAGCGGGCGCAGCAGGACGTCCAGCCACGGCGAGATCTGGTCGAGCGGCCGGTCGAATGTCGCGCTCTTGAAGATCTCCAGGGCGCAGACCATCTGCAGCCAGGTCGTGCCGCACTTCGCCGGGGTGCTGATCACGATGTCGCCGGGACGGAACACGAACCCATCCCAGCGGGCCGAGTCCGTAAAGGAGGTCTGGTAGCGAACGCGTCCCCCCAAGCCCATGCGGGGAGAGTGGCAGCAACCAGATCGGGCCGTCAACCGTCAGATCAAGCCGTCGTAGCCGGCCGCTTGGTAGAGACGGTCAGCGCCGAGGAGCGTGAGCATCGCGACGGTCGAGCACGGTCCGGATAGCTGTGGGTAGAACCTCTACGACAACACGGGGCCTACCAAAGTCTCCACCGAACCCGGGACGATTCAGTCCTCTTCGGAGCCTTCGACCCTGGTGCGATGTGGCGGATCACCGCGCACGTGGGGAGTGACCCGCGTTCATGAACGGTCACGTCCACCCCTTCTGGCAAGGCCACGGCTGGTACGGCGGGCGACGCTCTGGATCAGCGCGGCGCTCTGATCCCTGCCGGTGTTCAGGGCCGCTTCGAATGCCTGATCTCCCAGCGCCGCACGCGCCGTGGTGGTGATGCGGTCGACGTCGCCCCGCTCGGCCGGGGGCAAGGGGGTGTCGACCGACTCGCGGAGCGAGGCGGCCGTCCCGAGCAGGGCGGCGGCTTGTTCGTGGGATCCGGCCAGGGCATGGGCGCCGGCGAGGCCTTCCAGGGCGAGTGCGATCGACCTGGGATCGCCCGTGGCTCGGGCGGAGTCCTCTCCTTCGCGGTGCAGGGCGAGTGCGGCCTCGGGCGCGCCGCGCAGTTCCGCCACGAACCCGAGCTCGGCCAGGATCAGCGCTGTGCCCGGCTCGCCCTCCCTGCTGCGGTTCCACTCGAGCCAGCGGCGCAGATACCGTTCTGCGTCGTCGAGCCGGCCCTGCCGCCGCGCCGCGAGGGCCAAGCCCATCTCGGCGAACTGCTCCTCGTGCCGGCTGGACCGCTCAGCCGCGATTCTCCGCGCCCGTTCGTGCAACTCGTTCGCCTCGTCGAGATCCCCGGCCAGCAGTGCCAGCCGGCCCAGGGTCGCCAGCCGGAAGGAGACCTCCGGCCACAGCCCCAGTTCCTCGGCGTCTCGCAGCCCGCCCCGCCGTAGCCGCGCGGCCTCCGTGTAGTCGCCGGCGATCTCGGCCAGGTCGCCCAGGACGGCGGTGCTTCGCAACTGCCCCCACCGATCCCCGACCTCCTCGAACAGCGCCAGGCTACGCGTCCCGGCGCTCCGCGCGGCCGCGATGTCGCTGCGGAGCAGCGCGGGCGAGGCCAGGGTGACCAACGCCGCCGCCATGCCCCAGCGGTCGCCTTCCGCGCGCGATTCCGCCAGTCCCTCCCGCAGTCGTCGCTCGCGGACGTCCTGGTCCCCGTGGCCGAACTGCGCGAAGGCCATGAACCACTTCGGCCGTACGGCGCGCACACCGTGACGATCAAACCGTTCCAGCACCTCGCGGGAACGCTCCACCGGGTCGGCGTCGTCGCCGAGCAACATCTCGAAGCCGGTCAGCCACGCGGTCGCCTCGATCGCGGCCTGGTCCTCTTCCTGCCGGTGGGAGAGCGCGAGTGTCAGTGAACGCCTCGCCTCGCCGAGTCGCCCGCGAAGGAACCAGTACCAGGCCAGGGCGTTCACCAGCCGGAGCCCGCTCGCCGAGCCGCCCGCGTGCTGGAGGGCCGCACGCAGATTGCCCGACTCGACGTCAAGTCTTTCCAGCCAGGTCCCCTGGTCGTGGCCTCGAAGGTCGGCGCGTTCCGCGAGATCGAGGTAGTGGGCGAGGTGCCTGTCACGCATCGGCTCCAGCTCGCCGATCCGGCTCATCCGCTCCACGCAGTAGGCCGCGACCGACTCGAGCAGCCGGTAGCGCCCGCTCTGGTGCACGACCAGTGACCTGTCCACCAGACGTCCCAGCAGATCCAGGACGTCGGCGGAGTGCACGCCGTCCGCGGCGCACAGCTCCTCGGCCGCGTGAAGCGTGCAACCGTCGGTGTGTACGGCCAGCCGCCGCAGCACCTGCCGTTCGGCGTCGTTCAGCGGCTCCCAGCTCCACTCGATCATCGAACGGAGCGTCCGCTGCCGCGCGGGGGCGTCCCGCCTGCCCGTGGAAAGGAGACGGAACCGGTCGTCGAGGCGTCCGGCGAGCTCCGCCACGTCCACCGAACGGACCCGGGTGGCGGCCAGTTCCAGCGCGAGAGGTATCCCGTCCAGCCGGCGGCAGATCGACTCCACCCATGCCCGGTTCGCCGCCGTCACCGCGAACCGCGGCTCGGCCGCCGCCGCGCGTTCGGCGAACAACCGCACCGCCGCGTCGCCGTCGAGCGGCGGCACGGTCCACAGCAGTTCACCGGCGGTCGCGAGCCGCTCCTGGCTCGTCGCCAGCACGTGCACGTCAGGCGCCGCCCGCAAGACTCCCGCGGCGACGCCGGCTGCGGCGTCCACCACGTGCTCGCAGTTGTCCAGTACGAGCAACATCCGCCGGCCGCTCAGCGCGGCCGCCAGCCAGTCGGCGCCCGGCTCCGCTCCGGCGAAGCTCCCTCGCGCTCCGTCCTGCCGTATCCCGAGGACTCTCCCCACCTCGTCGGCGACGGCCTCCTGGCCGGACCCCGGCGGCAACCCGGCCAGTTCGACCAGCCAGGTCCCGTCCGGGAAGCGCTCGGTTCGCGAGCCTGCAGCCTCGATCGCCAGGCGGGTCTTGCCCACTCCGCCTGGTCCGGTGAGCGTGACCATGCGCCCGGTGCTCATCAGCGCGCCGATCTGGGTGACCGCTCCTTCCCGGCCGATCAGTTCGGTGAGCCGGGCCGGGAGGTTCCCGCGTGCGGCGGGATCGCTCCGTGTCGCCTGCAACGAGGGATCCTGCCGGAGCACGGCCGTGTGCACGGCTTTGAGTTCCGGGCCGGGGTCGATGCCCAGTTCGGCGCGGAGCCGGTCACGCGCGTCGCCGTAACCGGCCAGCGCTTCGCTCTGCCTGCCGGCGCCGTACAGCGCGCGGATGTGGATCGCGCGCAGCCGTTCACGCAGCGGATGGGCCGCGACCACCTCGGCCAGCTCACCCGCGACAAGCTCGTGCTCGCCCAGCTCAAGCCGCGCCCGCGCCAGTTCCTCCAGCGCGACCAGCCGCAGCTCGCCCAGCCGCCGGATCTCCGGAAGGGCGAACTCCTCGTCGTCGAATCCGGCGAACGCGGCCCCCCGCCAGAGCCCCAGGGCGTCGCCCAGTTCCCTGGCCCGTTCGCCGGCGCCCGCGAGTCCGCGGGCACGCGCCACCCGCGTCTCGAACCGGTCGGCGTCCACCGCGCCGGTATCGGCCCGCAGCAGGTATCCGGAGGGTCCGAGGACGACGGACTCGGCGTCACCGAGAGCCCGTCGCAGGCGCGACACCTTCAGCTGCAGCGCACCGGCGGGATCGGCGGGAAGCCTCTCGCTCCACAGGTCGTCGATGAGCCGGTCGGCCGAGACGGGACGGCCACGATGGACGAGCAGATCCGCCAGGAGCGCGCGGACCTTCGCCTCGGGTATCTGAAGGAGCCGGTCGTCCTTCGTCCGCACCTCGAGCGGGCCGAGCACCCCGAAACGCATTCCCGCAGCTTACCGGCCGACAGCGCGGCGACAGCCGGCCGACAGCCCTGCCGGGCACGGTGAAGGCACCGAACGACGAAAGGCACCGACATGACCGCGCACAAGACCCCCGTTACCGTCATCGGCCTTGGCCCGATGGGCGCGGCCCTCGCGGCCGCCTTCGTGAACGCCGGCCATCCCACGACGGTCTGGAACCGGACCGCGGGCAAGGCGGACGCGCTCGTCGCCGGCGGTGCCGTCCTGGCCGCCTCGCCCGCCGAGGCGGCTGCCGCCAGCCCGCTGGTGATCGTCTGCGTGCTCGACTACGACGCCTCCGACGCGATCCTGCTGCCGATCTCCGACTCGCTGAAGGGCCGCACGCTGATCAACCTCACGGCCGACACGCCCGCCCGCTCCCGCGCCGCCGCCGTCTGGGCCGCCGAGCACGGCATCGACTACGTCGACGGAGCGATCATGTCGCCCACCTTCACCATCGGGACCCCTTCTGCCGTCGTGCTGTACAGCGGCGGCGAGCAGCCGTACCAGGCTCACGCAGGGACGCTGTCCGCGCTCGGCGGCACGCACACCCACCTCGGCGCCGACCCCGGCCGCGCCGCAGGCTACGACCTGGCGCTGCTCAACATCTTCTGGACCTCGATGTCCGGCCTCGCCCACGCCTTCGCCATGGCCGAGGCCGAAGGCATCAAGGCCGCGGACTTCGCGCCCTTCGCCCAGGGAATCATCGGCCTGCTGCCCGAATCCGTGACCAACACGGCGGGCAAGATCGGCCACGGCGAGTTCTCCGCCGACGTGTCCAGCATCGCCTCGAACGTCACCACGATGGATCACATCATCCATGCCGCGCAGGACCGCGGCATGGATCCCGGTCCGCTCGGGGC
This sequence comes from Nonomuraea sp. NPDC050547, assembly GCF_044457345.1. Classification (NCBI taxonomy): domain Bacteria; kingdom Bacillati; phylum Actinomycetota; class Actinomycetes; order Streptosporangiales; family Streptosporangiaceae; genus Nonomuraea; species Nonomuraea sp. NPDC050547. The sequence continues at coordinate 110,643 of NZ_JBITGW010000019.1, forward strand.
CGTGCGCCCTGTGGCCCAGGCCGTCGTCGACGCCGGGCATGGCACCGACGACATCGCCCGGCTCTCCCTGCATTACCTGAGCACCCGTTCCTGACCTTTCATCGAGGAGCGCATCCCCGCCTGGCCGGGGCGGGTGCGCCGACGGCGCAGGTGGTCCGGCTCATGAGCGATCGTGGACAGGTGCGTCGCGCAGCAGCACCATCGCCGTCGCGGCGGTCAGCCACAGGACGACCGCGGCGGCGGTCAGAGCAGCGCTCAGGCCGGTGTGGAACGCGCCGTGTGCCAGGTGGAGGAGGTCGGCCGCCTGGGCGGGAGGGAGTATCGCCGCGCTGTCGACGGCTGAGCCGAGCGATCGGCTCGCCTCGGAAGGCGGGCCTGGCAGCGCGGCACGGTAGACGACCGACACGACCGTGCCCAGGATCGCGATCCCCAGCCCCGCACCCAGCTCGAACGAGGTCTCCTGGATGGCGGCCGCCTGTCCCGCACGCTCTTCGCTGGCCGCCGACATCACCAGGTCCGCGCCGAGCGTCATCACCACGCCGGCCGCCGCTCCCGCGACGACCAGCACAAGGGGTACGGCAGGCCCGCCCAAGGCCAGGGGGAGAACGGCCAGCGCCGCGCCGAGGGCGGCCAGCGCAGCCGCCACGCTGGAGCGGCGTCCCCAGCGTGCCGCCGGCCACGGTGCCGCGGCCGCGCCCACCGCGTTGGCGGCGGCCAGCGGCACGAGCGACAAGCCGGCCTGAAAGGGACCGAGCCCGTCCACGAGCTGGAACCGTTGGGTGAGAAGGAACAGCAGCGCCGTGTTGGCGCCGAAGCAGACCAGCACACTCACCGTCGCGACGCCGACCCGGCGGTCGGCGAACAGAGACAGATCCAGCAGCGGTTCCGCGGCACGCCGCTGGCGCAGCACGAACAGCACCGCCAGCGCCACTCCGGCCGACCCGGCGACCGCCGGCACCAGCGACGGATCCTCGGCCAGGTGCTTCAGCCCGTAGACCATGAGAGCGAGAGCGGCGACCGACAGCGCCGCGTCCGCCGGTCTCCAGCGGCGCGGCGCGGGATCCTTGGACTCGGGGATGAGCCGGGCACCGATGATCAGCACGAGGGCCACGATGGGCAGGTTGACCAGGAAGACCGAGCCCCACCAGAAGTGTTCGAGGAGCAGTCCGCCGAGGACGGGGCCGAGCATCGCGCCCGCGCTGTGCGCCGCCGTCCACGCTCCTAGCGCGATCGTCCGCTCATGGGCGTCGGGGAAGACCGACCTGATGATCGCCACGGTAGACGCCATGATCATCGCCGCTCCCACGCCGAGCAGGACCCTTGCCCCGATGAGCTGGGCGGTCGTGGCGGACATCGCTGCCGCGGCCGAAATCACGCCGAACACGGCGAACCCGGCCAGTACCATGCGCCTGCGGCCGAGCCGGTCTCCCAGGGTGCCGGAGGTCACCAGCAGTGCCGCGAGGGTGAGCGAGTAGCTGTCGACGATCCACAACATCGCGCTCGCGCCGGGCTTCAGGTCTCTGGACAGGCTGGGCAGGGCGACATGCAGCACGGTCACGTCGATGCCGACCAGGAACAGGCTCGCGCACATGACGGCGAGGACCGCCCACTTGCGTGGCGTCGAAGGTAGGTGAACGTCTTGGTGCATGGGCACCAGCCTGCGGATAATACTGCGTATTCTACAAGTACTGTCTTTGATGTGTCATAGTGCCGATTTGTATAGGAATAGAGGTCACAGGTGCGGAAGAGGTTGCACGACAAGCCTGCCAACTGCATGGTCGAGGTGGCCATGGAGATCCTCGGCGGCCGTTGGAAGCTGGCGATCGTCTACAAGTTGCTCCAGCGCACGCATCGCTTCGGCGAACTCCAGCGGGAGATGCCCGGCATCACCCCGCGCATGCTCACCCGGCAACTCCGGGAACTGGAGGAGGACGGGATCATCTCCCGCATGGTCTACCGCGAGGTGCCACCCCGGGTCGAATACTCACTCACGGACACGGGCCGGAGCCTGGAGACCATCGTCGGCCTGCTCGACACCTGGGGCAGGTCATACCTCGAGGACCACCCCGCCATCCAGGCAGGATAACTCTCCGGAGTCACGGACCGCAGAGAACGTCAAAGTCTCCGCCGACGACCGGGCCCGACACGGCGAAGGCCTGTCACGCGATGGCCGCGGCGGGGCCTCGCCCACCCGGGGACCTACACGCCTGATCCTTCCGCGGCCCATCGGCCCATTCCCTTCGGGACGGCTTGGGAAGGCGCCGGAACGGGCCGGTGAGACCGCACTCGTCCAGGCGTTCTCCGTTGTACTCGCCGACCGGAGTTCAGACCAAGGAACCGGGCGTGCCCTCACCGTGGTGGCCGGTCAGGACGGCCTGGCCGACGAGATCCGCCGCCTTCGCTGAGATCAGGCCGGCCACCGTGCCGGCGTTCACGACAAGAGCACCACCCGCATCACGGCCGAATCCGGCGGAAGGTTACCGGACGGGCTTGACCTTGATCGGTGGGATGCGCCGCAGGCAGGAGGTGTCGCCGAGGCGTTCGTGGCGGATGAAGCCGGTCACGATCGCCTTCGCGCAGCCGGTGGCGTCGAGCTCAGGTATGTGCCCGGTGTTGGGCACCGGCAGGAATCGGGCGCGCGGGAACTGCGCCGCGTTGCGCCGGCCGTTCTCATCGGAGGTGTTGCTGTCGAGGTCGCCGGAGATCACGAGCGTGGGCACGTCGGGGAGTTTCCCGGTCAGCGTGTACGGCCGGGCCGTACCCTTCGCAGGCCAGGCGATGCACAGGTCACCGCCGTCGAGCGGACTGGTGGCGAAGGCGCGCGGACTGAACGTGCCGAACTCGGCGGGGCGGGCGCTTTCCACGGAGCGGTGGAACTGCCGCCACCGCTCGCGCAGGGGTGCGTGCACCGACCACGGCCTGGCGTAGTCGTTGCAGACCACACTGGTGCTCAGCGCCTGGTCGTCCTGGTCGGCGGCGAGTTCCTTGAACACGCCGCCGATCTCCTTGACCAGCGGGCGGAAGTCGCCCCGGGCCGCGTGGTGGAGACGGGCCGGCATGCGGCCGAGCAGCGACGCCTTGCCCGGTGTGCTGCCCACGGCGTCGCTGGCCGGGAACGTGAGCACGAGGGCCAGCATGGACTCGGTGAGCGTGAGGGCGCGCGGTTTGCCGTCCACGGTGACGGTCATCGGGCGGGGCTCGGCACGCAGCCGGGCGTTGACGGTCCGCAGGTCGGCGACGACGGCGTCGCCGTCACACGCGGCGGCGCGCTCGCAGATGCGCCGCAGGGTGAGGGAGACCGCCCTGGCGCTGGGCCCGCCCAGGGGGTCGAAGCCGACCGGGTAGGCGCCGGAGAACAAGACGGAGCGCACGGTTTCCGGGTGACGTTCGGCGTAGATCGACATCAGGTAGGTGCCGTAGGAGACGCCGTACAGGACGATCTGGTCGAGGCCGAGGCGGCGCCGTACCGCGTCGATGTCGTCGGCGGTCGCGGCCGAGGTGTAGCCCTCGGCGCGGGGGCCCAGGGTGGCGGCGCAGCGGGCGGCGGCGCGGCGCAGCTCGGGCCGGGTGAGCAGGGCGAGGCCGGTCAGGCCGCAGGTCAGCTTGCCGGACTGGCCCGTGCCGCGCGGGTCGATCAGCAGCAGGTCGTGGTCGGCGGCCAGCGATCTGGTCAGCTTGGTGTAACCCTTCGTGGACTCGATGGCACCGCCGCCGGGGCCGCCCGGGTTGACGACGATGGTGTTCCTGGCGGGTTTCGACTCGTCCTTGCGGCGGATCAGGGCGTAGGCGACGTCGATGGTCCCCAGCGCCGGCTTGCCCGCCACCAGGGGGCGCGACTCGGTGCCGCATTCCACGCGGTGGCCGGCGACGGTGGGACACCAGGCAGGCGCGCTCTGCGCGGAGGAGGACGGCGACAGCACGGACAGAGCCGTGGTGATCGCCATGAGGGCGGAAATCAAGGATGTTCCTGTCTTTCGCGAAGGCGGGTCAGCCGCAGAACAGCGAGTTGATCACTTTGGTGAGCTGTGCCGGATCGGCGAGCTTCGGGCTGGCCGTCGTCAGGCTGAGCACGGCCCGGTGGCGCCCGTCCAGCGTGGAGGCGACATAGGTGGCGTAGCCGGAGATGCCGCCACTGTGCCCGTAGACGCGTTTGCCGCACGGAGTGGTGGAGCGGAAGATTCCCAGGCCGGGTTCACCGTCGCCTTGGTCACCGGGCGGCGGGGCCGTGACGTCGAGCATCTCGCGCAGCTGTGCCGGCTTGAGCACCTTGCCGGACAGCAGGCGCTCGATGAACCTGTCCAGGTCGGCGGTCGTGGACACCATCCCGCCCGCCGCGTGGGCGGTGGTGGTGTTGAGCCGGGTGATGTCCAGGGGCTTGCCGTCGACCCACTCGTAGCCGCGGGCGTGCGGGCGGGGCAGCTTCGTCTTGTCGCCGGGGTAGAAGGTGGCTCGCAGGCCGAGGCCCCTGGTCGCCTCCTCGGCCCAGGGCTTGCCGCTCGCCTTCTGGATGATCATGCCGAGCAGGTAGTAGTTGGCGTTGGAGTAGGAGTGCCGGGTGCCGGGCGGGAAGTCCCGGGGCGAGTCGTCGGAGAGCTTGACCAGTTCCTCGACCTCGACGTGGGTGTAGCGGTGCTTCAGCGCGCCGTCGGTCAGGTACTTGGTGTTGCTGGCGTCGGAGTTCAGGCCGCTGGTGTGGCGCAGCAGCATCCGCACGGTGATCTTGCCGCCGTCCTTGAGCACGCCGGGCAGGTAGGTGTCCACCGTGCCGTCAAGCTGGACCTTGCCCTCGCCGGCGAGCCGCAGCGCTGCCGTGGCCACGATCATCTTGGTCACGCTGCCGATCCGGAAGTGCCCGTTCAGCGGCACCGGCGTCTTCCTGCCCCACACCGCGGTCCCCGAACGCGCGCTCCACGTCCGCCCGTCCTGGACCACGCGCACGACCGCGCCCGCCTGGCTGAGCGCGGTCAGCTCGTCCAGGTTGCGCTGCACCACGGCCTTACGGTCGCCGGGCGCGCTCGCCTGCGCGCTCGCGGCCTGTGCGGCCAACGTCACGGTCGCCGCTGCGGCCAGGATCGCGGTCAACGTCTTCTTCATGGGGTCGGCCCTTTCTCACGTCTGTTTGGCATGCCCTTCGACCCTAGAAGTGGATCTGACGTGGGAATTCAGCCGTGAGGGCGATCCTGAGGACAGGCCACAGGAGGAGGCGGACACGGCCGCGTATCTTTGGACACGCCACCTAAGTCGGCGCTCGTCTAGGCTGGTGCCTCCCATGACGACCCCACTACCAGCGCTCCGGCGGTGGCTGACCAGGCACCCGCGAGCGGCCGACCTACTGCTCGTGTGCACGTTGATCGTCTTCGACGTGCTGATCTGGGCCGACCACAGCACCGACCAGGGCCTGCTGCGGCCCGCGCTGATCGTGGCCCAGGTGACGCCGCTGATCTGGCGGCGCACCCACCCATGGGTCGCCTTGGCGCTGGTGAGCGCCTTCTCCCTGATCCAGGGCATGACCGCCCCACCGGACGATCACACCGGCGGACTGTTCGTGGCCTTCGCCGGATACGCCGTCGCCCGCCACGCCCGCCCGCCGCTCAGCGCGGCGGCGATTCCCCTCGTGGCCGCCACCCTCCTCGTGCCCGACCTCATCCGGCCCTGGCTGGGCATGCCACCGTCCACCGACCCCGGCTGGAGTGTCACGGCCCTTCTGCTGCTGCTCACGGTCTGCGCGGGAGCGTGGTCGCTGGGGTTCGCGCACCGCCGTACCCACCTCTACGCGGTACGCCTGCGCGCCGAGCAGGAGCGCAGCACCAGGCGCGCCCTCGCGGCCGAACGCGCCCGCATCGCCCGCGACCTGCATGACCTGATCGCCCACCACGTCAGCGTCATCGCCATGCAGGCCCGCTCCACCGCCGAGACCCTGCCCGGCGAACCGGGCCTGGCCGTGATCGGAACCTCCGCCGACACCGCCCTGACCGAGATGCGCAGAATGGTCGGCCTGCTCACCGACGACCACGACGGCCCGCAACCCTCCCTGGCACATCTCGACCGGCTCGCCGCCCCCGCCAGGACCGCCGGCTGCCACGTGGAGATCACCATGCCCGGCCACCTCGACGTCCCCGCCGCCGTCCAGATCACCGCCTATCGCATCATCCAGGAGGCGCTCACCAACGTCCTCAAGCACGCCGGAGCCACCACCGTCGACCTCACCCTGCGCCAGGCACCGGGAAACCTGACCGTCACCGTCACCAACGGCCCGCCTCAGACCGCCCGCCCACCAGCCCCGCCGGGCTCCGGGCTCGGCCTGATCGGCATGCGCGAACGCACCGCCCTCTTCGAAGGCGCCTTCAGCGCAGACTGGACGCCCGAGGGCGGCTGGCGGGTCGAAGCCGTCCTCACCTGGCAGGACACATGACCCCGATCCGGCTGCTGATCGCCGACGACCAGGAACTCATCCGCGCCATCCTCAAGGCCACCCTCGCCCGCCGCCCCGACTTCGCCGTCGTCGGCGAGGCCCGCGACGGCGAACAAGCGATCGCCGCCGCCCTCGACCTGCGCCCCGACGTCATCCTCATGGACGTACGCATGCCCGGCCTCACCGGCGTCGACGCCACCCGCCGCATCCTCACCGAGTGGCCACACCCCGAGCCCTGCCCCCGCGTGCTCATCCTGACCACCTTCGACCTCGACGAGTACGTCCACGACGCGCTGCGAGCCGGAGCCGGCGGCTTCATGCTCAAGAACGCCACCCCCGACCAGCTCGCCGAAGCCGTCCGCGTGGTCGCCGCAGGCGAGGCGATGCTGGCACCCACCGTCACCCGCCGCCTCATCGCCACCTTCACCGCGACCCCTCCTCCCACCCCCAAGGCCGTGCCCGAGGCGCTCGCCGCCCTCACCGCACGCGAACTCGACGTCCTGAACCTGCTGGCCCGCGGGCTCTCCAACGCCGAGATCGCCCAAGCACTGAACCTGACGCAGACCGGCGTGAAAGGACGCGTCAACCGTCTCCTCGGACGGCTCGGGCTGGCCAATCGTGTGCAGGCGGCGATCCTCGCTCAGGAACATGGACTGATCACACCGCCCGGGATGTGATCACGACCCTTTCCGATGCTTCACCTTGTGGGCTCATATCGCCCCCTGACCTGCTCGAACATGACAGGCGGGGATGATGTTGTCCGAGCCGAGGGTCCGTCCAGTGATCGGCTCTGGCCCGTAGCCGGTGGTGGCGTCGAGTGGCGGCGGCTCGTTCGACGTGTTTTCGGTTCTTCGCGCGGTTGACCGGTCTGGGGTCAGTTGCGGGCGATGACTCGGCGGGCGGTCTCAAGCTGCCGGATCTTGACGGCCCGTAGCTGCTGGAATTTCTTCGGGTGGCTGCGGATGGCGTCGTTCTGGATGCGGGTCTCGGCTGCCGTCCAGATGGACACGAGGTCGGTCTTGCCCTTGCATCTGAGGTCGGCCTGGGCGGTGCGGATTTCCTGGGGGGTGGGGTGGCTGGTCTCCCAGCGCGGGTCGGTGATCGCGGTGAGCGGATCGGGGTAGCGGAAGCCTTCGCTCTCCATGCACGCGCTCCAGGAGCGGAAGGCCCGCTTGACCTTCTCGTCGTGTTGGGAGGCGTCGAAGGAGGCGAAGATGATCTTGTTGAAGAAGCCGGCGTCGGCCTTCGGCGTTCCGGCTGACAGGTGGTCGCGCGCTTGGCCGAGGCATCGCTCGGCGGCCGCTCGCACGTCCGGTGGTGCCTGTGTCGTTCGTGCGAGATCGTTCTGCTTGCGGGCGGCCACGGCCGGGTGGTCTGGTGGGGTGTGGTACCCGAACGCATCGGCGATCGCGTGCTCGATGATGCCGTAGCGGCGGCGGTGTGGTGGTTCGCTCTGGCTGTCGGCGGGGGTGTCGAGCGCCTGCCAGCGCATGCCGCGTGCGCGCAGGCAGTCACCGACCAGCAGGTCCTCGGCCACCTCCAGGGTCATGTTCTCGGCCGGGCTGACGTCGTAGGCGTCGAAGGGGAGGGTGAGCCGCCGGGCCTGTTCACCGGGTTCCGGGACGGCGGCCGCGTGCGACGGGGGCGGCAGGGTCGCGGGTGGTGCCGCCGTGCAGGCCGGGACCGCTCCGGCGAGAAGCGCCGATGCCAGGGCGATGCTCCATCGCCGGAGCGGATCGATCATCGCCTGCGCCGGGTGGACGCCGCCTCTGCGCAGGTCATGTCAGCGCTTCAGCGAGGTGGTCTTGTTGTCGAAGCCGTTGTTGGTGAGGTCCTTGTCCTGGCTCTCGGCTCGTGCGGCGTATCCGGAGGCTCCGGCGCAGCTACGGCGGTCGTAGAAGCGGATCTTCCGGTTGTATGTGTTCTTGTGAGAGCTCGCCCAGTTGTTGTACCTGTTCGGCAGGGTCCCGCATCTACCGGGCGCGGGCATCCTGATCTGGATATAGGTCCGTCCTCGGAAGTCGTCGTGCTCGAACAGGCACAGGCGGTTGTTGGCACACGCGGCTGATCGCACGGCCACTCCCCCGACGACCTCGTAGGAGACTTCGTCGCCGGGCGCTGCCACGGGAGCTGCGGTGGCCTGGGCGGCGGGCCCGTAGCCTGCCAATCCCAGGAAGCTGAGCGACAGGGCGCCGGCGATGAGAGCGGTCTTACCCTTCATGTGCGTTCCTTTCCCTATTGCGTGGGGCGACTCAAGATCTTTTGCTGGCCGGGACCGCCTCCTCTCGCGGGAGGCCGGGGGCCCGCCCGATCACAGAACCCGTTCATGCGGGCTGCTTTCGCTCGGGCCGATACTCAGGCGACGAACGCGAGGCCACTGCGGGGACAGCCGGCCTGGAACTGTTCGAGGTGCCAGGCCGGCAGCCGTCGCCGGCGCATTCGCGGGCGGCTACGCGGGCGTTCTCTCGGTGGTCGTGTCCGGTGCGGGGGTCAGGCGGTGCTTGCGCTTGGGCATGCCGAAGGTCGGGTGCGAGGTGGCCCACAGCGCCATCGTGAGGATGCCCGCCTTGACGCGTGCGGCGTTGCGGCCGCCCTCGTACGCCGGCTTGGCCTGTCCTTGGTCGTCGACCGTCTGCCGGATCCCGTCCCTTCTGCCGAGGCTGATCTGGTTGTAGGTGTAGATCAGTTTCGTGTGGGGGATCGTGCGGCCCGTCAGGCGTCCCACGATCGCCTCGATCGCCTGCCGGCTGGTGTAGCCGGCGGAGGCACAGGACATCGGCATCGGCCGGCCGTTGTCGCCGATGGCGTGGGCACTGTCGCCGATGGCGTACACGTTCGGGTGTGAGACCGACCGCATGGTGCGATCGACGATGATCTGGCCGTTCCCGGTGACCTCTAGCCCGGCGGCGGCGGCGATGGGGTCGAGCGCGAACCCGGCCGTCCACGCGGTCGCGTCGGACGCCAGGGTGGTTCCGTCGGCGCACAGCACCCGCGTCGCTTCGACGGCTTGGACGCTGGTGTGCTCCAGGACGGTGACGCCCAGCCGGTCGCAGGCCCGGCGCAGGTGGCCGCGGGCTCCGGCCGAAAGCCGGGCGCCCAGCTGCCTGCGGGCGATGAGCGCCACCGACAGGCCGGGCCGGGATTCGGCGATCTCGGTGGCGGTCTCGATGCCGGTCAGCCCGTCACCGACGACCACCACATTCCCGCCTTCGCCCCACCTGTCCAGGCTGGCCAGGCGCTCGCGCAGGCGTAGCGCGGAGGGCCGGGCGGCGACGTCGAAAGCGTGCTCGGCCACGCCGGGGGCACCCTCGACGTCGCCGTGGCTGCCGAGCGCGTGGACGAGCGTGTCGTAGCCGAGTCCGCCGGCGCCGTCGGACATGGTGATGACCTGGCGTTCGGGGTCGATGGCGGTGACACGGGCCAGGCGCAGCCGGATCCCCGTGCCCGCGAAAATGTCGGCGAGCTTCGGAGCCTCGACCTCCTGACCGGCCACCAGCTGGGGTAGCCGCATCCGCTGGACGAAGTCCGGCACGGCATTGACCACGGTGATCTCGGTATCGGACGGGGACAGCCGGCGGGCCAGGATTCCAGCCGCGTAGGCCCCGGCATAGCCGGCGCCGAGAACGACGATCCGGTGCTTCATGTGGTGCTCCTTTCGGGCTTGTTGCCGCTGGGTCGCCGATTTCCTTGATCGAGGTCGCCGCGCGCCTGTGCCGAAAGGTCCTGGCAGTCGGCGTACACCTGCTGGAGCATCGGGTAGAAGCCGTGGCCGAAGAGCATCCGCAGGGGAGGGCCTTGTCGGTCACGCCCAGCTCCAGCGCCGGCACCGCCTGGCCGTAGGCGGCGGCCAACTCGTCAAGGCTTGCGGTGTTCCGCGCGGTCGCGGTCATCTGGTCGCCGCGCGACAGGGACGGCCTCGACGAAATCGCGGCCCAGGCCGCGTGACGAACCAGACCTTGCTCATGATGTCTTTTCCGTTCCTTCTGTGGCGGCGGTCGCGTGGTGTCCTGATGACCATGCGGCGTCGGCGCCCCGGGCTTTGTGACGGTGCGGCCCTGTGACGTGTGTCACCGATCACAGGTGTCACACAGCGGCAGGCACCGGCGCCTTGTGCATAGAGCAAGAGTCGCGGGGACCAGGCGGGAGGCAGGTATGGACGAGCACGGGAGCGCGACGACGGGCCCGGCCGAGCCGATGGACGGCGCCGCCGAGGCGACCGAGGTGTTCCTCGCCCACCGCAATCTGCTGTTCACCGTCGCCTACGAAATGCTCGGCTCGGCCGCCGACGCCGAGGACGCCCTGCAGGAAACCTGGTTGCGGTGGATGAAGGTCGACAGGAGGCAGGTGCGCGACCAGCGCGCCTACCTGGTGCGGGTGACCACCCGGCGCGCGCTCGACCGGCTGCGCACCATGCGGCGCCTCAAGGAGGACTACGTCGGCCCATGGCTGCCTGAGCCGCTGCTCACCGCGCCGGACGTGGCCGAGGACGTCGAGCTCGCCGAGAGCGTGTCGATGGCGCTCATGCTCGTACTCGAGACGCTCTCGCCCACCGAACGCGCCGTCTTCGTGCTGCGCGAAGTCTTCGGTATCAGTCACGAGGAGATCGCGGCCGCCGTGGGCAAGAGTTCGGCGGCCGTCCGGCAGATCGCGCACCGCGCCCGCCGGCATGTCGACGCCCGGAGGCCGCGTGAGGCGGTCTCCCCGAGCCAAGTCCGGGCGGTGCTGGAGTCGTTCCGGCGCGCGTTGGAAACCAGGGACCTTCAGGGCCTGCTCGACGTGCTCGCCCCGCAGGTCGTCCTGGTGAGCGACGGCGGCGGCGTCAAGCAGGCGGTGCCGCGGCCGATCACCGGCGCCGGCAAGGTGGCCCACATGATCGTCAACGGCCTCGACAAGGCCCAGATCGCGCTCACCAGCGAGCCCACCGTGGTCAACGGCAACCCCGCGCTCCTCCTGCGCATGGACGGCGAGATCGACGGCGTCATCGCGGCGCGTGTCGAGCACGCCCGCATCACCGGCCTGTACTACGTCCGCAACCCACACAAGCTGACCCGCATCGCCGCCGAGACCCCGCTCACCCTGCGATGAACCCCAACGACGAGCCAGATCTCATACTGGGAGGTTCTTCATGACGAACAGCGTTGCCGACGAACGCGCCGGCCTCGAGCTGCCGGTCTCACGTGGCTGCCCGTTCGCCCCGCCCACCGCCTACGAACGGCTGCGCGAGCAGGCGCCGATCAGCAAGGTACGCCTGACCAGCGGCGGCCAGGCGTGGTGGGTGTCCGGGCACGAGGAAGCCCGCGCCGTCCTCGCCGACCCCCGCTTCTCCTCCGACAAACGTAAGGACGGCTTCCCCCTGTTCAACCTCGATGCGGCCACCCTGCGACTGCAGCGCAGCCAGCCGCCGGTGATGCTCAGTATGGACGGCGCCGAGCACTCCGCGGCCCGCCGCCCGGTGATCAGCGAGTTCACCGTGAAGCGCCTGGCCGCGCTGCGCCCGCGGATCCAGGACATCGTCGACCATTTCATCGACGACATGCTCACCGCCGGCCAGAGGCCGGTGGACCTGGTGCAGGCGCTGTCCCTGCCGGTGCCCTCCCTGGTGATCTGCGAACTGCTCGGCGTGCCGTACACCGACCACGAGTTCTTCCAAAGCCGCACCACCATGATGGTGAGCCGGACCTCGACCGCGGACCGCAATCGCGCCTTCATCGAACTGCGCGCCTACCTCGACGACCTGGTCACCCGCAAAGAGTCCGAACCCGGCGACGACCTGCTCAGCCGGCAGATCGCCCGGCAACGCCGGGAAGACGGTGCCGTCGATCACACGGGCCTGGTGAGCCTGGCCTTCCTGCTGCTGACCGCCGGACACGAGACCACCGCGAACATGATCTCGCTCGGCGTGGTCGCGCTGCTCACCCATCCGGAGCAACTGGCCCTGATCACCGCCGATCCGGACAAGACCGCCATGGCCGTGGAGGAACTGCTGCGCTACTTCACCATCGCCGACACCGTCACCTCCCGGCTGGCCACCGAAGACGTGCGGATCGGCGGGGTGAGCATCAAGGCCGGCGAGGGCGTCATCGTCTCCGGCCTGTCGGCCAGCTGGGACCCGGCGGTTTTCACGAAGCCGGGCAACCTGGACGTCGAGCGCGGCGCCCGCCACCACCTCGCCTTCGGATTCGGCCCGCACCAGTGCCTCGGCCAGAACCTGGCCCGGGTGGAGCTGCAGATCGTCTTCGACACGCTGTTCCGCCGCATCCCCGCCCTGCGGCTCGCCGTACCGGCAGAGGACCTGCCCTACAAGACGGACGCCGTCGTCTACGGCGTCCACGAACTCCCGGTCACCTGGTGAGCGGGACATGATCCGGATCAAAGCCGACACCGGCCGTTGCGTCGGCTCCGGCCAATGCGTCCTGACCGAACCGGCCGTCTTCGACCAGGACGACGACGGCATCGTGGCCCTGCTGACCGACCAGCCCAGCGACCAGCTCGCCACGCGGGCACACCACGCCGTCACTTTGTGCCCATCTCAAGCCCTGTCCGTCCTTCAGGAGCAGGCACAGTGATCTTCGCCGGCGCGCTCACCCTCGGTGGAGCTGGTGCGGTTTCAGGCCGGGCATCCCCGCCCCAGCTCCAGGAGCCCACGGGCGCGCGCGGGCTACGATGCCGGCCCGTACCGCACGTCGATGGGTCGCCTGCCCGTCGCCTGCCCGCGTTGACTACGCTTGGTTCGTGCTCAGCCCGGGTGAGGACCAGAACCGGCGGCTGTTGCGTGCACGGGATGCGATGGACCGGGAATTCGCCCACGCCCTCGACATACCCGCGCTCGCGCGCATCGCCCTGATGTCTCCCACCCATTTCACCCGGTCGTTCCGGGCGACGTTCGGCGAGACACCGCACCGGTACCTGCAACGGCGGCGGATCGAACGTGCGATGGCGTTGCTGCGGTCCACGTCGGTCAGCATCACCGACCTCGCCGCGCAGGTCGGGTTCGAGAGTCTGGGGACGTTCAGCCGTACGTTCCGGGCCATCGTCGGCATGTCCCCCACCGAGTTCCGGGCAGGCACGTCACCGGTCGATGTCCCGGTGTGCTTCATCAAGGCGTGGACCAGACCGAGTCGTTTCGGATAAGTCGTTACGCCCTTACCGTCCGTAGGGTTCGAGGCATGTTCTCTCGTATCAGCATTCATTCCGTGTACGTGCTCGACCAGGACGAGGCGCTGGACTTCTACGTCGGCAAGCTGGGCTTCCAGGTGACCTCCGACGTCGATATGGGATTCATGCGCTGGCTCCTCGTCGCTCTGCCGTCCGATCCGGACCGGTCGATCCTCCTGGAAAAGCCGGGTCCGCCGTCGCTCAGCGAGGAGTCCGCCGCCCAGGTCCGCGACCTGGTGACCAAGGGCGCCCTTGGCGTCGCCGCGATCCTCAGCACCGACGACTGCCAGAAGACCTACGACGCCCTCCGTGCCAAAGGTGTTGAATTCACCGAGATGCCCACGCAGCAGCCGTACGGCATCGACTGCGCGCTGCGTGACCCCTTCGGCAACCACATCAGGATCACGCAGCAGGCGGCGGGTCCCGTCGAGGTCACGGATGAGGACATCGCGCGCTGGCGCGCTGACAAGTAGACCTGTCACTGCTCGCCGACCCGGCACGCCTGCCGAAAGGGCCGCGAGGGATGGTGCTGCACGAGCCCGTGTACGGGAAGCACGGGCAGCTCGGCACCACCTCGCGGGTCGTGTCGCAGTCGGGGAAACGGAAGATCGAGTGCACAGAAACGATCACACGCCGGGATCCGGCGGGCCTGCACGGGATCCCCAAAGAGGTCGTCGTTCACTTCGGCCGAAAGGCCGTCGGCGCGGGCATGGCGGGGCTCTCGCCGATCTCGACGCTGATTGATAGATTCCTTACAGGTGCGCCGGGAAGTCTGGTCGGCAATTTCTGCCGTCTACCCCTGGAAAGGCGTCCGCCGTGCGCGCTCTCGATCTGCTCACCGACTTCCCCACAGTCACCTTGGACACCGCGGTGATCGATGCCGCCCGGCTGCTGGCCGACCAAGATCTGCCCGGCCTGATCGTCGTCGACGAGTCCGGCCTGCCGGCCAGCATCCTGCCCGGAACCCAGGTACTTCGCCTGGCCGTCCCCGGCTACTGCCAGGACGATCCCGCGCTGGCTCGGGTGGTGGACGAAGCGCACGCCGATGCCCTGCTCACCTCCTTGACCGGCCGGACCGTACGCGAGGCGCTGCCCGCCCAGGCCCGCGAGCTGCCGGTCACCGACGCGGAGGCCACCGCGCTGGAGCTGGCCGCGCTGATGGCGCGCACGCACAGCCCGCTGGTCGCGATCGTCAGCGGGGATCGTCTGCTGGGGGCGGTCACTCTGCAGGCGCTCATGGACGGGCTGCTGGCCCGGTGACCGTGCTGGCCTGGCTGTCGGTTGCGGTCTTCCTCGGCGCCTACGCGCTGATCGCCACCGAACGCATCCACCGGGTCGCCGCCGCGCTCGGCGGCGCCGGCCTGATGCTGCTGATCCACGCCAGCGACGCCGGAGCGGCGTTCTTCTCCGAGCGGACCGGTGTCGACTGGAATGTCATCTTCCTGCTGCTGGGCATGATGGTGATCGTCGGGGTGCTCAAGCAGACCGGCGTGTTCGAGTACCTGGCCATCTGGGCGGCCAAGCGTGCCCGCGGCCGGCCGTACCGGCTGATGGTACTGCTGGTGGTGATCACCGCGTGCGCGTCGGCGCTGCTGGACAATGTGACCACGGTGCTGCTGATCGCGCCGGTCACCTTCCTGGTGTGCCAGCGGATGGCGTTGCCGGTGGTGCCGTACCTGATCGCCGAAGCGATGGCCTCCAACATCGGCGGCGCCGCCACCCTGATCGGGGATCCGCCCAACATCATCATCGCCAGCCGGGGCGGGTTGTCGTTCAATGACTTCCTCGTGCATATGGCGCCGATGGTCACCGTGCTCATGGTGGTGTTCGCCGGACTGTGCAGGATCTTGTTCCGCAAGGTGTTCGTCTACGACCCGAAACGCGCCGCCGAGATCATGGGGCTCAATGAGCGGGAGGCGATCGCCGACCGCGCTCTGCTGTGGCAGAGCCTGGCTGTGCTGGGCCTGGTGATAGCGGCGTTCGTGCTGCATCCGGTGCTGCACTACGAACCCTCGGTGGTAGCGGTCCTGGGCGCCGGTCTGCTGGTGGCGGCCACCAAGGTGACCACGGAGCAGGCCATCGCCGAGGTCGAATGGCCCACGCTGGTGTTCTTCATGGGCCTGTTCGTCATGGTCGGCGCGCTGGTCGAGACCGGGGTGATCGGCCAGGTCTCCCGCATGGCGGTCGACGCCACCGCCGGTCAGCTCGGGCTGGCCACGATGGTGTTGCTGTGGGCCTCGGCCGCCTTGTCGGCCATCGTGGACAACATCCCCTATGTGGCCACCATGAGCCCGATCGTGGCCGACCTCGTCCAAGCCTCGGGCGGCAACGACAGCGCTCAGGTGTTGTGGTGGGCGCTGGCCTTCGGCGCCGACCTGGGCGGCAACGCGACCGCCGTCGGCGCTGCCGCCAACGTGGTCGTCATCGGCATCGCCGCCCGCAACGGCACCCCGATCAGCTTCTGGCAGTTCACCAAGTACGGACTGATCGTCGCCCTGGTCACCGTGGCGCTGGTCACCCCTTACTTGTGGCTGCGCTACCTCCTATGACAGGCCTGGGTTCGTCACAGCTGCGCCGGCCGCCGAGAGTGCTCATCTCCGCTTTCCGCCAAGGAGGTGCTCAGGTGGCCGCTTCTCGCGCAGCCTTCTCCGAGCGCCTCACCGCCGTCGCGTCCACACCGGCCGGGCTGGTGGAATACCGGCCGAACGCGGCGATCCGACGTACCCATCTCATCATGCTCCCCGTTCATGGGTGGTCGACATCACTGAGCCGCGCCGGGCACGCAGCCCAAGAAGCACGGCCAGGAGGATCGCGAAGGCGTTCCACGCCAGATAGATCCCGGGCAGCCCGAGGCCGAAGGTCAGGCCGAGCAGCCAGGAGAGTGGGATGAGCAGAAGGTAGTCGCAGGCGACGTTGGCCAGCATCACCGAGCGGGTGTCGCCCTGGGCGCGCAGGAAGCTGCCGGAGGCCATCGCGGGCACCATGGGCGCCAGGCTCAGCATGGCCAGCGGCACCACCTGCCAGGCCAGGGCGACGACCTCGGGGTTGTCGCTGAACCACGACAGGACCGTGGTACCGCCGAGCAGGAGCGACCCGGCCGGCACGGCGAAGACGATCAGCAGTAGCCGGGTCCCGGTGCGCCGCCGGTGCACCGCCCGGTCCGTCTGGCCCGCGCCGATCTCCTGCCCAGCCAGGATGACTACGGACGCCGAGGCCGAGGCCATCACGGTGAAGACGATGAGCAGCAGGTTGTCCACGATCCGGTACGCGGCCAGCTCCAGAGTGCCCATCCGGGCGGCGAAGCCTGCGAGCAGCGCCTCGTTGAGGTAGCCGACGCCCATCGCGCTCATCTCCGGCCAGCCGATCCGCCACAGTTCCCCGGCCACGGGCCGGCCGTCGGCGGCCACCCGGGGCAACCGGGCGCGGCCGTACACCAGCAGGAACGCGGTGCCGGCGACGGTGGCCGCCAGGGTGGCCAGAGCCGCGCCGGTGACGCCGAGACCCGCGGAGAAGATCAGCCACAGCCCGAGCGGCAGGTTCACCGCGTTGACCAGCAGCGCGTGCCACATCGCCGCCCGCGTCACCCCGACTCCGGAGCAGGCGCTCTGCAGGGTGAAGGAGGCGGCGGCGAACGGCACCGCGAACGCCAGCACCCGCAGGTACTCCACCCCCGGCCCCGCCAGCTCGGCGGAGGCACCCAGCAGGGTCAGCGCCGATCCGGCGACGGCGTACAGGACGGCGCCGATCGCGGCCCCGGCCAGGATCGAGGTGCCCAACCCCACGCGGACGACTCGCATCACCGCCGCGGGTGTGCCGGCGCCATGCGCCTGCGCCACTTTGATCTGCACGGCGGTGGCCCAGCCACGCACCACGACCAGGGCGATCAGGTAGACGGGCGCGGCCAGCGCGAAGGCGGCCAGCGCGGTCGTGGAGTATCGGGCCAGCATGACGGTGTCGACGACGTTGACGACGATCTGCGTCAGCCCCGCCACCAGCAACGGCACCGTCAGCGCCCACATCCGTCTCACAGCACGGCCCGTGCGGCCTCCAGGAAGGCCGGGTCGCGGTCGAGCAGGATGACCGTGTCCACCCGGGACTCCCGCCACACGGCGAGCCGCTCGGTCATGGCCTCGATCGGGCCGATCAAGGCCACCTCGTCGAGCAGCCGGTCGGGCACCGCGGCCGTGGCGGCATCACGGTCACCGGCGGCGAAGTGCTTACGGATGTCGTGAGCCGCGCCCTCGTACCCCATCTGGACGACCACGTCGGCATAGGTGTTACGCACGCCAGGCGAAGCCGCGCCGATCAGATGGGAGTAGAGCGGGCGTAACCGCTCCCGCCCCGCCTCAACCGTGTCAGCGTGCGCGACGTACAGAATGGGGCAGATCTTCACATCCCCCGGCGCGCGACCTGCCCCGGCGATGCCCGAGTCCAGCGGAGCCAGGATCGCGGCCTCGTGCTCGGGCGCGTACATCCCCGACAGCCACCCGTCGGCGAGCTCACCGGTGAGCGACAGGTTGCCGGGCCCAATGGCCGCCAGATACAGCGGAATGCGCGGCCGGAGCGGTGTCATCTCCGAGCGGATCGGCCGCGCCCGCCCCGTGGAGCCCGCACCCGTGTACGGCAGGCGGTACAGCTCGCCGGCGTACTCCACCCGTTCCTCGCGCGCGATGGCCTTACGCACGATCTCGACGTACTCCCGGGTGCGGCGCAGCGGCCGGTCGTACGGCAGGCCGTGCCAGCCCTCCACGATCCACGGCACCGACAGCCCGAGGCCGAGCTGGAACCGGCCGCGCGACAGCACGTCCAGCGTCATCGCGGTCATCGCCGTGGCGGCCGGTGTACGGGCCGGGATCTGCATGATCGCGGTGCCCAGCTCGATGCGCTCGGTCACGGCGGCCAGGTAGCCGAGCACGCTGACGGCGTCCGGTCCGTACTCCTCCACGCTCCACACGGAGTCGACGCCGATGCTCTCGGCGTGCCGGATCGCCGGCAGCACCTCCTCCATCGGCTCGCCGCCGTAGCCCATCGCAAGTCCGAGCCGCATGTCTTCGTCTCCTCCTGGGTTCACGCGAAGGGCAGGGGCACCGGTGTCAGATCTGATGACGGCGGGATCCGGCTCCCGCCCATGAACGGGAACGCGGCCGGGGCGTTGCAGGACAGGCCGGGCACGATGACCCGGGCGACGTGCAGGTCCATGCCTGCGACGGTGAGGTCCACGGCGTAGGCCCGGAAGGTCGCCGCGCCCCTGGCGGGCGATCCTGCGGGGTGGCGCAAGCGGTCGAGCGTCTCGCCCCGCAGGCGTACATCCAGGTAGAGCTGGACGTGCAGGCGCACGTCGTTGACCGAACGCCAGCCGCGCCGCAGGTCGTCGAGGTAGCGGCGGTCGGCGCGGCGTGGCAGGTACGGTGGTCCGGGATCCAGGCGCAGCAGCACGCGGCCGGTCTCATAGGTGCCGATGGCCTCGGTGAACGCCTTGGCTGCGGCCTCCTCAGCGGTCTCCCGGCAGGCGCTGCCGAATCCCACGATCCCGCGCTCGCGGTCCTCGACGAAGACCCCGGCGACGATCGCCCCGAATTCCGATGGAATCTCCAGCGGCGTGACCGTCAGCCCGGACGTCGCCGCCTCGCCCAGCGCGGTGGCCAGCGGGCCCGTCTCGGGCACCGGGAGCGGGGCGGCTTCATGGCGGCCGGCCCACCAGAGCGTGACCGCGTCACGTTCCAGCACTTCACGCAGGGCCGCCCGCCTCGCCTGCTCCCGCGTCGGGCCGGCGGCGGTACCGGCCAGGACCGGGTAGTTGGTGTACGGCTCGCCGCGGCGTGGGCCGGTGAAGTAGTTGACGTAGACCAGCGAGGCGGGCACCAGGACCCGCTCCCCCGAGGTCAGGTCCTCGGCGGGCACCCAGGTGATCTCCAGTTCCCGGGTCATCGGGACGAACGGAAAGCCCTTGGCCGCGTACTGGGCGGGAGAATAGAGGGCGAAGTCCCGAGGGTCGAGTGCGGGTTCGGTCAGATCTCGGTGGGCGGCTCGGGTCAGGCCGCCGGGCACCTGGTTGGCGCAATGGCGCTCGATCGCCTCCCCGATCGCGGCCAGGCGAGCTGCGTCTTCGTCACCGAGGGCCGCGCCACCGGTCACCTCTGTCCCTTGAACAGCGGTGTACGAGACCATGCTGGCGACGACAGGGTGGCGTGGCCGGTCCCGGCGCACTTCGCGGATCATGAGCAAGACCTTCCTGGGTGTGCCGGGACCGGGAAATCAGGTCTTACTCGTCGTCGTCCTCACGCCACTCGAACGGCGAGTCCACCGCGGGGGTGTGGGACTTCAGGCAGGTCTGCGGGTCATCGGGTTCGGCGAAACCGTGGTGCGCCATGTGCGTCCTCCTTCGGCATTCTGCACAAGTGATGCAGTTGCGAACTCTTCGCAAGAAGTTTAGGCACAGGCTCACCGGGATTTCAAGAATTCATTTGTCCAGCAGGGCGCAGTCCCCGCATTTATCGCCGTCCGGCACCCGGTAATAGAGACAGCACGTGGTGCGCCGGAACGCGAGTTCTGGAGAGGTGAGGGAGCCTTTCCCGGCCAGCCCGCCAGTGGCCAGCAGCAGGTTCACCAGCCGAGCGGCCCGGGGGGCGAGCTCCGGGCGGGCGGTTGCCACGGCACGTCCGGCTTCGGCGACGGCCGAGGCGGCGTTGCCATACAGGAGTCCGGGGGCGACTTTCACCCGCAGGCCGCGCGCGAACGGTTCGAGGTGGCGGCGCACCACCATGTCGTAGAGCAGGGCGGCGACCTGGCCTTCCGTCCCTGCATGCCATCCCGCGAGCGTGGGCAGCCGCAGGCGTGAGTCGTCGTCGGCGCGGTCGAGCCGGGTCAGGTCGGGGATGACTCCGCGGGTGAGCACGGCGCCCACGACAGGCGACCAGAGGCGCGCGGCGTGGCTCAGCTGGGCGATGGAGGCGCCGATGCGCAACTCGGCGGTGTCGTACCTGGCGGCGGTCGCCTCGACCAGATCGGTGAGTCCGCGCGCGTAGTCGGCGCTCACGTCGTGCCATCCCGCGGGGTCGCCGCCAAGGTGCGGAGCGAAGAACGAACCGAATTCGGCGATTTCCTCGAGCGTGCTGCGGACGGACTCTTCCGACGCCGCTTCCATAACTCCAGGCTCCATTCTCAAAAAGGGAATGACTAAATGGCCGGACGGCAAATCCGGCAGTTTCTGGAGAGATCAGGGACTACTCACGGCGGGATCGAGCGGCCGACGGCACGCCATCGTTCTTCAGGCGCCATGGCCTGCTCCTCTCCGGGGAAATCCGCCCCAGGTCGTCGAGGAGGCGACCGCGTGAGTCTCCTGGCTCTCGGGTCGATGCTCGTCCCCGCCTTCCCACCCCCGGGGAAGGGTGGTGGCGTCGAGGGGATCCGCTCGCCGATCACAGTGGCGGGACCGCGCCGGAGTCACACCGGCTTCCTCAGTCCGCGCTCGCCTTTACCCGGCCATCATGACACGGATCCGGTCAGTTGGGCGGATATGAGGCGGGTGTAGGCGCCATCGCCGGTCAGGAGCCTCATGGGTGCCGGTCTCGGCGACGCGGCGGGATTCCCGTACCACGATGCGGTCGGCGGTCAGGATGGTGGACAGCCGGTGGGCGATGATCAGCGTGGTGCGGTCGCGACGGACGGAGGCCACGGCGGCGGCGACCTCCTGCTCGCTTTCGGTGTCGAGGCTGGAGACGGCTTCGTCCATGACGAGGATGGGCGCGTCCTTGAGGATGGCGCGGGCGATGGCGATGCGCTGGCGCCGGCCGCCGGACAGGCGGGTCCCGAACTCGTGGGCCTGGGCGGCCGTGGCGGCGGAGATGACGGACTGCGGCTGGGCGCCCTCGCCGCTTCGGCCGACAGGTCCGGGCATGCTGCTGCCTCACGGACTCGCGGTGCCGGCGCAGGATGGCGTCCGGGCCGACCACAAGCCGCAGCCTGTGCAGGACCGCGCGGGGCAGTGCGGTCAGGAGCTCCGCCGGGAAGAAGCGGTCCTCGGGAGCGAACCTCACCCGCGCATCGGCGCCGAGCTGCCGTTCCAAGACCACGACCTGGCCGGACGGGATTGTCGGCAGCCGCAGTGTTCGAGGACGGCTTACGAAATCGACGCCGCGTTGAGCGCGACGACGAGGCTGGCCGCGGCGAGCATGAACGCGGCGGATGTTCCCACATACCGCTCCGGCTTGCTTCGGGACACCGCATTGGGGATGACGCTGAGCACGGCGAACCCGAACACCGCCCAGGTGCCGATACCCGCGACGGGGTCTGCCACCACGTCGATCCATCCGACACGGTCCACGACCACGACTGCGAACGCGACATAGAGCACCAGCGCGATACCGCTGCCAACCCGCAGTGGTCCCGGTAGGACCCGGTGCCGCCCACCCCATGCCAGGCTCCCCCATGGCGCGCCGCACACGAGGGCCAGTTGCAAGACCGACAGCAGCACGAGGACGACGATGAAGAGGACAACCAGGACAGGCACCAGTTCGTTCATGAGATCGTCCCTCCAGGGGTCGATACGCATCGCCGGGAAGTCACGATATGTCGCGTTGCACTCCAAGTCAAGATATATCGCGATAACTACGGCAACCTACCCCAAGTTCCCGGTCAGGCCGGCTTGCAGCGAGATGGGCCAGGCGAAGCGGCACCCTCTCCTGAGGGGCGGAGCCGGCGCACGCCGTGCACGGCCAACCTCGCCGTGAGCTGGCCCAACGCATACCTCAACAGGCGCATGGCGGGTCCGACCCGACCCCACCGACGCGGATGGCCCGGCCGGCCAGGTGATCGGCACCTTTCTCGCTCACGCTCCACCGAGGGCCCTGAGCCTGAGCTCCTGGTCGGCGGCGAGGGCCAGAAGATCGTCGTCGTGGCTGATGACGAGCACGGTGACGCCTTCGGCCGCGAGCTCGCGCATGATCCGCGCGACGGAGTGCAGGTGACGGCGGTCGACGCCGGAGCTGGGCTCGTCGAACACGACGATCCGGCGAGCGCCGAGCCGGGCCGCGGCGACGACCAGGCGTTGCTGCTGCCCGCCCGAGAGGGACAACGGGTGCCGGTCCCGCAGGGACTCGAGGTCGAGGTCACGCAGGAGGCCGCCGACCTGCGGCGCGCCGGACCCGCTGAGCCTGAGCTCGGCGCTCACGCTGTCGGTGAACAGTTGCCGTTGCACGTCCTGCATGACGATGCCGCTCACACGCTGGCGTTCGGCCCGGCCGAGCCGCCGCCCGTCCAGCGACACCTCGCCCTCGTGTCGTTGCAGGCCGGTCAGTACGCGGGCGAGCGTGCTCTTGCCGGCGCCGTTCTGGCCGGTCACGGCGGTGATCGCGCCGGCCGGCAGGTACGCCTCCTCGATGTCGAGCACCCGGCGGCCGCGGAAGGCGCACCGGACGCCGCGCAGGGTCACGCCTGCCCCCGAGTGCCGCGCCGAAGGCGTGCCCGGGTCGACGCTGGGGCCCCGGGCGAAGACGCGGGGTGCCTCCGGACGCCGGACGGGGTCGAGGGAACGCAACCCTTCGGCCGCCAGGGTGTCGTCGTCGAGGGCGGCGAACTCCGCACCCCGCCACTGCGCGTCGACGCGGCCCCCGCGCAGGGCGACGACGCGGTCGGCGACGCCGCGCAGGAAGTGCAGGCGGTGCTCGGCGATGACGATGGTCGCGCCGCTCGCGCGGAGCCGGGCCAGCGTGGCCGTGAAGCGTTCGACCGCGGCGGCGGACAGGTTCGAGGTGGGCTCGTCGAACAGCAGCAACGACGGACCGTGGGCGGCCGCGGCGGCACAGGCCACCTGCTGTTGCTGTCCTCCTGACAGGTTCTGCAGCCTGCGTCCGGCGAAAGGGCGCAGGTGGTGTTCTGCGGCGGCCGCGCTGACGCGTTCCCCGATTCGCTCCGCGGGCTCGCCGAAGTTCTCCATCGCGAAGGCGAGTTCGGCCTCGCACTCGTCGGTGAAGAACTGGCGCCGGGGATGCTGGAGCACGGTGCCGGTGCGGCGGCCGAGCTGGTCGAGCGTCAGGTCGGCGACGGCCTGCCCGTCGAGGTGCACGGCGCCGTCGAGCTCGCCGTCGTGGAAGTGCGGAACGAGGCCGTTCATGAGCCTGAGCGCGGTGCTCTTGCCCGACCCGCTGGGCCCGCACAGCACGACCGTCTCTCCGCGCCGCACGTGCAGGGTGAGGCCGTCGAGCGTGGGGCTTGTCGCGCAGGCGTAGGTCCAGCGCACCCCGTCGATCCGGATCACCACAGGACCGTGGCCGTGCCCAGCGCCAGGGCGACGAGAACGGCCGCGCCGTCGGCGGCGGCGAGCCGTGGCGGGCGCATCGAGCTGGGGCGGGAAGGCGAGCCGAGCCCGCGCAGAAGCGCCGAGGCGGACAGGTCCTCGGCCACGCG
The DNA here is from genome assembly GCF_044457345.1 of Nonomuraea sp. NPDC050547. NCBI lineage: Bacteria > Bacillati > Actinomycetota > Actinomycetes > Streptosporangiales > Streptosporangiaceae > Nonomuraea > Nonomuraea sp. NPDC050547. The sequence continues at coordinate 134,614 of NZ_JBITGW010000019.1, forward strand.
CAGGCTCGAGGCGATGAGCGGGACCGTGAAGCGTTCGATGCCGAGCACGGGGTGGCGCAGCATGCCACGCCATCCGCCTATCCCCCGCAGCCGCATGGCGTCGTACACGGCGCGGGCCTCGGCGAAGATCGTCGGCAGGAACCGCAGCATCACGGCCGCGGAGACGGTGATCGCCCTCGGCACCCGGGCGGCGCGCAGCGCCGCCGTCAGCTCCGTGGGAGAGGTCGTGGAGATCAGGTGCAGGGCCACGCCGCCGATGGCGACGAAGCGGACCAGGTACGCGGCCAGGGTCGCGACCATGCCGACCGCCGGATGCGGGAGGAGCACCGGCAGCAGGTGGGCGACGGCTCCGATGGCGGCGGCACCGGCCGGCAGGGCGAGCGCGCGTACCCAGGCACCCTCGTTGAGCGCGAGTAGCACGCCGAGGACGAGCGCGGCGGGCACGAACGCGGCGCCCTGCGGGGCCATGACCACCAGGCTCGTCGCGAGCACGAGCAGCGCTTTGGTCCGCGGGTCCAGCCGCAGCAGCGGGCTCGGGCGAGCCGCCGTCGTGGCGCGCCCGCGCGACGCCATGGCGCCGGTGCTCACGCCAGGCCCGCCTTCTCGAAGTGCTTACGGGTCAGCCGCAGGCCGAGCAGCCCGCCGAGCAGGCCGAAGACGATCGTGGAGACGTCGAAGGCGAGCAGGACCGGCGGGGAGAGCAGCGTCCGCATCTGGCTGACGAAGTCGGCGCCCATCGCCTGCATCGAAGGGCCGGCGAAGTAGGCGTCGCGGTCGTAGAAGATGGGCATCATCGGCCCGGCGTACCAGGCGGAGTAGACGGCGTAGGCGAGCACGCTCAGGCGGCGTGAGGCGTACCGGCCGACCCAGATGATCAGCTCCGCGGCCAGCGCGCAGCCGATGGTGATCACGAAGCTGATCAGCGGATGCCCGGTGAGCATGAGGAACCCACCGGTGATGATCGCGAAGACCGTGACCATGCCCGCGTGCCGTACCCGGGTGAGGAACAGCATGAAAGGGACTCCGGCGGCCACGATGCTCGCGACGAGGGCGGCCAGCATGACGGCCGGGTTGAGGAAGCCCAGCATGTTGATCGCGAACACGACGGCGAGGTAGAGGGCGCCGAAGACGCCGATGTTGATGAGGTCTCTCGGGCTCATGCGCGGGTCGAGACGGCGCTCGGGCGAAGTGGTCGTGGTCACGGTGTTCCCTTCGAGGCGAGTTGCCAGCCGCGGGCGCGTACCCGCTCGTTCCAGAAGCGGGCGTAGGTGCCTCCCGCGGCGAGGAGCGTGTCGTGGTCGCCCTGCTCGGTGATCTTTCCTCGGTCGAGGACGAGGATGCGGTCGGCGGCGACCACGGTGGACAGACGGTGGGCGACGACGATGACGGTGCGGTCGCGGGCCAGTTCGGTGATGGCGTCGGCGACGGCGGCCTCGTTGGCCGCGTCGAGGGCGGCCGTGGCCTCGTCCAGGAGCACGACGGGAGCGTCCTTGAGCAGAGCGCGGGCGATCGATACTCGCTGCTTCTCCCCGCCGGACAGGGTCGAGCCCGCCTCACCGACCCGGGTGTGCCAGCCGTCGGGGAGACGTTCGACGACCTCGTCGAGCCGCGCGATGGCGGCCACGCGGCCGAGGTCGGCGTCGCTCGCGTCCGGCGCGGCCATGCGGAGGTTGTCGGCGATGGTGCCCTCGAACAGGTAGACGTCCTGGAACACCTGTGCCGTCAGCCGGGACACGCCCGCGCTCCCGAGCTCGCGGACGTCCCGCCCGCCGATGGCGACCGTGCCCGAGTCGACGTCGAAGAAGCGGCCGATGAGCTTCAGCAGCGTGCTCTTGCCCGCGCCGGACGGCCCCACGATGGCGGTGAAGCTCCCCGGCGGGATCGTCACGTCGACGCCGTCCAGGACGACCGGGCCGTCCTCATAGCCGAAGCGGACCCCGCTCAGCTCGATGCCGGAGCCCGCGGGCTCGGCGGGGCGCTCCGGCTCGGGCAGCGGTGGCACCGCCAGCAGCGCGCGGACGCGCCCGATGGCGTCGGCGTTGACCTGTACGTGCCCGGCCAGCTCGCCGAGCTGGGTGATCGGATCCAGCATGCGCAGGGTGACGATCAGTACGCCGATCATGACCGGAAGCGCGATGGTGCTCTGCAGGGTGAGTGCGACCGCGAGCGCGATGACGGCCGTGACCACGAGTTGCAGGGTGCCGAAGAACACGATCAGCCCCCACGCGCCGCGGATCGTCAGCCGGGACTGCGATCCTTCCTGACGGATCAGGGACTCCTCCAGCGTGCCCATCTCCGGCCGGTCGAGCACACCGTAGGCGCGCAGGACCGGCTGCTGGCGGGCGTACTCGACGATGCGGGAGGACGTCGCGCCGATGTCGTGCTCGTAGTCGTCGTCGTTACGGCGGACGATCACCATGAGCAGCCGCAGCGCCAGGGCGCACACCACCGCGCCGACGGTGAAGGCCAGGCCGATCCGCCAGTCGAGCAGGTAGCTGCCGATGATCATGACCGTGGGCGCGGTCACGCCGACGACGACATGCCTCAGCAGGTGGGCGGGGATGTTGGCCACGTCCATGGTGCCCTTGCCGAGGATGCGCCCGACCGGTCCGGTACGGTCGCCGCCGAACCAGCCGATCGGGAGCGTGGCCAGGTGGTTGCCGATGCGCTCGTGGAAGCTGGTGAGCACGTCCGTGCCGACGAGGTAGCCCAGCGAGGTGCTCTTGGCCAGCAGCACGTGATGGACGCCGACCGCGGCGGCGATCGCGCCCAGCCAGAGCCAGAACCGGCTCCAGTCCACGGGCGGGCTCGTCAGGGTGGCGACGAGGGGCGCCACGAAGAGGAAGCCCAGTCCCTGCAGGACTCCCTGCGCCGCCTGGGCCATGAGCATGACCCGCAGATGCCGTCTGCCCTTCTCGTCCAGCACCTCGGACAGGTATCGGATCATGGTGATCATCAGCGCGTCTCCGTTCCGGCCACGATGTCCTCGCGCGTGCGCTGGTCGTGCTCCCACAGGCGCGCGTAGAGCCCGTCGAGAGCCAGCAGTTCCTCGTGCCGTCCCCGCTCCGCCACCCGGCCGCCGTCCAGCACGACGATCCGGTCGGCGCCGCGGACGGTGCTCAGACGATGGGCGATGACCAGCACGGTGCGGTCGCGGGCGACCTCGCTCAGCGCGTCCTGGATGCGGGCCTCGTTCTCCGGGTCGGCGCTCGCGGTCGCCTCGTCCAGCACCAGCACCGGCCGGTCGGCGAGGATCGCGCGGGCGATGCACACCCGCTGCCGTTCGCCGCCGGACAACTCGGCGTCCTCGCCGGCCACCGAGTCGAGTCCGCGGGGCAGTTCGTCGAGGCGGTCCAGAATCTGTGCTTGGGCGGCGGCGGCGCGAACGGCCGCGTCGTCGGCGTCCGGGCGGGCCAGGCGGATGTTGTCCCTGATGCTCATGCGCAGCAGGGCCGCGTCCTGGAAGACGAAGGCCACGTGGCGGTACAGCTCGGCGGGGTCGATGTCACGCAGGCCGACGCCGTAGAGCTCGACCGAGCCCTCCTGCGGGTCGTCGAAGCGGGGCAGCAGCTTGGCCAGCGTGGACTTGCCGGATCCGGACGGGCCGACCAGCGCGGTCACCGTGCCGCGTTCGAGGTCGAGGTCGACTCCGTCCAGCGCCACGGTGTCGCCGTAGGTGAAACGGACCCCGCGCATCCTGACCACGGGGCCGGGCGTGTCCTGGTCGGGCACGACCGGGCGGGCCGGGACGGGCAGTTCGGGGCCGGAGAGCACGTCGCGGATGCGCCGGGCCACGCTCATGGCCGTGACCAATGGATGGATCGACATCATGACCGTCATCAAGCCCGCGGTGGTGACCGTACCGAACACCAGGAAGGCGATGAAGCTCTCGACCGGCAACTGACCCGCCGCGGTGAGCGCGCCTCCCGCGCTCGCCATGACGACGAGCACGCTGGGCGGCGACAGGAGGATCTCCGCGATGACGCCCGCGGAGCTCGTCGAGCGGGCCCAGTCCAGGAAGAACCGCGCGAAGCTCCGCGAGACCTCCTGGAAGCGGCTGCTGGCGGCGCCGGGCACGCCGAACGCCTTCACGACGCCGATGCCGTTGACGAACTCGACCGCGGCGCCGTTGAGGCGGGTCAGCCACTCCATGAACTCCGGGTACTTCGTGCCCGCGTCGGCCATCGCCCGCTGGTAGACGACCAGCCCGACCACCATGGGCAGCAGGCCGACCAGGGCCATGCGCCAGTCGACGACCACGAGGTACACGATCGCCACCACCGGCGGGACCGCAGCCGCGGTGACCTCCACCACGGAGTGCGCAATGAGCTGGTGAAGCGCCGCCACGTCGTCCTCGACGGTCTTCTTCACCGTTCCGGAGTTGCGATCGGTGAACCAGCCGAGGGGGAGCCTGCGCAACTTGCCCAGCAGGGCGCGGCGGATGCCGAAGGAGACCCGGATGTCGGCCAGATGTGTCAGAACGCCCGCGCCGAAGGTGCCGAGCTGCTTGACCGCCAGCGCCACGAGCGCGACCACGATGATCGGCCACACGTCCGTGTCCCCGCGCAGCAGGCGCCGGCTGATCTCCACCACGGCCACCAGAGGCGCCATGCCGGCGAGCGCGCTGACCGCGGTCAGGAGACCGCAGCCGATCAGTGTGGCGCGTGCCGGAGCCAGCACCGATGGCGCCCGCTGCGCCGTTGACATCAAGGACATCCCCACACCTTTCTCATCAAGCCGGACAGCGAGAGAGTAACGATAATCATTTTCGAGCGCTAGAGCGTCTCGCTCCGCGAACTCTTGCGTACTTAGTACACTAAAGCAAGGGTAGCCTTACTTCAGGATCGGCAGTAGGCTCGCGCCACTACAGTGGAGGGAGTGATCGCCCGTTCGAGTGCCAGCCGACGCCGCCAGTTCCTCACCCGCGAGGTGGTGGTGGCCGCCGGGCGCCGGGTGGCCGAGTCCGAGGGCATCGAAGGGCTGACCATCCGCCGGGTCGCCGCCGAACTGGGCGCGGCGCCGATGGCGATATACCGGCATGTCGAGGACAAGCGCGCACTGATCCTCGCCCTGCTGGACGACGTGGCGAAAGGGCTGCCGCCGCTACCCGGCGACGAGGGCACGCCGCAGGAGCGCCTGGTCACCGCGTTCGCCGGGCTGGACGCCTATCTCGCGCGGCATGTGTGGGTCGTCGAGATCCTGCGTCAGGGCGAATGGTTCGCTCCGCGGGCCACCTTGATGTTCACCTGGGCCCTGGACCGGTTCGGCGACCTCGGCCTCGACGACCACCGCGCCACCGACGCCTACCTCCAGCTCTGGTGGTACGTTCTCGGCCACCTGAGCTACCTGCCCGCCGCCACCCCCGAACGACGCGGTTCTCGCGAGGAACTGCTGGCGTCCGCGGCGGAGGATCCGGAACGCATCCACCGCGTGTTCCGCGCCTTCGATCACGAGACCGCCTTCCTGACCGGGCTCCGCGCTCTGGTGGACGCCCTCGCCCGTCCCGGCCGCGACTGATCCGATCGCCGGGACCTCCGGCACTCAGCCGCGGTCGAAGGTCTGGGCGATGACCAGGCAGGCGAACGCCGCCAACGCGAGTGCGCTACGGACGAGGTGCAGGCCCAGCCACCGCCGGCGGCTCTCTTCCCAGCCGTCGGGCAGGAGGTCGGGGTCCCAGCCGTCCACGACCCGGTTGAGGGAATCCAGGCCCGTCAAGGTGAGGACCACGGCGAGGATCACCATGATCAGGGCCGCCGCGACGAGGCCGAAGGCGAACCATCCGCGGCGCCACGACCAGGCCGCCACGACGACCAGGGCAGCGATGCCGGCCAGCATCAGCGGTGGCATGGCCCGGCCGTAGTCGGTGTTGAGCGCCTGCCAATACCGGACGTACGCGGGTCCCGGCAGGCGCGCCACGGACGGAGCGAGCACCACGAACACCACGCCGCCCGCGTACAGGCCGACCAGCAGCAGCGCGATCACCCTGGACGCGGCGTACACCGAGGACACGGCACACCCTCCCCTGTCACAAGTTAACTAGACGCACACATTTTCATTAGATGCTTATACAGTCAATATGTCTCTGGAATCATGGTGCGCGATGACTGAGCAGAGCAAGCGCCGCCCGTACACCAGCGCCCTACGCCAGGAGCAGGCCGAGGCCACGCGGCGGAAGATCGCGGACGCGGCGCGGAAACTGATGATCGGAAAGGGCTACGCCGACACGACCATGGCCGAGGTCGCCCGCGAGGCCGGCGTGGCACTCCAGACGCTGTACACGTCCTCCCCCGGCGGCAAACCCGCCCTGGCCAAGCTCGTCTACGACATCACCCTGGCCGGCGACGCCCGCCCCCTGCCACAGAGCGGCCGCCCCGAGATCCAGGCGATCATCGACGAGCCGGACCCCGTGCGCAAGCTGGCCGGATACGCCACGATGGCCACCGGCATCCTCCGGCGCGTCCAGCCCGTGCACCGCGTCCTGCGCGCGGCGGCCGCCGCCGCCCCAGCCGACGCGGGACTCCAGGAAGTCCTCGCCGACATCGAACACGAAAGGCTGAAGGGCAGCCACGCACCGGCCCGCCACCTGCACGAGCTCGGCGCCCTGCGGCCGGGCCTCACACCCGCCGGAGCAGCCGCGCAGATCTACGTCCTCACCTCGACGGAGAACTTCGAGAAACTGACCGAGGTCTGCGGGTGGACCGAGACCGCGTACGAGGAATGGCTCGCCAGGATCCTCGCGACCACCCTGCTCCACCCCTGACAAGCGCGCACCGGCCACCCGCCCCGGCTCGCGTCGTACGCGGGCCGGAGGTGAAGGCGGCGTCCTGGCACGGGCGCTCGATGGTGAGGGCGGCGCCGTCGCCGGTGGCCGTGAACGTGGCGGTGGCGGTCTGGCCGGGGGCAATCTCCAGCCGATAGGTCCCGGCGATGAGGCGGCTCATCAGGCGAGGTCCGGTCAGAGCCGGGGGCAGCATAGCTCGGGAAAGGGCGGCGCTGATCTCCGTCCAGGCCAAACTCTGGTGATCTTCCCTGCTCCGCGGGACGAGTGCGTCCCCATCGGTCAAGGTCGGGTGGTTGCTCGCGTCCTATCAGGGCGGCGGTCCCTGCCCGGCCGCGGCGAGCGCGACCGCGTAGCTGTTCATCCTGGCCTGGTCGTCGACGATCGTCGCGAGCCCCATCACCTCGTCGACACCCGCGGCGGCCAGGCGGCGCAGACCCTCCCGTGCCTCATCCGGCCCGCCGACGAGCTGAGCCGCCGCGTATTCCGCACCGGCGCGGCGCTCCTCTTCCGTCAGGTCGTCGCACATCCCCGGAACCGGCCGGCGCAGGCCCGCCGTACCGCCGCGAGAGGCGTCGACGGTCATGCGGAGCACGGCGTCGTAGAGACGCGCCCCCTCCCGCGCGGTGTCGGCGAGCACCAGGGTCACCGACGCGATCACGTGCGGTTCGCCGTGGCCGGGCTCGAAGCACTCGCGATACCTGGCGATCGCCGGTTCGAGCGGCGCGCCGCCGAGGTGGTGGGCGAGCGCCAAGCCGAGCCCGAGCCGCCCGGCCAGCTCGGCCGTCGCCGGGCTCCCGCCCAGCACGTACATGGCCGGAGCGTGGTCCAGCCGCGGGGTGACGCCCGCCGAGTTCCGAAGCAGTGATCGGACCTCGACCAGCCGGCTCTCGAACTCGTCGCGGTCCAGTGGCCGGCCCTGCCGGAGCATCCGGGCCGTGTCGGGATCCGTGCCGGACGCGCGTCCCATCCCCAGGTCGATGCGGCCGGGGAACAGCGCCTCAAGCGTCGCGAACTGCTCGGCCACGGCCAGCGGCGCATGGTTGTTCAGCATGACCCCGCCGGAGCCCACCCTGATCCGTGAGGTCGCGGCCGCGATGCGGCTCACCAGGACCGCGGGGGACGACGACGAGATCACGGCGCTGCTGTGGTGCTCGGCCACCCACAACCGGTGCGCCCCCAGGCGGTCGAGCCGCCTCGCGTCCTCGACGACCGCGCGCAGCGCCTGCCCGGCGTCGCGCCCCTCCCAGGCAACGGCCAGTTCGAGCGCCGAAATCTTGATCGAAGTCACGTGTCACAGTCCCATCGCTCGAACCCAGCCCGACCGGCCCGACGAGAACGCGAGCCCGAGCGCCACACCGGTCGTGCCGTACATCACACCGGGGTCGTCGACGGCCAGGCCCGACGACTCGACGTTCCTGAAGCCCAGCGGAGCGGCCTCGTCGAACCGCTCGACCAGCAGGTCCGTCAGCGCGTCCGCGAGCTGAACGACCTCCGCCCGGCCCGTGTCCCGCGCGAACTCCCGCGCGATCACGAGCAGGCCGGCCACTCCGTGGCACAGTCCGGGGGTGGACGGCCAGGACGACCGGTCCTCCGCCAGCCGCGCCATGACGTCCATGGCCAGCTCGCACGGCTGCGCCGTTCCGGTGGCCGTGCCGGCCAGCCACAGCGACCGCGCGATGCCCGCGCTGCCCGTGCACCACCAGCTCAACGACGAGGCCGGCACCTGACCGCACGCCCGGTGACCGCGGTCGAACAGCACGGCCCTCGGCCACAGCAGGGTGTCCGTCCGCTGCGCCATCAGCCAGGACGTCGCGGCGCGGAGGGTGTCCAGCGTGGGCCCGGCCTCGCCGTCCGCCAAGGCCAGCCGGGCCCGCGTCGCTATCAGGCCCGCCACCCCGTGGGCCATGCCGCACCGCACCGAGGTCGCGACGCGCGCGGGGAAACCGTCCTCGGCGGCGACCGGGACGGCGAGCGGGTGGGCGCCGGACAGCCGCAGGGAGCGATCGCACGCCTCCCGCACCGCGAGCCTGGCCTGCCTGTCCCCCGCGCCGGCGTTCAGGTAGACCCCGTGCCCCGCCAGCCCCGACAGCAGATCGAACGGCCCCGCCCCGGCGGCCGCCGCCGCGCCGATGGCGGGCACGAGCCGCCGCGCGAGCTGAGCCGCCAGCGTGGTGTACGAACCCTCCTCCGCCAAGGTGGCGGTGACGAAACCGAACCCGGTGGCGCCGTCGAACAAGCCCAGGCCCCGCTCGGCGGCCAGCCCCGCCACGCCGTACCTCAGATGCTCGTGGGCGCGACGCGCCCAGACGTCACCGCCGCCCGCGCGGTGCGCCTGCGCGCACAGCATCGCGAGCCCCGCGCCGCCGAAACCCCAGCCGGAGGGCGTCCACCGCACGGTCGCGGCGAACCTCGACGTCGCGGCGTAGGAGTCCAAGGCCGACCGCAGCGTCTCGTCGCTGTGGAGGCGCCGCGCGAGTTCCCACAGCACGTCGCGGCCGTCCATCAGCCCAGCATCAGCACGTCGCGCCACGGCGTCGAGGACATCCCGCCCTGGCTGTAGGCGTACAGGATCGCGGCGGTGCCGGCCGCGCCCGTGAGGAAGGTCGCGTCGTCCACGTCCGGGCTCGCCGGGGCGTGCGGGTAGCGGTACAGGAACGGCAGTTCGTCGTCCTGATGCGCGACGATCCGGTCGATCACGCCGTCGAGGCGCGCCTCGATCTCCGGACTGGGCCCGCCGTCGCGCAGCGACATCAGAATGGCGGCGATCCCCGCCCAGCCGTGGCAGATGCCCATGTCCGTCACTGCCTTGGCGGCCAGCGAGTCGCAGGCCCGCACGAGCGCCTGCCGTCCCAGCGCGCCGAGTTCGTCGCGGCCCAGTGCGCGCCCCGCGACGCAGAGCGCGGCCGCGACTCCGGGGGTGCCGTAGCACCAGGCCATGCGGTCGAGCATCGCGGAGTGCCCGGCCGCCTCCTCCGACGGCCACACGGCGGTCGGCCAGCCGTCCGTCGCCGCTCGCCCGCGCCAGCCGGCCAGCCACGTGGCGGCCGTGCCGATCGCCTCGTCGAGCCGGGGAACCCGGACTCCCTCCAGCTTGGCGACCGCGAGCATCGACATCGCCCCCGCCACCCCGTGCGCCATCCCGAGATCGAGGAGCCGGTTCTCGCCGGGATCGTGCCCGCCGTCGAGGAGCGCCGGGTTTCCTCCCACCAGCCAGGGCGGCAGGCCGTCCGCGCGCGGAACCGGCGGGCACAGAAACCTGGCCAGCCCGGTCACGGCCGCGACGGTCTCCGGCCCGTCCGCGCCGTCGCGGGCCAGGAGGAAGCGCGCCAGACCGGACAATCCCTCGATCACGTCGTAGTGCAGGAAGGTGCGCTCGTCATCCTGCTTTCCGAGTACGGCCGCGCGTTCACGAGCCATCGAGACCGCGTCCGCGGTGCAGGTCGCGAGGACCCGAGCGCAGTCACCGGGCCGCCTGGCGATGGCCGCCGCCGCATACCCCAGCCCGGCCAGCCCCTCGTACAGCCCCGACCCGTACGCGCCGTGCGACCGAAGCTCGCCCGCGGCCGCACTCACGTGCGCACGGGCCGCGGGCAGATACGCGTCACCGAACCCCGCCAGCGCCAGCGCCACACCGGCGTGACCACCGGCCAAAGAGAACCCGGTCCACGTCACGAAGCCGTCGCCCTGGGACCGGCGCGCCACCGCGGCGACCTCCCGGGGGTCGGCGAGCCGTTCCGCCAGCCGCACCGCCGTCGCCCGCGCCGCCTCAGCCCGCGACATCGGACATCCTCAGCTTCAGGCCGGCGCCCAAGGCGTGCTTGGCGAGATGGCGCGCCAGCACCAGCCCTTCGTCCTCGTCGCCGCGGCTGCGCGTCATGTTCACCAGGCGGTTGAAGTGCATGTGCGCGAGCGCCAGCCCGATGTCGGCCGCCACCCGGGGATCGCCGAGCCGGCGGACGCGCTCGCCGTAGTCGAGCCCGGCCGCCCGGAGCGCGCCGAGGATCCTCGCCGGCTCCGGCGGCGGCGCGTGCAGAACCGCCTCGATGCGGCTCCTGACCTCACGCCGCCGCTTCGTCTCGGCGCCCTGCGGCAAGTGCGCGACCAGCCATGACGCCTCCTCGCCGGGGGCGATCAGCTCGGCGATCGTCAGGATGGCGAGGACCCCGATCTCGGACCTCGTCAGGCCGCCCAGTTCCCGTTCGGGTGCGGACAGCAGGTCGAGCACCGCGCGGCTGTCGGCGCAGAACAGGCGCTCGGCGGCGGGCATCAGGCCGGGGCCGCCGTAGCGGGTGAACTCCGGCGCGTACGTGTCGACGAGGAAGTGCGCGGCCTGTCCGTGCTCGCACATCGCCCGCAGGTGCCGCTCGGCCAGCCTGCGGACCTCGGCCGCTCCGTCGAGATCGGGGCAGTGGATCCGGAGGCGCAGGTGGGGGGCGGCGTCGCCGTACCGGATGAAGAACCAGCGGTCGACTTCGCCGGGCAGTTCGTCGATCAGGTGGCGCACCGGTCCGCGCAGCACCGAGTCGTGCAGATCCGCCGAGACGTAGATCTTCGCGTAGTACCAGTGCCCGCCGGGCCGGTGCACGTCCGGCTGGTGCCGCACGGTGACCAGGGGACGGCCGGTCGACGGCGAGGGTGCCGTGGGGCGCAGCGGCAGATAGATCTCGTGGGCCCGGCCGTCGCACCAGCCCAGGTTCTCGGCGAGGCTCTCCCGGTTCTCGTAGATCAGGGCGCCGGGGCGGCGGCAGTGCCAGGCGAGGAGGTCGCGGTGCGAGGCCACGTCGAGGTCCAGTGCGATGCGCTGGTCCCCCATCGCCAGCTGAACCGCGCTCGGCACCCGCATCCGCTCCCGCCACTCGCCGATCACCCGATCACGCTCCGGCGCCTTCGCCAGGCCGGCGGGCGGCGTCCACTGCGCCTTGGCCAGGGTGGTGCGGCCGTGGGTAACGCGCGGCAGGTACGGAAACTCCTCGAACGGTCCCCAGCTCCAGTTCCATACGGTCCGCTCGCGGTCGGGCGCGAACTCCCGCAGAAACCGCACGACGTTGTTCGTGGCGTGCGGGTTCAGCATCGTGTACGCCCGCGGAACCACCTCGTCCCCGGTCTCCATCGAGACCAGGCGCAATCTCTCATGATCGGCGCAGACGCCGAGGCCGGCCAGATCGACCACCCCGGGCTCGGTGGGATCGTGGAAGGTGCCGACGTGAATGGTCCGGTCGAAGACCGCCGCGTGCCGGGCGACGTTCGTGGCGCGGATCGACGGAACATGGAACGAGACGTGCGCCGCGCTCTCCATGTGCCCGAGCGTCTCCGTCACGGCCGCACGATCCAGCAGGTGGAAGAACCGCCCGAACCCGGTCAGCAGCTGCGTCGCCCCCAGGTACGGCGCCCAGATGAGCTCGAAGTCACCCTCGTCCAGGGCCGCCGTGGATCCCGCGAGCAGGTGGAACCCGAACTCGTACGGCAGCCCGGCGGAAGGGGCGTCCCCGGGCCGCATGGCCCGCAGATCGTCTTCGGTGAGGCGCAACTCCTCAGCGCCCGACATCCACGCGTCCTGCAGACGTGCCCGCAGATGGCGCGAACGGGCCTCATCGGCGTCGATCACCGTCTGCGGCCGCAGCTCCCCTTCCTGCCGCCGCGGGCTGACCGGCCGTTCGTAGGTGGCGGGTGCCCCGATCCCCCGCTCCGCGTCCAGCGCGATGGTGAGCGGCACGACCGTGGCCATGCCGTACCTCGCCACGAAATCGTGGTAGTAGCCACGCAGGTGCGCCGCCATGCGCGGCACCGGGTTCGCCCGGTGGGCCGCGTCGGCCGCACGTTCCGCCTCCCGCGCCACCTCGCGCGAGATGACGACGTCGGCGTCGAGTCTCAGCTCCGCCTGCAGGTACGCGTGATCCACCACGACCAGGTCCGCCATCCGCAGTTCGACGCCCCGAAGCAGCGGCACCCGATCCCCGGCGGGCGCCGAGGGGTAGCCCGCCAGCGACTCGGCCAGCTCGGCCAGCCGTTCGCGCCGGCGTTTCGCCCCTGGGTGGCGGTCGAGTACGGCCAGCACGTGGTCGAGGATCGCCGGCTCGTGGAAGGGCGGGAACAGGTCGCTGACCAGGAACTCCTGCCGCAGCAACGTGGCGACGAACGCCCTGGCGCCGTCGGCCGTGGCAGAGGGCAGCTCGGCGAGCAGGCCCTGGATCAGGTCGGTGGCGGGGATCGGTGTCCGGGTGCGGTTCAGGACGTAGGCCAGGGCGGGCGTCAGCCGTACCGACGACTCGGCGGGATGCGAGTCCGGCACGGGGTGGAACTCCTGGGGATGGGGGTTGACCCAGCGGTCCCCGCGCCGGAAGCCGAGGTTACCGCGCACCACCGTCAGGCATTCGAGCACGTCGGGCTCGCTCTCCCAGTCGGCCAGCAGGGTGATGAGCCACCCCCAGTCGGGCCGGGCCCAGCGCAGATGGTCCGCGCCGAACCGGGCGGCCGCGGGCTCGCCCGGCCCGGCCACGCGGGCCATCGCCACACCGGCCATGGTGCCGAACGGCGTCGGCCGGCCGCTCATGCGCAGCAGGTAGCCGGCCATGGACCGGAACAGGCGCACCAGTTCCTTGTGACCCGGCTGCCCGCCTTGCGAGAGCCGGTCCATCGACCGGTACAGCGAGGCGCTGGCCAGCAGGATCGCCTCCGGCACCGCCGGGATCGCCCACCACTCGCGCAACCGGGCGAGAAGCGGGCCGGCGGAGCCGGGATCGGTGACCTCGACGTCGAGGTGGGTGCGGACGGCCTCGCCGACCGGCAGCGTGGTGGCGCGCACGAAGCACACCGGCCCGGCGACGTACGGTTCGTGGGCCAAGGAGATCAGCAGGCGCAGGGCACGCCGGTCCGGCCGGTGCAGGACCACGCGCAGGTGTAGGTCAGGACGAAGGAGTTGAGACCGCAGTAGTTCGTCACCCCGGCCTGCGGGGCTCGCACACCCTCGCCGGCGATGAGGTCGATGTCGAGGTCGAAGATGTCTTCGGTCGTCGGTGTGGACATGGCGCACCCTCCAGATCGTTTCCCCGTTCGAACTCAGCATGGCCGACCCGCGTTGTAGGAACGTTGTGGCCACGTTGCGCCCCCGGTCCCGGCGGATTGCGGTGACCGGTGGGGGACGGACTCGGCCCGGGAGCACGGACCGATCCGGCGCGGCTTCGACGCCGGCATGGCCGGCCGCCTGCCCCGTGATCAATTCCGGGGCGATGTCGAGCACAGCCCCTATAACATCCCGGGAGAGGCTCTTCGCGTTCAGCCGGTCCCGGTTGACGTGTGGGATACGGAGTGGAGTCGATGTCATTCGGCCAGGTCGCCCGGCAGCGACGACGTGCTCTGGGACTGTCGCAGAAGGACGTGGCCGCACGCGCCGGAGTGAGCCCCCGTGCCCTGCGAGGGATCGAGCTGGGCCGTGTGGCCCGCCCCCGGCACGAGACGGTGATGAGGATCGCCGCCGTGCTGGGCCTGGGCGATCAGGCGATCCACGCCGGCCTGTCCATCGCCGTGCTGGGGCCGATGGAGGTCTCCAACGGCGGTGAGACCGTCAACGTGGCCTCGCTGAAGCAGCGCCTTCTGCTGGGGCTGCTGGCGATCCACCCCAACCAGGCGGTAGGACTCGGCAGGATCGCGGAAACACTGTGGGAGGACGGAGCCCCGGCCAAGTGGCGGGGACTGGTGCACACCTACGTGGCGCGGGTGCGGAGCGTGGTGGAGCCGGACGCGCTCCTTACTCATACGCACCATGGATATACGTTGCGCGTAGCCGCCACCGCATTGGATTCGCTGCGATTCGATGAGCTCACCGAGCGGGGTCTGTCCTGCGACGATCCGGATGAGACGGTGGCCTTGCTGACCGAGGCGCTCAGCCTGTGGCGCGGGCCCGTACTGGCGGATCTTCCTTCGGCGTTGTCGGAGGATCCGGCCACGGTGAGGATGTGCGATCGGCGGGCGGCGGCCGCGCTGCGGCTCGCGGATGTGAGCCTGGAACGCGGCGAGTTCGAGGCGGCGGTGTCCGCGCTCCAGCCCGTGGCCGCGGCGGTTCCGCTGCACGAAGGAGTCCATGCGCGCCTGATGCTGGCGATGGCGGGACAGGGCAGACAGGCCGACGCACTCGCGTTGTTCACCCGGATCCGCGATCGTCTCTCGGCCGATCTGGGAGTAGATCCGGGCCCCGAGCTGACGCAGGCCCATCTGCGGGTGCTGCGGCAGGAGATTCCGGCCTCACGTCCCGGACTCGCCTCGACGTCACCCCGGGTGACACCGGCGGAACTGCCGGCCGACGTGGCGGGGTTCGTGGGCCGCGCCGATGAGAGCGCACGGCTGCGGGACCTGCTCCTCAGCGGCTCCGGATCGGTGCCGGCGATCAGTGGGGGCGGCGGAGTCGGCAAGTCCGCCCTGGCCGTCCATGTGGCCTGGCGACTGGCCGGCCACTTCCCTGACGGCCAGCTCTACATGGACCTGCGAGGGACCACCCCGGACGTCAGACCTGTCGATCCGCACGACGCGCTCAGCTACTTCCTTCGCTCCCTCGGCGTGAAGAACATCCCGCGCGTCACCGAGGAGGCGGCCGCCCGCTTCCGCTCTCTGGCGGCTGAGCGGCGCCTGCTCATCCTGCTCGACAACGCCTCCGACGCCGAGCAGGTACGGCTCCTGCTCCCGGGTGCTCCTTCCTGCGGCGTGCTCATCACCAGCCGGCGAATCCTGCCCGGCCTCGGCGCCGTCCAAGAACACCTCGACGTGCTCGCCGAGACCCACGCGATCGACCTTCTCCGCAACCTGCTCGGCGAGGGCCGGATGGACGCCGAACCCGATGCGGCGCGGGAGTTGGTACGGCTGTGCGGTGGCCTGCCGCTGGCATTACGGATCGTCGCGGCCCGGCTGGCCGCCCGCCCCGCCTGGACCCTGAGCTCCATAGTCGAGCGTCTGCACCAGCGGCGCCTCGATCAGCTTCACGCAGGCGATCTCGACCTGGACGTGACGTTCAGGATCAGCTACGGCGACCTCGACGCCACCCACGCCCGCGCCTTCCGGCTCTGTGCCCTGCCCGACGCGCCCGACATCGACGCCGCTGCCGCCGCGGTCGTGCTCGACACGCCCGAAGAACGGGCCGAGGAAGTGCTCAAGAACCTGGTCGACCTCAACCTGCTCGAATCCCGCGCCCCGGGCCGATACCGCTACCACGACCTGCTGCGTCTGTTCGCGCGTGCCCGAGCCGACCAGGAGGACGCGCCGGATCAGCGAGCCGCCGCGTTGCGCCGGCTCCTCGACCTCTACGCCGCGACCACCAGGAACGCGGTGAACACGGTGGACGCCAACTGGGGCTGGCCGGAAAAGCTTCTCAACACTCACAGCCCCGGACTCCGGTTCCAGGACTCGGCGGCGGCGACCGCGTGGCTGCACGAACAGGCGCCGCATGTGCTGGCGGCCATCACCCAGACCACGGAGATCGCGGAAGAGGCCATCGGGATCGCCGCCGACCTCACCTACAGTCTGCAATGGCTGATCCGGGCGGGAATCAGCTGGAACGCGATCGCTCACGCCGCACACACGGTCGTTGAGGCCGGCGAGAACACCGGGGATCACCGCAGCGAGGCCATGGCCAGGGTCCTGCTCGGCGAACTCGCCTACTCCCGATCGGAGCCGCCCACCGCCGCCAGGCACTGCGACCGCGCCATCAAACTGGCGCAGGCCACGGGGGACGGCACGCTGCTCGCGGAAGTACGCCACCTGCGGGCGATGCTGTTCATCGTCCAGAGGTGTCCGCAGTCGGCCATTCGCCCCTTGCGCGAAGCGGCTGCTCAGTTCGCCAAGCTCGGACGCCTTCGCGGTGAGGCCAACGCCCTTCTAGATCTCGTCGAGGCTCTTGACCAGGCCGGGCGAAGCGCCGAAGCCGGGGCCACTTTGGAGCAGGTCCACGCCCTCACAGAAGGGCGCGACGACCCCGGCATCACGGCCAACCTCGCCAAGGCCCACGGAATTCTCCTGCGCAGAAAGGGCCGGTACGCCGAGGCCGTGGAGGCGTTCGGCAAGACCTTGGCCTTCGACACCGCCACCGGCAGGAGCCGAGGAAGGTCCAACATCCTCTTCGAGATCGCCCATACGTGTTTCCTGGCCGGCGAGGACGGCGAGGCGATCAAACATGCCACGCGGAGTCTGGCGATCGTCCGGGAAATCGGCGATGCCTTCAACACGGCACGCGCGCTGACCGTCCTGGGCAACGTGCACATGCGTCAGGGAGAGGTCGGCAGGGGACGGACCGAACTCGAAGAAGCGCGCGAGATCTTCACCCGGCTCGGCGTTGTGTAACCCCATCAAGCGTGGCCGCCAGGTGGGGTGGAGTCGATCGGGGTGAGCCCCAGTTGCCGGAGGATGTCGGCTGACTTGCGCCAGTTGACTTCCGCCTCCTGCTGCCGGCCGAGGTCGCGCAGTGCCAAGCCCAGTCGCCAGTGGCTCTCCGCTTCCGCGTAGGTGTTCACCAGCCCCTCGCGACGGCTGAGCGTGATCGCCTTCTCGAAGTGGGCGGCGGCCTGCCGCGCGTCGCCGGCCAGCCGATGGGCCTCGGCGAGATCGCCGACCGCGCACACCCTGGCACGAGTGCCGTGTTCCTCGGCCAGGACCACGGCGCGGGTCAGGGTTTCGATGGCGTCGTCGAGCCGGCCCAGCTGGGTGTAGGCGGCGCCCAGATTGGTGAGGTTGAAGGCCTCACCGACCGGATCGTCCTGCTCCCGGTTGAGGGCGAGCGCGAGCCGAAAACAGGCGATCGCCTCGTCGAGCCGTCCCACCCTCTGATGAACGCCGGCCAGCCCCACCAGGGCGTGCGGCTTCAAGTGGTCCAGGTCGTGCTCGCCGATCAGCGACAACGCGCGGGTCAGGTGTTGCCCGGCCGCGTCGAGCAGGCCGAGCCGATGCTGTGCCCAGGCGAGATCGGTGCGTGCGTACGCCTCCAGCCGGCCGTCCTCCGACCTGAGAGCCGCGTCCAGCGCGATCTCGCCCAGCGAGAGCAGATCGCGCCATCGGCCCTGGTCATAGAACGAGAACGACAACGCCGTGGCCAGCGCGACAGCGAGTTCATGCTCGCCCATGCGACCGGCCTGCCCGACGGCGGCGATGAGGTTGGCGGAGTCGGTGTTGATCCACGTGTTGACGTCCGCGTTGCTCTTCAGCGAGAGCCGGCGTACGCCTCGGGTGGCCGGCCCGACTTCCTGACGCCACGGCTGACCGAGCCCGGCCAGTTCGCTGGCCGCCCGTGCCGTGGCCAGATACAGATGCAGTGCCCGTAGTACCGACTCCTTCCGAGCCGGCGGGCGATCGTCGTCCGCCCCACGCTCCAGTGCGAAGAGCCGCAGCAGGTCGTGCATCCGATAGCGGTCCGCCGCGTGCGCTTCGACCAGATGCCTGTCCAGCAGCACCTCAAGCAGGGTGCCGGCCGTGTCCGTATCGAGATCGGCGAGGGACGCGGCCACCTCCAAGCTCACATCGGGGCCGTCGAGCAACGCCAGCGACCGGAACATCGCGGCCGCTTCGGCATCGAGATCGCGGTAGCTGCACAGGAAGCTGGCGCGGACCTCGAGATCGTCCACCCGTAGCACGTTGAGCCGGGAATGTTCGGCCGCCAGATTGTCGGCCAGGCCACGCAGCGGCCAGGCGGGGCGAGCGGCCAGACGTGCCGCGACGATGCGGACCGCCAGCGGAAGCCGGCCACACAGCAGCACCAGGTCGGCCGCCGCCCGGGGATCGGCCTCGACCCGGCCGGCGCCCACCAGGCGAACCAGGACGTTCACGGCCTCGCCCTCGGACAGTACGTCGAGCTCGCGATGAGCGGCGCTGTCCAGCGCGGTCAACGTCCGGCGGCTGGTGACCAGCACCCCGCAACCGGCGCCTCCCGGCAGAAGCGGCCGAACCTGCGCCGCGTCGCGCGCGTCGTCAAGGACGAGCAGCATCCGTTTGCCGGCGACGAGCGACCGGAACCGCCGCGCCGCTTCGTCGTCGGTCACCGGAATCGCCGAATCGGACACCTTGAGCGAACGCAGGAGTGCGCCCAGCGCCTCGCCCGCCGTCAGCGGCGCCTTACCCGGGACTGCTCCCCGCAGGTTCAGATAGAGCTGTCCATCGGGAAAGTCCCGCGCGACCCGGTGTCCGACATGGATCGCCAGCGCGGTCTTTCCCACACCCGCGGCTCCGGTGATCGTGGCCACTCCGCCGTGGGCCAGCAGCTCACACAGCTCATCCCCCTCTGCCGTACGTCCGACGAAGGAGGCGGCCTCAGCGGGCGATTCCGCCAGCGCCAAGGGAACGGCCACTCCGCACCCCGGCATATCCTGAGGCAGCACCCGGATTCGTGCCTCCCGAAGCTCCCATCCCGGTTCGAGCCCCATTTCGGCCAGCCGTTCATGGATGTGCGCGTAGGTGGTCGACGCGGCGGCCTGCCGCCCGTCACCGGCCAGAGCGAGAATCAACCGCGCGTGCACTCCTTCGTGCAAAGGCTGTTCCCGCGCCAAACCTTCCAGTACGCCTACCGCCTGCCCAGGCCGGCCCAGCGCTATGACCGCGTCCGCGAATGCCAGAGCGGCCCTCAGCCGATCGTGGGTCAACTCGTCGATCGCGGCTTGATGCGGACGCAGCCGGTCGGCCAATCCGTCGAGCACCTGCCCCCGCCACAGGTCCAGCGCCTGCCGTAACCGTTGGGCCATGCCCTCGAGATCGCCCGTGCGCCGGCAGCGCAGCGCGTCGTCAAAAGCCCTGGAGAACCGCATGACGTCCATGTGCTCGTCGTCGACATGGAGCGCGTACCCACCACGGGCGGTGAGGATGGCGGTTTCCGACCCCAATGCGTTTCGGAGCCGGGCCACATAGGTGTGAATGAGGCTCTGCCACGATCTGGGTGCGGAATCGTCCCACAGGACCGTGGCGATGCCGTCGAGAGTGGCGACGCGGCCAGGCCGAAGAGCCAGCAACCCGAGAAGCCTCCGCTGTTTCTCGGCTTCGATGGCGACCGGCTCGCCGTTCCTGTACACCCGTAGAGGTCCGAGTATGTGGATGCTGAGCTCAGCTGTCTGGGACAGCACAGAAGCGCTCTCTCCGAGTACCGCCGTCAATTTCCGCAGGGTTTCCGGATGGGGATGGGCGACCGAGCCGTTCTCGATCGCACGTATCGTACGGACGCTCACGCCGGCCTTCGACGCGAGTTCACGCTGGGAGAGCCTCTGCTTGACCCGCTCAGCTCTGAGGCTTTCACCCGATGAAGTCTTCATGATCACCTAGTCCCCCGAGGACCGGCAGACGATCCAGCACGCGATGCCAAGGCTATGAGTATGGACCGGCACATTCCTGTACCGCCCTGCAATCGCTCAGCCTGGGGCTTTGCCGAGGAAGAGGCAGTTTCCGGGGAGGCCGGGTCTCCGTCCGGGCCGTTGGTCCGCCGCGGCACCGGGTTCTGCCGGTCAGGCGGCGGAACCCGGTGGCTGGCCTGGGATTTCTCCGGCCGGGCTGCGGTACAGGACCGTGCCATCGGCCGTGAATACGCTCGTGTGGTGCAGGCAGCCGGCACGAGCGGCATCTGGATTGCCGACAGGCCCGAGCACTCCCCCGGGACGAGATCGCCGAGGCGGCGCCTGGCTGCTGAACGAACGGGCCGGGTGATTCACCGCGCCAGAATCTCGTTCTCCATTTTTCACCCGGAGCGGCAGAGGGGCCTGCCGCGATGTTCGCAGGAAGACATGGAGGGGGCAGCGTGCACATTGAATTCGGGGTGCTCGGGGAGCTTTGTGCGTCCGTGGATGGGAAAGAGGTCGATCTCGGCCCGGCCCGGCAGCAATCCGTGCTCGCCGCGCTCCTGGCGGACGCCAATCACACGGTCTCCCTGGGTCAGCTTGCGGACCGAGTCTGGGGTCAGGATCCGCCCGAGCACATGGCGGCAACGGTGCGTAGCTATCTTTCCCGGCTCCGTGCGGTGCTGCCGACCGAGGAGTGGGCCATTGAGAGCCGTTCCGGTGGCTATGTCGTACGCGTCGAAGAGATGGCAGTGGACCTGCACAGATTTCGCGGGCTTCTCGGACGTGCCCGTGCCGTGAGCGGCGAAGAGGATCAGGTGCTGTTGTATCAGCAGGCGCTCGGTCTGTGGCGGGGTGAGGCGTTCGCCAACCTGGACAGCACGTGGCTGAATCAGCTCAGAAACGCACTGCAGGCCGAACGTCTCGCGGCAGCGCTGGACTACCACGACATACAGTTGCGGCGCGGCGAGCACATCATGCTGCTCCCCGGCCTCCTGGCCCTGATCACCGACCATCCATTGGATGAGCGACTGGCCGGGCAGTTGATACTCGCGCTCTATCGCAGTGGCCGCCAGGCCGAGGCGTACTTTCACTACGAGAACATTCGCCGGAAACTGGCTGACGAGCTGGGCATCGATCCCAGCCCGCGCCTGCGGCAGCTCTATCAGAACATGCTCGCAGGAGAGCCCTTCGACGGCTGGATGCCACAGAAAGCCCAGATCGACACAACCGGCTCCGTGATTCCTCAGCAGCTTCCGGCGAACATCAGAAGGTTCATCGGCCGCCAGTCAGAGCTACGGCGATTGAACACTCTGCTTGCCGGAAGAAGGCAGGCGGAGGTGGTCGTCATTTCGGGATCCGCCGGCATCGGGAAGACGTCGCTGGTCGTCCACTGGGCGCATGCGATTCGCGATGAATTTCCGGACGGTCAGATATATCTGGACCTCCGGGCGTTCGCAGCGTCCAGCCCGACCACGGTACGCGGATTGTTGCAAACGCTGGGTGTGCCGTCGTGGCGGATACCTGCGGAGCTCGACGCGCAGATCGGGATGTATCGCAGCCTGCTGGCGACCAAGAAGGTGCTGATCGTGCTGGATGACGCCAGTGACTCCGCACCGACACGCTCACTCCTGGCCGGCGCGCCGGGGTCCCTGACCCTGGTCACCAGCAGGAATCGGCTGATCGATCTCGTGGCGGCGACCGATGCCCACCTGCTGTTGCTGGAGCCGTTCACGAGAGAAGAGGCTCGGCAAATGCTGAACCATCGTCTCGGCGCGGACAGAGTCGTGGCGGAATCCATGGCCGCGGACAAGCTCGTCGAATGGAGCGCGGGACTCCCGCAGGGGCTCGCGGCGGTGACCGCCTGCGCCCTCGCATATCCCCATCTCCGGCTCGCCGATCTCACTGACCGGCTGAACAGATCCGGGCCTGGACACGCACCGACCACGCGAGCCTTGAGAACGAGCGCCTAGCGATCTTGGCTGCCGGCCCGAGGACGTCGAAGGCGAGCCAGCGGATCGGCCCGTCGTGGCGACGTCCGGGGCGAGGGGCAGGACGTCGGAAGAGACGTCCCTGACGTGCGAGGCCCGGGGGTGCTCGTCGTGGTCAGCCGAGGTCGCGGCGGTTGAGTCTGTTCAGAGCCACGGCGCCGAGCGCCGCCGTCAGGGCCAGGATGACCACCGGGGAAACGATGGTGAACGACGCTCCCGCCACGGTGTTGGCCGTGTGGTGAAACGGCTCGGCCCGGCTCCATCCCCACAAGCCGATCAGCGGCCCGAGCAGGTCACCGATCAGCACCACCAACCCCCACGCCGCCCAGGAGAGCGCGACGGACGCCCGCGGCAGCACGCACACGGCCAGCGCGGCGACCGCCCCGACGAGCCAGGCGGCCGGCACGTGCGCCAGCGTGCCCAGCAGCACCCGGGGCAGGTCGGCGGCCGGATCGCCGAGGATCAGCGAGTAGACCAGCCCGGTGACCAGCCCGCCGAGCGCCAGCAGCGCCGGCGTCCCCGCGGCGGCCACGGCCAGATGCGCCGCGGCCCAGCGGGTACGGCTCACCGCGGTGGCCAGCAGCGCCTCGGCACGGCCGGAGCGCTCTTCCTGGTGCAGCCGGAGCGTCGCCACCACCGGGTAGAGGGCGATCGTGTACGCCAGCATGAGCACGATGACCCACAGATAGGCGTCGACCGGGTCGGCGGACGGCCCGCCGTACCGCTGAAGGAAGCCCGCCAGGACCTCCGCGGGCTGCTGCGCCAGGCGCGGGGCGGCGCCGCTGAGGCTCGCGAAGAGCACCGAGGCCACCACGACGCCGGCGGCCCACTTGAGCATCATGCCCCGCTGCAGCCGCCAGGCCAGGCTGAACGGGCCTTTCAGTCGCGGGCCGGTGGCGGGGCCGGGCCGTTCGAGCAGGAGTCCGGCGCCCAGGTCGCGGCGCGCGGCCAGTCTGTAGGCGAGCGCCAGCAGGACCGCGCCGGTCACGGCGGACAGGGCGAGCACCCACCAGCGGTCGGCCGCGTACGCACGGACCAGGTGGCTCCAGCCGAGCGGCGACAGCCAGGCGAGCCAGGTCAGACCCGAGGCGTCGCCGACGTAGCGGAGCACGTACGACACGCCGAGTACGAGCAGGCCGAGCCCGGTCGCGTTCCGCATGGTCTGCGTGAGCTGGGCGACCACGGCGGCCACGGCGGCGAACACCAGGCCGGCGGCCGCGATCGCCCCGCCGTAGGCCAGCGTGCCTTGGACCTCGACGCCGCTCATGACGAGCGCGGCGGCCGTGAGCGTCGCGGAGAGCAGGGAGGCGAGCGCCGCGACGACGAGCGCGGCGGTCAGCGGGGCGTGGCGGCCGATCACGCCGGCGCGTAGCAGTTCCTGGCGCCCGTCCTCCTCCTCCGCCCTGGTGTGACGGAGGACGATGGTCATCGCCATCCAGGCGGTGAGCAGGTACAACATGCCGCCGCTGCGCCACGCCGCCATCGCCGCGGCGGACGGCTCCGGCACCGGCCCGCCGAGTCCGAGGAACACCGGGTTGACGGAGATCAGCTCCGCGTAGACGCGCACGTCGTGCGCCGTGGGGAAGTAGCCGTTGATGTAGGTGAGCAGTCCCGTGGCGAGCAGGACCACGACGAGGATCCAGAGCGGCGAGCGGATCCTCTCGCCGCGCACGACCAGCCCGAGCAGCAGGCCGGTGCCGGTCATCGGGCCGCTCCCGCGCTCTGGTAGTGGCGCAGGAACAGTTCCTCCAGGCTCGGCGGGTTGCAGGTCAGGCCGCGCACGCCGATGACCGCCAGCCTGGCGAGCAGCGCGTCCAGCGCGTCGGCGTCGACCAGGCAGGTCAGCCGGCCGTCCGTCACCGACACCCCGTGAACGCCCGGCAGCCGGTCGAGGCCGTCGGGCGGCCCGGCCAGCTCGGCCGTGACCGACGTGCGGGTGAGCTCGCGCAGTTCGGCCAGGGTGCCCGACTCCACGTTACGGCCGGCGCGGATGATGCTGACCCGGTCGCACACGGCCTCGACCTCGGACAGGATGTGGCTGGACAGCAGCACGGTACGGCCCGCCCGCTTCTCCTCCGCGACGCACGCGCTGAAGGCCGCCTCCATGAGGGGGTCGAGGCCCGAGGTGGGTTCGTCGAGGATGAGCAGTTCGGCGTTGGAGGCGAGGGCGGCGACCAGGGCGACCTTCTGCCTGTTGCCTTTCGAGTAGGTCCGGCATTTCTTGCGCGGGTCGAGCTCGAACCTGTCCGTCAGCTCCGCGCGGCGTCGCTCGTTCAGGCCGCCGCCCGAGCGTGCGAGCAGGTCGATCACCTCGCCGCCGGTGAGGGCCGGCCACAGGGTCACGTCGCCGGGCACGTACGCCAGGCGCTGGTGCAGCTCGCAGGCCTGCTGCCAGGGGTCGCCGCCGAGCAGCCGTATTCGGCCGGAGTCGGCGCGTACCAGGCCCAGCAGGATGCGGATGGTCGTGGACTTTCCCGCGCCGTTCGGGCCGAGAAAGCCGTGCACCTCGCCGGGGCGGACGGTCAGGTCCAGTCCGTCCAGTGCGCGCGTCGCGCCGTAGGACTTCGTGAGGCCGGCGACCGAGATCAGATCGTTCATGGTGTCATTCCTTGTGAAGGACGGGTCCGGGCGCGCCGAAGAAGTGGCCCGGCGGCGCCGGGCCAGAGCCGGGCGTGCCCCGGGTTCAGAGGTTCTGGGTGACGCCCCTGGCATCGGCCTGCTCGAGTACCGCGATGGACTCCCTGGCCGGGCGGGTCCGCCCGGTCCGCTCCCCTGCCATGCGATCCCTCTAGGTCATCCAGAATGCCAGCAATTTCAGACTAGACTAAAATTGCTGGCATGAACAGCCTCCCACGACACAGGGGCCTCAGGACGTCCCGCCCATCGAGCTCTCGCCGCGTCGCAGCCCCCCGCAACGCGATCAGCCGCGGCACTGCCGCGCGGCGACAAGCCACCGCTGCAAGACGTGGTTCCGGCCGGCCACGCGATCGTCGGTCAGTACCAGCGCCTTCGGGCGGTTCGACCACACCGACGGCGCCAGGCTGCGGAGCTAGGCGCTCCCGTAGTGCGGGACCACCGGGAACGGCGGCGGCTCGAAGGCCGCCGTTCCCGCCGCGCCGGGGGCGGTCTGCCCCGCCCCCGTCACGGGCAGCGCCCGCCCATCGGCCGCCGGGTCGGCGTAGGCGGTGAACCAGGCGTCCATCCGCGCCGCGAGCTCGTCCTGTACGGCGTGCGTCCCGGCCAGGTTGCGCTCCTCGCCCGGGTCCACGGCCAGGTCGTAGAGCTCGTGCGGACCGTACGGGTAGCGGTGCACGTACTTCCAGCGGCTGGTCCGGATCATGCGGACCGGGCCGTACTCGTCGAAGACCACCACCGACGCGTCCGGGTCCCCCGGGGCACCCGCGAGTACCCCGGCGAACGAGCGGCCGGGCAGGTCGGGATCGTCGCCGCCGAGGCCGAGGTGATCGAGCAGCGTGGGCCGCATGTCGTAGGCCGACAGCAGGGACTCGCACACCCGCCCGCCTGGCACCCTGCCCGGCTGGCTGACGATCGCCGGCACCTTGACCGAGCTGTCGTACATGTTCTGCGGGAACGTCCCGTTGCCCTTCCCCCAGATCCCGTGGTGCCCGCAGTTGAACCCGTTGTCGCTGGTGAAGACCACCAGCGTGGAGGAGGTGAGGCCGAGCGAGGACAGCGTGGCCAGCACCCGCCCGATCCCGGCGTCCATCGCCGACACCGCCGCGAAGTAGCCGGTCAGCGCCGCCCGCGTGTCCGGCTCACCGCCGACGGGAGCCCCGCGGGAGCCGTACTTCTGCCAGGGGTGCGGCTCCCCCTGCGGGCACGACTCGAAGGCGCACCCGTCGTAGAGCGCCTCGAACGCGGCGGGATGCTGCCCCTGCCACGGCTTGTGCGGAGCGGTGTAGTGCAGCGACAGGTAGAACGGCGCGTCCTGTTCCGCCTCCGCGCGCAGGAACGCGCACGCCTCGCCGGTGAACACGTCGGTCAGGTAGCCGGGCTCGTCCCGCCGGACGCCCTGGTCGTAGAGCACCGCGCCGCGGTACGGCCCGCCGCCGCTCTCGTGCGCCAGCCATCGCACGAACCCCGGTCTGGGCCGGTCGTTGGCCCCCAGGTGCCACTTGCCGACCAGCCCGAGACGGTACCCGGCCTCGTGCAGGTCGTCGGTGAACAGCCGCCGCCCGGCCAGGAAGTCCACCCCGTCCGGCCCCGCGTGCCCCCGGCTGATCCAGTCGTGCACGCCGTGCCGCGACGGGATCTCCCCGCTGAACAGCGAGGCGCGGGCGGGCGAGCAGACGGGGGAGGCGCAGAAGAAGTTCGGCAACCGCACCCCCTCGGCGGCCAGCGCGTCGAGGTGGGGGGTGCTGATCTCCGGGTTGCCCGCGCAGCCGAGCGCCCACGGCCCCTGATCGTCGCTGAGGATGAACAGGACATTGGGCCGGAGCGGGTCACGGCTGGCCAACGAGCACCTCCGTGGCGACCGGGCGGCCCTCGGCGGCCGAGGCGTAGGCGGCCAGCACGACCTGCACGACGTGCCGCCCGTGCGCGCCGGTCACGGCGGGCTCGACGCCGTGCCGTACGGCGTGCGCGAAGTCGGTGAGCTGGGCGGCGAAGGCGGCGGCGATGTCGCCGGGGGCGGTCCGGTGCAGCCAGGTGGTGGCGCCGTCGCGGTGCAGGGCGGCGCCGGCCGAGGCGGAGACGACCAGGGAGCCGCGCTCGCCGACGACGGTGAGTTCGTCGTGCGCGGGGGGCGGGCCGGTGCTGGTCACCGTGATCTGGGCGGTGAGGCCGCCGGTGAGCGAGAGCCGTACCAGGGCGTCGGTCTCGATGGGTGAGCCGTGCACGGTGGCCTCGACCTGTTCGGCTCGGCGGCCGGTCAGCCAGAGGAGCCGGTCCACGCAGTGCGCGCCGATGTTGATCAGCACGCCGCCGCCGGAGACGGCCGGGTCGAGGAACCAGGCGGGGCGTGAGCCGGGACGGTAGTCGGAGCCGCGCCGGTCGGAGAGCAGCAGCGGTGCGCCGATCTCGCCCTCGGCGAGGGCGGCCATGGCGGCGGCCTTGGCGGGCAGGAAGCGCTGGATGTGGCCGACGGCCAGGCGTACCCCGGCGCGGGCGCAGGCGTCGATCATCAGGTCGGTGTCGGCGAGCGTGGTGGCCATCGGCTTCTCGACGAGCACGTGCAGGCCCGCCGCCGCCGCGTCGCGGACGATCGCGGTGTGCAGGGCGTGCGGGGTGTTGACGAGGACCGCGTCCACCTCGCCGGAGGCGATCAGGTCGTGGTGGGTGGCGTGTACGCGGGCGCCGTGCGGGGCGGCCAGGCGGTGGGCCGCCTCCAGGTTCGGGTCGCAGACGGCGTTCACCCGGACGCCGGGCACGGCGGTCGCGGCCTCGGCGTGCAGAGCGCCGACGGCGCCCGCGCCGACCAGTCCGAGACGGAGTTCAGTCAATGGTGGTCTCCCCCGAGGAGGCGCCGCAGGAGCGGCGCACGACGATGCCGGGGCGAAGCCGTACCTGGTGGCGGGGCAGGCCGGGTTCGCGCAAGCGGCGTAGCAGGAGTTCGGCCGCATGGCGGCCGAGGTGGCGCTTGGGCGGGGAGACCGCGGTGAGCGGGATCTCCGCCAGGTCGGCGATCTCGTCGTCGTAGGCGACGATCGCCAGGTCGCCGGGCACGTCGAGGCCAAGCCGCCGGGCGGCCGAGGCCACGAAGGTGGCCTCGCGGTCGCCGAAGCATACGACCGCGGTGACGCCGTCGGCGGTGATCCGCCGCACGTGCTCGTCGGCGACGCGCGGATTCCACTCGCTCTGCGGCGCGGCGAACGGCTCGGCGGCGCCCAGCCCGAGTGCGGCGACCGCGGTGGTGAACCCTCTGGTGACGGGGGCGGCGGTCGGGTTGCCCGACCGGGTGAGCAGGGCCAGGCGGGTGTGGCCGAGGGCGGCGAGGTGGCGTACGGCCAGGTGGCCGCCGGCCTCGTGGTCGGTGCGGACGTGCTCGCTGGGGTCGTCGCCGTCGTCGAGGCCGCGTTCCATCAGCACGACCGGCACGGGCAGCGCGGTGAGCCTGCCGACCACGGCCGCCGGATCGCCCCGCCCGATGAGGGTGGGCACGACCAGCAGGCCGTCGACGCCGGAGTCGAGCATGCGGCGCAGCGCCGCCTCCTCCTCGGTCGGCTCGTAGCGGGAACAGGCCAGCATCAGCCTGGCGCCCGCGCCGGTGAGCGTCTCCTCGATGCCCTCGAGCACGCGCGGGTAGTACAGCGTGGTGTCGGGGACGATGACGCCGACCAGCGCGGCCTCGCCTCTGACGGCGGAGGCGTGCTCGACGACGAAGGTGCCCGCGCCCTGCCGCCTGATCACCAGACCCTCGCCGACGAGCTCGTCGACCGCCCGCCGGACAGTGGTGAGGCTGACCTCGTGGGTGCGGGCGAGCTCCTGCTCGGTGGGCAGTTTCGCGCCGGTGGGCCAGACGCCGGAGCGGATCTCCGCGCGCAGCTCGGCGGCCAGCCGCTGGAACTTGAGCTCACGAGCCATGTGCACGACGTCCGTCCTCATTTCACCGACCCCAGGGTCATGCCCTCGATGATCCTTCTGCCCAGCCAGACGTAGCAGGCGAGAACGGGCAGCACAACCGTGCAGACTCCGGCGAACAGGCCGCCCCAGTCGGCTCCGTTGTACTGCATGCGCTGCAGGAAGCCGAGCAGGGCGAGGGAGAGGGTGGCGTTCTCCTCGCTCTGCAGGAAGATCAACCCGAACAGGGTCTCACCCCAGTGCTGAATGATGTTGAGGATCATCGCGGTGATGATGCCGCTGCGCGCGAGCGGCAGCATGATCTGCCAGAACGTGCGGTTGGGCGTGGCCCCGTCGAGGGCCGCCGCCTCCTCCAGTTCCTTGGGCAGCGAGCCGAAGAAGCCGGTGAGGAAGAAGACGGTGAACGGCATCGAGGTGGCGACGTAGAGGATCCAGAGTCCGGTGAGGCTGTCCACAAGGTAGAGCTGGTTCATCATGACGTACAGCGGCAGCACGATGACCTGGGACGGGATGCCGAGGCCGAGGGCGAAGAAGGCGGTGATGCCGCTGTTCCAGCGGGTCAGGATGCGGCTCAGGGCGTAGGCGGCGGGGGCGGCCAGGGCGATGGTGGCCACGGCGGTGCCGACGGTCAGCAGCAGCGTGTTGACGGTGGCGCCGCCGAAGTCGCTGGCCGTCCAGGCGCGCGAGTAGTTGTCCCAGTGAGGGTCGGTGGGCAGCGCCCAGGGGGCGGCGAAGATGTCGCGGGTGGACTTGAGCGAGGTCAGCAGCATCCAGATCGCTACGGCCACGCTGAACAGGGCGAACAGCCAGGCGAAGGGCGAGCCGAGCAGTTTGGCCGGGCCGGGGAGCCGGCGGAGTGCGTTCATCGGGGCCTGCTTTCAGAACTGGACCGTGTCGCGGCGGAACAGCCGGCGCAGGACCACGACCAGCACGCCGACCAGGGCGAGCATGACCATGCCGGTGGCGGCGGCGGAGCCGTACTTGGGTACGCCGCTGGAGAAGGCCTCGGCGTAGGCGTACAGCGCGGTGTTCCAGACCTTGGTCGGGGGGAGTTGCCCGGCGGCTCCGGCGAACGCGTAGATGAACTCGAAGATCTTGATCGCGCTGATGCTCCAGAGCACCGCGCAGACTCCGACGACGTCCCACATCAGCGGGAAGGTCACGTGCCTGAAGCGCTGCCAGGCGTTGGCGCCCTCCAGGTCGCACGCCTCGTACAGGTCCTTGGGGATGCGGTCGACGGCGGCCATCAGGATCGTGGTGAAGAAGCCGGTCTGCACCCATACCAGGCCGATCATGATGACGGTGAAGAGGTTCTCGGTGCCCAGCCAGTTGGGTGGCTGGTCCACGCCGAAGGCCCGCAGCGCCTGGTTGACGACGCCTTCGGCCTGGAACAGGAAGCCCCACAGGATGGACAGCACGACGCCGGAGACGATGTTCGGGAAGAAGATGATCGCCCGGACCGCCTTACGGCCCGTCATCTCGCGCAGGATGATCGTCAGCAGGAAGCTGAGCGCGAAGGTGGCGCCGCCGACCACGAACAGGATGGTCAGCGTGTTCAGGAAGGAGTCGTGGAAGATCGGGTCGAGCAGCAGCCGCCGGTAGTTGTCGATCCCGGCGAACTCCATCGGGCCCGCGCCCGCCCAGGTGTTCAGGCTGATCCAGGCGGTGGCGAGGGTGGGCAGGATGTAGAAGACGACGTACAGGACGAGCGCGGGCGCGACGAACGGCCAGAACAGGCGGCGCCGCCGGCGGGCGAGCGGGCTGGTCCGCTCGGCGGGGGCGGCGGGCGCGGGACCGGTGGTCTTGGATCGCCTGACTGCGGTGACGGTCATCAGGCGTTGAGCTTCCAGAAGTCGACGGAGGTGCTCTTGAGCTTGGCGACGAACTCGGCGGCGGAGAGCTTCCCGGTGATCAGGTCGGTGTTCACCGGTTGGAAGACCTTGGTGTACCAGTCGGCGTGATCCATCTTCACCCCGTCGAGCGCGGCGTGCGTCTCGGCGGTGTCCAGAGTCTTCTTGACGTCGGCGAGGACGGCGGGCACGTCGATGTCGGCGCGCGGGGTGATGTTGTTCGCCTCCGAGGCGATCTTGGACAGGCGGTCCTTGTTCATGAAGTGGGCGATGAACCGTTCCGCCGCGTCGGCGTTTCGGGCCTGGGCCGGGATGGCGAAGCCGATCAGCGAGATCTCCTGGGTCTGCTGCCCGGTGGCGCCCTTGGGGAAGGGGAAGGAGCGGTACTCGAAGCCTTCCTTGGCCGACGGTTTGGTCTCGCTCGGCGCGAACGTGCCCAGCAGCAGGAAGTCGGCGTCGCCGCCGGCCCACTTCTGCTGGATGGCGGGGAACTTGCTGCCGTCGTAGCCCTTGACGAAGTAGCCGCCCTTGACGATCTGCTCGATCTTCTGGATCGCGGTCACGAACGCGGGGTCGTCGAACTTCGCGCCCGTCTTGTCGGTGGCGGCGGCGCCGAACGCGCCGGGCCCGAGGTCGCGCAGCACCGCGTGGTAGGTCCAGAAGGCGGAGTAGTCGGCGATGTCGGCGTCCAGCGCCAGCGGTCCTCCGCCGCGCGCGGCCTTGCGCTTGTCCAGCAGGGCGACGAAATCCGCCCAGTTCTGCGGCGGCGCGGCGGCCACGTCCTTGAGGGCGTTGCCGTCGTACCAGATCTGCTCGGCCAGCACCTCGTACGGCACCAGCCACGCCTTGCCGTCCTGGGTGGCGTAGTCCCGGTACTTCTGGTCGATGACGTCCCCGACCTTCTTGCCCGTCTCCCCGGGGATCTCCCGCGCGTACACGCCGGTCAGGTCGCGGCCCTGCCCGGTGGCGACGAAGGTGGACTTGACGAACCGGTCGGCGGAGTCGACCAGGTCGGCGGGCACGTTCCTGGTGTTGAGGGTCGGGGCGAGCTGCTTGGCGACGTCGCGGCCCTTCCATTCGACCTTGACCTTGACGCCCGTTTCCTTGGTGAACGAGGCGATCGCCGACTCCAGCACCTTGGCCTGGGGTTCGCCGGCCTTCCACATGGACCAGTAGACGAGCTCGTCGGCGGCCTCCTTGGACGAGCCGCCGCAGGCCGCGAGGCCGAGAGCGAGCGCGCCCACCGCGGTCACGGTTTTCAGCAGGGATGCGTTCATCGAACACTCCGGGAGGGTGGGGAGGGGTTTCGGTCATCCTGCTCGCCCGTTCATTACAGAGTCAACACCATGAATTAGGGATGAATCTGCGGACCTGCGCGGATGCTGCCACCTGCCCGCGGAACTGCTCGGGATTACGTCTTTATTCATCCCTTAGTCGTCCCGTTGGATACGGCCAACCGAGCCGAGGGAGGCCGCATGCCGGAGATCACTCGTAGGACCGCGCTCATGGCGGGGGCGGCGGGAGCCGCGGGAGCCGTACTGCTGCCGCCTGGGCGGGCGGGCGCCGTGGTCGACGGCGACCTGGAGCAGCGGGCGATGGCCATGCGGCCGCCGGTGTTCCTGCTGGAGTCCGCCGTGCCGCCGCACTTCACCGCGGGCCGCGGCTCGACGCTGACGATCAGCGAACAGGTGGCGGTGTGCGGCACCCGATCCCTGCGCTGGGAGTACGGCGAGCGCTCGACGATCACCGTGAAGGCGCCGCTGCGCTGGGCCCCCGACCCCTACCGGCCGGGAGACGACCAGGCCTGGCAGGGGCTGGTGGACGCGTTCGCGGTGTGGATCCACAACGAGACGCCCGTCGACGACGTGGTCCGCTTCGAGTTCGGGCGCGGCGAACGGACCGACGTCTGGTTCGCGTTCAGGCTCGGCTTCACCGGCTGGCGGACGGCATGGGTGCGCTACGCCTACGACATGCACGGCCGCCCGCACCGGGACATGGACACGCTGCGCATCGTGGCGCCCAAGCGGGCGGGCGTCCTGCACCTCGACCAGCTGATGCTCAACGTGCCGCTGCGGCCGGACGCGCCGTGCGGCGACGCGCAGGTGCCCGACATCGCGAAGGAGGGCCCGGACTACGACAACCAGCACTGGCAGGCGCTCTACCTGTTCGACAAGCTGCTGTCCGAGGCGGAACCGGACTCGGCCCCGCCCACGGCGGAGGAGACCGCCTCGCTGCGGGCACTGCACACCCGCTACCACGACGGCTACCTGATCGCGCCGGTCAAGGTGGACGTGGCCGCGCTCACCGCGCAGACCGAGGCGCTGATGGGCCGCCCGGTGCACTCCTACCAGGCGCAGATCTACCCGGTGGAGATCGCCGCCGAGCTCAAGGCGTTCGTCAACCCGGTCACCCTGCGCGTCTGCACCGACCTGATGAAGAGCGTCGCCCAGGCCCACCAGGCCGGCCCCGCCGACCGGCCCGCGCTGGCCGCGCTCTACCTGAGGATCGTCGGCCACCTGCGCGAGCAGGGCTGGACCAGGGGAAGCTGCCAGGGCACCATCCATCACCTGGGCTACGACGCGCGCGGCTACTACGACTCGGTGTACCTGATGCGCGAGGCGCTGCGCCAGGCCGGGATGCTGGAGGAGATCCGCGCCGACCTGGACTGGCTGACCGGCCTGGGCCGGATCTTCCGCGGCTGGAAGCACCGGATGGCGCACGGCAGCACGATGGACATCCACAACACCACCGCGCGCGGCATGCTGGCCGCCGTGCTGCTGCGCGACACCGAGGCCGAACAGGTGGCCTACCTGCGGGTGCTGCGCGACTGGCTGAGCGAGTCGCTGCTGCCGACGACCGGCATCCAGGACGGGCTCAAGGCCGACGGGACGGCCTTCCACCACGTCGGCTTCTTCCCCGACTACGTCCGCGACGGGTTCGGCGGGCTGGCCCCGATCGTGCACGTGATGAGCGGCGGCGCCTTCGCCCTGTCCGCCGAGGCGTACGGCTGGCTGAAGAAGGCGCTGCTCACCATGCGCGTCTACGCCAACAAGAACCACTGGCCGATCTCGATCAGCGGGCGCAACCCGATCGGCACCACCGGGCTGTCCGTCGTGCCGTACCAGTGGCTGGCCGTCGACGCCGCCGGGGAGCCCGACCCGGAACTGGCGGCGGCGTTCCTGCGACTGCTGCCCGCCTCCCCCAGCGGCGCGCAGAAGGCGCTGGCCGCCCGGCTGGCCGCGCGCGGCATCACCGCGGAGGCGTCGCCGACCGGCAACTGGACGCTCAACTACGCCGCGCTGAACGTGCACCGGCGAGGCGACTGGCAGGTCAGCGTGCGCGGGCACAACCGCTACCTGTGGAGCACCGAGATCTACGTCGGCGCGAACTGGTACGGCCGTTACAACACCTACGGCCAGATCCAGGTGCTGCACCGCGGCGAGCCGGTGACCAACCTCGACAGCGGCTACGCGCACAACGGCTACGACTGGAACCGGCGGCCGGGCACCACCACCATCCACAAGCCGCTCGACCGGCTCCGCGGGGATCTCACCGGGGCGATCGAGGAGATGCTGCTCACCGACTCGCGTTTCGCCGGTTCGTGCAGCATCGACGACAAGCACGGCCTGTTCGCCATGGACCTGCGCGAGCACCCCAGGTACGAGGGCTCGCACCGGGCCCGCAAGTCGGTGTTCCTGTTCGACGAGCGAGTGGTCGCGCTCGGCACCGGCATCACCAACGACGACGCGGTCAACGACACCGAGACCACGCTCTTCCAGACCCGGCACGTGGGCGACGTGCTGGCCGACGGGACCGCGCTGCCGTATCCCCATCCGGCCGCCGAGACGGGGGCGCGGTGGCTGCTGGACGACAAGGGAATCGGCTACTACCTGCCCCCCGGCCAGCGGGTCGGGGTGTCGCGCGGGCCCCAGTCCTCCCGGCACAACGCCACGGAGGCGGCCACCGCCGGCGACTTCTCCACCGCCTGGATCAAACATGGGACCGCGCCGCGGCAGGGGGCCTACCACTACGCCATGGTCGTCGGCGCGACCGCCGAGGGGATGGCCGCGTTCGCCGCCGGGATGGCGGAGGCGCAGCGGGCGCCGTACACGGTGGAGCGGGCCGACACCCGCGCCCACGTGGTCACCGACCGGCAGACCGGGATCACCGGCTACGCCGTCTTCGAGCCGACCGGCCTGGACGGGGTGATCCGCCGCGTCGACACCCCGGCGCTGCTGCTCACCCGCCGGGACGGCGAGGCTCTGGTGGTCGCCGTGAGCGACCCCGACCTGCGGCTCTACTCCGGGATCGACCACGACCAGTACGAGCGCGGGCGCTACGTCGGCCGCTTCAGCCCGTGGTCGCGGCGGTGGCTGACCAGCGCGAGCCACCCCCACCTGCTGCGGGTCACCGTGGCGGGCCGGTGGCGCGCGGACGACGACCAGCCCTGCACCGCCCGCGCGCACGGCGATCGCACGATCATCACCTTCGAGACCGTCGACGGACGCCCCTTGCAGGTACGCCTCACGCCCGCGTGACTTCGTGCCCTCTCATCGGGGCCGGGTCATGGTCTGCCGGATGGCTACCAGGTGGCGGAGCACTCACGGGTCCGCCACCTTTCTCCGCTGGGCCGTCGCAGCAACCCGATCCGGGGAGGGCGGCAAGAGCGTACCGCGTCAAAGGGGACCAACGACGCATGACCTCACGGCAGACGCCGAGCGCTCGCCTGGCGCACGCTCATCGGCGCTTGGGCGGCAGAGGAATGAAGCCGCTGGTGCGGCGGACGTAGTCGGCATATCCCGGCCGGGTGGCCGACAGCCGCCGTTCCAGCAGGGGCTTGCCGGTCTTGGCGAGCAGGAAGTACGTCATGACGAGCGGAGAGAGGAGGGTCAGGACGCCGGGCCGGCGTTCGGCGGCGATGAGGAAGAGTCCCCACCAGATGGCGGCGTCGCCGAAGTAGTTGGGGTGGCGTGTGTAGCGCCACAGACCGGTGTCCAGCACGCGTTCCTTGTTGGCGGGGTCGGCGCGGAAGCGGGCCAGTTGCCGGTCGCCGACGGTCTCGAAGACGAACCCGACCAGCCACAGCGCCACGCCCGCCCAGCCCAGCCGGCCGACCGGCCCGGTCGTGGTCATGCCGACCTGGACGGGCAGCGAGACGAACAACATGATCAGGCCCTGGGTGAGGTAGATCGTCCGGAAGGCGTAGGCGTCGCGGCTGCCCGGGGCCTTGGCCAGGAGGGTCTCGTAGCGGGGGTCTTCGCCGCCGCCGGCGACCCGCCGGCCGAGGTGCAGGGCCAGTCGTAGCCCCCACAGGCAGGTCAGGGCGAGCAGCAGCGAACCGCGCAGCGGATCGCCGCCGCCCTGGAGGAAGGCGGCCAGCGCGATGACGGCGAAGCCGAGGCCCCAGGCCGCGTCGATCACGGCGTGCTTGCCCACCTTGATCGCCACTCCAAAGGTGATCACCATGAGGAAGGCCACCGTGGCCGCGCAGGACAGGAAGACGTTCACCGTGGTCTCCTCAGCACGATCTGATGAACGTCCATGCGGCCCTGCTCGAAGGCGAGCAGGCCGCCGGCCAGGTACAGCTGCCACACGCGGGCACGCTCCTCGCCGATCAGTGTCCTGACCTCCGCCAGGCGTTGATTGAACCGGTCCTGCCAGGCTTGGACGGTCCGCACGTAGTGGTGCCCGAGCGAGCGGGTGTGATCCACCACGAATCCGGCGCGCGACAGCATGGCGGTGGTCCGCGCCAGGGGTCTCATGTGCATGTCGGGGGCGATGTAGCGTTCGATGAACGGCCCGCCGCCGGGCCGGCGATCGCGCGACATCTGCTGGATGAGCGCTCTGCCGCCGGGGCGCAGCAGCCGGTACAGCGCGGCCGCGTAGCCGGGGTAGCCGGCCTGGCCGACGTGCTCGCCCATCTCGATGGAGCTGATCGCGTCGTAGGGGCCGTCGGCGAGGTCGCGGTAGTCCTGCGACCTGATGTCCACCGGTAGTCCTGCGGCCCGGTCGAGGGCGAACCGCCGCTGGGCAGCCGAGAGCGTGACGCCGACGACCGCCACACCCCGCTCGCGCGCCGCGTGCAGGGCCAGTGATCCCCAGCCGCAGCCGACGTCGAGGATGCGCATGCCGGGCCGCAGGTTCAGGTCGTCGCAGATGCGGTCGAGTTTGCGGCGTTGCGCCCGCTCCAGATCGTCGCCGGGTCCGAAGACGGCGCACGAGTAGGCCATCGAATCATCCAGGAGGAGCTGGTAGAACGCGTTGGACAGGTCGTAGTGGTGGGCGATGGCGGCGCGGTCGCGTCCGCGGGTGTGCAACCGGCCGCGCAGCCGTGCCTCCGCGGCCGGGACCGCGGGCCGGGGGCCGAGCACGCCCGGCAACCGGATCAGCGCCAGCAGGTCGCGCGGGCGTGGGCGGAAGGCGGGCGCGGCGCGTACCCGGCGCAGGGTCTGGGTGAGGTCACCGTGGAAACGGAGGTGGCCGCTGATGTAGGCCCTGGCCAGGCCGAGCTCGCCCGGACTCCACAGCAGGTGCCGGGCGGCGACGGGGCTGCGCAGTTCGAGCGCCGGGCCGTCGCCGTGTGTGCTGCCGTCCCAGAACCGGATCGTCACCGGCGGCCTTCCGCCGAAGAGCGCGTCGATCGAGTGTCCCGCTCGGGCCGCGATCGTCGTCAAGGGCGTCCCCTTTCCATGGTGAGCTGCCAGACGTCGAGGTAGCCGGAGCGGAATCCGGCTTCGGAGTAGGCGAGATAGAACCTCCACATGCGGTGGAAGGTCTCATCGAAGCCGAGTTTGGTGATGAGGTCGTGCTGCTGCGTGTAGCGTTCGCGCCACAGTCTCAGGGTGTGGGCGTAGTGCTCGCGTAGCGACAGCCGTTCCACGATGCGCAGCGGCCCGAGCAGGCTCTCGATCGCGGGGACAGAGGGCAGCATGCCGCCGGGGAAGATGTGCTTCTGCACCCAGGTGTGCGTGCCGAGTGTGGCCAGCATGCGATCGTGCGGCATCGTGATGGCCTGCAGCGCGATCCGGCCGCCCGGGGCCAGGCGCCGCCGGAGCACCGCGAAGTAGTCCGGCCAATGCCGGGCGCCGACGGCCTCGATCATCTCGGCGCTGACGATCGCGTCGTAGCTTCCGTCGACTTCGCGGTAGTCGCAGAGCCGGAAGTCCGGCCTTCCCGGGAAGCGGGTGGCGCTCGCTCGTTCGCGGGCCCGTTGCGCCTGCTCCTCGGACAGGGTGATCGAGACCACGTCGGCGCCTCGCCGGGCGGCGCGGATGGCCAGTTCGCCCCATCCGCTGCCGATCTCCAGCAGGCGCGTGCCCGGCCCGACCCTGGCCTGCGTCAGCAGGCGGTCGATCTTGCGGTGCTGCGCGGGCGCCAGGTCGGCCCACGTCGCGGCGGCCGGGTCGGCGAACCAGGCCGCCGAGTAGGTCATGCCCTCATCGAGGAAGGCGGCGAACAGCTCGTTGGACAGGTCGTAGTGCCGCGCGATGTTTCGGCGCGCCCCCTCCGGGCTGCCGCGTACGGCCAGCGGAGCCCTCGGCAGGGCCAGCCGCCGCAGCCGCTGCAGTGACGGCGGCACGAGCGTGCCGACCTCGCCGGCCAGCGCGGTCAGCACGCCGACGAGGTCGTCGGCGTCCCAGTCTCCCGCCGTGTAGGACTCGCCGAACCCGATCAGCCCATCAGCGCCCACCCGGCGGAAGAACGCGTCGGGCCGATGGAGTCGAAGTCCGGTCAAGGCGGGGCCCATGCGGCGGGCGACGCGCAGGAACAGCTGCCGGGCCAGCTGGGCCCGCAACCAGGCGGTCATCGGTCCACTCCAGGCGGCTGGATCGTGAGCCCACGCAGATACAGGCCGATCCCCTGGCGGCGGATGCGGGCGCTGGTGAAGACCGGAGCCAGGACGTGACGCGCCTTCATGGCCGGCACCCTGCGTCCGCGCACACTGGCGGCGAAAGGGGGCCTGCCCTGCCGGTGCAGGGTGACCGTCAGGCGGAGCCGTTCATCGGGGATCGGCAGATCGATGCGGTAGAAGCCGTCGACCTCGTTGAAGGGCGAGACGTGAAACTCCTTGGCGGCCTCGCGCGCGCCCGGCCGCAGAAGGTAGCGGTGGCGCCCGCCGTAGGTGTTGCGCACCTCGGCGACCGTGGCCGCGAGCCGTCCGCCGGAAAAGCACCAGTGCACCCGCAAGGGGTCGAAGGCCCAGCCCAGCAGCCGGTGGTGGGCCAGGGTCAGTACCCGGTCGGCGGCCAGCTCATGGCGGGCAAGGAACGCGTCGAGGTCACCACGGCCCGCGGGCGGCGCGACCAGCGATCCGCGTGGTGGTTCGTCGGCATCGGCCAGGCACAGTGCCGTGCGGTAGCGGAAGGTGTTGCGCACCGGCTCGGCCCTGGCGTGGGTGATCACGCACTCGTAGAGGATCACCAGTCACCGCCCAGCGCCTGGGCGGCCAGCAGCCCGGAGCGGCAGCCGTCTTCGTGGAATCCCCAACCGTGGTAGGCGCCGGCGAAGGCGATGCGCCGATCGTTGAGCCAGGGCAGGCGCCGTTGCGCCGCGACCGACTCGGGGGTGTATGCCGGATGCCGGTAGACCATGCGCGCGATCTCATGGTGCGCGGCGATCGGTTCACCCAGGCTGACCAGGTACGGCTGGCCCTGCAGGCGGTTCATGTCGTAGCTCACCCGCACACTCGGCACGGCGGCGGCACGGCAGTCCATGCGCAGATTCCACGACGCCCGCGCCCCGGCGGCCCGCGGAAGGACCGTGGTGTCGGTGTGCAGGACGGCTTCATTGCGCGAGTAGGTGAAGGCGCCGAGCACCTCACGCTCGGCCTCCGTAGGCGCGGCCAGCAGGCGCAGCGCCTGGTCGGGATGGGTGGCCACGACCGCGGCCGCGAAGGTGTGCCGGCCATCGGCGACCAGCTCCACGCCGTCGCCCGAGCGGCGCAGCCGGATCACCGGACAGCTTGTGCGCACGGCCGGCAGGTGCTTGGCGATGCGCTCCACGTAGGCGCGCGAGCCGCCGACGACGGTGCGCCAGCGCGGAGATCCGCCCACCGCCAGCATCCCGTGGTTACGCAGGAAGGTGAACAGGTGGCGGGCCGGATACTGCAAGGCCCTGGCCGGTGTGCACGACCAGACCGCCGAGATCAGCGGCGCGAGGAAGTGCGTGCCGAAGTAGGGGGTGAAACCGCTGGCGAACTCACCGAGCGTCCGATCCTGGCCCGAGGCCAGGGCCTGCCGCGCCGCCCGGCGGAAACGCGGCACCTCACCCAGCATGCGCAGGTACGCCGGCCGTACCCGGCCCTGGGCCAGAAGCCCGGTCAGTCCCTTGCCGCCCGCGTACTCCAGCCCGCAGCCCGCGCACGAAACGGACAGGCTCATCTGCGATGCGCGGGTCTCGACGCCGAGCTCGGCGAACAGCCGCGTCAGCAGCGGATAGGTCCGGCGGTTGTGCACGATGAAGCCGCTGTCCACGGCCCCGGTCGGCACGTCGTGGGTGTGCGCGTGGCCGCCGAGCCGCTCGTCGGCCTCGAACAGGGTCACGTCGTGGTCTCGTTGCAGCACGTAGGCCGCGGTGAGACCGGCGATGCCGCTGCCGATCACCGCGATCCTGCGTCGTTCCATGATCACTTCCTCAGAAAGGAACCCGGTCGAACAGCTCCACATACGCCTATTCGGAGCCGACGGGCCGGCGGTTGCCCTCCTGGAGAAATTTGTTCAGCAGGCTGAGCATAAGCACAATAGTCAGCATGCTGAACAATTGGGGCCCAGGCCGGACCCTCGCCGCGGGCGTGCTGGCCGGCGCGATCATCACCGCCCTGGTCTGGCTGCTCGGCCAGCGCCTGCACGGCGTCACGCTCCTGCCCGACCAGGGCGCGTTCTGGTACTACTGGAAGCTTCCTGAGCCGACCCTGTGGACCCGGCTGTCGGCCTGGCTCCCCTACGCGGCCCACCAACTCGCCCTATGGGGCCTCATCTACTACGCGCAGACCAGGGTGGGCCGCCACACGCCCGGCCTGCATCCGGTCAACGTCGTCGCGCTCGGCGTCAACGCCGTCTTCATCGCCCTGCACATGGCCCAGACGCAGCTGTTCTACGACGGCCTGGCCCAGGACGTGTCGATCTTCAGCTCCCAGGGCTCGGTGATCTTGCTGCTGGTGGTCGTCCTGCTCATGGAGAACCGCCGGCGCGGCATGTTCTTCGGCAAACCGGCCCCGATCGGCGCACAGGTGGTGCGGTTCGCCCGCCGCTATCACGGCTACCTGTTCAGCTGGGCCGCCGTCTACACCTTCTGGTACCACCCCATGGAGGCCACCAGCGGCCACCTGATCGGCTTCTTCTACATGTTCCTGCTGCTGTTGCAGGGCAGCCTGTTCCTCACCCGCGCCCACACCAACCGCTGGTGGACGCTCACCCTGGAACTGGCCGTCGCCGTCCACGGCACGCTCGTCGCCGTGATGAGCGGCGGGCCGGACGGGATCTGGCCGATGTTCCTGTTCGGTTTCCTCGGCGTCTTCGTCATCACCCAGATGCACGGCCTGGGCCTGCCGCGCGGGGTGCGCTGGTCGCTGGGGCTGGCCTACGCCTTCGGCTCCCTGCTGGTGTACGGCTTGCGCCACGACCTGTCCGGCGTGCTGGCCGTGGGCCGGATCCCGGCCATCGAATACCTCGTGGTGGCCGTGCTCGCCGGGATGATCTGGCTCGGCCTGGCGGTCGCGAAAAGGCTGCGATCTCCTGAGCCGGTTCACGATCGCGAGGTGGGACAATGAACGGGTGGCCGACATCGACTCCTGGCCCACCGGCCGGCTGCTGTCGGTGGCCGCACGCCTGGTGGAGGGGCGCTTCCATGAGTTCCTCGCCGCGCACGGACTGACGCACGCCGGCCTGATCGCCCTGCATCACCTGGCCGAGGGGCCGCTCACCCAGCGCGAACTGGCGGGGCTGTGCCGCGTGACCGACCAGACGATGAGCCGCACGATCGAGCACCTGCGGCGCGCCGGGTACGTCGGCAAGCACGCGGACCAGCGGGACCGCCGGCGCGTCTCGGTGACCATCACCGAACCGGGCACCGCGACCCTGGCACTCGCCCACGAGGCCGAACGCACCTCGGAGCAACTGCTCGGCGCCGTGGACGACTACGAGCAGTTCAGACGGCAGCTGATCAAGCTGATCAGCGTCGCCTGAGCGGCGCTCACCTCGCCGCGCGGCCCGCCGGGGCGCGGACGCCGAGTGTCCACGCGGGACCACACACGATGTCCGGCAGCACCCACAATCAGGTACCTTATTCTTAAGTATCAGGTTCCTGATTCGAGGTGAGCCGTGAGAGTCGTGATCATCGGAGCCGGGATGGGCGGGCTGACGCTGGCCCAGGCGCTACGTGGCGAGGGGATCGACGTGGTCGTGCACGAGCGGGATCAGACTGTGGAATCCACCGGCGGCTATCGGCTCCATCTGGACGAGCGCGCCTGCCGGGCGCTGCGCCGCCGCCTCGCGCCAGATCTCTACCAGGCGCTGCTCGCGAGCTCAGCGGGGTCGCGGTCGTTCACTCGGTTCGCGGTCACCGACCACCGGATGCGGCTGCTGTTTCAGGAGTCGCGCGACGGGGCCACGGACACGCTGATGATCGGCCGGATCCCGCTGCGCCGGCTGCTGGCGCACGGCCTGGGGGAGGCGCTGCGGCTGGGCTCGGAGTTCACCGGGTACCGCGCCAACCCCGGCGGCACGCTCACCGTGTCCTTCGCCGACGGCCGCACGGAGACCGCTGACCTGCTGGTCGGCGCGGATGGCGTGGGGTCGCGGGTCGCGGCGGCGCTTGCCGGGCGCCCGACGTCCGCCCCCGTGGGGGTGAGCGGCATCGCCGCTCGCACGCCGCTGAGCGCCGATACCAGGCCCCTGGTTCCGGCACTGTTGGCGCAGGGCCCGGCGCTGGCGTTCGGTCCCGGCGGCACCGGGCTCTTCCTCAGTCTCCACGACCCCGGCGCCGGTTCCATGGTCGATCCGGCGGCCTGCGCGCGGGTCAAGCCGATCATCGAGCCGCCCGCGCTCGTCTGGGGGCTGATGGCGCCGGATGGGATCTATCCTGGGCGCCCGCGCGAACTCGCCGGCGCCGGGCTGATCCGGCTCACCGACGGGCTGCTGCGCGGCTGGAGCGCGCCGGTACGGGCGCTGGTGCGCGCCGCCGACCCCGCCACGGCTGCTTTCTTCGGCTTCCACGCCGCGACCGCGGACACCGATCTCACCCCGTGGCCGGCCGGCGCCGTGACCGCGCTCGGCGACGCGGTGCACGCCATGCCACCCACCGGCGGCATGGCCGCGGCCACGGCGATCCGCGACGCCGACATCCTCGCGCAAGAACTGATCCAGGTACGCGAGGGCACGTCCACGATCCCGCTGGCGGTGCGCCGCTTCCAGACCCGCATGGCCGGCTACGCCCCCGAGGCCGTACGCACGTCGCTGAGGCCTCTGGGCTGGATGAA
Organism: Nonomuraea sp. NPDC050547; assembly: GCF_044457345.1. Taxonomy (NCBI): domain Bacteria; kingdom Bacillati; phylum Actinomycetota; class Actinomycetes; order Streptosporangiales; family Streptosporangiaceae; genus Nonomuraea; species Nonomuraea sp. NPDC050547. The sequence goes on from NZ_JBITGW010000019.1 coordinate 177,537, forward strand.
CCTGCTCGCCACCCCCGTGGGGACGCGGGCGGCCCGCCTCGGCCTGCCGGTCCTCGCCTCGGCCGCCCGGCTGGGCCGTACCCTGGCCGGAGCCCGCGGTGCCTGAGCACTCCGAGACGCACGCCGATGAACAGGCGGGTGCGCCGGACCTGCCGCTCTGGGAACTGATCCAGACCTCCTACGTCGTCGCCCGAGGCTTCACCGAGGTCTTCGGAACGGTCGGGCTCACCCCGGTCCAGTTCGGCGTGCTGGCCTCGCTCGCCACAGGCGAAGACCTCAACCAGGCCGAACTCGCCCGAGTGATCATGGTGCGGCCACAGAGCCTCGGCGAGGTGGCGGTGACGCTGATCGAGCGGGGCCTCGTCGAACGCGAGGGGCCGGGCGGCCGCGGCCGGCGCGCGAGGCTGCGGATCACCCCGGCCGGCCAGGCGGTTCTGGACCGCGTCCTTCCCGCGGTGGTGGCCTTCAACGCTCCACAGGCGATCGGCCTGTCCGGCCAGGACGCCGAAGCACTGACCCGGATGCTGCGCACCGTCCGCGGCACACTCTCCGCCCGGGACGAGTCCTCCAGACACCCGTGAGGCGCCCAAGCTCGCGCCTTCGCCGATGCCGTCGACGACATGGCGCGGGCCCTGTGGTCCGAGCTCGCACCCAAGCACGGCATCTTCCGCGAACGGCCCGGCACATGGACCATCGCGGAACCTCGCGGCTTGGGCGCGCTGCGGAAAGCCGGAGCCTTCGACCGGCTCGCCTCCCCAGCGGTCGTAGCCGCGATCGACGCGCTGCTGGGGCGCGCGGACTGGCCTCAGCCGTTCAGCTGGGGTGACCCACTCGTCACGTTCCCGACGCCGGGCGTGTGGGACGTGCCGCTCGGCGGCTGGCACATCGACTTCCCCGCCAGAGGCGCCCTGCTGCTGAAGTGGCTGGGCAACCTCGCCCCCGTCGAGCCGGCGGGAGGCGGCACCGTGGTCCTGGCCGGTTCACACCGGCTGGTCGCGAACTTCCTCCGGCGGGCAGGAGAGGCGGAGCCCGGCCGTTCACCAACCGTCCGCGACGCGATCCTCAACGCACATCCTTGGCTGGACGGCATCCGCCGCCCCGGGCCCGCGACCGAACGCGTCGCGCGGTTCGTCGAGCGGGGAGCGCGGATCTCCGGCATCCCCATGCGGGTGGTCGAGCTGACGGGCGAGCCGGGCGACGTGGTCTTCACGCACCCCCACCTCCTGCACGCCCCCTCCCCCAACCACGCGGCCACCCCCAGGCTGATGGTCACCGGCGGACTGGCCTGACCCCTCCTACCCATGGCTGCCACCTCTCCGTGGATCCCGTGAGGGCCGAATCCATCCGCCAAGTCCGGCCAGGAGCCATTCACGTGGCGACCGCCCTCGTCCGAGTGCTCGGCTTCCCTCTTTGGAGGTCACGTCGCGCGACTCGAGCGCGGATGACGCTGCGCAGGATCATTCTCCGGACCAAGGTCTTCATCGTGGCATCGCGGCTTTGGATCGAGGAGCCGCAAGACGCGTACCCACTGATCACGCAGCTCCTCGCGGAGGGGATCCACCCAGGGCCGCGACATGCGGGTCCTGTCCGAAGCGGAGTTCCAGGCGCTTCACCGACCGGCGTCCCATCGCCGAACTCCCAGAGATCCGATGCCTCACCGTCACCTTTAATCGCTTTGCGTGTGCTTGGGTATTGCTTTGACAATTCTTGTGCCGGAGTGAGGTTGACGAGTGTCAAGGTACGACTGGCATCACTCGGTGTTCGCGCCGGTGGTCGCCCTGATCGTCTCCGTGCTGCTGATGGTGGCCGGAGCGGTGGAAGCGGTGCTGGTGTCCGTGGGGGCGGCCACCGCCCCGGCGGCGGCGGAGCTGGTGGTCACGGTGATCATCGGGGTGTTCTTGACCACCGTGCTCAGGATCGCGCGGGCGGTGCCGGACATCCGGCGGGAGAACGCCGCCATCACCCGGGCCAGGGTGAACGTTCAGGCCGTGAAGGCGAACGAGGACACGCTCGTGGCGCGGCGGCTCAAGCTGTTCCGTGAGGCGGCCGAGGCCGGCAACGACTGCGAGGCGGTGCTGAGCGCGCGCTCGGCTCTGGACGACGGCGAGATGGCCAACAAGCATCACCTTGACCACACGCTGATCTGGGCGCTGCCGGTCTTCGGATTCATCGGCACCGCGCTGACGATGGCCGAGATGGTCAGCTCGTTCTCCAGCGCCCTGGACAGCCAGGGCGACCCCTCCGTGCTGATCACCGCGCTCAAGCAGCACGTGCTGCCGGAGTTGGCGTCGGCCTTCGGCGTCACGCTGATCGCGTTGTTCCTGAGCGTGCTCGCGTTCGGCGCGATGGCGCTGGTCGAGCGGGCCGAGCGGGCCGGCGTGGTGGCCGCGGACGAGGTGTTCCTGACCTATGTCGCGCGGCTGCCCGCGAAACAGGCGGCGCCGGCGATGCAGGGGCTGACGCAGGAGCTGGCCCAGTCCAGAGGCAGGACGGAGGAGCTGGTCAAGGGCCTCGACGCGCTGCGCACGGCGGTGGAACGACTGAGCGCCGCCGAGAGCAGGCCCCAGAAGTACACGCTGGTGAGGGAGCCGTGAGAAGGCGCCCGGCCAGGTCGTTCGCGCCGCCGCTCGACCTGCGCTTCATCGACCTGTTCATGGCCATCGTGCTGGCGCTGGCATTCGTCGCGATCATGCTGACCGTCGTGGCACGCATGTTGCCGACCGAGGCCGCCACGCCGCCTGCGCGTCAGGACAAGAGCGTGGCGCAGCTCCAGAAGCAGCTCGACGCCGCCGTCACGGCCCAGCGCAAGGCCGAGGCCCGGTTGCGCGCCGCCCAGGCACAGATCGCCGAACAGCAGTCGTTCGCGCTGCCCTGGTGGCTGATCGGATTCTGCGCGCTGCTCGGCGTCCTGGCCGTGTTCATGACGTGGCGGGTCCGGTTGTGGAACATGGAAAGCCTGCCACGCCTGCGAAGCTGGCTGATGGGCACCGTGGTGGTGGCCGCGGTCACGATGGTGATCAGGTCGCTGAGCGACCGCGACGGCAACCTGCTGCTCGCCGAGATCCCCTGGTGGGGCGCCGCCGCCCTGTGTCTCGGCCTCCTGCTGGTCGCGTACGTGCTGATCTCCGACATCCGGGCCAGCCAGCTCACCCTCGGCAAGATCAGAAAACGTTCCGGAATGACGGCGAGGTAGGTGTCGGCATTCCCAAGAGCACCGGCGCACTCAGCACGTGGACGGCGGTCTCCCCGCGCATCAACGGATTCGGGCCGATGTCCTGGCTGTACTTGGCCATGATCTTGATGACACGTGGCCATGATCGAAGGGGCGTTACGCCTCGGCCGCAGAACCGCATGCCCATGGTGAAGCCTTCACCCGCCCCAGACCGGCTCGGCGACGTTGGCCCCTCCGTGAGGTGGCGGGAGGTGGATGGGTGCGGCGTTGAGGCATGGTCCGCTCTCCGGCGTTACCCGGAGTGGAGAGGTTCGGGGTCTCCTTCGAGCGGTCCGCCGAGCTTGTTGGGCGGTCCGCATGATTGTGGTCCGACCCGTTTCTCGCCAAACCGGGTGGCTGAGTCGGTGCTGGCGGCGGCCCGGATCTGGTCTGGGGTCATCCCGGTCACACCCTGCAGATCGGCACCGCGCAGATCGGCGCCAGACAGGTTCGCTCCTGTCAGATCGGCTCCGGACAGTTCGGCGAGTCTCAGGTTCGCCTTGCTCAGGTCTGCGCCACGTAGCCGCGCGTAGGTGAGGCACGCCTCCGGCGCGTTCACACCGCTCAGGTCCGCGCCCCGCAACCCGGCCCACGTCAGATCGGCCCCCTCCAGGTCCGCACGGCTCAGCCGGATGCCCTCGAGCGCCGCGCGGGGGAAGCGGACCTGGGAGAAGTCGGTGCGCGGGTCCCCCGGGACAGTCAGGCCAGAGGCGATGGTGAGGGCCGCGTGGACATCTGGCGGCACGTCCGCGATGTTCCGGACCACGGCGAGTTCGGCGATCGAGGCGGTACATTGCGGCGCGGGCCGTGGCGCGCACAGATCGTGGTTGCGGACGAACGCCGCCAGCACGCTGCGCACGGTGAGGCGGTCCCTAGGGGAATCGGCGGCGATCCGCTGTAAGGCGTAGATCCCACCGAACCGCACATCGGTCGCGGGCGAAGCAAGTTGTTCGACTGCTTTGGTGTACCGATCGGTGATTTGTCCCTCGCGTGCGGTTCGCAGCTCCTCCTGCCCGTTGCGCAACGTAACTGCGGTCACGATCAGGCTGCCGGCGGTGAAGAGGGCGCCCAGCAGGATCCCTACGCTGTTGAACCACTGGTGGCGGTTCAGCCGTCGGCGTTCGCGCTCCTGGTCATCGCGCTGCCGTTGGGCCTCCAGTAGTTCCAGGCGCTTTTCGACTGGCAACCCGTCCAGTTCTTCCTGGGTGGGTTCCGCGATGCGGGGAGGTGACGCGCCGGCCGACGCCGGATCCCGGGAGGACCTGGCGGAGCCGGCAGGGTCATTGGGTGCGTTCATTCCAGATCAGATTCCTCCGGACCGTTCGCGTGTACGCCTGGAGTGTGACCGCCATCGCCTACCTGGAGGGCTTCCAGGCGGAGACGCACTGCACCTTAGCCGTGGATCCGCCACCGCGCGTTTCGCCGGGTAGCGTGAAGAGTTTGAAGTAGCCGATCCCGGAAGCACGTCGGCCGCGCTGCATCAGTCGCGGCGAAGGCCGCGAACCAGAGCCGGTCGCGACCGGCATCCGAGTTGACGCCGGAGCTGCAGTATCCCGGCCAAGAGCCCGTTTGTCCTGGTCATGGCCGCATCAGGACACCCTCCGCGCCTTGTTGACGCCCTGACGCGGTGAGACGCTGAGGGCCGTTCATCCGGAAACGGAGGCGCCATGCACGGTTCAGGCGACGACTACCTTCCGATCTTCGGCCCGGACGCCGGCAACGTCGTCCCCGGGGAGGTGGTGGTGCAGCTCCGGACGGAAGTGGCGGCCGGCCTCACGGTGAGCATCCCGGCGGGACCCTCCCGTGGCCTGACGGGCTTCTCCGCCGGCTTCGGCGTCGACGACCTGGACGGCGTCCTCAATGGCATTGGCGTCACCTCCGTCACCGCGGTGCATCCGCCGCCTCCCCCGCGGGTCGAGCGGGGGTTCGCGGTCGCGGCGGAGCTCACCCCGATGACCGCGACGTACAAGGTGCGCTTCGATCCCGCCAACGAGGTCGGCGACGTGGTCGACCGGCTCGCCGCGCTGGGGGAGGTCGAGGCGGCCGAACCGAACCGGTATCGCGAGAGCTTCGCCGTACCGAATGATCCGGACTACGCGCAGCAGTGGGGACTGGCGAAGATCAACTGTCCGGCGGCGTGGGACCGCAGCACGGGCAGTGCGAACGTCACCGTCGCGGTCGTCGACTCGGGCGTGGATCTGAATCATCCTCAGCTGGCCCCGCTGCTGCTGCCCGGGAGTGACCTGGTCGATCTGGGACCCAATCCCACACCGGCCGGCCTTCCCCCGGGCTTCGTACTGGAAGGCGACTTCTTCGGCAGGGACAACGACCCGCAGGACGAAGTGGGGCACGGCACCCACGTGGCGGGCACGATCGCCTGCCTGAGCAACGACGGCGTCGGCGTGGCCGGGGTCACCTGGAATTGCCGCCTGCTGCCGGTCCGGGTGCTGGCCCGTGTCAGGCACACGCCGACGGGCCGTATCAGGGGCATGGGCAGTTCGGCCGATATCGCGGCCGGCATCCGGTGGGCGGCCGACCACGGCGCCCACGTGATCAATCTGAGCCTGGGCGGGAGCGCCAACACGTTCGTGGAGCGCGACGCCGTCGCCTACGCCATCGGCCGGGGCGTCGTCGTGGTCGCGGCCATGGGCAACGACGGGACGAACAATCCCAGTTTCCCGGCAGCCTTCCCCGATGTGATCGCCGTCGGCGCGATCGAGGCCACCGATCGCCGGGCCGCCTTCTCGCAAACGGGACCGCACATCGACGTGGCGGCGCCCGGGGTCAACGTGCTCAGCACCTACTGGGACGACACCTACGCCATCTCGAACGGCACGTCGATGGCCGCCCCGCATGTCGCGGGCGTCGCGGCGCTGATCCTTTCCTGCAACCCCGGACTGCCGGGCGCGCAGGTCGGGCAGATCATCCGGGACACCGCACGGCCGCTGCGGGACAATCCCGGTGATCCGCTGCCGAACGAGCAGTACGGCTCGGGTCTGGTCGATGCCAGGGCCGCGCTGGATCGCGCCTGCCCGCCGAGGAGGACGCTGACGCCCGTCCCGTGCCGCCCGTCCCTGCCCATCTTCACCTGCCCGTCCATCCGAATTCCGTGCGTACCCCTGACCCGTGAGGTGATCTGCCGGGTCACCGTTCAGCTTCCCTGCCCATCCATCCAGATTCCGTGCAGGTCGGTCCAGATCCGCTGTCCGACGGGACCAGGATCGCCGCTGGGTATGGGCGAGGATTACGAGAGCTATGACCCATATGGCGATGACCCCTACGGAATCGACTACGGACAGTGACGGAGGCGGCCTGGCGTGATCCGCCGTCCGCGGTTCAGGCGCTCGCGGCGGCGGGGATCGACGCCGCGGGCGCCGAGATCGTCGATCTGTCGCGCTTCCATGACGTACGGCTGGCCGCCGGGCACGTGGTCAAACGGCTGAGCAGAAGCGCCCGGGACAGCGGGCGGGATCTGGCGGCCGAACTGCTGGCCTACCGGCTGGCCGGATGGAACGACGCGCTGGCGGCCGCCGTTCCGCGGGCCGTCCTCCTCGACGAGCGCGCGCAGGTCCTCGTGATCGGCGCGGCCGGGCGGCCGCTGACGGCTTTCACCGCCCAGAGCGCCGCGTCGCTGGGAGAGCTGTGTTCGGGCTGGCATCGCGCGACGTCCGGGCTGCCGATCCCGCCGACCAGGTCGGCGGGAATCCTGCGGCTGCCGGACACCTCGCCCGAGGAGTGGGCGCTGACCACCGACGCCGCGCGCGGTCTCGGCGCCCGTCTGGCTGCGGACCCGCTACTGAGCGACGTCCTCCGGGAAGGCGCCGCCGCGTGGCGGGCCGGCTGCCTGGTGCACGGGGATCTCAAGGCCGACAACTGCGTGGTGGCCGGCGATCGGATTCGTGTGATCGACTGGGAGTTGTCCGGGCTGGGCGATCCGGCCTGGGACGTCGCCTGCGTCATCGCCGACCAACTCGCTTTCCACACAGGTGCCCATATCCCGGCGTTCGTCGACGCTTATGGAGCGTCGGGAGACTCCACCCGGCGTCGCGAGCTGTTCACGATCGCCCGGCTCGCGCACCTCGCCCTGGAACAGGCCGAGCACACGGCCGACCCCCGCGCCGCCGAGCCGGCTGTCGAGCTGGCCCTGCGCCTGGCCACGACGCGGAGACCCGCATGAGGCATTCCGTGCTGATCGCGCTGGACCGGCTGGTGAACCTCGTGGAGATCGCGGACGACGACGGTGTGCGCGTGGCGGGCGAACGGTGCGATCCGGCCGCCGCCGACGCCTGCGAACGCGTGACCGACGCCCTCTACACCGGCTGGTACCTGCCGCCCTTCGGTGTCGACCCCCCGGCCAGAATGGGCGACCTCACCGCGCTGTTGCGCGCCGCGCACGCGGGAGCCGAGCGGTTCGACGGTGGCTGGCTCGTCACAGCCGCCTCGCCCGACGGGCGCTGCGTGGTGTCCCGGCAGGGGCGCTCGCGGGCCGTCCAGCCGGGGGAATACGTCCTGCCGCTGCGCCCGGCCGTACCGCCGGCTCCCGGTGACCTGCTCGACGTCGTACGCCGCCAAGACTGGACGGATCAGGACAGCGGATTCTGGTGCGCCCGCTCCCCCGACGAGCCCGAACCTCCCATCAACCGGGCCTACCTGAACCTGCCCGCCGGCGCCGCCGCGCCGGTGCTGCACGCGGTCACCGCGCGCCTGGAACGAGAGGGGCTGCGGCACTCGCTCAAGTGCCCGTCGGCCGCGGACGGCTACGCCCGTGTCGACAGCCTCGTCATCTACTACGAACGCGAACGCGAGGAACAGGCGCACACCGCGCTCCAGGAGGTCCACCTGGACATCGGCTCCCTGCTGCGGCCCGCCGTTCCCCCGCTGAGCCTGCGCTTGGCTCCCGGCCTCGCCCACGCCGAGCAACCCGCAGGCGGCGAGAGTTTCGGGCAGAGCCGCTGCCGGGTGCTGGCGGCCGCGCTGGTGGCGGCCTTGCGCGCGGGCACCGATCGGAAGGATCTGCGCGCTAGCCTCCTGAACGGCCTGAGCGCCGCGGGCATCGCCCTCCACCGGCCATGGGCGGCGGCGTGAGCGCGCTCCTGCACAGCGCGATCGCCATCGCCCACGACCTGGCCGAGAGCGCGCGCCCAGGCGGCCACTGGCACGGCGCCATCGTCGGCGGCACGGACGACGACCCACACGTGCGGATCGGCGACACCGGCGACGACCTGTACAGCGGGTCGGCCGGCATCGGCCTGTTCCTGAGCTGCGCCGCGCGGCACGACCCCACCGGCCGCTTCGCGAACCTGGCCGCGGAAGCGATCACCCGCTCCCTCACTCAAGCCCCTGACCTGGTACGGCAGAGCCGGCTGGGCCTGTACGACGGCGCCACCGGCATCGCCCTCGCAGCACTGCTCGCCGGGCGGCTCCTGGGCGACGACGGCTTGGTCACCGAGGGCGAGAAACTCTGCCTGTCGATCACCCGGACGCCCTGCCCCTCCGGCGGCCACGACCTGATCAGCGGAACCGCCGGGATCATCATCGGGCTCACCCACGCCCATCGGATCACCGGAAACCCCGTCCTCCGCGACGCCACCCTGTCCCTGGCACGTGACCTCAAGGCCGCCTCGGCCCCGGAGCCCTGGGGCCGATCCTGGCCGCCTCACCTGACCGGCCTGGCCCATGGCGCCTCCGGGCCCGCCCTCGCCCTGCTGGAGACCGGCGACATCGAGGCGGCCACCGCCGCCATGCGCTACGAACGTTCCTGGTGCTCGCCCTTCCACGGCAACTGGCCCGACCTGCGCGCGCAGCCTCCCGGCTATCCCGCCTTCTGGTGTCACGGCGCGGTAGGGATCGGCCTGAGCAGACTCCGCGCCCACGAACTGACCCGGGACACCACGGCCCTGGCCGAAGCCTCCCTCGCGATCCAGGCCGTCCGGGACTTGACCATCCGCGCTGGAACGGCCTCCCGCGAGCACCAGCCCGTCGATCTGTCCCTCTGCCACGGCCTGTCCGGAGCCGCGGAGCTGCTCATCACGGCCGCGACCGTCCTGAAGGAAGACGCGCATCTACGGGCGGCGCGGAAGATCGGCACGCTGATGATCGAACACCGGGACCGGATGGGTACCTGGCCGTGCGGCCTGCCCCACGAGCTCCATCGGGGCGAGACGCCCGACCTGTTCCTGGGCACCGCCGGGATCGGCCTGACCCTGCTTCGCCTCCACGACCCACGCGACGCGATCCCGTTGTCGCCGGTCAGCTGGTCGTGACGCCTCAGCCGCCAAAGCGGAACTCCTCCGGTTCCGCGTAGGCCACGCCGGGCAGGCGCGCGGCCCGCTCGGCCGCCTCCGGGGCGCTCATCGTGTCGGGGAACAGCGCTATCAGGACATCCGGCAGTTCCGGGCGCGGTGGCAGCACCACCGCCCCCTCCCGCCGCAATGCGCCGGCCAGTTCATCTGGGACGGCGCCGCGTTCCATGCCCACCACTATGCGAAGGCCCATATCTCATCGTCCCCCGCGAAGGCCAGGTGCGGCGACCCGCGCCTTCCGGAGGAGCGGTACCGCGTCAGACGAATGAGCCGCAACCAGGCGACGGCCCGCTGGACAGGCGCTGAGCACCACCGCTTCAGGGGCACCTTCCCGGCGACCGGGGAGAGCCCCGCAAGAAGCCCACACAGGGCCGCGGGAAGGCCAGACCCATACGGGACAAGGCCCTATGGGGGCATCGGGGTTCGTGTGGCGCCCCCGAAGTGGGCTATGTCGCCGTCGGCTTTTGGTGGTGGGCCAGGAGAGCCCGTACGGCGGTGCGGATCAGCTCGCCGGGGGATTCGGGCACGCCGGTGGTGAGGGCGGTGAAGAGAATGCCCAGCACGCTCATCTCCAGGAGCATGGCGTCGTCCTGGCTGATGTCGATTCCGGCGGCGCGGCATTGGCGGATGATGAGGTCGCTTCGGCCGTGCAGGGCGTCGGTCAGCGTGTGCCGCAGGCGGGGGTTCCTGGTGCTCTCCAGGTGCAGCTCGAACAGGGCCAGCGGGTCGTGCTGGTCGTCGGTCAGCATCGTCGTCAGGACGGCGACCAGCGCTTCCTCCAGATCGGCGGGCGAGATCGGCCGGATGGTGTGGGCGTCCACGTGTTCGCCGAGCCGGCGGGTGATCCGCTCGATGACTCCGTTGAGCAGCGCGTCGCGGGTGCGGAAGTAGCGAGAGGTCGTGCCGGCCGGTACGGCGGCGGCGGTGTCGACGGCTCTGTGGGTCAATCCGCGTGAGCCTTGCTCGGCCAGCACCGTGATGGCCGCGTCTGCCAGGTGGTCGCGGCGCTGTGGGTTAGGCGGTGGCACGATTTCGTTTCCTGTCGGTGTGGTCGGCGGGGCCACACCATTTCACCAGAGCCGTTTCGATGCCGGTGTGATCCCCGGCCCAGGCCACGTAGCCGTCCGGGCGGATCAGCGTGGCCTCGGGTCTGGTGCCGCCCAGGGGTCTGGCGTGCCGTACGCGATGGCGCCAGGGGGCCGGCACGTCCTTGCCGGAGAGCAGGACGAAGGCGCCGGCGCGCAGCACCTCGTAGAGGCGGCCCGCGTCTGTCGGGCCGTCGGCCGCGCGGCGCCCGGCCAGCGGGTGGGCGTCCGGCTCGCCGGGCGCGTAGGCGAACTCCAGGCCGGACAGCCTGCCGAGGATATGGCGGCGGCCGGGAGCGGTGTGGAGCAGGGTCGCCATGATGCGCCGGTTGAGTTCCAGGCGCACGCGTGAACCGCTGAGCACCAGCCCGGTGAGGTGGTCGGTCATGGCCAGGACGGCGGAGCCGACGGGGTGCCGTTCGGCGTGGTAGGTGTCGAGCAGACGGGGCGGCCCCCAGCCGTGCAGCGTGGCGGCGAGCTTCCAGCCCAGGTTGATGGCGTCCTGGATGCCGGTGTTCATGCCCTGGCCGCCGATGGGCGAGTTCACGTGGGCGGCGTCTCCGGCCAGGAACACCCGCCCCGATCGGTACGTGCGGGCCTGGCGGCGTTCGGCGGTGAAGCGGGAGAACCAGCGCGGCTCGCTCATGTCGTAGTCGGTGCCGGCGATCCGGCGGAAGGCCTCGCGGATCTGGGCGAAGCCCGCGTTCTCCTGTCCGTCGCGCAGCCATGCGCCGACGCGGAACCATCCGTCGCCGAACGGGAGGGTCACCACCACGCCCCGCGTGCCGACCTGGGTGATGGGCGGCGGTTCTGAGGTGGGAATGCGCACATCGGCCAGCAGCATGGGCAGGCTGTAGGCCGCGCCGGCGAAGCCCACGTCGACCAGGTCGCGGACGGTGCTGTGGGCGCCGTCGGCTCCGATGACGTATCTGGCCTCCAGTTCGCCTCCGTCCTGAAGTCTCAGCCGGACGGATTCGGCGTCCTGGGTCAGGCCGGCCACGTGGGCGTCGCGGCGGATCTGTACGCCGAGTTCGGCGGCACGCCGCCGCAAGAGCTTCTCGGTGCCGTTCTGGGGCACGAGCAGCAGCATCGGGTACCGCGTGTCGAGCCGCCCGAAGTCGACCCGTGAGGCGTAGGCGGGATACACCGTCTTGAGCGGGTTGCCTGCCGCGACCAGTTGGTCGCCCATGCCTCGGGCGTCGAGCAGTTCCAGGGCTCGGGCGTGCAGACCGAAAGCCCGCGTGACGTTGGACTCGTTGCCGCGCTTGTCCACGATCGTGCAGGGAATGCCGGCCAGTGCGAGCTCGCAGGCGGCCATGAGCCCGGTGGGACCGGCTCCCACGATGACGACGTCGTGCATGACGCTTCTCCATTCGCTACACATGTATCGCTACATTTATAGCGTATGGATGGGCCGGCGCGCCGAGCGCGGCCGCGAATCGGCCGCTCCCCCGCCTACACGGAGCGGCCTTGAGGTGGGTGCGGTCGCGCTTTCACGGGAAGCCGGGCGGAGGGCGAGCCGGCTGGTCAAGCGCGTCCGGTCCTGGAGGGCGCCCATACGGTCCGCACGGCACCTGGTCATCGTGGAGCGGGCGCGCTGCCCGGCCGCCTGCGGGCTCCTAGGAAGGGGTCATCCGGCTGTCTATAGTGACGGAGTGGAACAGAGTGATCTGCGCCATCAGCTCCTGCTCTTAGGCCTACGGGCTGAAACCGCCCAGGTCTACGAGCGGCTGCTCTGGGTCCAGCAGGCGAGTGAGGGAGAGCTGGCCGCGGCACTGCGCATGGGCCACGAGGCCGTGCGCGTCGCGCTGAAGGACCTGATCACCTGGGGCCTGGTGGCCCGGCACGACATCCAAGGCACCGACAGGGTGGTGCGCGCGGTCGTTCCGGAAGCCGGGTTGGAGGCGCTGGTGCATCGGCACCAGGCCGACCTGGAACAGGCGAGGATCGCCGTGAGCCAGGCGTTCGAGACGCACCGCAGATCCGCACGTAGGGCTGACGTCGAATCGCCGGTCGAAGTGGTCACAGGCGTGGCGGTCAAAGTTCGCATCAGGCAGCTTGTGAACAGTGCCCGGCACGAGATCCGCCGGCTCGACCGGCCGCCGCATCTGTTCGGCGCCGCCAACAGGACCGAGATCGAGCAGCTCGGCCGCGGGATGCGCTACCGGGTGGTCTACTCACGTGAGTGTCTCGAACTGCCCGGCTATCTGGAGGACAACGTCAACCCCTGTATGGAGGCGGGCGAGCAGGCGCGGGTGACGACCGTGCTGCCGGTCAACATGACCATCCTGGACAACGACCTGGCCTGGCTCGCCAGGCCGGCCGAGGGACCTGCGGCCACGCTCACCATTGTCTATGCGGGAGGTCTGCTGGAGGCGCTGATCGGGCTTTTCGAGACGTGCTGGACCATGTCCGTGCCGTTGCACCTGTCGGACGGCGGGAGCGGGTCCATCAACCCCGCGGATCGCAAGCTGCTCGTCCTGCTCAACGCGGGCGTGAGCGACAACAGGGCGGCGGAGACGCTGGGGCTGAGCCGCCGGACCTTCTACCGCCGCCTTGAGCAGCTCATGGCGCGGACGGCCACGACCAGCCGCTTTCAGCTGGCGGCCGCGGCCGCGCGCAGAGGGTGGCTGTAGCGATGCGGGAGGAGTTACGTGGGGCGCTGGCGAACGGTCCGTTCAGCGCGGCGTTACGGCTGGCCGTACAGGAGAGCGGGCTGAGCCTTGACCGGCTCCAGCACCACCTGCGCGAGCAGGGTCTCTCGGTGAGCAGGACCGCGCTGAGCTATTGGCAGTCTGGACGTACTCAGCCGGAGCGAGCCGACTCGCTTCGTGCGGTGCACGTGCTGGAGGAGGTGCTCGCCGTACCGCCGGATTCGCTGGTCGGGCTGCTCGGCCCGCCTCGGCCCAGGGGCCGGTGGATCGGGCAGCAGGCCGCGGCCTCGCGAAGGCCCGACCAGAGCTGGGCCAGACCCGAGGGGCTGCGGCGTGTGCTGGCCCAGGTCGAGGCCACCCCCGACGACCTCTCTCAGCTGGTACGGCTGCGCCACAGCATGCTGGTTCAGCTCGACGCACACCGGCAGATCCGCACGATCACCAAACAGGTGGTGGTACGCGCTCGCGCGGCGCGGGTGGGCCGGGACCTGATGGTGCATCGCTCCTACATGGCGGGTGTGCAGGGCCCGGTCGTCGAGCGCGCCCGCGGCTGGCGCCCCGGCAGGATCAGGAGCGACCATGAGACGGGCTTCGAGGTGCACGAGATGATCCTGGACCGGGTGCTGCCCGAGGGCGGGATGGCGGTGATGGAGTACACCCTCGCCTTCCCACCCGGACATCTGGACCCCTACGCGAGCTTTCGGGTGGAACCCGGCATGCGCGAGCTGACCATGGAGGTCGAGTTCGACAGGGAGGCACGGCCGGCGAAATGCCGGGCTTGCTTCCAGCCGTCGATCGATCGCCCGCGGCCGGCCGGCGATGAGCTGTGGATCGGTGGCACGCTGGTCGCCGCCCACATCGTGTTCGATCCGGAGCCCGGTATCCACAGCGTCATCTGGGAGTGGGACTGACCGGCGCCGGGGAGGTGGCGTCGGCGCGCAGCAGACGGGGTGCGCCGCTGCCGTCGGCCGGGACGGCGAACAGCGAGGGGCGCTCGCCGCGGACCGGCCGCGCGTACGCGACGGTGCCGTTGTCGAGCCAGGCCGCCTGATCGTCGATGCCGGCTCGCTCGGCGAGCGGGATCTCCTTGCCGCTCGCGAGGTCGAGGACATGGAGCCGCCACCGGTCGCCGGCCCGCTTCTTGAAGGCCAGGCGGGTGCCGTCGGGAGAGAGCGAGGGGCACTCCACGCCTGACCGTATGGCGGTGAGTACCCGGCTGGACAACCGGCCACGCATCAGCCAGATTCGCCCGGCCGAGCTCATCGTGACGTAGAAGGCTTCGTCGTCGGCGAAGGTCACGCCCCAGAAGTTGCGATCCTCTCGCGTGTACGGCCTGCCGTTCACGACCACGGAGAAGTCCTCGAGCGAACCGTGGTGCGCGCCGGTCACGGTGTCGTAGATGCCGGTGGTGGTGGCGAAGGCGCCTGGATCATAGGAGTCGCCGGTGCGAAAGACGGTCCAGGCGGCCAGCCGCCCGCTGGGTGAGACACGGGCCCGGCTGGGCGTGCCGTCGACGTGGATCGGCCCGGCCGCCGGCTCGCCACCTCGCAGGATCACCGCCTCGAATCCGGCGGGTATGGCGACAGGACGCAGGCAGATGGTGGTTCCGCCCGAGGTGTGGGATCGCAGGCAACTCGGCCCGCGGCGAACCGGGGTGGCGTCCGGCCGGCTGAGCGGGACCTCCGCCAGGGTGCGCCCGCCGTCGAGGAAGACCAGCAGGGGCTGTCTTGGCGCCGCGGCGGCCGGTTCGGCCAGGCGGTCATCGCCTCTGATCGCCCAGGCGACATAGCCCCCGCCGGCCAGGAGGATGGTAGCGATCGAGGCGATCGCGACGAGGATGCGTCTCATGTGCCCGACCTCCAGGCGGCGAGCAGGGTTGACAGGAGGAGCGTGGCGCAGATCAGGAAGCACCAGCGCAGGTCGAGTCCGGTGGCCAGGAACCCGAAGCCGATCGCTCCTGCCATGCGGGCCAACGCCTGCCCGGTCTGGGTGACGGCCAGGCCGGTGGCACGCAGATGTGCGGGGAGCATGCCGGCGAGGTGGGCCATCAGCACGCCGTCGGTCGAGGCGTAGAACAGGCCGTGCAGCAGGAGGGCGGCGGCGGCGGTGCCCGGATGGGCCACGAAGAGGTACGACAGTGCGAGGAGTGCGTGGCCCATCAGGAAGATCCGCCATCCGCCGACCTTGTCGGCCAGCCTGCCCAGCGGGACCGCGGCGGCCAGGAAGACCAGCGAGGTGGCCAGAGGGAGAAGAGGCAGCGCGGAGACCGGGAGCCCGGCTTGACGCTGTACCGCGACGAAGAGGATCGCGTCGCCCGCGGTGGCCAGGCCCAGGAGCGACGCGAAGAGCGTCACCCGGCGGAGGGGGCGCTCGGCCAGCAGCCGCAGCCCCTCACGCACACCGGCCCCTGCCCGTGCGGCTTGCCGTCCGGGCAGGTGAGCCTCCGCCGGTACGGCAGGCCGTATCGGATGATTCCGCACGAAGGCGGCAAGGATCACGATGCCGACCAGCGCCAGGCAGAAGCTGACGACGAACACCGCGTCGTAGGCGTCGCCGACCGCGCCCACCAGCGCGAAAACCGCGATGGGGCCCAGCAGCGCGCCGGCCGTGTCCAAGGCCCGGTGCACGCCGAAGGCGGCGCCGAGCAACCGCGGCGGGGTGGCGGCGGTGATGAGGGCGTCGCGCGGGGCGGCACGCAGCCCTTTGCCGGCCCTGTCCACCGCGATCGCCGCGCCGATCCCGCCGAGCGCGCCGCCTGCCAGCGGGAAGGCCAGCTTGCTCAGCGCCGACAGGCCGTAGCCGCATAACGCCACCGCCTTGGGCCGCGACCACCGATCGGCCAGGTGGCCGCCGGCCACCCGCAGCAGTGCGCTCGCCCCGGTGTAGAGGCCGTCGAGCAGGCCGAGCTGAAGCAGGCCCGCACCCAGCCCGTACATCAGGTACATGGGCAGAAACGCGGCCACCATCTCCGCTGACACGTCGGTGAAGAAGCTGACCAGGCCGAGCGCGAACACCGTCGCGGGCACGCCGCCCACGCGTAGCCGCCGCCGGGGTCCCGTGGAGGACACGTACGTCGAGGACAGATACACAGCACACCTCCGGGAAGGGGTGCGGGGCCGATGCTCCCCGCACCCCGCGTGTCGGTCAGAAGGTCAGGCTCCACCCGGTCAGGACGCCGTTGTCCTGCGCGAGAGTGTCCTTGACGCGTAACCGCCACGTCCCGTTGGCCATCACCGATGAGGCGTCCACGGTGGTGTCGATGGCCACGTCGGCGCCGTCCTCCTTGTTGCGTGCCGCCTTGAGCGGGAAGACGCGCCCGCCGGGGGCGACCAGCTCCACGGCGAGATCGCCGCGGTAGGGGTGGGTGATCCGCGCCGTGACTCGCAGCGCGGCGGGGGCGTTGCCTTCGCGGCCGGTGACCTCGATGGGGCTCTCCACCGTGGCCTGGTCCGCGACGGGCATGTCGGTGTCGTTGCCGAACGTCGTCCCGCCCGAGACCGCCGATGTGACGCTCACGTCGTCGACGGCCGCCTCGATGAGGCTGGCTGTGCCGGCGTCGGCCGCTTCGACGAGGATCCGCACGCTCTGTCCCGCGAGGGCCGACAGGTCCGCGGTGACCGGCGTCCACGCGCCGTCAAGGTCGGTGGATGCGGTGCCGAGCCTTTCCAGGACCGTGACGGTGGTCGAGCCGATCACCTTGATACGCAGGTAGTCGCTGGTGGAGGAGTTGTCTCGGTGGGCGAAGGTGTAGGACAGCTTCAGCGTGGAGGCGCCGGAAGGCAGTTCGATCGCGGGTGACCGCACGCTGGTGAGGCCGCCGTCGACGTCGTGCGCGCCAGGCCCCGACCCGGCCAGCCTGCCGGTGACCAGCACATTGGCGCCGCTGACCGCGTTGCCGAGTTGCTTGATGCCGGATTCTGCGGTCTCCTCGGGGTCGCCGCGCTCCCATCGTCCGCCGGTGGCGGTGTCGGTGCCCGCGGGGTTGACGGTCCAGCCATGGTCTTGCTCGAAGTCATCGGCGAAGGCCGGCGGGATCCCGATCACCAGCCGGACGGTGGTGGTGCGGGTGATCGTGCCGGACGTGCCGGTCACGGTCAGCGTGTGGGTGCCCGCCGGGGCGGACTGCGCCACCGAGATGGTGAGGGCGGCGCTTGCCGTACCTCCATTCGGGACCGTCACCGATGACGGCGACAGGCTCGCGCTCACACCGGACGGCGCGGTGACCGTCAGGTTGGTGGTGCCCGAGAACCCATTGACTCCGGCCACGTTGACGCTGGAACTGCCGGAGGCGCCGGGCGCGACGGTGAGCGTGGCCGGGTCGGCGCTCATCGTGAAGCCAGGCTCGGTCGAGCCGGCCTTGTGGCAGGTGGCCGAACCGGAGTCGGTGAAGGTACGGCCGGCGATCGGCACGAAGTCGAACTTGTAGCCGGTGGCCGAGAGCGTCAGCTTGAGCACGCCGTGCGTGTTGGCGTTCTTGGCCTGGAGGTTGGCGGGGTTGCTCGAGCTGAGGCCGTAGAAGCTCTTGCCGCCGGTGCCGACCAGGATCTCTCTGACGCCGTCCGCCTTGGCGTTGCCTTGGTGGTCCTGAAGGGCCCAGCGCTGATAGTTGTGGTCGTGACCGGCCAGCATCAGGTCGGCCTTGTGGTCGTACAACGCCTTCCACAGCGGGCGGGTGCCGGTGGAGGGGCTGTGGTTGCCGACGTTGTAGAGCGGGTGGTGCAGGTACGCGGCCGTGCACGGCTTCGTGTTGGCGGCCAGGTCCGCGCGTAGCCACTGCTCCTGGGCCGAGCCCGCGCTCATCGAGATGTTGCTGTTGAGGGCGATGAAGTGCCAGTCGCCGATGTCCCAGCTGTAGTAGCCCTTCCCGCGGGCTCCCGCACGTGCGCCGAAGTAGTCGAAGTATCCGGAGGCGCCGCTGGTGTTGTACTCGTGGTTGCCCGCCGTGGGGTAGGTCTTGCCGAAGAAGGGGCCCCAGGTGCGATGGTAGGCACCGCGGTACTCGCTGAGCGTGCCGCTGTCGTAGGCGTTGTCGCCGGTGGTGAAGACGGCCGCGGGGTTGATGGCGGTGATCAGTTTGCCGGTTTCTGAGCAGGCGCTGCCGCAGATGTCGCCCGCGCCCGCGACAACCACCTCGGCCGACTCGAGCGGCTGGGTGCCGGTCTGGACGCCGTCCACGGCGTACGTGCTGGCCGGGTCGGCGAAACGCGGCTCGACCTTGACGCACTCGCCGGGGAACGCGCGTGTCGTGAAGGCCCGTCCGCGCCATTGGCGGCCGGTGAAACGGAAGCCGCCGCCTTTCGCGCCGGTGATGGTCAGGCTGTCGTCGCCGCGCAGATCCAGCTCGGTGAAGCGGAGGCGCAGCCAGGTGGCACCGCGGCCGCACACCTCGCGTGCCGTCTTGCCCGACGCCGAGGCGGGTTGGATGACCGCGCCGGCCTCCGCCAGCTGCGGCACGTGGCCGGCCTCTGCTTGTACGGCCTCTGCTTGTACGGGCACGGCTTGTACGGGCACAGCTTGTACGGGCACGGCTTGCGCGGGTGCCGTCGCGGGGATGCGGGACTCGGCGTGCGCGGTGCCCGCGCCGAGCGCCACCAGCATCACCAGGCATGTCGCGCCGGCCATGAGCCGGCGCCGATGCTTGTGATGAATCACGGAATGGGTCCTCTCGGATGGGGGGTGTGACTCCGTAGGCCCACGGCGGTACGGAAACTACCCGCCATGACAGCCGAGTCAATGGCGCGTGACCTCATTCAGTGAATGCCACGAGCAGGCTGGATGCCCTTCGCCAAGGTGAGGCCGGGGTCCTGCCCGGCTCAACACTGGCCGTTCCGTGATTTGACGCCTCCGGCATGGCCCACCTGGTCCTGATTTATCCGGATTTGCCCATATTTAATCTCTTGATCGTGGCGCATTAGTGCCAGCGGCACTGGATGTCCCACAAGTGCGGTGTTTGGCGCGACGTTGTGGCCATGAGACGACGCATCCGCACCCTGGCCTTACGCGCGACGAGCGCCTTCGGCCTGGCCGTGGCCGCGGCAGCCGTACCATCTGGCGTCGCCCACGCAGATCCACCACCGGGCCGGCTCGTCGCGGCCGACCCCGCCGTGGCCATCCCCGACCAGTACATCGTCATCCTCAAGAACACCGCGGACCTGCGCGGCGGCGTGCCACCGGCGGCCAGGCGGCTGGCCGAGCGCTACGGCGGCCGGGTCGAGCGTACCTACACCACCGCCATCACGGGCTTCTCCACCGCGATGAGCGAGCGGGACGCGCGGCGCCTGGCGGCCGACCCCGCCGTCGCCTACGTCGAGCAGGATCAGATGACGACCGTCGCCGACCGCCAGGACAACCCGCCGAGCTGGGGCCTGGACCGCATCGATCAGCGTGACCTGCCGCTGTCGCGCTCCTACACCTATGCGGGCACGGCCGAAGGGGTCCGCGCCTACGTGATCGACACCGGCATCCGGATCAGCCATGCCGACTTCGGCGGCAGAGCCGCATACGGGCGCGACCTCCACGACGGCGACGACGTGGCGAGTGACTGCAACGGCCACGGCACCCACGTCGCCGGCACCATCGGAGGAACCCTGCACGGGGTGGCCAAGAAGGCGTCGCTGATCGCCGTGCGCGTGCTGGGCTGCGACGGCAGGGGGCCCGGCTCCGGCGTCCTGTCGGGGGTCGACTGGATCGCGGCCAACGGCACCGCGCCCGCGGTGGTCAACGTGAGCGTGAAGACCGCGGTCAGCTCGGCGCTGACCACCGCGATCCAGTCCTCGATCCGCCGCGGCTACACCTATGTCGCGGCCGCGGCGAACGACAACGCCGACGCGTGCGGAGTCGGGCCTCCTTCCGTGCCCGAGGTGATCACGGCGGGTGCGGCGAACTCCGACGACAGCCGGCGCGGCACCTCCAACTGGGGACGTTGCCTGGACCTGTTCGCGCCGGGAGGCGGCATCACCTCGGCCTGGCACACCTCCGACAACGCGACGAACACCATCAGTGGCACCTCGATGGCCTCGCCCCACGTGGCCGGCGCCGCCGCGCTGCTCCTCAGCGCCGATCCGGGCATCACGCCCGCGCAGATTCAGGAGTCCCTTGTGAGTTCCGCGACCACCGGCAAGGTGACCGATGCCGGCTCCGGATCGCCCAACCGGCTGTTGCACATCCCGCCCGCGACGCCGCCCTGTGGTCCGTTCACCGACGGCCAAGGCGCCGAGCTACCCGACCGCACGACCGTCGAACGCAGCCTGGAGGTGACGGGCTGTGCGGGGAACGGTTCCCCCACCTCCAAGGTCTCGGTCAACATCCGGCACAGCTACCGCGGCGACCTGGTCCTTGACCTGATCGCGCCGGACGGCACGGTCTACTCGCTCAAGGGCGCCGGCCCGGACGACTCCGCCGCCGACCTGGTCGCCGACTTCCCCGTCGACCTGAGCGCGGAGACCAGGAGCGGGACGTGGCGGTTGAGGGTGCGCGACGCCTACAAGGGAGATACGGGAACCCTTATGTCCTGGAGCCTCACCCTCTGACCGGTGCGCGCTTTGGCAGGCAGAGTTCAGACCCGGTGCGGGCACCGGAGCCAACGCTGTTCAGGAGCCGGACCTGCTGGGCCCGCCGAGCCTGCTGTTCCTGCCGGGCGCCGAGATCACCGACGCGGCGCCCCTGACCGTCACCAACGCGAACGGCCGCGCGTACGAGCCGGTGAAGGCGTCGGCCAGCACCGAGATCACCGAGATGCCGGCCACGAGGAAGATCAACGCCTCGACCGCCATCAGCTCCGAGACGGCCTCCTGGGAGTTACGTCTGCCGAGTCGGATACAGGGCGATGCGCGAGAGATTGACATGTGCCGGCCGAGCCGCCGTGAACGCGATCACCTCCGCCACGTCCTGGGCCGTCAGCACCTCGATGCTGCCGATCAGCCCGTCGAGCCACTCGTTGGCCGCGGGATCGGTGACGTGCCCCTGCAACTCGGTGGCGACCACCCCCGGTTCGACGGCGGTGACCCGCACCCCGCGGCCGCCGAGTTCGGCGCGCAGGGTCGTGGACAGGTGGGTGACGGCGGCCTTGCTCGCGGTGTAGGCGGCGAAGCTGGGGAAGGGCACGTGCGAGGCGATCGAGGAGATGTTGATCAGGTCGGAGGGTCCGGTGGCCGCCGCCCGCAGCAGGGAGGGCGTGAGCGCGTGGACGACGCGCAGCGCGCCGGTGACGTTGACGTCGATCTGGCGCTCCCAGTCGGCGAGGTCGGCCTGTTCGGCGGGGGCGGGCAGCATGATCCCGGCGTTGTTGACGACGAGGTCCACTCCGCCGAAGACACCGAGCACCCGCCGGACGGCCGTGGCCACCGAAGCGGAGCCGGCCACGTCGGCGGCGACGGCGATCGCCTCCCCACCGGCCCGCTTGATCTCCTGGACGAGGCCGGTCAGCCGCTCTTCGCGCCGGGCCAGCAGCGCGACCCTGGCGCCCCTGGCGGCCAGCAGCGCGGCGGTCGCCGCTCCGATGCCGCTGGAAGCTCCGGTGACGACGGCGGTACGGCCCGCGAGGTTGTTGGTCATGGCGCCGACTCTGCCGCCCGCCGCATGCCGTACCCAGGGACCTGCTTTTCCTGGGTCTGACAGGGCCAGGCTCGCCCGGCCGGGCGGGCCGATAATGGCGGGGTGAACGAACTGGGCGAATTCCTCAAGTCGCGTCGCGCGCGCGTCCGTCCCGAGGAGACGGGCCTGCCGTCGTACGGCGGACGCCGTCGCGTGCCCGGCCTGCGCAGGGAGGAGCTCGCGCAGCTCGCGGGGATGAGCGCCGACTACTACACGCGGCTGGAGCAGGGACGCGGCGGCGGGGTGTCGGAAGAGGTGCTCAACGCGCTGGCCAGGACGCTCGGCCTGGACCAGGACGAGCGCACCTACCTGTTCAGCCTGGCCAGGCCGGTGCGCGCGCCCCAGCGCCCGCGGCACGTCCGGCGCACGGTCGGCCCCCGGCTACGGCACCTGCTCGACGCCATGGAGGGCGTGCCCGCCTACGTGATCGACCACAGGAGCGAGGTTCTGGCCTGGAACCGCCTGGCCTCCGCGCTCTACACCGGCCTGGACGGGCACCGTAACTGGGCGCGCTTCTGCTTCCTCGACGAGGCGAGCAAGGAGGTCTTCGTCGACTGGACGAAGAAGGCCAGGGAGATCGTCGCCTACCTGCGGTTGAAGGCGGCCCAGTATCCGGACGACGCCCGGCTGGCGGCGCTGGTGGGCGAGTTGTCGGTGAAGAACGCGCACTTCCGCCGCTGGTGGGCCGATCACAACGTGCTGGAGAAGACGCGCGGGACCAAGCTGCTTCGCCATCCGGTGGTGGGCGAGCTGTCGCTGAGCTTCCAGTCGTTCACGGTGACCGGGGAGGCCGACCAGGTGCTGGTGGCCTATGCCGCCGAGCCCGGCTCGCCCTCGCAGGAGGCGCTGCGGTTGCTGGCGAGCTGGTCCCTGCCCGAACGGCAGGGCACGAGTCCATGAGCCCCGGACAACGCGCCGCTAGGGTGCGGTTGTGGCCGGGGACAGGAAGTCACGTACGAGCCGGTCGTAGCGGGCGCGGTCCACGTTCCAGGCCTCGGTGTGCCCGCCCTGCGCGAACGGCTCGAACTGGATCTTCCAGCCCAGGCGCGCGCCCGTGGCGACGAGGCCGTGTGCCTCCTGGATCGGGTGTTCGGTGTCGGGGACGGTGTGGATCAGCAGGAGGGGCGGCCTGATCCGCGGCGGATGGCGGATCAGGCTGAGCCGGTCGGTGTCGACGCCAGTGCGCCACTCGGTGACCTGGCCGGCCAGCCCTGCCGTGACGGTGGGCAGGTGGAGGTTTCTGGCGCCCTGTTCCGCGGTCATCCGCACGTCGATCATGGGCGCGTCCATGATGACGCGGTCGACCAGGTTCGCGAGCGGCGAGCGGCCGAGGAACTGCCCGACGATCTGGCCGCCCATCGACGTGCCGTACAGGATGAATCGGCGCGCTCCCATGGTCCGCGCCTGACGCAGGGACGCCTCCAGGTCGCGCCACTCCGCGTCGCCCAGGTGCAGCAGGCCGTCGGGTGAGGGCGGGGCGCCTTCGTCGTTGCGGTAGGTGATGTCCAGGAAGGGGAGCCCCAGCCGGTGCACGACGGGCAGGATCTTCAGCTCGGCCTTGCGCCGCCCGTTCTGCCCGTGCACGGCGACGACCCACGTGGTGCCGTCGCCCGGCACGTACCAGGCCGGGGCGGGTCCGAGTTCGGTGGGGACCATGATCTCGGTGTAGCCGATTCCCCAGGCGACCTTCGGATCGCCGGGAGGCACGTTGCCGAAGAAGCCGGGGGTTCCCACGGAGGGGACCGGACCGCGCAGCACCTTGCGCGTGACCCCGCCCGGCGCGTCGGACACGACGTCTCCGAGCATCGAGTACGCGCCGCTCCACTCCAGCCAGTACGTGCCCGGCTTGGCCGACTGCGGCGTCCGCGTCAGCGTCACCGTGTCGCCCTGGACGGCGAGCACCCGGGTGTCGCTCGTGCCGTAGTGCACGACCTTGATCGATTGATCGCTGCCGTACCAGGCTCCGGCTCCCGCCGCCGCGACCACGAGGACCAGGACGGCCGCGCCCGCGATCCAGGCCCGCCGCCTCCAGCTATTGGACGCCATCGAAAAGCCTCCGCACCGTACGCTTACACAGCTCGCGAAAGCCGTCCTCCTCCAGGCCGATGCGGCCGCCGAGGTAGAGCTGCACGAGCCCTTGGACGGGCGCCGTCAGCGCCAGCGTCACCTCCAGCGGATCGTCCTGACGCAGCACCCGCTCGCGCATGCCCTCCTTCACCAGCTCGACGAGCAGCCCGAACGGCGGCGCGCCACCTTCGAAGTCCTCGGGAAAACGCCGGGCCCGCTCACGGCGGTCGGTCATGAGGAACGTGTACAGATGGGGCCGCCCCAGGGCGAAATCGAGAAAGTCCTCCAGCAGACCGAACGCCCGGTCCTCCCAGGAACCGCTCGGGGCTCTGGCCCCCCACCCTCCGGCCAGTTCGCGAAAGGCCCGTTCGGCCACCGCGTCGAGCAGCGCCTGACGGCTGGGGAAATGCTTGTAGGCCGCCATCGGCGACACTCCGGCCAGGACGGCCACTCGCCGCATGGTGACGGCCGCGGCTCCCTCACTCACGAGAATGCCCCGCGCGGCGTCGGCGATCTTCTCCGCCGTAGTCGGAAGGCTCATGGTGTACACAGTAAACCATGATGGTTTACGCCGTACGCCGGTGTGGTCGCTTTATGAAATCGTCATGCCGCCTGCAAGCGACGGGCGGTAAATGAAGAAAGTGGCCCTCTACCTGACGCTGCTCGCCCTGCTCCTGCTGAGCGTGCTCCTGGTCGTCCTGATCTACAACAGCCTCGTGGTCAAGCGCAACGCCGTCGACAACGCCTGGTCGCAGATCGACGTGCAGCTCAAACGCCGCCACGACCTCGTCCCCAACCTTGTGCGCGCGGTCCAGGGTTACGCCGCGCACGAACGCCGGACGCTGGAGGCGGTGCTCGCGGCCAGAAGCGAAGCCGTGCGGCCGGCCGGTCCGGAGCGACGGGCGCAGGCCGAGTCCGCGCTCAGCGCGGCCATCGGCGGCGTCATGGCGATCGCGGAGGCATACCCCCAGCTGCGGGCCGGCGAGAACTTCGCCGCATTGCAGGAGGAACTGGCCACCGGCGAGAACCGCATCGCCTACGCCCGGCAGTACTACAACGACGCCGTGCTCGCCTACAACAACGCGCTGCACACGGTCCCGTCCAACCTCGTGGCCGGGCTGACCGGGCACCGGGAACGCGAATACTTCCGCACCGCCGACCCCGAGCGCGGGCCGGTCGAGGTCAGGTTCTGAGCGTGCCGGTCGAGGACGAGCTCGTCACGCTGGCTCCGGCGCTCGCGATCGCGGCGGCCGCCTTCACCCTGCTGTGGTCGCTGCAGGTCATCCGGCGCATCCGTGCCGCCAAGGGGCCACGCGTGGGCCGGGGCGCGGCGGCGCCGGAGTTCGAGGAGCTCTCGCCCGCCGTGGTCGACCTGATCACCGAGAACGGCACGCTCACCCACGAGGCGGCCGCGGCCACCGTGCTGGATCTGGCGGCGCGGGGATACGCCGGGATCGAGGAGGTCGGGCCCCACCTCTGCCTGGTACGGCTGCGCCGGGATCGTGCCAGGGACGGGCTCAAGCCGTACGAGACGATGGTCCTGGACCATCTCACCACGCTGGGCGGCACTGGCGTGGTCGCCACCGAGGCGATCGCCGAGGGCAGCCGCGACCTGCGGCGATGGCAGGACGGATTCGAGAAGAGCGTGATCGCGGAGGCGCGTGCGCTGGGCCTGACCGGGAAGGCGGGCGGCCCCGGCACCGGTATGTCGATCACCGGGCTGCTCGCCTTCCTCCTGTGGGGCGTGCTGGCCGACCTGACGCTGATGCCCAGGCCGGTGGGCGCGCTCACGCCGCACATCCTCCTGATCGGGCTCGTCGCGACGACCGCCTTCGACAAGCGCCTGGGCGGCGAACGACTGACCGGGCGCGGCCGGGCCGCCGCCGGGCATTGGCTGGGCGTGCGCGCGCACCTGCGCGGGATCGCGCACGTGGACAGCCTGCCGTCGGCCGCGGTGACGATCTGGGGCAGGCAACTCGCCTACGCCGCCGCGTTCGGGCTCACCCGCGCCGCGCTGGCCAGCCTTCCGGTGCTGCTGCCGCGCGATCAGGAGCACGCCTGGTCCGACCACGGCGGGCTCTGGCACCGGGTCCGGGTCACCTACCCCGGCCAGAGCAAGGTGATCACCGGGCTGCTGCTCTCTCTGATCTTCTGCGTCTGGGTGGGGAGCGCGCTGGGGGTGAGCATCTGGTACGGCCTGCGTACCCTGGCTCCCGACGACCCGGCGCCGTTCGTCATCTCGATGATCATGATCGTCGGGGGTGGGCTCGTCACCGTCGTGTTCATGCTGATCGTGATCCTGCCGATCGGGCTGGTCACCAGGGCGGTGTGGAAGAGCCGGGCGAGGAACGCCAAGCCGCGCCGGACGCTGGAGGGCCGGGTGATCAGGCTGCACCCGGCCGAGATCACCGGCGAACTGCACTACCTGGCCATCGACCACGGACCGCGGCGCGTACGGGCGATTCGCGCGCTCGCGAGCCGGCTGACCGGCGTCGCCGACGGGGACCTGGTGCGGGCGCGGGTGACCGGGGCGGGCTACCTGGCTTCGATCGAGGTTCTGGAACGCCGCCCCGCCCGGCCATCCGACATCACGACGACGGAGCCGTGAGAGCGTCGGGCAAGGGGCGGCCGCCAGTCTGGGGTTGGTCAAGGTCGCGCTAGGCGGATGGCAGCCGCCCAGGTCGTGGCCCAGGATGCAGAGGTCCATGCCGACCTTTGAAGGAGCACGATGCGCTACCTGGTCCTGATCCCCGTTGCCGCCGCGGGCCTGTTTCTGGCCTCTCCCGCCCAAGCCGCACCGGCACCGCCCGGCGAGAGCCACAGCATGCCCGGCACCCTGCTCGCCGGACTGACCCAAGGACTGCCGATCAACGGGCTGCCGGTCGGCTGAGGCCCATAGCCTCGGTTCAGGCCACGTGGGCGGACAACCCGGGCAGGTTGTCCGCCCATGTGACCAGATGCTCGGGGTCCAAGCCATGACTCGTCGCCGAGCCGAGAAAGATCGCTCTACGCGCAACATTTTCCGGCGACACGCAGTCAAAGCAGAACATGATGAAGACGATGACTGCGGCCTCGCTGCTTGCCGGTTCCCTGCTGATCGCCGGCGCCACCGCGGCGGACGCCCAGACGAGGCCGGCGCTGGGCCCCCACGGATATGGCAGTGTCAAGCTCGGCATGACCCTCAAGCAGGCCACGGCGACGGGCGCCGTCGTCAAGAAGCTGCCGGGCAACGGCGGCTGCTCCGGCTGGGACCTGAAGAGCTTCCCGACGCCCAAGGACTCGGTGGGCGTCTACATCTCACCGAAGGTGGGACTGGCCGCCATCTTCGCCGCCAAGGGCATGAAAACCCCGGAAGGCATCAGGATCGGCTCCACCACCAAGCAGGTGAAGGCGGCCTACCCACGCGTCAAGAAGGACGTCCACGGCTTCTATGTGACCACGGTGCCCGGCAACAAGAAGGCCTACTACACCTTCGGCCTCACGCGCGGCAAGGTCACCGAGTACGGCATCGCCCTCAACAAGCAGGACTGTTTCAACTAGCCGATGTTCGATCTGGGCGCTGGGGTCAGTGGAAGGTCGGTGTTTGGCCTGGGTCGTATCAACGCGGGCGTTGCAGGAGAGCCCGGCGACCACATTCTGAGCTGAACTGTGGGTCGCCAGATCAGCGCCTCCATGCACAACACCATGAGGAGAACACATGACGATCATGCAGGCTACAGCGCGGCTGACGGCCATCGGGCTGCTCGGCACCGCCATCGCAGTGATGCCGGCGATGTCGGCGCACGCCGATGCGCAGAAGCCCGCACCGACGTCCTCGGCGGACGCGCCCGCTTCCAACGTGCTCCTGGGCCTGCTGGGCGGCCTGCTCGGCGGCGCGGCGGGCGGCGGCCTGCCCCTCTAGAGCCGGCCCGGCAGTTCACTGCGAGATACGACGCGATCCCGGCCTCTGTACCAACGGAGGCCGGGATCGTGTGCGCCGGCCTGGTGGAGATCCCGCGTCCATGACGACCCAGGCGGTCACATGTCCAGTTCCCGCGCCGCCCGGATGGCCATCCACACCTCGGTGAACGCGGCGCTGGACGACAGGTCGCGCCCGGTCAGATCGGCGAACCGGCGCAGCCGGTAGGCCAGCGTGTTCGGATGGATGTGCAGCACCTGGGCCGCCTCCTCGGTACGCCTGTCCCGCTCCATCCATGTACGCACCGAGGTGACCAGCTGCGAGCCGTGCGCCGCGTCGTAGGCAAGCGCCTGCCCCAGCACATGCTCGACCAGGGCGTTCAGTGTCCAGGGGTCGTCGGGCAGCCACCGGCCGGTGGTGTCCTCGCCATAGTGCACGAGCGGCTTGCCGGACTCGCCGGAGCGGGAGGCCGCCCAGCCCGCCTCCCGCTGCGCCACGCGGGTGGACTCCCCCGCCGGGAAGGGCCGGGAGGCTCCCGCGGACAGGCCCGGCAGCGCGGCCACCGCCGTACAGACATCTGCCGGACCGAGCACATGGTGGTCCTCTCCGCGGCGCAGCAGCAGGTGCGGGACCTCGTCGAGGGCGCGCAGCAGCGACTCGCCCGGCACGCCGCGCACCACGAGCAGGACCATCTCGCCCGTCAGCCCCAGCCTGGCCAGGCGACGGCGCGCGGTCGCCGGATCGAGAACGTCCTGCAGCAGCTCGGCCAGCGTCTCCGCGCCTTCGCGGCGCAGGGTCTCGCGGTCGTGGCGCTCCATCGCCACCCGCAGGGCCGCGACGGTGGCGATGTGCTGGGCGACGGCCAGCCCGGCGGGCCGCGCGCCCTCCCGCTCGAAGGCGACGATGAAGCCGGCGGGCCCACCGGGCGCGGGCACCGGCAACACGAACCCGCCGGCGATCGTCGGCGGGGCGTCGGGCTCGGCGGGGATGACCCCCAGGTCGGGGACGGGCACGCCGTCCAGCAGCGGCCGTCCCTGCGGCGTGCAGGCGTACACGTCGTAGCCCGACAGGCGCTCCAGCCGCCGCACAAGGGTCGCGCTGTCGAGATCTTCGGCCGCCAGCCAGCGCAGCGCTCCGAACACCTGCAACTGGGCGCCCAGCCGCTGGCGCGCGTCCTCCTGCACGGCGGCCGCCACTTCCTGCGCGATGGCGATGAACGGCACCGCCAGCGGCACCTCCAGCACCGGCATCCCGCGCTCCTCGGCCGCGGCCACGAACTCCGGACGCAACGGCGGCACATGCAGCTGGGCCGACAACGCCAGCGCCGACACCCCCGCGTCGTCCAGCCGTTCCAGGTAGGCCCTCTGCTCGGCGGCCCCGCGCGGCACACCGATCCCGGTGGTCATGATGACCTCGGCCCCCAGCAGCCACGGCGTCGGGTCATCGAGCTCGCTGACGTGCGCCCACGACACCGACCGCGACAGGCCCGCCCGCCCGGCCAGCACCCGCAGCTGAAGGGCGGGCGAGCGGACCAGATCCTCCACGGAGACTTTTGTGGTCACCCACAAAGCATAGGCAGCCATTCCATGGCAGCCACAATTGCCCGGTCCGGCGCGGGGCTTGCACACTCTGCGGAAAGGACCTGTCACGCGAAAGGACCACCACATGCCCCGGGGGCCGCTCGACTCCTCGAAGATCCCGCGTTTCGCCGGACCCGCCACCTTCGCCCGGCTGCCCCGCCTGGACGAAGTCGGCCGCGCCGACGTCGCCGTGATCGGCGTGCCGTTCGACGGCGGCGTCTCCTACCGGCCCGGCGCGCGATTCGGGCCGGCCGCCGTCCGCGAGGCCTCGCGCCTGCTGCGCCCCTACCACCCGGCCCTGGACCTCTCCCCCTTCGAGACGGTCCAGGTCGCCGACGCCGGCGACATCGCCTGCAACCCCTTCGACATCGGCGAGGCCGTGGAGACCATCGCCGCCTCGGCCGCCGCCCTCGACGCCCGCCTGGTGACCATCGGCGGCGACCACACGATCGCGCTGCCGCTGCTACGCGCCGCCGCCGAGCGGCACGGCCCGGTCGCGCTGCTGCACTTCGACGCCCACCTCGACACCTGGGACACCTACTTCGGCGCCGCCTACACCCACGGCACCCCGTTCCGCCGCGCCGTCGAGGAGGGCCTGCTCGACACCTCCGCCCTCAGCCACGTCGGCATCCGCGGTCCCCTGTACGGCAAGCGCGACCTGGAAGAGGACCGGCGCCTCGGCTTCGGCATCCTGACCTCCTCCGACGTCATGCGCCGCGGCGTCGACGAGGTCGTCGACATCCTGCGCCAGCGCGTAGGCGACCGCCCGCTGTACATCTCGGTCGACATCGACGTGCTCGACCCCGCCCACGCGCCCGGCACCGGCACCCCCGAGGCGGGCGGCCTGACCAGCAGGGAACTGCTGGAGATCCTGCGCGGCCTGGCCGACCGCGCGATCGTCGGCGCCGACGTCGTCGAGGTGGCCCCCGCCTACGACCACGCCGAGATCACCTCCGTGGCCGCGGCCCACGTCGCCTACGACCTGGTCAGCCTCCTCGCCCTGAACACCCCCCGGGAGTCGCCGTGAGCACCATCACCGAGATCGAGACCTACGGCGTCGACCGCATCCCCGACGCCGATCGCAGCGCCACACCCTTCGATCTGTTCCGGCTGGCCTTCGGCGGCGCGAACACCTTCTCCACCTGCGTGCTCGGCGCCTTCCCCATCCTGTTCGGCCTGTCCTTCCGGGACGGCCTGGCCGCGACGGTGCTCGGCCTGGTCGTCGGCTCGCTCATCCTGGCGCCGCTGTCGTTGTTCGGCCCGCTCAACGGCACCAACAACGCCGTCTCCTCCAGCGCCCACCTCGGCGTGCACGGCCGCATCATCGGGTCGTTCCTGTCGCTGCTGACGGCCATCGCCTTCTTCTCGATCTCCGTGTGGTCCTCCGGCGACGCGCTCGTCGGCGGCGCCCACCGCCTGGCCGGGCTGCCGGAGAACAACACCATGCGCGGGCTGGCCTACGCGATCTTCGCCGGTCTCGTCCTGGTCGTCTGCGTGTACGGCTTCCGCTTCATGCTGTTCGTCAACAAGATCGCCGTGGTGGCCGCGTCCCTGCTGTTCGCCGTGGGAGCCGTCGCCTTCGCCGGGGACTTCGACTCCGGGTACGTCGGCCCCATCGCCTCCGGCGACCCCTTGTTCTGGCCCTCGTTCATCGGCGCGGCGCTGATCGTGCTGTCCAACCCGGTCTCGTTCGGCGCCTTCCTGGGCGACTGGTCACGCTACATCCCGGCCTCCGCGCCCAAGAGCCGCGTGATGGCCGCGGCGTTCCTGTCGCAGATCGCCACCCTCCTGCCCTTCACCTTCGGCCTGGCCACCGCCTCGATCATCGCCGTCAAGGCCGCGCCGTACGTCGACCCCGCCGCCCCCAACTACGTCGGCGGGCTGCTGGCCGTCTCCCCCGGCTGGTTCTTCGTCCCCGTCTGCCTCATCGCGCTCATCGGCGGCATGTCCACGGGGACGACCGCCCTGTACGGCACCGGCCTGGACTTCTCCAGCGTCTTCCCGCGCTTCTCCCGGGTGCGCGCGACGGTGTTCATCGGCACCCTGTCGATCGTCTTCATCTTCATCGGCCGCTTCGCCGCCAACCTGACCGCCAGCATCTCCACCTTCGCCACCCTGATCATCACCTGCACCGCTCCCTGGATGGTGATCATGATGATCGGCTACGTCACCCGCCGCGGCTGGTACGACCCCGAGGCGCTGCAGGTCTTCAACCGCCGCCAGCGGGGCGGGCGCTACTGGTTCACCCACGGCTGGAACTGGCGGGCCATGACCGCCTGGCTCGTCTCGGCCCTGGTGGCGCTGCTGTCGGTCAACCTGCCCGGCCAGTTCGTCGGCCCGCTCGGTGGCCTGGCCGGAGGCGTGGACGTCTCCCTGCCCATCGGCCTGGCCCTGGCCGCACTGCTCTACCTGGCGCTGCTGTCGTGGTTCCCCGAACCCCGCGAGGTGTTCGGGCCCGCCGGACCCCGCCTGGTCCGCTCGTCCGACACGCCCGTACCGCCCATCGTGCCCGCCGCCAAGTAGACCGGTCCCCGCCGCGCGAAGCCGTTCCACGCCCGTGGAGGTGATCCTCTGCCGTTCGGGAACACGGTTCCGTGCTGAATCACCCTGACCAGTCGGGCTGGCTCGGCCGTCTTGGCGAAGGTCTGGTTTCCGCGTAACCGCGACAAGCTCATCTGGATATCACGCGCATGGTACGGAGAGATCCGTTCCCTGACCTCAGGCGGCATTCCGCCGGGGCCGGCACTTCTGGGAATCGCCGATGATGCCCACGGTGAAGCATGCGCACATCACGAAAGTTGTGACTCTCACATACGGCGGGGTGTGTTTCCGCATGGAACGAGGTGTCAGCCTGTCGCCGTCCTGGTTGTCGTCAGCACCGGACGGTTCGCTCGCAAGTCCTCACTTCAGGGTGAGAGGGCCGACACGCTAGCGGGACGTCCATAAGTCCCGCGATAGCATGGCCTGTCGCGCGTACTCACCGGTTGGAACTCGTCAAATACGACGAATCGACCAATAGGCTCGCGCAAGCCCAAAAAGTCTATACAGCCGCAGACTTCGCCATCAGTGACAGCTGACCGGCTACGCTTCCGCGCCCATCGAGCAGGCGGCGGGCGCGATCCGCACTGGCAGCGTCTCACACAGAAGGAGCCACCATGAGCAGCGAACGCGGACCAGTGGACGTCAGTCAAGGTGGGTACTTCGTGCAAGCGGCGAACATCCACGGCGACACGATCCACCTTCACAGCCGGCAACAAGTAGTCTCTCCCGAGTCGCAGATCGTCGAGATGCAGCGCATCATCGCCATGCGAACACCCGATTCGGATGTAGCCCCCAATCCGGTGGTCATCTACCTGGAGAATCCAGCCGACTTCGAGGAAGTCCGAACGGCCCTGGGCGCGGTCCTCGACGCATTCGGCCAAAAGATCATTCTCGCGAGCAACGTCGTCATCGGGTCCATTTGGCAGGCGTTCATCTCAGCGGTCAAACGGCAGGGAGAACCCGGCAACCTGAACACCACCGCCGACGCCCTCACCGCCGGCGCCACAGCACGGTGGTACGGCGAGCCCCAGTCCCAGATCACCAAAGCACAGGGGGAAGCGATCGCCGCGCTGCTGGAGACGCTGAAGGGGACCGACAACGCGCTTCTCACGTTCAGCAACATCCTGATCGTGAAGGTCGACGGCGTGCCTCTCGTACGCGAACTGACACCTGAGCAGGTGGCGCGGATGCAGAGAAACCCCAGCTACTTCGCTGATCCGCGACTCGTCCTGAGCAAGCTCGAGATCGAACCCGCCCTTCAGGCGGCGGGCTTCGAGGAGGCCCAGCGGCACCTCGCGCCGTGAGCAATGGGCTCGTCGGAGAGGGCGGCCTCGACGCCGAGTGCACTCTCCGATCTGAACGTGAGACTGATTCGCGAATCGGGCGTATTGGGTCATCGAAATTCCCCATTAAGACGCGACCCACAGCCACTCCTTTCGTACGGTTTGCCATTCCAATGCCCACCTGAGTGGATTGTGCAGCCCAGTAGGACAAATCCCCTCGGAACAACCAGCGCCAATCGGGAACGCGGGTGCGCTGCGGGTCGTTATCGTGTCCTGGGAATACTCACCCCTGGCGATGCTGAGGCACGATTGGAGAAGGTTGATGCCGCGCCTGCCGAAGACCGTGGTCGCCGTCCTCATCGCAACGTTCTTAGCCAGCATCACCATCGCCTGCTATATGGAGATGTACTATCTAGAGCTTCTTCAGAAGCATCCGATAATGGTCAATCTTCTCTCGGGCGTCATTGGATACTCGTTTCTCGGCGGATGCGTGGTCGTTGGAATCAATTGGTACACGGACGTTCATCGATCCGCACGGCAAGAAAAAGCCTACTGCTTCGTCACCGGCTCGATGATGGGCCTCCTTCGAGAAGTCCCGGAGGAGTTTTGGAGAACGGCCTCAAAGGTTCAGCTGGGCCGGTTCACAACAGCCATCGACCTGAGAGGAGACGGACACGAAAATCTCACCAGTGCGCTCCGATGGCATGCACAGAATCGCGCCCTGCCCCGCAAGTACATGACAGCCCATCGCGAGTTCTACAGCCGCGTCGAATCGATGCTCGACGCATGCAAATCACTGGAAAGGCGAGCGGGAATCGCAGGCGACCGAGAACTGGGACACGCACTCAAAAGAGCCAAATATTGCATGGACGCCGCCGCCCCCGGCGACCACACGACCATGACCTATGAGAAATGGACGATCAACATAACGAGCTACATGGTGGAGTACGTCGGACTACTCCTCAGCAGACCACAGATGGACGCGATCAAGGCCGGGGTTGACGAGCGGGCGTACTGGAGAATCTACGCGTGGCACTAGACGGCATCGCCGTTCACGACCGCCATCGTCACCAGGCGGCCGTATGACGAGATGCGCCACCCCTCCAGCAGGTCCGGATTGGCACGGCTTGAACGCTACGGTGTGCATTGGGCCCGCTTCCGCAGACCGACCAGCCCTTCGCGTCGCCTGAGGAACTTTCGATGGCACGCCGATGTGTGGCGGTTCAAGATGGGTGGACACCTCCAGACGGCAGGAGCCAGTCATGCCCGGAACCATGTCCGCCCTCGACCGCATCCGGCCCCTTCAGGAGTTCGCCCTGGAGCTGGGAAGGGTCTCGGGGGAAAAGGCTGCTCCGCTCAAGTCGCTGGCGAGCCGGCTGGAGACCTCCGAGAGCCGGGTGCACGAGATCTTTACCGGGCAAGCCCCACCAGACCCTGCGGAACTCACGGTGCTGCTGGTCACGCTCGACCCGCTCATCACAGGGGCCGAGATCGCCGCCTGGCAGACCTGTTTGCGATTCGTGGGCGCGCTGATGAGCCCAACCGGCTATCGGGGCGATCCGGTGAAAGAGGTTCTGCGCATCCTGCATCCCTTGGAGGACCTGGCTTCTGGACGGGGAGTGGGGCACACTCTGCTCCGGCCCGAGGCCGGCCTTCCTGATTTGCCGGATCTTGAGCTCTTTCTACGGCGAAGGTTCGAGCCCGGTTGGCGGCGTGCGCCATGGCGCATGGCTCATGACTTCGCACGTCAGCTCCTGCGGGTGGCCGGCGAGGACGGTGTTCCAGCGCCACCGGACTCTTGGGTGGATCCTCGCTCACCGTTCTCCCCTCCAGCCCAGCACGAGCCTCCCCTCCCGTCCGGGTACAGCAGAACCGTGCACGCCGTCGTCACGGCCAACGAGGAACGGATGCGCTTCAACATCGCTCAGCAGGCGGCGCTGCGCGATCGTTCGGCTGAGGAGGAGCCGCAGGCGCAAGTTCTTACGATCTTCCTCAGCCATGAGCACCAGCAGGAGTACGTCGAATCGGCGGTGACCGAGTGGCTCGCCGCGCAAGGCGCAGAGGTCATCTACGAGGGCATTCCCATCATCGGGTCTCTCTGGAAGACCTTCCTGACCCGGGCGAAGAAGGATCATCTCGACGACGGTATGGCCATCGCCGCCCGCGCCGCAGGACTGTACGGGCTCGACACTCGCCAGGCCGAGGTGAACGTCCAGGAAGCCGAAGCCTTCGCCAAGGTGATGGAAGCCATCGCGGATATGGACTCGGCGATCATCCACCACGGGACGCTGCTCGTGGTCAAGTACGGCGGGTCGGTGGTACGTCGTGAGCTGAGCCAGCTGGAAGTCGAAGCGCTACGCCGGAATCCGGCCCTCACCGCCCGGCCCGACACCATCTTGACCGAGCTGCAGCGCCACGCGGAGCTACTGGCGGTGAAGGACGAGGTACAACCGTCTCAACCCAGCGCGGGCTAGCCGCCGAAGCCGGTCAGGCTCTAGCCTCTGCACCCTACGGTCGGCACATCAGCCATCCTCAGCAACGGACCGCCGTCGGCGAGCGTGGCCTTGAGCAGGGGCGCCGTGGCTGGCGGGCAAGGACGTGTGGAGCGGCTAAGGTGAAGGAGACACCCCCTTTTCGCACCGGGAACCACCATGTCGGCAGGACATCAGCACGTCATCCGAGTCGCGGCCGCAGAGGACCTTGACGCCCTTCAAGCCCTTGCCCGCCGGACGATCGACGCCTGTTACCGCGCGTTTCTGGGAGATGAGGCGGTGGACTGGTTCCTGGGTAGCGGTGCGTCGGACGCCCACGTGAAGGCCTATCTGGAGCAGGGCAAGGTGTACCACCTGAGCCACGATGGGCGGATCGTCGGAGTTTCCATCCTCGACGGCCCCACCATCGACGTGATGATGGTCGACCCCGACCATCACCGTCGAGGGCTGGGCCGAGTCCTGCTCCGGCATGCGGAGTCGACCCTGTTCGCGCATCATGCAGCCATCCGGCTGGAGAGCTTCGCCGGCAACACCGCGGCCAACTCCTTCTACGAGGCATGCGGCTGGTCACCTGGCCGACGGCTGGAGGCGGAGGGACCGGCCAAGGTCGAGTACACCAAGCACCGCAGGATGGACTGAGCGGAACCGCGTGCGCTGACGTTGCCCCCGGAAGGTGGCGGTGGTGTCCGCGCGGCACGGCAGGATGAGCTCCCGGCGGGCGAGTCCGTCACCTAACAGGCGTCGCCGGCTGCTCGGTGAAGCGGACCGCCAGGTATGTCCCACGGCGGGCCGGAGTTTGCGGTTGGGCGGCCTGCTCTGGCCGGTGGATGGCGTTCCGGTGAAGGGTCTGGAGGGGTGAAACAGTCGCCACCGGGGCCGGACATGTACCCCTATGTCTGGCACCTTCGGCTTGAGGAGACCCATCCGTGACCCGTCCACTGGGGGCGCGGGATCGTTTCGAGACGATCTACCATGCGTATTACCCGGCCATCCATCAATACGTCGCCCGCCGTACCGACTCACCTGACGACACCGCGGACGCCATCTCCGAGACGTTCCTCACCGCGTGGCGGCGCATCGGCGATGTGCCCGAGGGCGATGGGGCGCGCCTGTGGCTGTACGGCGTGGCCCGCCGCGTGCTGTCCAACCAGCGCCGCGGCGCCTCCCGCCGGGCCGTACTGGCCGAGCGGCTTCGTGAGGAACTGACAGCCGAGCGCCGCGCGGCCCCCGCGGACCTCGACCACGTGAGTGACGTGTTCGACCGCCTGTCCGCGCGTGACCGTGAAGTGCTCGCGCTGACCTGCTGGGAAGGTCTGACCGGGCAGCAGATCGGCAAGGTCCTCGGCTGTACGGCGACAGCCGTCCGCATCCGCCTGCACCGGGCACGCAAACGGCTGGCCAGAGAGCTGGGCGTGGCCGAAGAGGGAAACCCGACCGCGGAACTGAGGGGAGAGAACCTGTGAGCAAGATCGACCGCATGCTGAGGACCATCGATCCCGCTCCCATCGCGCCGCAGGAGGGGCGGGGCGCGCGGGAGCTCATGGAGGAGATCGTGGCGACGCCCGCCGAGGTACGCAGGCGGTGGAGCTGGCCCGTCCTGCTGCCCCTGGCCGCGGTCATCGCGTTGGCCGCCGTCGTCGGGGTGGCGTTCCTGCCGAAGAAGGCGCCGATCGCCCCCAGTGCCGCGCTGGCGTTCCAGCGGTCGGGCGACGACTGGATCGTCACCGTCAGCGACCTCTACGCCGATCCTGAACGGTATCGGGAGGAGTTCCGCGCACGAGGATTGGACATCGAGCTGTCTTTCACCCCTGGCTCGCCCAGCGTGGTCGGGTCAGTCGTCTACCTGTCGACCACGGAAATCGTCTCCCTGACGAATGCGTGCGCGACAGACCCGACAGGCTGCACGATCTCGCTGCGCATCCCCGCGAAGCTGTCGGAAAAGGCGGCCATCGTATTGGCGCGGCCTGCCAGGCCGGGCGAGAAGTACGACACGATGGGCTTCGTGAACGCTCCCGGCGAGCTGCTGCACTGTGTCGCCTTCGAGAACATCACGGTCGGCGAACTGCGGAAGGTGCTGGCCAAGCGCGACGGCTCGATCACCGACTTCAGGATCATGGTCGGCGGGGAGTCGCGGAAGGTCACGGCTATGCAGGTGCCGGACCACTGGTTCGTCCAGGACGTCACGCCGCATGCCCTTGGCGAGGTGCGGATCTGGGCGGGCCCGGAGCCGGCGAAGCGCCCAGGCCGGCGGGAGCCCGCGGAAAGTGACGCCTGCCGCTCGTCGTGAAACCCCACAGCGCCGCATGCCGGCCGGGCTGAAGTCGAGAGATCCCGTCTGATCTTGGTGGTCAGGCGGGATCTTGTCGTTTCGGTGGTCCGTTCCTGCGGCCGGGCTCGGCGTGGGTCAGCAGGTGCGTGTGGTGGACGACGACCGTTTCGGGCGTGGGCATCTCCTGGCTCGCATTGTCTGGTACGGTACGGTACCGTACCAGAATAGCCGTTTCCCTTTCGCTGGCGAAGGAGATGCCCATGGTCAGCCCGGCGGAGCTCAGGTCGGCCGCCAAGCGTCAGGCGATCATCGACGCCGCGCGGTCGGTGTTCCTCGCGGGCGGTTTCGCCGGGGCCAGTGTGGATGAGGTGGCGGCGCTCGCCTCCACCTCCAAACGCACCGTCTACGGGCTCTTCGGCGACAAGAAGGGGCTGTTCACCGCGGTGATCACCGAGGACATCGAGGCCGCCGAACACCGCTCGCACGACAGCGTCGAGGCGCTGGCGGCCAGTCAGGACCTCGCCACGGACCTGCGCGCCTTCGCCCGACGGCATGTCGTGAACGTCATCCAGCCGCACCTCATGCGGCTGCGCCGCCTGGTCATCGGCGAGGCCGAGCGCTTCCCCGACCTGGCGAGCACCTGGTACGCCAACGGCCCAGGACGCGGCCACACCACCCTGGCACGGGTGTTCACCACCCTGGCCGGGCGCGGCCTGCTGCGAGCGGACGACCCGGCACTGGCGGCCCAGCACTTCAACTGGCTGATCCTTTCGATCCCGCTGAACCAGGCCATGTTCCACACAGACGACCACCTCACCCCCGCCACCCTCGAGCACTACGCCGACGAGGGAACCCGGGTGTTCCTGGCCGCCTACGGCGTGAGCCGGCCCAGCAGGCCGGCCGGAACGCTGGGCGCCGGTGACCGTTCGCAGTGACAGTGCTCCTGATCAGTGCCTCCCCATGTCCCGAACCCCATCGACACCAGAGGATCATGATGACCAAGGTGATCTCGGCAGACGGCACACCCATCGCCTACCAGCGCTTCGGCGGCGACGGCCCGCCGCTCATCCTGATCACCGCGGCGTTGTGCGACCGCACCTCGGTCACCGCGCTGGCCGAGCAGCTCGCGCCCCGCCTTCCCGCGATCGCCTACGACCGGCGCGGGCGCGGCGGCAGCGGAGGCATCACCGGTTGGAGCGTCCAGCGGGAGATCGAGGACCTCGCCGCCCTCATCGACGGAGCCGGTGGCAGCGCCGCGGTCTACGGCCATTCCTCCGGAGCGGCCCTCGCCCTGCACGCGGCCGCCGCCGGCCTGCCCATCACCAAGCTCGTCCTGCACGAGCCGCCCTTCACCCCCGCCCAGGACGGCGAAGACCAGCGCGAGCGGCAGGCCGCCGAGGAGCGGGCCGGACGCGAGCAAGCCACCGCCATCCGCGCCCTGCTCGCCCAGGACCGCAGGGCCGAGGCCGTCGCCGCGTTCCTGACGCCCACCGGGATGCCGCGGCAGATGGTCGAGCAGATGAGCAACGACCCCGCCGTGCAGGCCGTCGCCCACACCTTGCCCCATGATCCGTTCGACGTGGTCAGCGCGAGCAGCAGAGGCGGCGCCACCCCGGCAGAACAGGCCGCCACGGTGACGATCCCCGCGCTGCTGCTGTGCGGCGGCGACAGCTTCGCCTGGATGGTCGAAACCGGCGCCCAGCTCGCCGCCGCCATGCCCGACGGACGCCATCACGTCATGCCGGGCCAGCCCCACGTCGCCGCACCGCAGGTGCTGGCGCCGCTGCTGACCGGCTTCCTGCTCAGCACATGAGCATTGACAGCCATCAACGCGAACTCAAGACCGGCCGGCATCGTCACGGCGCCCTACCGAGCTGCGCTGGACCAGCCCAACAGCGACCGGGTGCTGTTGGGCCACCTGCCCAGAACGTCGCCATGGCGAACCGACGACGTACTCCTAGTGCTCCGAGCGTGCTTCCGCGGTACCCGCCCAGATCCCCCGCGCGTGTTTGAGGTGCGTGCTCATCAGCTCGGCCGCCTCGTCCGCCCTTCCGGACTCGACGGCGTCGAGCAACGCATCGTGCTCTCGTGTGGACTCGATGAAGTCCTGCGTGCCCGCGACGTGGTCCAGGCCGTACAGGCGGCCTTGGTCGCGTAGCTGGGCGACGATGTCGACCAGCCGGGGATTTCCCAGATGGCCGAGCAGGGTGAGGTGGAGTTCCCGGTCGGTACCGAGGAAACCGACCCAGTCCCCCGTCATCGCGGCCTCTTCGGTACGCGCGGCCAGGTCGCGCAAGGGAGCGAAGTCGTCGACGAGCCCGCGAGCGGCGATCTCACGGACGGCCGGGACCTCGAGCATCAACCGGATCTGGATGATCTGATCGAGATCGGCTTCGGTCATGACTCGGATCCTGAAGCCCCGGTTGCGCACCATTTCGATCAAGCCTTCCTTGGCCAGGTCGAGCAGCGCCTCCCGCACCGGGGTGATCGACACCTGTAGCTGTTCGGCCAGCTGGCCGATCGCGTACAGCGCACCCGGGCGGATCTCGCCCGCTACGATCTGGGCGCGGATCACCTGGCCGGCATCGTCGCGAAGACTTTGTCGCCGCAACCCGGTGCCGGGTGCGACCGTGGGGCCGGGACGGGACATAGAGGACTCCCTGATCGTCGAAGCCGCCTGTCTGAGGTATAAGGTATCGCGTTCCGATGTCCCTTCTCGTCGTGGAGCTGCCGAAGGTCACGTAAGTGCTTGACACCTGAGGTGTAAGGTATTACACCTAACCCGCAACGCCAAGTGAGGTGGGGCATGGGTTCGAATCAGGTGGACGTCGCCCTCGTGGGTGGTGGGGTCATCGGCAGCGCGGCTGCTTCCTACCTCGCCCGCTCCGGCGCCGACGTCCTGGTGGTGGACCCGGCTCCGGGGCGCGGCGCGTCGGCGGGGAGTGCCGGGCTGGTCGTGCCGAGCTACAGCCTGGCCATGTCCAACCCCGGGGTTCTGCGGAACGCTCGGAATGACCCTCGCCCCGGCCACCGGCCGGATCGTCGCGCGGCTTCCGGCGTCCGCGTGGAAAGGCGATGCCGGCACGTCGTTCCGCATTCTGTGACCTTCTTCTCCCTGAGGGGCAGCCGCCCTCAGCCTTCCTGGACCACCAACCATTCACAGGGAGACACATGATCCCCGACGACCTCACGAAATACCTCACCACGATCCCGGACTGGACGGAGATCCCCACGGTCGACGGCCTGATTGACCAACTCGAGAAGCTGCGGGCCGCGAACGGAGACCTGTGCCGGTGGCGCCGTTACGGGACGAGCCGTTTGGGCGATCCACTCCGCGTCCTGTCGATCGGGCACGGTGAGCGGAACGTCCTCATCCTGGGCGGCCCGCACGCGAACGAGCCGTATGGCGCTCTGACGGTCAGCCACCTCGCCCGGCTCGTGATCGAGCACGCCGAACTACGCGACGACTTGACCTGGCATTTCCTGCCCTGGGCCAACCCCGACGCCGCCAGGATGAACGAAGGGTGGTTCGCGGGGCCACGCTCCATTCGGGACTATCACCAGCATCTCCACCGCCCGGCGCCGGTGGACGACGTCGACTTCACGTTCCCCCATTTCTCCGAGAATGGTTACTACGACAGGCCGTTGCCGGAAACCCAGGCGGTGATGCGGATCCTGGAAGACCTGCGTCCGGTGTTCCAGTACTCCCTGCACAACTGCGATTTCGGCGGCGTCTTCTACGTCCTCGACCATGACGTACCGGGGCTCGCCGAGGATCTGCTGGCGTTCACCGGCCAGACCGCCGTTCCCCTGGCGATGGACTCCGCGGCCGTGGCGGGGCTCGACAGCCCCGGTAAGGGGGTCTACCTCCTCCCGCCCGCGGAGTTGATCGATGGCGGGATCGCCGAAGCCGGCGCGACCAGCGGGCACTGGGCCGCCCAGTACGGGACCACCACCCTGGTCACCGAGATTCCGATGTGGAACGACCCGTGTGCGGCGGACGATGCCGATTCCGGCCGGACGGTGGGTGAGGTGTTCGGTCAGGCGGCCACGGAGATGGCCGAGGCGTCGGACCTGCTCGCCGACCTGATGGCGGCGGTCCGCCCGGCGCTGCGCTGCGGGTCACCCCTCGCCGCCTCGGCCGAGTCACTCGTCCGGCTCGCTCCCTTGCTGGGGCAGGGGATGCGGGCCGCGGCCGAAGCGATGGACGAGCGGCCCGCCGCGGTCGGCGAAGCCTTCGTCGGCGCGATAACCCCGCACATGATCCGGATGCGCGGTCTCGGGCAGTTGCGACGGCTGCTCCGGGCCGAACTCGCCACCGGCAACCAGGCGCCGGTCCTCCGGGCGACCGTCCGGAAAGCCGATGCGTTGTTCGACCAGGCCTGCCAGGCCGCGGGCATGGTGTCGGAGGGGAATCCCTTTCCGCTGCGTGAGGTGGTCGCCGTGCAGGTGGGCGCCGGACTGGTCGCCCTGCGGCGGATTCTGAAGGAGGCGAGATGACCGGCCTTCACCACGTCGGCGGGACCCTGGTCCGAGTACTCGGGGAGCTCACGTGAAGAACCTGTACAACCTGACGGTCCCGCTGCGTGACGGCATCACCCTCGCGGCCGACCGGTACGGCCCGGCCGGCGACGCACCGGCGCCCGCGATCGTTCTCGGCACCCCTTACGGCAAGAACGACCCGAGGCGGCCCGCGCAGGCGGCACTCATGGCGGAGCGGGGCTACGCGGTCGTGATCTACGACGTCCGCGGCCGCGGCGATTCCGACGGCGTGTTCGAGCCGTACCGGAACGAAGGCCGGGATGGCTATGACGTGATCGAGTGGGTGGCCGCGCAGGACTGGTGCGATGGCAGCGTCGCGAGCTGGGGTGGTTCCTACTCCGGCCACGCCCAATGGCTGACCGCGCTGGAGAAGCCTCCGCATCTGCGGGCGATCGTCGCGTACGCGACACCCTCGGATCCTTTCGTGGACTTCCCGACCGGAACGCGGCTTCCGCAGGAGGTCTGCTGGTACCGGATGGTCGATCGTCGTGCCCTGCAGAATGTGGCCGGAATCGATTGGAACGCCGTCTACAGCCACCTTCCGCTGTACACCATGGACGAGGCCGCCGGATTCGTCAGCGCCGCCTGGCGGGCGGACATCGGACACGCCCCCGGCGACACCGAGTACTGGGCCCCGCTCGCCTATCAGCAGAAACTGTCCGTAGTGGACGTTCCGGCGCTGCACATCACCGGGTGGTACGACGACGTCCAACCGGGAACGCTGCGGAACTTCGCGGCTATGGTCTCGAAGGCACCCACGGAGAAGGCGCGGCGCGCGCAACGGCTGGTGATGGGCCCCTGGGGGCACGACGCCGGTCGCGCGGGCGGCCGGAGGATCGGCGACGTCGACTTCGGCGACCATGCCGAGGACGTCGCAGTGACCGAACTGGAGTTGCGTTTCCTGGACCACCACCTGCGGGGTATCGACAACGGCGTCGACCGGGAGGCGCGCGCACGGTTGTTCCTGATGGGTCGCGGGGAGTGGCGTGACGCCGATGAATGGCCGCTGCCGGACACCGTGTGGACATCGCTGTACCTGCGCAGCGCGGGTGACGCCAATACTCGTGGCGGCGGCGGGCGACTGACCACCGACGCCCCTGCGTCGGAGGAGCCGACGGACACGTACCGATACGACCCCGCCGATCCGGTGCCGTTCCTCACCGAGCCGACGTCGATGCAGATCGGCGGTCCCGACGACTACGCCGAGGTCGAAGATCGCGACGATGTGCTCGTCTATCTCGGGCCGGAGCTCGGGGAGCCGCTGACGGTGATCGGTCCCGTACGCGCCGAGCTGTTCGTCGGCAGCGACGCGCCCGACACCGACTTCACCGCGAAGCTCGTCGACGTCGGGCCCGACGGTGTACGGCGCCGGCTCTGCGACGGCATCGTCCGCGCACGCTACCGGGAGGGCTTCGCCACGGAGCTCGCTCTGCGGCCGGGCGTGGTGTACCGCGTCGAGGTCGACATGTGGAGCACCGCGCACGAGTTCAGCGTCGGGCACAGGGTAGGGCTGGAGATCTCGTCGAGTGCCTTCCCGAAGTACGACCGGAACCAGAACACCGGCGGATCGATCGTCCACGGCGCCGAGCCGCGGGTGGCTCACAACGAGATCTGGCACGGTCCGGAGTGTCCCTCCCGGCTGATCCTGCCGGTGATCCCCGGGCTTGATCCGGTGTGACGGGCATCCGGGATCAGGGGCTCGTCCCCGATCCGGAGGCCGCCGCCCCTCTCGACCCCGCTGCTTCGTCCACCGAGGGGCGCCTTGCCTGGTGCACTGCGGAATCCGTATAGGGACTCTTGCGTTCTTATGTGGACATCGATGTACTCTTATGAGCGTGAGAGGTCATGAAGGGCCGCGCGCGTACCGGACCAGGCAGTCGATCTTGGATGTCGCGACCGAGGTGCTCCTGTCCAACCCGTCCGCCTCCATGGCCGACGTCGCGGCCGCCGCGGGGGTGGGGCGGACCACGTTGACCAAGCGCTATCCGACCCGTCAGGCGATGCTGGTCGCGATCGCCCATGACGCGGTCGATCGCCTGGACAAGGCCATCGCCGAGGCGCAGCTGGACGTTCCCGGCGATCAGGTGATCGACGCGCTGCGCCGACTGGTCACCCTGGTGATCCCGCTCGGCC
This sequence comes from Nonomuraea sp. NPDC050547, assembly GCF_044457345.1. NCBI lineage: Bacteria > Bacillati > Actinomycetota > Actinomycetes > Streptosporangiales > Streptosporangiaceae > Nonomuraea > Nonomuraea sp. NPDC050547. The sequence continues at coordinate 222,186 of NZ_JBITGW010000019.1, forward strand.
CGCGGATCGAGTTCCTGGTGCGGCAGCCATCGCTGGACCTGGACGAGGAACTCGTGGCCCGGGTCGCCGCCATAGACGAGCCACTCGACGAGCTGATCCGGCGCGGTCAGCAGGCCGGGATCTTCCGCGCCGAGGTGCCCATGTGGTGGGCGAACCTCACCTTCAACGGCCTCATCTACAGCGCCTGGGAAGCGATCTCGCTGGGACGGCTGGCTCCACTGGACGCGCCGGGCCTGGTGATGGCGACTCTGCTGGGCGGCATCGGCGTCACGCCGTCGTAGAGGCCGCGGGCTCCGCCGTACCGAAGAAACCACTCATCGAGGAGGAAGCATGTCCGCGATCAGAGGTCTGGCCGTCCGCGCGGCGACCCGCACGCTGGCGGCGTGTGGCGATCACGTCGCCCAGTTGTACCTGCCGAGGGAGGATCCGTGGCCGGTCTACGGCAGAATCCGGCGGCACGGACCGGTCTATCGGAGCATGATGGGTTATGCGGCGGTTACGTCCTACGAGCTGTGCAGCCAGGTGTTGCGCGGCCAGGGCTTCGGAATGCGGGACTCCGCGGGCCGGTTGCCGAGCGAGCAGCAACTTCCTCTGGGGCTGGCGCCCTCACTGCTGGAGCTGGACCCGCCGGACCACAGCCGGCTGCGGCGCCTGGTCGCGCCCGCCTTCCGCCCCAAGCTGATCAATGAGTACCGCCCCCGGATCGAAGAGGCCACGGCGCGCCTGCTGGACCGGATCGGTGACGGGCCGTTCGACCTGATCGGGGAGTTCGCCACGCCGTTGCCGATCACGGTGATCAGCGAGCTGCTCGACATCCCCGAGAACCGGCGCGGGGAGTTCGCCCGCTACGGCACCCTCACCGGCCAGGCGCTGGACGGGCAGCTGACCTCGCGCCAGCGGGCCGAGTGGGAAGCGGCCCTCGCGGCGATGACCCAGCTGTTCACCGAGCTGATGAACGAGCGCAGGCGAGAGCCGGGCGCCGACGTGATCAGTGTGCTGGTCAACGCGGTCGACGGCGAGCAGGTCACCGTCGGAGAGGTGATCGCCACCTGCCTGCTGCTGCTCATCGCCGGATTCGAGACGACGGTGAACCTGATCGGCAACGGGGCGTACCAGCTCGCGCGCCATCCAGAACAGTGGCGGACACTGCGGGAGAACCCGGACCTGGCCGCCGGGGCGGTGGAGGAGATCCTCCGGTACGACCCGCCCGTGCCGGTCACCGGGCGTGTCGCCCAGCATGAGGTGGAGTTGGGCGGCAGGCTACTGCGCAAGGACACGCAGGTGCTGACGGTCCTGGCCGCGGCCAGCCGCGATCCGGAGGTCTACGCCGAACCGGACAGGTTCGACATCACCCGTACCGGCGGCCCCGAGCACTTCGCCTTCTCCAGCGGGATCCACTACTGCCTGGGGGCTCAGCTCGCCCGCATCGAAGGAGAGATCGCCCTGCGGGCTCTCGCCGAACGGCTGCCCCGGCTGCGCCAGACGGGCGACCCGCGACGACGGTCGTCGGCATCGATCCGCGGCTTCTGTTCCCTTCCGGTCACCGCCTGAAGCCCGACACCCTGGAAGACAACCCGGACGAGTGGCGGAGCCGGCTCGCCCAGCCGGCCTGGGCCATCCACTTACCACGGTGATCGGGCTGACCCGCCATGTCTTCCACCTGGACCACCCGCGGGGCCGCCATCCACGCGGCTCGACTCGCCGCTCGCGACAAGGGCGCGAACCTCGTTCTCGGCCATCCCGAGTACTACCCCCGCTTCGGTTTCATCCCATGGCACTCGTCTTCGACGACACGATCCCCGTGCCCAGCGGCACCATCGTCTACCCAGCGCCGTTTCGGCGTCTGACCTCTCCAAAGGATGAGTCACGAGCCGTAGCGGCGGGGGCGCGCTCATGAAGCGGCAGCACTGCTACTCCGCGCAGAGTCGCGCGATCAGAGTCCGAAGAACCCACCGCTCCCAGCGGTCGCGCGGCCAGCCGCGCTCGTGCACGAACAGCAGGTAGAGCTCGGGGCTAAGCAGGCCGTACAGCACGTCGGCGGCCTCCTCGGCCGATACCTCCGCCCGCGCGCCCGGCTTGCCGGCGAGGGCCTTGGCCGCCCCCTCCTGGACCACGTAGCGCGGATCGACGTCGTGGGGCCACAAGGCGGCGACCTCGGGGTCGCTCGCGCACGCTCCGTCCAGCACCTTGCCGATCGGCGCGACACGCTCCAGGACCGAGGCCGTGCCCGCGACGTACGCGCGCAGCATGTCCTGGGCGGTCCCGGCACTGAGGGCATTGACGTACCACGGCCGGTCCATCGTGGCGACCGGCTCGTCGTCGCCCGCGATCGTCACGTCGACCAGTTCCTTCAACAGAGCGCGCTTGTTGCCGAAGACGAAGTAGATCGTCTGCACCGCGACCCCGGCCTTCGCGGCCACGTCCTGCAGGTTCGTCGCACCGTAGCCGTCCAGGACGAACAGTTCCAGCGCTGCTTGGAGGATGCGCCCGCGCGTCTCCCGCGCCTTCTGCGTCCGCTTGCTGGGTGGCTTGACATCGCTCATGGCTAGAGTCTATCTCTAGATTCATTCACTAGAAGTCAACTCTAGAGAGCAGATCTAACTATGTCGGTGCTCCCGGACCGGCCTTCCCCGGACTCACTCACGTCCTGGACGAGCACTGACGGGAACCACCGGAACGAGGAAGTGACATGATCGAACTTGACGCGCTGACCAAGGTGTACGGCACGGCCCAGAGCCGGGCGGTCGACGAGGTGTCCCTGCGCATACCCGCCGGATCGGTCTTCGGATTCCTGGGCCCCAACGGCGCCGGCAAGACCACGACCATCAAGATGCTGGCCGGGCTGCTGACCCCCACCTCCGGCCGGGTCCTGCTGGGCGGCTTCGACGTGGCCAGGCAGCGTCCGTCCGCGATGGCGCAGTTCGGCGCCGTGCTCGAAGGCTCGCGCAACGTCTACTGGAGCCTGTCGGCCTGGCAGAACCTGATGTACTTCGGACGGCTCAAGGGCCTGCGCAAGTCCCGGGTCGCCGAACGGGCCACGGACCTGCTGACCGATCTGGGCCTGTGGGAGCGGTGCCACGAGAAGGTCGGCGGCTTCTCCCGCGGCATGCAGCAGAAGGTCGCGATCGCCGCCGCCCTGATCGCCGGCCCGCCGATCGTGCTGCTGGACGAGCCGACGCTCGGCCTGGACGTCGAGGCCGTACGCACCGTCAAGAACTGGATCGCCGAGCAAGCCCGCGAGCTGGGCACCACCGTCCTGCTCACCACGCACCAGCTCGACGTGGCCCAGGAACTGTGCGACCGGGTGGCCGTGATACGCCAGGGCAGGCTCGTGGCCGACCTGCCCACGCGCGACCTGCTGGCACGCTTCCGCGAACGCGACCGCTACGAAATCCGCCTGGAGGGCGCGGCGCCGCCGGGCTTCGACGCCGTCACCCGTGATGGCGTCACCACCATCAGCGCGCGGGTGGGCGGTCCGCGCGAGATCTACGACGTGGTCGAGCGGCTGCGCGCGCACGGAGCCGTTCTCGAATCGCTCACCCAGGTCCAGCCCGACCTGCAGGACGTGTTCCTCGCCTTGGTGAACGAGCCGTCCCATGTCGCTTGACATCCTGCGCGCGGAGATCGGCAAGGGCCTGCGCGTCCAGCTCGCCCACCCGGCCGGACATGTGATCACGCTGCTGATCAGCACCATGATGTACCTCGGCCTGCAGTTCGTCCTGGGCCAGGGCGAACTCCGGCAGGACCTGCTGCCGCAGACCTTGGTCGCGATCGGCGGCTACTGGTTCCTGCAGTACGCCGGCCTGGTGATGGTGGCCGACCTCATCGAGGAGAAGCGCGCGGGCACCTTCGCCCAGGCCCAGATGGCCACGGCGCCGCCCTGGCTGCCCATGCTCGGCCGGCTGATCACCGCGTCGTTGTTCGGACTGGCCGTGGCCGCCGTCGCCGCCATCGTCCCGATGCTGGTCGCCGGGATCACGATCCCCGTGCGCTGGGCGGCGATCCTGCCCGCAGCGCTCCTGGGGATCAACGCGTTGGCCTTCACGTTCCTGCTGGCCGCCCTCGCCTTGGTGTCCCCGATGATCGGCGCCCTGCAGTCGTTGTTCTCCTCGCTGGTGCTGCTGCTCAACGGCTCGTTCCTGCCGCTCTCCCTGTACCCGGAGTGGCTGGCCACGGCGGCCAGAGCCCTGCCCACCACGCTCGGCGTCGAGGCGCTCACCCAGACGCTGTTCGAGGGCCGCACGTTGTCCCGGCTCTGGAGCGGCGGCACCCTGCCCTGGCTGATCGCCCACACCCTTGTTCTCACCGCCGTCGCCGGCCTGCTGTTCGCGCGCAACCACCGCCGAGCCCTGGAGTCGTCTTGATCTTCGCCCGCGGGTTCGCCGCCGAAGTCCGCAAAGGCCTGCTCAACCTGCTCGCCGGATGGCGCGAAGGCCTGATCCAGATGATCACCTTTCCGCTGTTCTATCTGCTCGTCGTGCTCTTCATGGGACGAGGCCAGCTGCACGCGTACCTGCTGCTGCCGGTTTTGCTCGGCATGGTGGCGCTGACCTTCATCCACGAGCAGGTCAACCGGGTGTTCTGGAGCTACCTGGGCGACATCCAGTCCGGCGTACTGGAGCAGACGTATCTGACCCCGCTGCCCTCGGCCGCGAGCATCCTCGGCCGGCAGGTCGCCGCCGTGATCTCCGCCGCGCCCACCGCGCTGGCGGTCCTGGCCACCGGGGCCACCGCCATCGTCGTCCAGGGCGGGCGAGTGCCCTTCGACGCGCAGGTGATCGTGCCGCTGACCGCCATCGTGCTGGGCACCTGCGGACTCGCGCTCATCCTGTGCGGCCTGACCCTGGTGTTCAAACGCATCGAGATCATCACTCAGCTGTCCGTCGCCCTCTACGCCATCGCCGGCGGCACCCTGGTCCCCCTCACCGCCATGCCCGACCCGATCGCCTTCCTCAGCCGCCTGATCGTCCCCATCGCGCCGGGCATCGAGGCGATGCGCGACATCCTGCTCGGCGGACACTCACTCGCCGCCCTGCCCACCGGCTGGGGACTGTCCTGGCTGCTCGCCCAGCCGCTGCTCATCGTGTCCGCCGGGGTGATCCTGTTCAACCGGCTCGAACACCTCGCCCGGCGCCGCGGCACCCTCGGCCGCTACTGACAGAAAGAAAGAGAGCAACCGACGTGAATGTGTTCTTGTGGGTACTGCAGGCCGTGCTGGCCGCCGTCTTCGGACTGGCCGGGATCATGCATGCCACCCAGCCGAAGGAGAAGCTACGCCCCATGGCGCCCTGGGTGGACGACTTCCCCCTGCTCCGGATCCGCCTGATCGGCGCGGCCGAACTGCTCGGCGCCCTCGGTCTGATCCTGCCCTCCGTCACCGGCGTCGTCCCGATCCTGACCCCGGCGGCCGCCGTCGGCCTGGCCCTCACCATGCTCGGCGCCGCCGCCACGCACACGCGGCGCAAGGAGCCGGCGGCCCTCGCCGTCAATCTGGTGCTCCTGGCGATGGCCGCGTTCGTCGCGTGGGGCCGATTCGGCCCCTACCCTCTCTGACCTACCGAACTGAGAGGTCCTCCGCCGGGACGACGGCCTCGCGACCTCCGGAGGAGGCGGGTGAGACCCGGTGACGATGTGCGGGGCATCGCCGCGGCGGCAGATTGGGGCGGGTGAACACCTTTCCTCCAGGAAGCCGCCGGACGATCGTGCCGGTCCTGATCCTCGTCGTCTGGTCCGTGAGCTATCTGGCCCTCGGCCTGCTCTGGGCCTTCGGCGGGCCCGGATATCCGTTCGACGCCGGCCGTGCGGGGGCGGGCGACACCCTGCTCGATCCCCTTCCGGCGGCGGCCGGCGGGGGGCTGCTGGCGATGTCGGCGCTGGTGGCGGGCGCCGTGGCCGTGCTCGCCACCAGAGGTCCGCTCCACCGGGCCCTCGCCGTCGTGGCCGTCGTGGCCGGCGTCGGCCTGGCGGTCCTCCTGCCGGACGTGCGCGTCATGATGACCGCCGGCTACCTGCCGGTGATGCTGGTCGCCGCGCTCGCCGGTCAGGCCGAGTTCTCGATGATCGCGACCATGCTGACGTGGCCGACCGTCAACCTGCTCATTCTGATGGCGGCCGGCGTCAGCCTGATGTTTCTGGGGACACGCGCGCTGATCGGAGGGTTCGGCCGGCCCGGCGGCGGCGCCGGAGCGCTGCGGATCGGGCGGTACGCGACCGCCGTCGCGGTCGCCGTCCCCGTCGTCTACGCCGTCACCCGTTTCGGCTGGCTTCTGGGCGTGCCCGTCGGCATCAGCGACCAGTTCCTGGCCCACATCGCCGAGATCACCCCGATCGGCGCCGGTCTCAGCACGCTCGGTCTCCTCGGCGCGTTCCTGACCGTCGGCTTGGTACGGCCGTGGGGTGAGAACTGGCCGCGCTGGGTGCCGTTCCTGCGCGGGCGTCCGATTCCGGCGCGGCTCCCGGTCTGCGCGGCTCTGGCCGCTGCCCTCCCCATCACCTCCGCCGGACTGATGTACGCGCGCAAGAAGCTCACCGGCGAGCAGGTCGGCCCGGCGGGCGCCGCCGACGAGCTGGGCGCCTGGCTTCCGGAGATGTTGTGGCCACTGTGGGGTGTGGCCCTGGCGGTGGCCGCGCTGGCCTACCTCGCACGCCGCCGGCACCCCGCTCACGCGCTCCGACCATAATGGTGGGCGTGCCAGAGTCCCGGTCCACCGGCGCCGCGGTGGACTCCCTTCTCAACCGGCATCAGGTGAGCGCCGATGCCGTGCTCGCCGTCCTGCTCCTCCTGCCGCTCGGCCTGGTCTCGTGGGGCCTGCTCCAGGCCTCGGACAGTCCCCTGCCGCTCCGCCTGCTCGCGGGTCTCTGCGTCCTGGTGCTGCATGGTTGCGTCGTCGCGCGCCGCCTGCGCCCGCTGGCGGCGTACGGGCTGGCCGCGGCGGTGATGCTGCTGCTGGTGGCGCTGCCGCCGCTGCACGATCCGGGCGGCGCCTACTATCCGGCGGTGCTGCTGCCGAGCACGCTGGTCTTCGGGCTGCTGCTCTACACGGCGGCCGGCCGGCTCGGCCTGCTGCCCGGCCTGGTCTGCCTGGCCGTCGCCCTGGCGGGTGTGGGCCTGCTTCTGGCGCGGCTGTGGAATCCGGCCTCGTGGGGTGGATCGTCCGGTTCCTCCGAGCTGGCCGCCTGGCGGATCGGGCTGTCGGCCGGCCTGGTCGCCGTGACGGCGTGCCTGTGGTCGCTGGGCCGCCTCAGCCGGATGCGGGTGTTGTTCCTGTCCGAGCTGCGAGCCAAGGCCGAGCGGGCCGAGGCCGACCGTGCGCGGGAGCGGGAGGAGGCGGCGCGGTCCGAGCGCGACCGCATCAGCCGCGAGATGCACGACGTGGTGTCCCACTCGCTCGCCGTCATGGTCAGTCAGGCGGAGGGTGGCAGGCTGTCGGCTCCGGACGCGCCCAGGGCGGAGGTGTTCGCCACCATCGCCGGGGTCGGGCGCGAGGCCCTGCGCGACATGCGCGGGCTCCTGGGCGTGCTGCGCGCCGACGGCGGCACCGCTCCGCAACCGGGCCTCGGCGACCTGCCCGACCTGCTCGGCCACGTGCGCGATACAGGGGTACGCGTCGCCGTACACGAGATCGGGGACGCCCACCCGCTGCGACCCGCGGCGGACCTGACCGCCTATCGCGTCGTCCAAGAGGGGCTGACCAACGTGATCAAGCACGCGGGGGCGACGGCCGCGGCCGACCTGACGCTGGCGTGGCGCCCGGACGGACTGCACATCACCATCACCGACGATGGCGACGGCCCGCCCGCCGAAGGGGCCGGCGTCGGGCTGACCGGGATGCGCGAACGGCTCGGCATGGTGGGAGGCACCCTGGAGGCCGGTAGACGCACCGGCGCCGGCTTCGTCCTGTCGGCCACCGTGCCCTATGAGCCGAGGAGTCTCCCATCATCAGGATCATGATCGTCGACGATCAGGAGCTGCTGCGCAACGGCCTGACCATGGTCGTCAGGTCCCAGCCCGACATGGAGGTGGCCGCCGAGGCCGCCGACGGCCTGGCGGCCCTGAAGGCGCTGGAGTCGCGGCGCGTCGACGTGGTGGTGATGGACATCCGCATGCCCCGGATGGACGGTGTCACCGCCACCCGGGAGATCCAGCGGCTGAACGACCCGCCGAAGGTGCTGGCGCTGACCACGTTCGACCTCGACGAGCACGCCCTGGCCGCGCTGCGGGCCGGTGCGAGCGGGTTCATGCTGAAGGACGCGCCGGGAGAGGAGATCATCGCCGCGATCCGGCACGTGCACCGCGGCGACTCGATCATCGCGCCCGCCACGACCCGGCGGCTCATCGGACGGCTCGTCGCGAAGACCGACACCGACCCGGAGGCCGTGCTCAAGGTCCTCACCGAGCGCGAGCGTGAAGTCTTCCTCAACCTGGCCAGTGGCGCGTCCAACGCCGAGATCGGGGTCAGGTTGTTCCTGTCGGAGACCACGGTCAAGACCCACGTGGGGCGCATCCTGACCAAGCTTGGACTGCGCGACCGGGTCCAGGCGGTGGTTCTGGCCTACGAATCGGGCGTCGTCACCCCGGGCGAGCGCTGAGCGGAGGCCCGGCCTGGGTCAGAGCCGTACTCGTGTCCCGGCTTCTCGCGGAGCCGTCGGCCGTACCGAGCTGGAGCACGATCAGCGTGACGACCGCCGCGGTCATGATGAGCAACCCGGTCCGCTCGACTTCGCGAGCCGGGCGAACGAGATCGTCTGCGGCGAGACGATGAAGATCAGAAACCTTCCGCTCGAGCCCCGGGGGTTGAGGTCGCCCTCTCGCGAACACGCCCAGGCCATAGAGGCCGAGATCTTCTAGGCGGGCCGGGTGGCGTGGTGGCAGGCGGCGAAGTGGTCGCCGGCGGGTTCCAGGACGGGTTCCCGGCTTGAGCACTCGTCGGTGGCCTTCCAGCAGCGGGTGTGGAAGCGGCATCCGGGCGGCGGCGCGACGGGGCTGGGCGGGTCGCCGCCGAGCATGATGCGCTTACGCCCCCTCAACGTCGGCCGGGGCACCGGCGCGGCCGACAGCAGGGCGCTGGTGTAGGGGTGTGCCGGCGTGCCGTACACCTTGGCGGCGGGCCCGATCTCGGCCACGCGGCCGAGGTACATCACGCCGACGCGGTGCGAGACGTGCCTGACGACGGCGAGGTCGTGGGCGATGAAGACCAGCGCCACGCCGAGGGTGCGCTGGAGCTCGGCGAGGAGGTTCACGACCTGCGCCTGGACGGACATGTCGAGCGCGGAGACGGGCTCGTCGCAGACGATGACGTCGGGCTCCGTGGCCAGCGCGCGGGCGATGCCGATGCGCTGACGCTGGCCGCCGGAGAACTCGTGGGGGAAACGGTTCATGCGGTCGGGGTCGAGGCCGACGAGGTCGAGCAGCTCGCCGACCCGCGCCCGCCTGCCGGAGGCTCCGCCGGCCAGCCGGTGCACCTGCAGGGGCTCGGCGACGAGGTCCTGGACGGTCATGCGCGGGTTGAGCGAGGTGAGCGGGTCCTGGAAGACCATCTGGACGCTGCGCCGCACGTCGCGGGCGGGGAAGGGGCGGCCGCGGAAGGTGACCTCGCCGCTGTCGGGCTTCTCCAGCCCGACGAGCATCCTGGCCAGCGTGGACTTGCCGCATCCCGACTCGCCGACGATGCCGAGCGTCTCACCGGCGTGCAGCTCCAGGCTCACCCCTGACACCGCGTGTACGGCGCCGCCCTTGGACAGCAGGCCGCCGCGGTAGGTCTTGTGCAGGTTCACCGCGCGCAGCACGGGCTCAGCCGACATCGAGCAGCTCCTTGGTGTGGTGACAGGCGGCGGCCCGGTCGGAGCCGCCGTCCAGGAGGGTGAGCTCCGGGCGGGTCCCGGTGCACAGCGCGGTGACCCGGTCGCAGCGGGGCGCGAAGGCGCAGCCGGCGGGCAGCGAGGACGGGCTGGGCGGCTGGCCGGGGATGGCGCGCAGCTCGCTGGCGGGGCGTTCCAGGTCGGGGATGGCGCCGAGCAGGGCCCGGGTGTAGGGGTGCGCGGGCCGTTCGAACAGCTCGTAGACGTCGCCGGTCTCCACGATCCGCCCGGCGTACATGACCGCGACGCGGTCGCTGACCTCGGCGGCTACGCCGAGGTCGTGGGTGATGAGCAGGACGGCGGTGCCGAGCTCGCGGCGCAGCCGTTCGATGAGCTCGAGGATCTGCGCCTGGACGGTCACGTCGAGGGCGGTGGTGGGCTCGTCGGCGATGATCAGGTCGGGTTCGAGGGCGACGGCCATGGCGATGAGGATGCGCTGGCGCATGCCGCCGGAGAACTGGTGGGGGTAGTCGTCGATCCGCTTGCCGGGGGCGGGGATGCCGACGAGCTCCAGCATTTCGATCGAGCGTGCCCTGGCTTCGGCGCGCGTGGCGCCGACGTGGACCCGGAACAGCTCGCCGAGTTGGTCGCCGATGCTCAGGACGGGGTTGAGCGCGGACAGCGCGTCCTGGAAGACCATCGTCATGTCGTTGCCGCGCAGCGCGCGCCGTTGCTCGGCGCTCATGGTCAGCAGGTCGTGCTCTCCGAGGCGGGCCACCCGCGAGCCGACCTGGACCCCGGGGTGGTCGAGCAACCCCATGATCGCCTTGGCCGTGACGGATTTTCCCGATCCGGACTCGCCCAGCAGGGCGAGGGTCTGGCCGCGCTCGATCACCAGGTCGACGCCGCGCACCGCGGGGAGCAGGCGTCCCGAGGCGGTGAACGTGACCTGGAGGTCACGCACCTCAAGAACCGTGTCGCTCACAACGCCTCCTCTGTCCAGTGACGAAACTTTGCATGTCAACGACGCTTCATGCACGAAAACACCTTCAGTATTGACCTCTATGAATGATTCTGGCAAGCTCCAAGAAAAATGCCGAGAGGAGACAAAGGGTGCTAGAAGCGGCAAAGGGGTACACCGGCTACCGTTCGTACGAATATCTGGAGGCGGGTCCCGATTACCGGGTCTTCGACCTCGCACCCGAGCTCGGCCGCGTCCCGGCCTACCAGGGGCTGGAGCTGAGCGCGGAACAGGAGACACGCGTACGCCGCCTGCTGACCGACAGCCTCGTCGTCTCCCTGCACGACCACCCCTCGGTCTTCCCCGAGGACATCGGCCAGACCGTCGACTACAACCGGACGGCGCGCCACCACACCGGATACAAGGGTCTGGCCCACTCCGGCATTACGGTCGTGTTCGACAACCTCATGGACGGCACCTGCTGCATCACCAGCCAGGCCGGCTGGAAGTGGACCGACGTGGTGGCGGACATCGGCATGCGCCTGTCCGACCTCGCCCACCAGGACTACCTCCTCAAGGTCGAGCGCCTGGCCCACGTGCGCGAGGCGCACGAGAGCGGCCGGATGGGCCTGGTGCTCGCCCTGGAGGCGGCGACCATGATCGAGAACGAGGTGGACCGGATCGACATGCTGTACGGCTTCGGCGTACGGCAGATGGGCATCGCCTACAGCGAGGCCAACACCCTGGGCAGCGGCCTGAAGGAACGCCGTGACGGCGGCCTGACCACCTTCGGCGAGCGGGCCGTGCGCCGCATGAACAAGCTCGGCATCGCCATCGACGTCTCCCACTCCGGCGACCAGACCTCACTCGACACCATCAGCCACTCCACCAAGCCGATCCTGATCACCCACGCCGGCGCCCGCTCCGTCTGGCCGACCAACCGGATGAAGCCGGACTCGGTCATCAAGGCGGCGGCCGAGCGCGGCGGCGTCATCGGCCTGGAGGCGGCCCCCCACACCACGCTCTCGCCCGACCACCCCAGGCACTCGCTGGAGTCGGTCATGGACCACTTCACCTACTGCGTGGACCTGGTCGGCATCGACCACGTGGCCTTCGGCCCCGACACCCTCTTCGGCGACCACGTCGGGCTGCACGACGCCTTCGCCCAGCACCTGTCGATCAACGAGGCGCACGCGGGCACGACCTACCCCAAGGTCGAGTACGTCGACGGCCTGGAGAACCCGACCGAGTGCTTCTGGAACATCATCGGCTGGCTGGTCACCCACGGTTACTCCGACGAGGAGATCACCAAGGTGGTCGGCGGGAACGTCATGCGCGTCCTTGAGGAGGTCTGGATCTGATGCGACGTGGATTCCTCCTGGCGGCCGCGGCCGCGATCGCCCTGCTCACCGCGTGCAGCACCCCCAGCGTGCCCGGCTCCACCGGCCAGGGCGGATCCCAGGCGCCGGCGACGGGTGACCGCCTGACCATCGGCACCACCGCCGACGTGGTCAACTACAACCCGCTGGTCGGCAACAGCCGTACCGACTCGTGGGTGACGAACCTGATGTACCCGCACCTGACGCAGATGGACGAGGCGGGCAAGCGCATCCCGTACCTGGCCACCGAGTGGTCCTACTCCGAGGACGGCAAGACCGCCACGGTCAGGCTGCGCGACGACATGAAGTGGTCGGACGGCAAGCCGGTCACCGCCGACGACGTGGTGTTCGCCGTGACGGCCGTGCAGAAGGAGAAGTTCGGCGTGGTCGCCGGGCTCATCACCGCCATGGAGAAGGCGGAGGCGGTCTCCCCGACCGAGGTCAGGTTCACGCTCAGCCGGCCGGACGGCACCTTCCTGGACAACGTCGGCTTCTGGCTGCCGATCGTGCCCAAGCACGTCTTCGAGAAGGCGCCCAGCGTGCAGAAGTTCGCCAACGACGCCAACTGGGTGAGCGCGGGGCCGTACAAGCTGACCAAGGTCGAGCGCGGGCAGCGCTACATCATGGAGCGCGTGGCGCCCTTCGGGCCGGGACAGCCGACCGTGAAGGAGATCGTCTTCCGGGTCTTCCCCGACGTCAACACCGAGGTGCTGGCGCTGCGCAACGGCGAGATCGACCTGATCGGCAACGTGCTGCCGCCCTCGACGGCCGCCGACCTGAAGAACGACCCGAAGCTCGGGCTGGTGCAGGTGCCCTCGCTCGGCTGGGCGCACCTGCAGTACAACACCAAGCGCAAGCCCATGGACGACGTACGCGTCCGTCAGGCGCTGGCCCACGCCGTGGACTACGAGGCGATCAGGAAGATCGCCCTCAAGGGCTACGCCAAGTCGGCCAACTCCAGCGTGCTCACCCCCTCCCAGCCCGACTACGCCGACCCGAGCGTGACGGAGTACGCCTTCGACCCGGCCAAGTCCAAGCAGCTCCTGCAGGAGGCCGGAGTCACGAACCTGAGCCTGAGCATGATCTACGACCAGGCCGACCCGAACATCGCCCGCTGGGCGCCCATGGTCAGGGACGCGGCCAAGCAGGCCGGGATCGAGATCAAGCTGCAGGGCCTGGAGCGCAACACCTACCTGGACAAGACCCTCAAGCGCGACTTCGACATCTACGCCGGCTCCTGGGCGATCATGGACAACCCTCCCGCCAACCTCGGCCTGGCCTTCAAGACCGGCGGGTTCATCAACTACGCCCAGGTCAGCGACCCCAAGCTGGACAAGCTGATCGACGAGGGCCAGCGCGCGCTGACCCGGCAGGAGGCCAAGGCGCCCATCCAGGAGGCCGCGAAGATCATCCATGACCAGGTCTACGACAACGTCCTGTACGTGGAGACCTTCAACATCGCCCATTCGATCAAGTGGACCGGGTTCAAGCCGATGCCCAGCGAGCTGCTGTCCATCGTCAACCCGCTCTCGCTGGCCGCAGTGAAGCCGGCGAGCTGATCCCGATGCGGTTCGTCGTCACCCGGCTGCTGCGCGGCCTGCTCACCCTGTGGTTCGCGGTCACCGTGACCTTCTTCCTGGTGCGCCTGCTGCCCGGCGATCCCGTGCTGGCCGTGGCCGACCCGAACATGACCGAGGAACTGCGCGCCAAGCTGCTGGCCGACTTCGGCCTGGACCAGCCGCTCGGTGTGCAGTACCTCAACTATCTGGCCCAGCTCGTCCAGGGCAACCTCGGGATGTCCTTCAGGCAGTCGATCCCGGTCACCACGGTGCTCATGGACCGGCTGCCGTGGACGCTGATCCTCACCGGCTCGGCGATGCTGGTGACGATCGTGCTCGGCATCCCGCTGGGCGTGCTGGCCGCCACCCGGGCCAAGGGCTGGGTGGACCGCGTGATCCAGCTGACCGGCATCACCGCCCAGTCGTTGTTCGTGCCGAGCGTCGGCATCTTCCTCATGTACGTCATGGGCGTCACGCTCGGCTGGTTCCCGATCGGCGGCGCCGTCGACCTCGACGCCACCGGCCCGGCCGCCTGGCTCAGCATGCTTCACCATCTGGTACTGCCCTGCCTGTCGCTGGTCCTGATCCAGCTCGGCGGCTACGTGCTGACCATGCGCTCGACGCTCATCGAGGCGCTCGGCGAGGACTACGTCGCGCTGGCCAAGGCCAAGGGGGTCAGACCGCGCGCGGTGGTGTGGAAGCACGCCCTGCGCAACGCGCTGCTGCCGACCACCACCATCGCCGGCCTCCAGCTCGGCACGCTCGTCGGCGGCGCCGTGCTGACCGAGACGATCTACGCCTATCCCGGCATCGGCCGGGCCATCTACGAGGCGGTCGGCCAGCTCGACTTCCCCGTCCTCCAGGGCGCGTTCGTGCTGCTGGCGGCGGCCGTGGTGGCCGCGAACCTGCTGACCGACGTGGCCTACGGAATCCTCGACCCCCGGGTGCGCACCTCATGACGGCCGTCGTCACCGACCTCACTCCCCGCCGGCGGACCTGGACCGCCTTCCGAAGCAACCCGCTCGGCCTGGCCAGCGCCGCGATCCTGCTCGCGCTGGCGGTCATCGCGCTGTGCGCGCCGCTCATCGCGCCCTTCCCCGAGGGGTACGGCGAGGACACCTTCCAGCCGCCCTCCGCCGAGCACTGGTTCGGCACCGACGACATCGGCCAGGACGTCTTCGCCCAGGTCATCTGGGGCACCAGGGTGAGCATGGCGGTCGGCCTCAGCGCCTCCGTGCTCGCCATCGTGATCGGCCTGGTGGTCGGCATCTGCGCCGCCTACTTCCGCCGCCTCGACACCCCGCTCGGCGTGCTGGTCGACCTGTCGTTGTCGCTGCCCGTGCTGCCGCTGATGATCCTGGTGGCGGCGCTGGCCGGGCCCAGCGTGCGGACGCTGGTCGTGGTGATCGCGCTGTTCAGCTGGCCCGAGGTGGCCCGCGTGGTGCGCTCGTCGGCGATGGCGATCGTGCCCATGCCGTTCGTCTCGGCGGCGAAGGTGATCGGCGGGTCGGCGTTCTGGATCGTGCGCAAGCACCTGGTGCCCGGGGTCGTCCCCGTGGTCGGCGTCTCCGTGGTGCTGACCACCTCGCGGGCGGTGCTCGCCGAGGCCGGGCTCTCCTTCCTCGGTCTGGGCGACCCGAACAGCTGGTCCTGGGGAACCATTCTGCACAAGGCGCAGCAGTCGGGCGCGCTGGCCTCCGCGTGGTGGACCACGCTCTTCCCCTCTCTCGCCATCCTCCTGCTCGTCCTGTCGACCACGCTGCTGTCGGTGGCCTACAACGACGCGCGTAACCACCGGAGCGCCTCATGAGCTTCTCCCAGCGCCTGCCCGTCTCCTTCTACGACACGGCGCGCGAGCGGGTCAGGACCGCCATGTACGACCTGGGCCTGGACGCCCTGCTGCTCGACGACCCGCTCGACGTCGCCTACCTGACCGGGTTCACGCACTTCCCGAACGAGCGGCCCGTCGCCTGCTGGCTGCCGCTCGACGGCCCCGCGGTGCTGCTGGTGCCCGACCTGGAGCGCGAGTACGCCGCCGACCAGGGAGCGCAGGCCGAGATCGCGGTCTACCCGGAGTTTCCCGGCGTGCGCTCGCCGTTCGAGGTGCTGGCCGCCCAGGTGCCCGCGCCCGGTGCGGCCGCGTACGCGTCCTCCACGAGCGTCGGCCGCGCCGACGCGCTCGCGCGGGCCTTCCCCGGCACCCGCTGGCGGCCGGCCGACGTGCTCGGCCCGGTACGGCAGCGCAAGCTGCCCGAGGAGGTCGTCCTGCACGAGGAGGCCGCCAGGATCGCCGACGCGATGATCGCGGCGGGCGTGGAGCTGGTGCGCGACGCCCTGGCCGCCGGCGGCGAGCTGCCCGCGGAGACCGAACTGGCCGCCCACGTCATCGGGTACGGCTCCCGCCTCATGTACGCCGAGCACACCGACGTCGTCGTCGTGCCCATGCTCACCGGCGGCCTCGTCTACGGCGGCCCCAACTCCGCCCAGCCCCACCGCCTGCCCGGCGGCGAGCGGCTGCGCCGCGGTGAGACCTTCATGCTCTCGCTCGGCTGCGCCGTCGGCGGCCGGTTCGTCGAGAGCGAGCGCACCTTCGTGATCGGCGAGCCCACCGCCGAGCAGATCCTCTACTACGAGACCGTCCGCGAGGCCCAGGAGGTCGGCACCCAGGCGCTGCTCGCGGGCGGCACCTGCGCGCAGGCCAACGGGCGCTGCCTGTCGGTGATCCGGGACGCCGGGCTGGGCGACCACCTCAGGCACCGCCAGGGCCACGGCATCGGCCTCGGCTTCCACGAGCCGCCCTGGCTGGAGGACGGCGACCCGACCGTGCTGGCCCCCGGCATGATCCTGTCCAGCGAGCCCGGGATCTACGTGCCGGGGCACGCCGGGTACCGCATCTCGGACACCGTGCTGGTCACCGAGGGGGCGCCGCGCCGCCTCACCTCGTACCCGCGCGAGCTGTCCGACGTCGTCATCTGAAGGAGTCACGTGTTCGTCGAGATCAACGGAAACCCGCTCAACGTCGAGGTGCTCGGGGACGGGGAGCACACGATCATCGCGCATCACGGCGCGCCGGGACTCGGCTCGCTGGCCGAGCCGCGCTCCAGCTTCGGCCGGCTGGCCGACACCTACCGGGTCGTGGTCTTCGACGCCCGCGGCTCGGGGGCCAGCGGCGAGGCCGGGCCGTACACGCATGAGCAGTGGGTCGCCGACGTCGAGGCGCTGCGCGCGTGGGCGGGCGCCGAGCGGATCGTGATCGCGGGCGGCTCCTACGGCGGGTTCATCGCGATGGAGTACGCGGCCAGGCACCCCTCGCGCGTCAGCGCCATGGTGCTGCGCGACACCTCGGCCGACAACGCCAACCAGGAGCTCGCCACCCGCAACGCCGCCGCCTCCGCGCGCGTCAGCATCGACCGGGCCAAACTCGACCGGATCATGGCGGGCACCGTGCGCGACGACGCCGACCTGCGCGAGTGCTGGCTGGAGATCCTGCCGCTGTACGACCACGACTACGACCCGGCCGCCGTGCGCGCGCGGGCCGAGGCCACGCCGTACCACTACCGCACCCACAACTACGCCTTCGCCCACAACCAGCCGAACTACGACATCAAGCACCTGCTGCCGGGCATCACCGCGCCCGCCCTCGTCACCGTGGGCCGCCATGACTGGATCACCCCCGTCTCGTGCAGCGAGACCATCGCCGCGCTGATACCCGGCGCCGAACTGCGCGTCTTCGAACACTCCGGGCACTCCCCCCAGGTCGAGGAGGCCGAGCTGTGGGAGGCGACCGTCCGCGCGTTCCTGGGCAAGGCGCTCGGCGCCCGGTGAACTCGCCTCAGCCAGAAGGTGCCCGCGGGGCGGTGAACGCGCGATGATGCCTCCGATGAATGATCTCGACGAGCTCGACCGCAGGATCCTCGCGGCACTGCACGTGAACGGCAGAGCCAGCTGGACCGACATCGCGCAGGTGATCGGCACCTCGACCACCACGGTGGCCCGGCGTGCCCAGCAGCTGTTCGCCTCCGGGGCCGTCCGCGTGGCGGTCGTGCCGAACCTGGAGCACGACGGCCCGGTGCACGTCTTCATGGTGCGCGTCAGCTGCGCCCCCGGCAGCCAGCTCCAGGTGGCGGGGCTGCTGGCACGCAACCCCGACATCCGGTTCGTCGCCATCGTCACCGGCGCCCACGACATCGTCTTCGAGCTCGTCGCGCCCAAGGCCCGCGACCTGTACTCCATGCTCGTCGACTACGTCCACCACATCCCGGGCACGCTCAACAGCAGCGCCGACCTGGTCCTGCACACCTACAAGGTGACCTACGACTGGAGCCTGCAACTGCTGGACCAGGCCGACAAGACGCTGGCCGTACCGCCGAAACCGCAGTCGTGCGAGCCCGGCCACCTCGACGAGGTCGACCGCGGCATCCTCGCGGCCACCCGCGTCGACGGCCGCGCCGGCTTTCAGTCGATCGCCGACGGCCTCGGCATCAGCGAGAGCACGGCCAGGCGGCGGCTGGAGGCGATGCTCGAACGGGGCTGCGCGACCGTGGCGACCTTCATCCCGGCGGCCGCGCTGGGATTCGAGGCGGAGATCCTCTTCTGGCTGTCGGTCGAGCCGGCCATGCTGGACAGCGTCGCCGAACGGCTCAACGCCGAGCGCGGAGTCCGGCTCATCACGGCGACGCTGGGGCAGGCGTCGCTGATGTGCGAGGTGATCATGCCGACCACCGCCGACATCCACCACTTCACCTCGCGGACCCTCGCCTCCATCCCCGGCATCCAGTCGTGGACGGCGAACGTGCAGGTGCTGGCGGTCAAGCGCGGCTACCTGATGTGGCCATGGGCAGAGGCCCGCGTCGAGGCGGCCCTCGCCGACACACCCGGCTAGCCGCGTGTGCCTCACCGGCCGACCTGCTCGTATCCCCGCGGCTGCCGTGCGGCCAGGTGAACGAACCCGGCCCGGCGCCCGCCCTTCGCCCTTGGCTGAACGTCATGGACAGGTCCCCGGCAGGCGTTCGTGGGTTCAGGTGGATGCGACGGCTGCTGCCAGGTTTGACAGTTTCGTGCAGGTGTGGACCACGGGCACCACCGCCGGCCGTCGCGCGCCGATCTTGCGGTTCAGTCGTCCCGCGCCGCCGCTCGCTCGATGACCGCCCTCACCACGCCGAAGATCGCTCCCTGCAGCGCCGCGGCCACCAGCACCTCGCCCCAGCCGTAGCGGGTCGAGTCCGCCTCGGGCGGTTCGTCCTTGCCGGAGGCGAGCTTCCACGCATGCTTGAACACCGTGCCGGCGACCAGACCGCCGAGCACACCGCCGGCGATCCGTGCCGGCTTCGCGATGACCTGTTTCATGACGGTCTCGCTTACCCAGCCAGATCAGGCTTAGTCGGCCGGCCGTACCGGATCCCCCGCGACGAAGCGCCAGGCAGACGTCGGCCAGCACCGGGTGCCGGCCGGCGTCGGCCAGGAGGATGTCGGCCGGGTTGACGTCGCGGTGCACGACGCCCGCGGCATGTGCCGCCTGTGACGCCTCCGGCACCTGAAGCCCGATCCTGGCGTCGACGCCGGGGGTGGTCGATAGGGTGATCCGGTGAGGCTTACGCATTTCGGGCACGCGTGTGTGCGCGTCCAGGACGGCGATCGGGTGCTGGTGATCGATCCGGGCACCTTCTCCGACGCGGAGGCGGCTCTGTCCGGAGCCACGGCCGTCCTCATCTCCCACGAGCACCCCGACCACATCGACGTCGAGGCGCTCAAGGCCGCCCGTGCGGGCGATCCGGCGCTGACCGTGCACACCCATGCGGCGCTGGCCGCCGAGCTCGGCGAGGGATCCGTCGCGGTCGCCGCGGGCGAGAGCTTCACCGCCGCCGGCTTCACCGTGAAGGCCGTGGGCGGCGTGCACGCCGAGGTCATCGACGGACTGCCCGGCTGCCCGAACCTCGGGTACATCGTGGACGGCCTCTACCACCCGGGCGACTCCCTGTTCGTCCCCACGGACGAGGTCGACACCCTGCTGGTCCCGGCGGCCGGCCCCTGGCTGAAGATCGGCGAGGCCATCACCTTCGTCCGTGCCGTACGGCCGGCCCGCGCGTTCCCGATCCACGACATCCAGCTCAGCGAGATCGGTCTGGAGTACTTCGACGGGTGGCTCGAGGAGGAGACCGACTACGCCCGCATCTCGGCGGGCGACGCAGTCGATCTCTAGATCGAGCCGCTGAACGAGAAGAATCGTTGACGTGCCATCACACGCTTGATATTAATTCACCAACTGGTTGGTGAATTAATTGAGGTGGACATGACGGCGACGCGACGAGGCAGGCCGCCCGCCGGTCCGGAACGTTGGAACGCGCTGGTGCAGGCGGCGTATCAATGTCTGGCCGAAGGCGGGTTCGAGCGGTTGCGACTGCGGGACGTGGCCGCCCGGGTGGGCATCGACCACTCCTCGATCCATCACCACTTCCCCACCAAGCAGGATCTGGTGGTGGCGGTCGTGGACCACGCCACCCGGCAGTTCTGGTCGACCACACCGCCGGACGGCGGCCCGGTGGAGCGCCTGCGGCAGCACCTGGCCACGCTCCGCCAGAAGATCATCGACCAGCCCGAGCTCCACATCGTCCTGCGCGAGCTGGATCTGCGGGCCCGGCGCGATCCCCAGCTGCAGGAGATCATCGCCGGCCGGGAGGAGGGCTGGCGGAACTCGCTGCGCGCCCTGCTGAGCGATGCCGCCGCTGCCGGAGTGCTGGCCCCGGGCGTCGGCCCGGCGACGGGAGCGGAGTTGGTCATCGCCACCGTCAAGGGGGCGAGCCTTGCGTCCGGCCACGCCGGCGACGTCCTCAACCTTCTCGACCGGCTGCTGATCCGCGCCTGACCCAGCCTGCCCTCTCAGGAGGAACCTCATGTCCGCACATCCGCTCCGCGTCGTCATCGTCGGCGCCGGCATCGGCGGCCTGTGCCTGGCCCAGGGCCTGCACGCCGCCGGGATCGACGTCACGGTCCACGAACGCGACGCCGCGCCCGATGCCCGGTTACAGGGATACCGGCTCAACATCGAACCGGTCGGCAGCCGGGCGCTGCACGACTGCCTTCCCGCGCACCTCTGGCACATCCTGGTGGCCACCGCCGGTGATCCCGGCCCCGGGATGGGGGTGTTCACCGAGCGGATGCGGCTGCTGATGCGCGAGGACGCCCCGCCCGCGGAGCGTGACCCGTCCGACCAGACGCACGCGGTCAGCCGGATCACGTTGCGGCGGCTGCTACTTGCCGGACTGGACGACATCGTCCACTTCGGCAAGGAGTTCACCGGCTACCGGCACAACGCCGACGGCACCGTCACCGCCCTTTTCGCCGACGACACCACCGCCACGGGTGACCTGCTGGTCGGCGCGGATGGCGCCAACTCGCGCGTACGCCGGCAACTGCTGCCGCACGCGCGGCGCTCCCCCGCACCCGGCGTCGGGATCGGCGGCAAACTCCCGCTCGGTAAAGGCGCGTCGTGGCTGCCCGAGGAGGTGATCAGCGGGAAGAACATGTTCCTGCCGAAACGGGACTTCCTGTTCACGGCGGTGTTCCGCCGCAGGGAGACCGATCGGGCCACGATCGAGCGTATCGGCGACCAGATGCGGGCCATCGGCCTGGACCCGGATCTCCTCGTCCAGAACGCCAAGGACGACGACTACGTCATGTGGGCCTACGTCGCCCATAAGCGCGTACTCCTCGACGCCCCCGCGGCCGGGCGCGGGCGACGGCTGCGCGAGCTCGTCGCCTCTCGCCTGACCGGCTGGCATCCCGGCCTGCGCGAGCTGATCGCCCAGACACCCGCCGGCACCATCGAGCGCTTCGACTTCGCCACCGCCGAGCGGGTGAAGCCGTGGCCGACCACGAACGTGACCGTGCTGGGCGATGCCATCCACTCCATGCCACCGGTCGGCGGGCTCGGCGGCAACGCCGCGCTGTACGACGCCAACGCGCTGCGCCGCGCGTTGATCGCGATCGGCCGGGGTGAGGACGACCTGCTCCCCGCCGTCGCCGGGTACGAGCGCACGATGCTGAGGAACGGCTTCGCCGCCGTGCGAGCCGCGACCATGTACCTGCGCCTGGCCACGCTGCGCAGCCGCGCGGTCCGGGCCATCGCACGGACGTTCTTCCGGCTGTGCGGCGTACTCCCTCCACTGCGCCGAGCGATCTTCTCGGACTGACTCCTCACCAGGTGCGCGGCCGGGCCGGAGATTCCTTGATCAGCCCACTGAGGCGGTCCCGGCCCCACGAGTTCGCCCGGCCATGAGCCTCCCCTACAGCGTCTGGTCGGAGAATTCTGGAGTACGGGCGAAACGCGTCTTCTGAAACAGGTCGGGTACATTCCGTTGCGATCGCCGTTCGTGCTTTTGCAAACCCGCTGAGCGTTGTGATCTTTGTCATGCTCCCGGGCATTCACATCCAGTAAATCTCATCGTTAGATGGACGGGCGATATCCCTTTACTCACTGCCGAGCCAGAAGATTGGAGAATCCATGTTCAACGCTGTTCGCATGGCTGCCGCAGTCGCGGTCAGCGCCGTCGGTCTTATCGCCGCCGGCAGCCCGGTTCAGGCCGGAACCGCGGCCGCGCAGTACGTGGCGACCATCAACACGGGCGGGGAGAGCTTCCGCGTGCGCCTCGTGGAGCCCAACGACGTCGAGGCGGCATACCGCAACCTGTCCGGCCAGGGAAACCGTCAGCACATCAATGGAAAGATCCTGACGGGGACCGATGTCAATGTCGGGTGGAGCTGGCACTTGGATCCCAGCGACGTGGAGTTCGTCGACATATCGATGGAACTTTGCGACGGCAAACCGTCCGATGTGGAAAACGGCACGCTGTCCGGCGACCGCTTCTGTCCCTGGGGCACACAGGTAGTCGACATTCAGCCGCTTTCGCCCGCTAATTGACCACGATTTCGTGCGCCGCTCTCGCATTTAGGCCCTGACGCGGGTGCGGGGACACAAGCGCAGGCCGCTGCCACCGGTGGCGGCCTGCGCGGCCACGACCGGCTCGGCACGGAGGCGGTGACGATCGGCCGGGAGCCTCCCGTGTGCGGCGGCTTGCCTACTTCGTGAGGGCGGCGGTGGCTTCGGGGGCCGTCAGGTCGGCGGTGCCGTACCAGCGGTAGGCGAGGGTCGTACCGGAGTGGCGCTCCAGGCTGATCCATCCGATGCGCACGCAGGAGCTCTTCGGGTCGTCGGTGATGTTCTCGCGTACCACGATCCAGCCGGCCACACCCCGGTCGGGCTCGCGGGTGAGGGTGCCGGAGCAGCCGAGTTTGGGGTAGGAAACGGTGCCCGCCCGGCTTCCCGGCAGCGCTCCCCTGGTGAGGGTGAGTCGCACCCGATACCGCCCCGAACCTTGCTGGACGGTTCCGCCCCACCGTCCCGCCATCGACTTGGTGATCGGGATCGGGGTACCGGACTCGACGGCCGACGTGCTGCCCAGCCGTACCGGCCTGCTGCTCGGAAGCCACTGCGCCAGGAGCTGGACGCTGAAGACGAGCACCATGAGCATCGAGGCGGCGATCGTGGCGACGGCGAGGGCGCGGCGGAAGACGAGATAGCTGAGCGGCGGCCGGCCCTCCAGTCGCGGTCTGACCTCCCAGGGACGGCGGGCGTCGCCCGTGGTCAGCTCCTGGGCGGAGGCGTCACCGAGGTCGGCGCTGAGCCGCAGGCCGGTCAGCCAGCCGAGCATCTCGGCGATCCGGCCCGAGTCCGGCGGCAGCCCCGAGGACAGGTAGCGGACCTGAGCGCCCTGGTGGTCGAGTTCACGGACCAGATTGCCGAGCCCCATGAGCGTGAGCCACGCCCGCACTTCTTCGATCCCGCGGCCGGAGGTGGTCTGCTTCAGCAGGTCGGCCTTGGTGAGGACGACCGCGACCCGGCGCTGCTTGCCGCCATCGGCGCGGCCGGCCAGCTCATTGCGCAGCCGGTTGAAGGTGTCGGCCGGGTCTTCTCGCGACAACATGACGCCCTTGGCGGTGAGCGCCTTGCGTTCGCTCTCCAGGAGGTGGTCCTGGACCTCCGGCAGCGCGAACGGATCGATGATCAGGATGAGCGCCTCGCCGTGCGAGAGGTAGCGCATTTCCTCGATCTTGCTGGCGCCGGTGTAGTGCTCGCCCGAGGGGTCGAACAGGTAGAGAATGCGCTTGCCGCCCGTCCCTCCGGGCAGCGCCACGTCCAGCATCACCGCCTTGGGCAGATCAGGCAGGGTCTTGCTGACCCGGCCCGCGGACAGCTCCCTCCGCAGGTTTCTGAAGGCCTGCTCGTCGCTCTTCTGGGCGAACAGTACGCTGCCTCCGGCGGTGTTCACCGCGCTGTGCACGGCGTCCACGGCCAGCGCCATGAACGTCGTCTTGCCCGCGTCCGGCCCACCGGCGAAGGGCAGCGGCTCGATCCTGACCCTGCCCACCCTGGTGGGCAGCTGCCGGTCACAGACCGGGCAGAGGGCCTGGAGGCGGTAGCGGCCGAGCAGGATGGTCGTCGGCAGGCGCGTTCCGCACCGGCACACGTGCCGGGCGGCGCCGTTGGTGTCGGGCGTCAGCCGCGCGTGCCGTGCCCCGCAGGTGGAGCAGGCGTACACCGGCAAGGTGAACCGCGCGTAGCAGCCCGGATAGGGGCAGGTCTGCAGGATGCGGCGGATCACCATGAAGACCTGTTCAAGGGCGCGCAGGACCGCGACGCAGGCCAGCCAGCCCAGCAGGCCGAGCACGATCGCCACGAGGTACATCGCGACGACGAACAGGGCGATCAGCCCGGCGGGCACGAAGGCCGCCACGATCCCGGCGACGACGCCGATCCAGAGGGGGAACAGGAACCAGGCCTGCTCCCCGCCGACCAGCACGCGGGTGGCGGTGCTCACCGCCTTCTCGGCCCGCGCGACGACGCGTGGCATGGTCCCGCGTACGATCGCCCGCCAGTCCTTCCACACCTGGCCGACCAGGTAGTGCCGGTAGGCGGGGTCGCGACCGGCGCTGCCGTCGGGCCGCATCACCGGCGAGGGGCCGTCGGCATGGTCGGGGAAGAGGGTGGCGTGCACGTACAGCAGATGGATGCCGACGGCGATCACCGTACCGGCGAGCAGGACGACCGGAAAGATCATGACGGCCACGAAGACGGCCAGCATGACGGCCGCCAGCCACAGGGCGGCCAGGAAGAGGAACCCCCACATCAGCGGCCTCCCCACCAGGGGAGGAGGGTACGGCGGCGCGGCTCCACGAGGCGCTGCACCCCCGCCCACAGGTCGCGGTCGGCTTTGAACCGGCTCTCCAGCGCCCCGAACCGGGAGCGGCTGTTGACCAGCGCTCGCGCCCACTCCTCCAGGACGCCGATCACCAGCTTGTGCCGGTGCAGGCGGATGGCGATCTCCAGCAGGGCGGCCTGTTCCCCGCGATCGGCCTTGGGGTTGAGCCAGACGGCGAGCAGCCAGTGCCTGACCCGGTCCGAGCCGCGCCGCAGCAGGTCGATCCGGACCTCGGTCGGGTGCCTCGCCAGTTGCTTGGCGGCCCACTTCAGCACCTGCTCCCGCAGCGGCGCGTACACCGACAGCTCGCTCAGCCGCTCGACGTCGGCGAGCAGGCGGGCGAACGGCCGTTCCGCGGCCATTCCCACGGCCAGCAGCACCGCGTGGGCGTCGTCGGCGGTGCTTCCGCGCAGGCCGGCCCGCGAGGTCAGGGCGGCGACCTCCCTGACGTCCTTGTCCTTCAGCCCGGCGCGCACGAAGAAGCGTCCGGGCAGCTCCGCCAGCGTGTAGAAGTCCTCCAGCCGCTTGCCCAGGGCCTGCAGCAGCCGGTGCAGTTCGGCGGCGGTGGGCTCGGCGCTCCAGATCGCCGCCAGCGACGCCTCCCGCTCCGCCGACTGTCCGTCACCGCCCAGGGACAGGATCCGCACGCTCGCCTCGGCCCGGTCCAGCTCGCCCGCGCTCACCTGCCAGGCCAGCACGGCCGCCGCGAGCGACGGCGCCGCGCTCAGGTCCCGGCCCGCCAGATCCCGGCAGAACTCCGGCGTCAGCGCCGCCTCACGCGTGCGGCGAGGCGCCGCCTCCAGCCCCGCCAGCAGCCCGGCGAAGACCGCTTCGTGCCAGCCGTACGGCACGCGTTCCAGCAACG
Organism: Nonomuraea sp. NPDC050547; assembly: GCF_044457345.1. Classification (NCBI taxonomy): domain Bacteria; kingdom Bacillati; phylum Actinomycetota; class Actinomycetes; order Streptosporangiales; family Streptosporangiaceae; genus Nonomuraea; species Nonomuraea sp. NPDC050547. The sequence continues at coordinate 248,003 of NZ_JBITGW010000019.1, forward strand.
CCTGCCCGTCGCCCACCCCCATCCGGGCCAGCCCGGCGACCGCCACCTCCACCTCAGCGCCGGGCAGGGACAACGCGCACTCCCTGGCCACCCGCAGCACGCCGACCAGGTGCGCGAGGTCGCGCGAGCTCGTCAGCTCGGCCCGCGCCACCTCGCTCACCCGATGCCGGAACGCCTCGGTCAGCGGGCCCGGCGGCTGCAGGCTCGGCTCGCGCAACGCCAGGACGGCGCAACGGGCCGCGCACGGCGCCGCCGCCTCCGCGGGTCCATGGGCCGCGACCGTCCGGGCGAGCGGGTGATCGAGCAGATCGGCCCGCCGGCCCAGCAGCGGCCACACCCAGTCGGGAAGGCCGCCGGCTGCCAGTGCGGCGACCGCCGACTGCTCCTCGGCGGACAGGGTGGCGCCCGCCAGGCAGAGCGCGACCACGGCCGCCGCCGTTTCCGGGTCGGCCGGGCCGAAGTCCGCGAGCTCGTCGATACCGCCGAAGTCGGCGGCACGCCACAACTCGCGCATCGTCGTGGAGAAGCGGCCCGCCTCGATCGGCTCCGGCGGCCCGGTCAGCTGGAGCACCGTGGCGTCCAGGTCCGCGGGGATCCACACGTCCGGCGTGGTGCCGACGATGAGCTGGGCGTTGGCGGCCGGATCGCCGCTGTAGGTGACGAACGACAGGCGGAGCACCGTCTCCCAGGGCAGCGAGTAGGAGATCACCGCGATCCATCGGACGATCTCGCCGGCGTCGGGGTGCACCAGGACGATCCGGCCGTGGCCGGTGGAAAGGCTGCGCCGTACCAGCTCAAGCAGGACGCCGAGCCACTCGTAGGCGAGCCCGCCGTGCTCGTTCAGCCACTCCCCCAGCGACTCGGGGTCCAGCGCCGTGCCCGGCAGCAGATCGTCCAGGTGGGGCAGCTCGGCGCCTGACGGCGCGGGACGCCCGGCCCACAGGGACGCCTGCCAGAACTCGACGGGCCGCACGCCCACCAGCTCGACCTCGTCGGCCACGACGGCCTGGCCGAGGAAGTTGCCGTAGCGGCCCGAGTAGTCCTGCCCGAGGTAGGCGCAGCGGGTCAGGGTGAGTCGGTCGCCGGCCGGGCCGTAGGACATGGCGATGGGCATGGCCGCGATTTCCTCGCCGGTGGGCGCGGTCGGGGTGGTGGGCGGCGGGCGATAGGTGAAGTACGGGGTCACCTGGGCGTCGAGCTCGGGAGGAAGGCCCGGGCTCCGGGCGACGATCTGGAACCCGGCCCGTCCTGACGGCCCGTTCTCTGCCGAGGTGTAGTGGAGTTGCCAGGCCATCGGGCTACCTCCGGACGCCGTTGAGCATTTTGAAGCGGTACAGCAGCCACAGCAACGGGTCCTCGACCCGGTAGGGCCGGATGCCGCTGCGGGCGACGGCCTCGCCCTCCGGCACGGAGCCGAGCGCCGACAGGCCGAACAACGCGTAGGTGGTGTAGTGCTGCTCCAGGTAGCGGTCGATCATTCCCGCCTCCCACTGGTGCAGCAACGATCGGACCTGCTCGTCGACGGCGTCCCTGTCGTCCAGGTCGAGGGCGCCGATCGGCTCGCGGGCGCGGTGGAGCGCCGACTGGCGTTCCATGGACTCCCGCAACTCGTCGATCTTGCTGAGGGCGACCGCGGCCGGGATCGTCAGCTTGCCGCTCTTGCCGCGCAGCAGCTCCGTCACCCGGGCCACCACGTCCATCTGGTCGCTCATCAGGTCGCTCGCGAGCGTGCCCGAGCGCGCCCTGGCCGCGCCGGTGAGCGCGGCGTGAGCGCCCGGCAACTCCAGGGGATCGAGCAGGAAGATGACGGCGTCGGCCGCGCTCAGATAGCGCAGGTGCAACTCACTCATCTCGCGCTGGCGCAGGTCCTCGCCCGCGGTGTCGAACAGGACCAGGGTCAGCGAGGCCGTACGCCGCCGCAGCCGCCCCACCGTGCGGGTGAACAGGTAGACCAGCGGGTCACGCGGACTGGCCGACGCGGACTGGGTGCTGAGCAGCAGCTTGCGCTCGCCGTACAGGGGACCGGCGAAGTCCTGCTTGTAGCGCTCGATCGTGCGGTCGTCGCAGGGCACGATCGAGGAGTGCAGTTCCTCCCCCACCCTGTTCATCAGCTCGTGGACGAGCACGGCGATGTAGGTGCTCTTGCCCGCGTGCTTGGCGCCCACCAGCGCGACGATCTTGCCCGGGTTCGCACAGTACTCCGCCGGCAGCCGGTTGTGGCAGGACGGGCAGACCCGCCAGGCCGACTCGCGGGAACAGGAGGGGCAGGTGGCGCGCCGGCCCGCGCGCCTGGCGGTGAAGACCGGCGGCAGCGCGGGGGCGTTGGCCCCGCCGCGGAACGCGCCGAGCACCGTGTCGGGCTGGGGCGCGCACCCTTTCGCCCGCCCGCCGACGCCCAGGCAACGGAAGGCGATGCGGCCGGGGGCCACCTTGGTGAAGCAGTAGGGGCACGTGATCACGGGCTCATCCCGCCTTCAGAACACGGACGGGCGGATCGACGAGCTCGACCGGCCCTTCGGCGAAACAGCGCAGCCAGTACGGCCGGCGCTGTCGTGGACAGGGCACCGTCAGCAGTGCCGGGGTGGTGACGGCCGACCACTCCCCGACCACCCGCCCCTCGGCGGCGGAGGCGGGCTGGATCCGCCCCGCCTTGATGACCAGCACGAGCCGCTCCAGCCGCGCCGGGACGTCGGAGGTCACCTCGACCTGGAGCTCCCGTCGCCACGGCCAGCCCTGTCTGCGCAGGTCGTAGCGGACCGGCGGAGCCGAGGCGAGGGGCGCCGGCACCGCGGGGCCGTGCACGCGCGTCCCCTTCACGACGGTCGTCGGCACGAGCTCGATGGCGGGCGCCTCCTGTTCGGGGATCTCCAGCCGGATGCCGCCCTGGCTGCGGTAGGCCGCGGCGCTCACCAGCAACCGGCGAGAACTCCAGCGCACCTCGATCTCCGGGACGTCCGGCGGCCACTCCAGCCCGATGAGAACCGCCGTCCCCCGGCGGACGGCGCTCACCCGCTGGGGCGCGCCCAGATTGACGTGCTCACGGCAGGCCCCGACGACGGCGCGGTCACCCGCGACGGTGACGGCCAGCAGAAACTGCGAGCCGTCCCCGGGGCACACCACGTACCCGCCACGCACGGGCCGGGCGGGCAGCGTCCTGCCCGCCGCCCGGATCTCCTCCAGGCGCACCTCCGTCTCGTACGGCCAGCGCGGCTCGGCGGCCAGCGCCAAGAACTCCACCACCCCGGCCGCCGGCTCCGCGCAGCGGATCAGCACCTCGCCCGGAGCGCCGGGCGCGGATTCGAGCGTGAAGCGCGCGACCGGCTCGGGGCGGGCCGCCGGGACCACCGAGCGGCGTACGCCGGGCGTGGTGACCTGTCTGGGTCCGTCCTGGTAGACGGCGGCGATCACGTACTCGTACGTCGCGCCATCGCGCAGCCCGCGCTCGCGGAAGCCCGAGCCCTCTGCCTGAACCGGCCTGCCGTCGCGGGTGACCATCACGCGCACGGCCTCGGCCGGGGATCGCCAGCTGCCGGTGACGACACCGTCGGAGCCGGACAGGCGCACCTCGTCCGGCTCCGGGCGAAGGGTCAGCGGAAGCGCGGCCACGGGGGTGGAGGCGGCCTGCCCGCGTCTGGCCACGACCGCGTACGTCACCGGCGTGTTCACCGGCGGGTTCTCGTCGCGGGCACTGACCCGTCCGGTCTCGGCACAGGTCAAGCCGTCGCGCAGCACCTCGTACGAGATCTCCCCCGCGCGGGACGCGGACGGCTGCCAGGTGATCACCACGGCCCGTTCGCTGACGGCCGCCCGCACACCGGCAGGAGGGTGCGGGGCGAGCCCGGCGAGCATGGCCGTCGCCCCGGCCAGGTCGGGCACCCGGCCGAGAGCTTGCTCCAGCATGATCCAGGCCTGATCCGGATCGTGTTCGGAGCGGGCGGCGTCCCGGAGGCGGATCGCGTTGGCCAGCCGGACACGCACGTCCATGGCCAGCTCGGCCGCCTCATCGGCCAGCGCCTCCGGAGGCAGCGCCTCGGCGAACTCGGCGGCCGCCTGGATCTGGCCCGCCTCGACCAGCTCGCGCAGCCTGCTCCCCGGCCCGCCCAGGACACCGCTCTCCTGGCGGATGGCGAAGATCAGCGCTTTGGCGTCTCCCTCGTCCAGCCTGAGCTCGTCGGTGGCGTACCGCATGAGCGTGTCGTCGTAGGGATGCTCGCGCACGCGCTCGCGCAGCCGCGTGATCACGTCGAAGCGCACCAGGTCGGCCGCGTCGGTGACGTGACGCAGCGCGGTCAGCACGGTTTCCGCGCCCACCGTCCACGGCCCGCGCGTCCGGGAGTGCGCCTCCTGCTCCAGGCGCTCGACCCTGCTCATGATCTCCGGCATCCGGCCCAGCACCTTGATGGCGGCGGCCTCTTCGCCGAAGACGTACACGGCCAGGTTCGGCTGGATCATCGTGTCGAGCGCCTCGCGCACCTTGGCGTAGGCGGCGTACGGCGGGGCCTGCGGCAGTTGGTCCGGCTCGCGGATCTCGATGCCCAGCTCCCCGGCCTGACGCCTGGCCTCCCCCTCGCCGAGCCCGACGGACCTGGCGATCCCGGCCACGACGTCGGGAGGCAGCAGGCGCAGCTTCCCCGCGGCGTCGTCCAGGCGCCGCCGCAGGTCGCTCAGACGCTTTCCGGCCCGCTCCGCCGACTGCTCGATCTCCGCCCGTAACGGGCCGAGGTCGCCCTCCGCCGCCGCCTGGAAGATCGCGCTGAACCTGCTGCCGTGCTCGGCCTCCAGCGCGTCGATCAGCTTGCGGTACTTCAGCTGCCCGCGTGAGCGCCGCCAGCACTGCCGCACCTGCCGTACGGTCGCGGTGACCTCGGCGGCGCTCATGGACTCGTTCAGCTGGTAGCGCTCGCGCAGGTCGGGCGGGGGCACGCCGCCCGACAGGCGGGCGGGTTCGAGCACCTGCCGGAGGTAGCCGCTCTCTTCGAAGGGCATGGGTCAGCTCACGTTGATCTCGGCCAGGGAGTCGCGGGAGGCGGCGGCCTCCTCCTCGGACATGCCGCCGATCTGGATGTCCAGGTCGAGCTGCTGGCCGCGTTCGTTCTCCCGCGCGGTGACGTGGAGGAGCCCGGAGGTGTCCAGGGAGAAGGTCACCTCGATGGGGAAGCCGGCCGGCTTGCCGGGCGGGATGCGCAGGTCGCCCGCGCCGATCTCGCTGTTGTCCTCGACGTTCCTCGACTCGCTGCTGCCCGCCTGCTCCATCACCTGGATGGCCACGGCGTCCTGGTTGTCGTCGAGGGTGGCGAACCCCTTGGTCACCGCGGCGGGCAGGGGGTCGTTGGCGTGGACGAGGTGGGCGACGTAGTCCTGGCGGTTGTGCGGGTTCGTGGTGATGATGCCGAAGGAGCGCGAGGCGACCGTCTTGATCGTGCGGTCCTTGATCTGCTGCTGCTGGGTGGTGGACAGGCCCGCCCCCAGGGCCATGGCCTCCGCCTCGGCCTGCTGCCCCGAGCTGATCAGCCGCCGGTACGTCTCCTCGAAGGCGTACAGCGCCGCGCCCTTGGCCACGGCGAGGTCCGGGTCCTTCGGCTTGGCCTCCATCCCGAACTCCTTCTGGATGGTCTCGGCGACCACGGGCATCCTGGAGGAGCCGCCGACCAGGACCACGTGGTCGAAGGAGGCGGCCCCCTTGTCGCGCGCGGTCGCGATGGTGCGGTGGGTGATGGAGACGGTGCGGTCGATCAGGTGCCGCGTCAGTGCCTCGAACGACTCACGGGTCAGCTCGATCGTGGTCACGCGGCCTTCGTGCATCACGCGGGCGGTGTGCTTGAGCTTGCTGGAGAGCGTCTTCTTCAGATCCTCCGCGATCTTGCACAAGTCCTGCTCCGTCGTGTCGCTCTCCAGCGGATCGCTCACGTCCGGGTGTTCCTGCCGGAACCGCTCGGCCAGGTACTCCACCAGGACGTCGTCCCAGTCCGCCCCGCCGAGGCTGTGGTCGCCGTCCGTGCAGACCACCTCGATGTTGCCACCGCGCAGGGTGATGACGGTGGTGTCGAAGGTGCCGCCGCCGAGGTCGTAGACGAGGATGTGGCAGTCCTCGGAAGGGTTGAGCACGCCGTAGGTGATCGCGGCGGCGATCGGCTCGGAGATGATGTCGATGACGTTGAGCCCGGCGATCTTCCCGGCCTTGCGCGTGGCGTCGCGCTCGGCCGCGCCGAAGTAGGCGGGCACGGTGATGACGACGTCGGAGACCGCCTGACCGACGTCCGCCTGCACGTCCTCGGCCAGCTTGCGCAGCACGAACGCCGAGATCTCCTCGGGACTGTAGTCACGGCCGTGCATCGGCCGGGGGACGGCCTGCCCCATGTCGCGCTTTATCCGGCTGACCACCAGCTTGGGCTCGATGACGGCGCTGTCCTTGGCGGCCTGCCCCACCACGATGTTGCCCGGGGTCTCGAAGTAGACCACGGAGGGCGTGGTGTCCGCGCCGTCCTGGTTGCGGTACACCTCGGCCCGTCCGGCCTCGTTGATGCCCGCGATGCACGAGTAGGTGGTGCCGAGATCGATTCCGTAAACCGCCATCTACCTGTCCTCCTCCTGGAGCGGCGCCCTGCCGAGCACCACGTCGGCCTTGCGGACGGTGCGCCCGTCCTGCTCGAAACCGGCCGCCGCCACCGCCACCACCAGGCCGTCCGGGCCGTCGGCCACGTCGATCGCGCGATGCCTGGCTCGGTCGTACGGCTGGCCGGCCTCGACCTCCATCAGCTCGACTCCCGTACGGGCCAGCACCTCGGCCACTTCCGCGGCGATGGCCGCCATCAGCGCGCCGTGGTGACCGTCGGCCTGCGGATCGGCGCGCAGCCGCGCCACTTCGCGGCTCACCTGGTCGTGCAGGCGATAGAGGCCGGCGCGTATCGGCAGCAGCGCCTCCTGGAGCAGGCTGTGGCGAAGCCGCTGGTTGTCCTCCTGCAGCCGGTCGATGATCTCTTCGCGGTGGGCGGCGCGGTCGTGCTCGCGCTTGATCTCCTCGGTGAGGGCGGCCAGGGCGGCCGCCACGTCCGAGGTGTTCTCCTGATCCATGGACGCTCCTCAAGGGGGAGGCGGGGTCTTCCGAATGAGTTTCTGGCCGGTGGCCGCCGCCAGCGCTTTGCCGTACAGCAGGCTCAGGGCGCCGGCGCCGTCGAATCCCTCGGAAACGACAGAGGCTCGTTGCGCATGCGAGAATTCGGCCGGCCGGTAATCGGCTGCCTCATCGGGAATAGCCAAATAGACGCGGTCATAATGTTGAAGCAAAGGCACGAGGTCGGAATCCTGGTCGGCTACCTCGCCATCGGTGACCGCGACCAGGATCCGCCGCGCGCATTTCGCGCGGGCCTGGCGATGGCCGCGGTCGAGGGCCTTGATCGCGGGCGCCAGGAAGGTGTGGTCGTTCTGTTCGACGCCGGCATCGGATTCGGCCGCACCGGCCAGGTTCTCGGCGCGGGTGGGGGCCAGGGTGAGCGCCGCCGTACTGGCGAACTTGGCCGTCGTCAGCAGGTCGTCGGGGCGCATCTCACGTGTCATGAACGGCCGCAGCAGCGCCAGCGCCTCGTCCCTGGTCTCGATGTTGTCGTTCATCGAGGTGGAGAAGTCACCGGCCACGTCCAGGCAGACGATGCCCGGCGTCTGCCTGGCGCCGGCCAGCGCCGCCTCGGCCAGCGTGTCCTGGCGGCTGTTCAGGTACCAGATCACTCCGGCGGCGCCGAGTGCCAGGAGCAGGACGGCGGCGATCGCCACGCCGGCTAACCGGCCGGAGCCGGCCGGCCTGCCCGGAAGGGACCCGGTGGAATTGCCCGGCAGCCTTGGGCGATCCATCCGCTTCGCCTCCTTTGGAACGTGCCAAGGATCAGTAGAATATGCCAGTTATTCGCATTGGCAACCACGGTTATCGGAATGAGATCCATATATGCCGGGTGGCGTTTATCGCGCTATATTTTGCCCGGATTTATCGTGATATAGGTGGATGATTCAGGCCGCCGGTCTGCAGAACGTCGACGATGAACTGGGCGGCGTTCCTGGCGGCGATCGGCTGCCACGTGTCGTCCTTGTCCATCCCCCAGTCCGCGATGGCCTTCACGACGATCCAGTCGACCTTGTCCTTGGCCGCCGCCGCGTAGACCCCCAGCCCTTCCATCTCGCCGCCGATCGCCTCCGGCTCGGCCTCGATCATGCGCAGGCGCTCGGTGGGCGAGTCCAGCAGGACGTTGCCCGACAGCAGCGGACCGAAGTGCACCGCCGGCCCCTCCTGCGTCAGGCGGGCGTTCTGACACTTGTCCAGCAACGTCACCGACGGCGTGACCCGGTCGCCACGCAGGCGCTCGACCGGCCTGCCCAGCGCCGGCTCGGCGATCTTCTTGTGATCCATGACCCGCAGCTGGGTGCAGACCAGGATGTCGCCGAGCTTCTGCTTCTTCGTCACCAGGCCGTAGCAGATGCCGGTGAGGAGCAGGTAGTCCGGGTCGAGCTGGTCGATGAGGGACTGCGCGGTGAGCGTCGCGGCGCCGGGCTCCGTCGAACCGGGCCGGGTCTGCGCGAGCAGCACCTGGGCGCCGCCCACCACCCCCAGCTCGAACGCGGTGTGCCAGTGCAGGTTACGGCGCCGCGGCGCCTCACCCGTGACCTGGCCGATCGCCTCCAGCATGGCCTGTCTCTCCACCGGAGTGGCCACCATGACGAGAACCGTCGTCGTACCCAGCACGGGATTCATCCTCTCCACGAATCGTGCCATCCGTTCCTTGTGCGCCGCCGCCATCCGCACGGCCGTGACGAGCAGGATCAGCGGGACCATCCACGCGGCGATCGTGGTCAGCCAGCCCACCGTCCACGCCTGCGCCGTGACCGGGATCAGATCCGCGGGATTGCCGCCGATCAGCCGCCAGGCCAGCCATCGCACCGCCTCCGGATAGCCGGCCGGGCGGCCCGCGCAGTCCGTCCCGCACGCGTCCCGCTCCGCATCCGCCACCAGCACCGCCTCGGCCAGCACGATCACGGCGAGCCCCACCAGGTACAGGCCGAGAAATGACCCCGACTCGAACGGCTTGGCCAGCCTGATGGCCGGTCGCGACCCGGTGGCCATGAACCGCACCCCGGTGCCGCCGGGCGCCGCGGCGTTCACGCTCGCCCTGACCACCTCATCGCGGGCCGCGGCGCTCGTCGCGCCACCCGGCAGGCACAACAGCAGTTCGTTGACCTCCACCGTGCGCGTCCGCGCCGCCACGTCCTCCGTGGCCTGGACCACCTGGGCCCTGACCAGGTCCCTCAGCCGTTCCTTGGCACGCTCCAGCAAGATCGGCGCCTCCTCGGGGTCCGCACAGTGGAACAACGGCATGGACCAGTGCAGGAACCGCAGATCCCCCGCCGCCCGCCACTCCCGCTCCCGGCGCAGCGGAAGCCCCGCCGCCCACCGGACGAGGATCGTGACGACCATCGCGGTCATCAGCACGCTCACGTGCAACATCGCCAGCAGGACCACCAGAAGGGCCGCCCACAACGCCACCGGGGACCATTGACGGAACGCCACCAGCAGCAAGGACAGCCCCAGAAGTGCCGCCGGGGGAACCATCATCGTCAGCAGTTCCCAGTGCCGATCGGCGATCCTGCTCAGGCCCGCCGGGCGGCCCCGGGCGCGGGAGCCGTACGGGGGCTCCAGGAGCGCGAAGGCCTCAGGCCCGTGCCACACCAGCCGCCCGTCCCGGGCCGCCGCGTAGAGAATCAGCGAGAGCGGCGCGCGCTCCCTGAGCATGCCGTATATCCCCCTGGGCCGCAGCCCGGCCGCGGCCTCTCGTCCCAGCTCAGAACGCCGGACCGTCACCGCCGCACGCCTCGCGGCCCGTAACGGAAGGACCCGCGAATGTGCCGTCCACCGGGTCGGCATCAGCGTGCCGCCGGCGGTCGTGAGTGTTGCCTCATGAGGGTCACGCCTCTCTCAGGAGGCTTCCCACCGTAACAAAAGGTCATCATGACCTGAAGGGGTTCGTCATTTTTTGGTCAGAGTGACCCAAAGATGAGGCGGGCTCGTCAGGAACGAGCCGGTTGTTCACCATTGATTGATCGGGCGCTCGGCTCTGAGCCCGATCAAACTCCTCCGTGCTAGATCGGAACTGAAAGGCCTTCGCGACCCGTGCCAGCGCTCACGACGGGGAGGTCCGAACAGCAATCCGATCAGGGAGGACATCGTGAACCGCAACTTACGGGGAAATGCCGCCGCCGGGGCCCGCAGGCTGTCGGCGGTGATCGCCTCGGCCCTGCTCATCACAGGTCTCACGACCGGGGCCGCCACGGCAGCCGGTGCGCACGACGGGAAGTTCTGCGTGGTCAAGGTCGGCAAGTCGGTCGACGGGGGCTTCTCGCCGGTGAAGTCGGAGACGTGCAGCGACGACCCGGCCTCGCCGGCCTTCACGGCGGCGGCCGCGCCCGACGTGCTGCTCATGGAGTGGTTCTGGAACGCGCACAACAACCCGCCGAACATCACGCGCATCATCGTGTCGGCGGAGGAGGGGCCCTGCGACTCGTCCGGCTACCGCCTGCGGCCGAACCTCATCTGGGACAACGAAATCTCCGGCTTCTACACGTACAGCAACTGCCGTTCCGTGACCATCCACGACGGCTACAACCTGAACGGCGACGGGCAGTACTGGTTCGACGGCACGGGCGACGGGCCCAACGTGGGTTACGTCGGCGACCGCATGAACGACCGGACCAGCTCGCTCTGGATCCGATACTGACCCGCGGCCCCGACCGGCCCGGTGCTCACGGGGACCGTGAGCACCGGATCGGACGATCTGAACCGTCAGCAGTTCCAGCCGTCGTGATAGACGCCGTAGACGTTCGCGAAGTTGCCCAGCTGCACCTGCGTTCCCGGCTGGACGCAGTAGTGCTCGTTACGACTGAATCGCCTGGTCACCCAGATCCTTTCGCTCACGTTCCGGCAGTTGCGGTAATACTCCGTTCCCGCGTTGGTGAAGTGGCCGCACACGGGTGCTTGGAGTGCGGTCGCCGGTGTGCCGGTGGTGGCCGCGGCGGGGAGCGAGATGGTGGCGGGGCCGAGGGCCAGCATGGCGGTCGCGGCCAGCAGGGCCGCCTTGAGCTGAGTGCGCACGGGAGTTCTCCTACTCGTGATCGGTGTGTGAGGGGTGCCGGCGCCGTGGCTCAGGCGCGTGAGAGTGCGTCGGCAGGTGGGCGATTCGCCGCACCTCTGCTTGCGGTGGGGTGTCCGTTCGATCACCGCTGCATGGCATGAGCAAAGCCGGGTGGCGGAGGTGTCCAACAGGTCCTCGGACAGACTCGGCCGAAGTCGACCACCGTGCGGCCACCCTCGGACAGGCAGGAGGGGCCTGCTGGTCCGCGGGGTTCAGACGGCCGTCGGCGGGGCCGATGGTGAGTGCGGCGATGACCACAGATGCTTGACGACATCCGCCCGGGGACCGCGTGACGAATATCTGACGTCCGGCAAGCCGATGCGATTCCGGAGTCGCTCATGAGAAGTTCGCTGGCCGCTGTAGGCGTGAGGCCGCGCGGTCACCCAGGCCTGGTCCCCGTGACCGCGCGGTGCCGGCACCGCGGCATGGCGCGCTCCCGATCTCGGCTGCGTGTCGCCGGTCCCCGGGCGTCGGATTCTCATGATCCGTCTCCAGCGGTCGTCTTCGTCGTACGCGACCAGACGCAGCTCAGCCCCGTCGAAGCCGAGACGTTCGTCGACTCACTCGCCCGTGGGAAGGCCGGGTAGGCGCGGCACGTCAGGACAAGCAGGCTGTTTGACGTAAGACAGGCTCAAGTGCGCGTTGCCCTAGAAGCAATGGCGGTCGTCTCGCAGCATCCGTCCGCGACTTCGAGACGTGCTCACGCCAGCAGAGCCGGGACATTCCGCTGTGCAACCGCGACGTGCTTTTCCGTGTGGAGTGCTGTCGCCCTAGATGTCTTTCGATCGTGCCTTGCACCGCACATCAGGTCCCCAGCGATCGAAGACGAACCGGGCGGTGATGTAGATCCGGTCTCGGCGCAGCACACGCACGGTCTTCGAAATACCACCTGACCCCTTACGCACGCTGTCCGACGAGTTCCAATCGAAGAGGATTCTGTCAGGCGCGTGCGCTCGATTGTGCACCACTCGTATTTCGATATTGCTTCTGTTCCCGAGGCCGCCACCGCTCAGATGCCAGTTGAATCGGTTGAAGTAGTCCTTTGTCCGAAGGATTTGATAATAAGCTCTGATGCTTCCTCGTTTGCCGGCGATGCTACATGTGGCGGACACGCTTCCCCATGGCACAGCACGGTCTTCCGCGATCTTCGCCACGGCCGCGCCTGAGCCGCCGACCACGGTTCCCGCCGAAAGTAATGTGGCCATGATCACGGACATCGCTCTCATTTTCTTTTCCTTCGGTCTCAGTGGATAACTGTTTCACCTCTACACTCTGCCGCAGGCAGCGCAGTGTCAAGCGGCGCTCCGGCGCAGCTCAGACACGCGCGACGTGGAGCCGCCATTCATGGCGCGGAAGAATACGACTCAAGAAAGGGATCGGCCGGTCTTCCAGTTGGGCAACTCATTCCGGAGAACGTGCACGATCTGACGCCCGGCAACCAGTCAGAACGCACGAGAGAAATAGGCGGCCACGGCTCACCAACGCCCTCCGGACCGGAGACGCAGCGCGATGGCAGAGGGCCCGGGGCGGGCGGCCGGACGGTGGCCCGCCTTCGGCAGGCGCGGCCCGCGCTGAAGGCGATCGGAGAGCGACGATCCGGCCGGTGGCCTTCTGACGACGACCGCTACCTACTCACCCGGCCACTCAGGCGGGTCGAGGTCGCCGTAGAGATCCAGGTCGTCTCGCATCGGGAGTCGCGATCCGCGGTCAGCACCGCCCGGGCCTGGGCGAATTCCCGGGGTGTGATGACATGAGTGGCCGGCGGGGAAATATCCATGCCAACCGGTGACGCATGCCTCTGGGCGGTGCCGGGCGGCCTTCCTAGCGTGTGGGGCGGAAACCGCAGCATACCTAGGAGGGAACACCGTGCCACTCATCCGGCGCGCCGCCGTCGCCGCCCTGGCCGCGGCGGCCCTCGCCGCCTCACCGCTCCTCGCCGGAACCGCCCACGCCGCGGGCACCCACACCTGCTTCAGCGGCACGCTCACCCAGGGGCAGTACGGCGGCCACATCTCGGCCAACCCCTGCGACGGCTGGGGCGGCGCCGATGTCATCGTCGTGCTCCGGTTCGGACGGGACGCGGGCACCTACCGCTGCCACTCCGCCTTCTCCTGGAACGGCTTCCTCGGAGCCGACGGCTGCCGGCCGGAGGCGACGCCGTGAAGACGTTGATCGCGGCCCTCGCCGCCGCCACGATCTCGGCGGGAGCGCCCACACCGCCGCCCGCCGAACGGGCCTACGTGTGCGACTGGGGCATCTACTACTTCAACCCCCTGGCCAGCACCATGAACATCATGGCGGGCGGATGCACCGGCCCGTCGGGAACCGGGCCCGCCACCGTCACCCTGCTGTCCGGAGTGATGAACCCACCGGCGACCTTCTCCTGCCGGATGGCCTCGATCCTCGACGGGCGGGTGCTCGGCAGCTCCTGCTGAGCCGGGCGGCGCGGCCCGCGACCTCGGCGACTTCGACGCCGGCGGGTACGACACGAACGCCCGCCTGCTCAACCCGGCGTCGCACGTCAAGGGCGTCCCCTGGAGCCCCCCGGCCGGATGGAGCACTACCCGAGGTACACCCACCCGACCCGCTTCGGGCCGTCCTCAGGTCCCGGCCGGCACCCGTGCCCCGGCTGGACTCCGAGGTCCAGGCCGCGAGCGTGCGTGCCGGTCCGCCCGGCATCTGCGTCGCTCAGGCTTGACGCGCGTCGCCGGGTCAGCAGGACGGTGGCCGGGTGGCGGCGCGGGCGGAGGCCGGGCTGAACTCGAAGCGGAGCGTGTCGCTCTGGGAAAGCAGCAGGGCGACGCCTTCCGCGCGTGACCAGTCCGCCGGGACCAGCAGATACTGCTCGCCGGCGCGCAGCACGAGCTTCAGGCCGTCGTATCGGAACCGGTAGGCGGAGTCAGGGTCCCCGCAGCGGGACCGCCGGATACCGGGCACGTGCTGCAGGCTCAGGCCGTGGGCGCTGTAGACCACGACCGCCGGCGCTCTCGGGAGCTGGGAGACGAACTCGCGGGCCCGGGAACGGCCGACGGCGGCGGAGTAGTCGTTGGCGGCCCAGAAGAGGCTCATGCCGACCAGCACCAGCACGGTCGCCAGTTCCAGGATGGTGACCCAGCGCGGGCGGGCGATCTGGGTCAGCCGGGGCGCGTACACCAGAAGCAGCACCCCGGCGGCCAGGCTCAGCGGAGCGACCGCCAGCTGCCTGTTGAAGATCGTTTCGCCGAAGATGCGGGAGACTCCGTTGAGGAACAGCAAGAGCCCCGCCGTGACCATCAACGGGATCAGCACCCTGGGGGCGGGGGTGACGCGGATGCCCAGCCGGGTCCGCGCCCACCGGAGGACGAGTACGGCCAGCCCGACGCAGGCGGCCGTGACCAGCGGCACGAACAGGCCGTCCACGCTGAGGAACACGTAGTCCTGGGTGGTCAGGCCCAGCAGTGTCGAGTCCACGCCGAGGTAGTCGTAGAACCAGAACGCGCGGGACCAGCCGAAGTAGAAGAAGATCGCGGTGAGCGCGGTGGCGGGAGCCACGACCGCCCCGAGGACTCTGATGATCGGGGAGTCGATCCCGAGCCAGCTCGCCGTCTCATCGGCGGCGGGGCCGGATCCTGGCGAGCCCTTCGTCACGGGCTGACCGTCGGCTCTGGAACGTCGGGTGAACTTGGGGCGGGAGACTGAACGGCCGGCGGGGACGAGTCGCCGGTGTCAGAGGTCGACGGCGTCGAGCACGGCTCTCTGCCGGTGATGATCACGACGGTGGAGCCCTGCCTGACCTTGCTCCCCTGCTTGGGCTCCGTCTGGTCGAACCGACAGGCCGAGAGAGAACCCCTGTCGCGCGCCTCGACCCTCACCTTGACGCACAGGTTGTGCCGAGGGCACTGCCGCCGTATGCCGTCCTTGATCACCTTCATCATGTAATCGAGAGTTTTGCCAGAATCATCCGCTTTCGCGGGGATCTCGATCGGGGCCCCGTACGCCTCCGCATCGCCTCCCCCACCGGTAGGGGCGCCAGGCGCCTCGGCCTCCTCCCTGGTGGGGTTCACGCCACCGGCGGGCGGCTCGGCCTCCTCCCTGGTGGGGTTCGCGCTCCCGGCGGGCGGCTCGGCCTCCCGCCCGACGGGCGCACCACAACTGACCAGCACCAGGCAAACCAGGAGGGCCGGCAGGTTCGCGCTCAGTCGTGTCATAGAGCCATTGTCCGCTACCGTTCGTGACCTTTTGTGAGCGGCCTGTGTTCAAGAGGTCACCCCGTGCTCGGCGTCGACGGTGAGCACGTGGGTGAAGAAGTCCTTCACCTTGCTCACCACGCCGGGACCGTAGTGGCCGACGCCCGGCACGACGTCGTAACGCACCGGGATGCCGTGTCGTTCCAGGCTGCGCCGCAGCGCCCGCAGCCGTGCGGTGCGCGGGACCCCCTCGTCGTTGACGCCGGGGATCCAGGCGGGATGGCCCGCGGGCACGCTGTTCGACTGGGTTCCCGTGTCGTCGGCGCCGATCACCAGGTGCATGGCCGTACCGCTGAGCGCGGCCGGATCCACGTTCCTGCCCAGCGCCGCCTCGGCCCCGGCGAAGCCCGCGGGCCATGGCAGATCCTCGTCGAGCAGGGTCACCGCGCCCGGCGCGCCGATCGAGGCCGCGCGGACCCGCTCCGGATGCAGGTAGACGAACCGGTGCGCGAACTGTCCGCCGCCCGAGTAGCCGAACAGCAGGAACCTGGCCCCCTCGACCCGGTAGCAGGCGGAGATCTCCTCGACCATGGACAGCAGGATCTCGTCGAAGCGGATGCCCCGGTGTTCGAGATACTTGTAGCCGTCGAGCTCGCCGGGGTCGGGGATGCCCGCGGGGAACAGCGGGGCGAGCACGATGCAGTCGTTGGCCCCGCCGAAGTCCACGAAGCTGTCCCGGTACGACTGGACGTCCCGTTCGGTGCCGTGGACGAGCACGACGAGGGAGTAGACCTTGTCCCCCTCCGGCGCGTAGTCGTCCGGGACGTACAGGCAGTAGGAGAAGCGCTGGTCGTACTGGCACGCGTACAGCGGGGTACGGCCTATGTCCCACACGGAGAGTTTGCGCGATTGGTGCATGATCCCTCGTATCAGGAAGTGACGTAGCGAGGTACGGCCGCGTGGACCGACGACCAGCCGCCGTGCACGCACTGGTTCACGGTGACCTCGGCGACCGCGCCGAGCAGTTCGTAGGCCTCGCCGGGAAGGTAGCCGCACTCCTCGACCAGCCTGCGCCGGAGCTCGGTCATCGCCGAGCGCAGGTTGTGGTCGACGCTCACGCCGTGGGCACAGCCCACGACGCCGATCCGATGGGGCTCGTCGAGGTACGGCCCGGCCATCGCCCGGCCCAGCCCCGGCAGCAGCTCGACCGTCACGGTGACCTCGGCCGGGGCCTCCAGCGCGGTGCCGGTGATCTCGGCGTCGCCCATGAGCGCGTGCACGTCCCCGAGTGACACCAGCCCGCCCGGCACCTCGACCGGGAGCACGAGCACGCTTCCCGGTCGCAGCGCCTGGCAGTCCATGTTGCCGCCGCAGCGGGCGTTCGACAGCAGCGACGGGAACGCGGGACCCGCGGGGGCCACGCCGAGGGTGCCGATCATGGGCCTGGCCGGCAGCGCCAGGCGCCCCCGCGAGGTCGGGAACCACACCGTGTCGCCCTCGACGGGGCAGACGCGGGTGTCACCGGACGGCAGGTCGAGCTCGGGATCGGCGTGGAGCACCGTCACGGCCTGCGCGCCGAGGCTGACACGCTCGACGGTGACCGCCAGCGCGTCCCCGGGTACGGCGCCGCGGACGGCCACGGGCCCGGCGACCGGGTTGAACGCGCCGACCAGCTCGATCAGCTCGGCCTCGGTGCGGAAGCGCTGCTCGGGCGAGGTCAGCAGGTTGGAAAAGCAGTCGAGAGTCTCGAAGACCAGGCTGGTCCCGCTGTCGACCTCGGCCACGGCGGGCACGCCGCTGTCGTAGGCGAACCGGCGTGGACCCGCCGGAACCCGCACCGCCTTCACCGTCTCACCCATGGACCCGCTCCTGCGCGACCGGCCCGCCGTACACGGAAGGAACGGTTTCGTTCGGCGCGTTGAGCGCGCCGCGCGCCTGGTCGAGCGCGCCGCGGTCGAGCTCGACCATGAGCGGCCCCGCACCGTCCCGGGCGCACGCGAGCACGCGGCCCCAGGGGTCGGCGGCCAGGCTGTGGCCGTGGGTGACGAACCCGTCGGGGCTGACGCCCTCCTGGGCCGGGGCCAGCACGTAGCAGAGGTTCTCGATGGCCCGCGCGCGCAGCAGGGGCTCCCAGTGGACGGCGCCGGTGACGGCGGAGAAGTTCGACGGCACGCACAGCACGTCGGCGCCCGAGCGTGCCAGCGCCCGGTACAGCTCGGGGAAGCGCAGGTCGTAACAGATCGACAGACCGAAGCTGAACCCTCGGTAGGAGACGTTGACCAGGTGCTCGCCGGGGGTGGTGTAGGCGCCCTCGTCCTCGTTCACCTCGGCGGCCCGCAGCCGGAACAGGTGCACCTTGCGGTACTCCGCGGCGGGCTCGCCGCCGGGACCGACGAAGACGCAGGCGTTGTACGGCCGGCCGGGATCACCGGAGGCGAGCCAGAGCCCCCCGGCCAGGACGGCGATCCCGTGCCCTGCCGCCTTCTCCGACAGCAGCGACAGGGTGGGCCCCGTCCTGTCCTCGACGTGCTCGGCCGCGAGCGCGCCCCGGTAGGAGCACGCCTCGGGGAACAGGACGAGCTCCGCCCCCTCACCGGCCACCCGGTCGATCGTGGCCGCCATCCGGCGGAGGTTGTCGGCCCGGTCGTCCCCCGAGGACATCTGGGCCATGGCGATGCGCATGGATCTCCGTTCTTGACGTGGCTTCACGGGCGGCCGAGGTCCGGCGTGGCCGCGAGGAGCGCACGGGTGTAGTCGTGGGCGGGTTCCGCCGTCACCTGCCTGGCCGGGCCCTCCTCCACGATCTTTCCCCGGTGCATGACCACGATCCGGTCGGCGACGTGGACGGCGGTGGCAAGGTCGTGGGTGATGAGCAGAATGCCCAGTTCCCTGGTGCGGCGCAGTTCGCCGAACAGGCTGAGCACGCCCGCTCTGACCGAGACGTCCAGCATCGAGACCGGCTCGTCGGCGATCAGGTAGGCGGGTTCCAGCACGAGGCTCCCGGCGATGGCGACCCGCTGTCGCTGCCCGCCGGACAGCTCGAACGGCCTGCGGTCGAGGAAGGACTCGACCGGGGTGAGCCCGACCGCCATCAGCGCCTCGCGAACCCGTTCGTCCCGTTCGCCCTTCGGGACGCCGTGGATGGCCAGGCCCTCGGCGACGATGTCGCTGACCCGCTGGCGTGGGATCAGCGACTCGTAGGGGTCCTGGTAGATCATCTGGACACGGCGCCGGAAGTCCTTGAGCCGCCTGCCCCGCAGGGTGAGCAGGTCGGTGCCGTCCAGGCTGACCCGGCCCGCGGCCGGCTCCTGCATGCGGACGAAGCAGCGGGCCAGCGTGCTCTTGCCCGAGCCCGACTCGCCGACCAGCGCGACGATGGACCCCTTGCCGAGGGTGAGACCGACCCCGTCCAGTGCCGGGGCCCGCCCCTTGCGGCCGTAGGTGACGACGACGTCGTCGGCGACGAGACTCACGCGGGCACCTCCGTCAGATGACAGGCGCAGGATCTGCCGCCGGCCAGTGGGAGCAGCGGCGGCGCGGCGGTCGCGCACCGCTCCAGCGCCTCCCCGCAGCGAGGCTGGAAGGCGCAGCCGGGCAGCGGCCCGTCGAGCCTGGGCGGCGCGCCGGGGATGGAGGTCAGCGGGCGCTCGCCGGCCAGGTCGGGGGTCGCCTCGACCAGGCGCCTGGTGTACGGATGGCGCGGGCCGCGTACGATGTCGGCGCACGGCGCGTTCTCCACGACCGAGCCCGCGTACATCACGGCGGCCCGGTCGCACAGGCGAGGGACCAGCGCCAGGTCGTGGGTGACGAGCACGACGGCCAGCCCGAGCGAGTCGCTCAGCTCCTTCAGCAGGGTGACGATCTGGTCCTGCACGATCACGTCGAGCGCGGTGGTCGGCTCGTCGGCCAGCAGGATCCTGGGCCGGCACGACAGCGCGAGCGCGATGACCGCCCGCTGCCGCTGGCCGCCCGACAGCTCGTGCGGGTAGCGGGAGACGGCGTCCTGCGGCAGGCCGACCAGGTCGAGCACCTCGCGGGCGCGCAGCTTCCCCTCCTGCCGGGAGCCGCCGTTGATGCGGACCGCCTCGACGATCTGGGCGCCCACCCGGCGGACCGGGTTGAGCGCGTTCATCGCGCCCTGGAAGACCATCGCGATGTCGGTCCAGCGGTGCGGCCGCATCGTGCTCTCGCCGCCGGCCAGGATGTCCGTGCCGTCGAGCAGCACCTGCCCGGAGACGGTGGCGCTCGCGGGCAGCAGGCCCATCATGGCCAGCATGGTCGTGGTCTTGCCGCAGCCCGACTCGCCGACGAGGGCGATCCGCTCGCCCGGGGCGAGGTCGAGACTGACCGAGCGCACCGCGCGTACCTCCGCGCCGCCGGTGGAGAAGGCGACCTCCAGGTCGCGGATGCCGAGCAGGCTCATCTGTTCACCACCTGGAAGTACGTCCGGGACGCGTGCGCGACCTTGAGCCTGGGGTTGAGGGTGTCCTCGATCGACTGGGACACCCAGTAGCAGCACATGACGACGAGCGAGATGGCGACGCCGGGCGGCGCGAAGGCCCACCAGGCGCCCTGCGTCATCGCCGTCCGCTGGAACGCGAAGCGGATCATGGTCCCCCAGGTGACGGTGTCGGGGTCGCCGAGGCCGAGAAAGGTGAGCGCGGTCTCGGTGAAGACGGCCAGCGCGATGGTGAGCGCGGCCATGGCGCTGAGCAGCGGCGCGAGCTGCGGCACCAGGAAGCGGACGATGACGCGGAGATGGCTCGCGCCGAGCCCGAGAACGCGCTGGATGGCGGGCCGGTTCCTGAGGGAGGCGGTCTCCGCCCTGATGACGCGGGCGGTGGTCGTCCACAGCAGCAGCGCGATCACGACCACGAGATGGCCGATGCTGCTGCCCCACACCGCCGCGATGACGATGCCCAGCGGCAGGGCCGGGATCACGATGGCGTAGTCGGTGATTCTCATGAGCAGACCGTCGATCCAGCCGCCGAAGTATCCGGCCACCACGCCGATGACGCCGCCGACCAGGATGGCGACCAGGGCCGCCGCCGCGCCGACGAACAGCGTGGGGCGGGTGCCGTACAGCAGAAGGCTGAGGACGTCGTGGCCGCCGTCGTCCAGACCCAGCGGGTGGGCGGGTTCCGGCGGGCCGAAGACGGGGCCCACCTGCTCCGCCGGGCCGTACGGTGCGAGCCATCCCGCCAGCAGGGCGACGGCGGTGAGCAGCAGCAGGACGGCCACGCCCGCGGTGGCCCTGGGGTTGGCGCGCAGGCGTCTCATCGGGCCACCCGCGGGTCGAGCCGGACGTAGAGCAGGTCGGCCAGCAGGTTGAGGGTGATCACGGAGACGGTGAGCACGAGGAAGACTCCCTGCAGCATCGGGTAGTCGCGCTGGACCACCGCTTCGTACATGGCCCGGCCGACGCCCGGCCAGGAGAACACGCTCTCCACCAGGATCGAGCCGCCGATGAGGCCGCCGAGTGAGAGCGCGACGAGGGTGGTGATGGGGAGCATGGCGTTGGGCAGCACGTGCCTGGCCAGCATGCGGACGGGTCCGGCGCCGAGCGCCCGCGCGGTCAGCACGTGGTCGTCGCCGAGCGTCTCCATCATCGAGGAGCGCACCACGAGCGTGTACTGGCCGAACACGATGAGCGCGATCGTCATGGCCGGCAGCGTCATGTGCTTGACCAGGTCGGCCACGAGTTCGGCCCCCGTCGGGTCGACCAGGAACTCGTCGCGCATCCCCTGCGCGGGCAGGTAGCCGCCGAACATCATGATCAGCAGCAGCCCGAGGAAGTGCGTCGGGACCGAGTAGAAGGCGATCGCGGTGTTGGTGCTGAGTTTGTCCACCCATCCGCCCCGGTACCAGGCCGCCAGCGCGCCACTGACCAGGCCGAGCACCAGGGCCAGCAGCAGCCCGACGGTGACCAGGGGCAGCGTGTTGGCGAACGCCTCGGCCAGGCGGACGCCGACCGGTTCCTGCGTGGCGAAGGAGACGCCGAGGTCACCGCTCGCCAGGCGGCCGAGATAGATCCAGTACTGGTCCCAGAGCGGCAGGTCGAGACCGAACTGCCGGCGCAGCGCGGCGGTCAGCTCCGGCGAGCCGCCGGGGACACGTGACATGTTCGCCACGGCGTCCCCCGGCAGCACGCGGAAGAGCAGGAAGTTCAGCGTCACCACCGCGTAGACGGTTACCAGGGCCGCCAGCAGGCGCCTGATCAGATGGCTGGTACGCGACACGGGCGATCCTCAGGATCCGGAACTCGACGACAACAGGCCGAAACGGGACTGCGAGTCGAGAATGCCGAGCGCGGAGGTGGCGAACCCGCTCCAGCTCTTGGTGTGGGCCTCGACGACGTCGTCGTAGTGCGTGACGACGTACGGCCGGGCGTCCTTGACCGTCTTCTGCATCTCCCAGACGAGCTTCTTGCGCGCCCCGTCCTCGACCGTGCCCGCCTGCCGCTCGTACATCTCGTCGTACTTCTTGTCGCAGTAGGCGCTGTCGTTCCAGCTGCCCCACTGGTCGCAGGTCATGGCGTTGAGCAGGAAGTCGGGGTCGCGCTGGGCGATCCAGCCCCACTGCGCGACGGTGTACTGGTCGTACTTCTTGTCCGTGCCGGTCATCTGGTCGAAGGCGGTGGCGTTGTCGGCGGGTCGCGGCTTGAGCTGGACGCCGATCTTCTTGAAGTCCTCGGTGACGATCTGCAGGGCGCGCTCTCCCTCGCCGCCCTCGACGTCGGGGATGATCACCTCGTACGACATGGTCGCGCCTCCGGCGACGCGGATGCCGTCCGGACCCGGCTTGTATCCGGCCTCGTCGAGCAGGGCGGCCGCGCGGGTGAGGTCGAAGGCGTCGGGCTTGACCGACGGGTCGTACCAGTCGCCGCTCACCGGCGGGATGATGGAGCTGCCGGGCGTGCCGAAGCCGAGGTAGGCGACCTCGATGATGCGCTTCCTGTCGACCGCGGCCTCGAACGCCTCACGCACCTTCGGCTCGCGCAGCTCGGGGTGGGCCTTCTGGTGGGGTGACTGGTTGATGATCAGGTTGTGCATGCGGAAGCCGGGCTGCCGGGTCACGGTGAATCCCGCCTGCTCGACGGGCTTGGCCGCGGTGATGGGCAACGGCGCCGCGTAGTCGATCCTGTTGGTCTTGAGCGCGTTCACCATGGCGTCGGGGCTGCTGAAGAACTGCAGGCCGAAGCCGGCCGGCTTGGGCTTGTCGCCGTACCAGTGGGGGTTGGGCTCCATGAGCGCGATCTGGTCCTTGGTGTACTTGGCCAGCCGGAACGGTCCACCGGCGACCAGCGGCGCGGCGTTCGGGGTCTGCTTGAGCCGCATCCCGTCGCCGGTGGCGTACTGCTGCCACACGTGGGCGGGGAGCACGGGGATCTTCACCAGGCGGCCGAGCACGTTGGCGGTCGGCTTGTCGTAGGTGACGGCCACCTGGGTCGGGCTGGTGGCGGAGGCGTTCTTGACGTTCTTCACCGACGCGGCTTCCGAGGCGGTCGCGCCCTTGCGGTATTTCACGATCGTGTTGATGGTGAAGGCCACGTCGGCGGCGGTGAGGGGCTTGCCGTCCGACCACTTCGCGCCCGGACGCAGGTCGAACGTCCACGTGAGGCCGTCGGGTGAGGTGGTCCACTTCGTCGCCAGGTCGCCTTCCACGGCGCCGGAACTGATGTACTGGACAAGGAACGGGTAGTTGTACCGGAAGATCATCGCGCAGGTCGTCCCCGTGGACGCGAACGGGTTGATCGAGTTACAGGTGAACGTGGTGCCGATCCGCAGCACGCCGCCCCCCTTCCCCGCGGCGGGGGAAGCCGTGCCCTGACCACTGGAGCACCCCGCGGCCAGCAGACCGACCAGGGACAACGCGGCGATCCGAGTCTGAGGTTTCACCGTCTTGCCTTCTTTCTCCGTGCCCACGCGAGGCTCTGGCCGCACGCGGGTTCGCGGGCGTGGACCAGGCCGCGCCCCGGCGGTGGCCGTGCCGACCTGGGGGATCACCGGGGTTCGTCGCGGAATGGCGGCCAGTATATCGGTCAGCCAAATTAGGACAAGACCCCTGTTATCAACCGCTCATCGCGTTCATTTGCCCCAGGGATCGCGGCCGGAGGCGGTAGCCGATATATTTGAGCGGTGCCCCTCCCGCTAGTGAAGTCAGCAAGGCGCTACACGAGCGCTCAGCAGTTCGCCTACGAGGAGCTGCGCAGCTGGATACTCAACGCAGTCCTGCAGCCCCACGAGGTCGTACGCGACGTCGAGATCGCCCAGTTCCTCGGCGTGAGCCGCACGCCGGTACGCGAGGCGCTCATCAGGCTCGGCCAGGAAGGACTCATCGAGGCCAGCGCCAGCCGGATGACCCGGGTCGCCGGGCTGCCCCTCGACCGGGCGCCACACCTGTTCCAGGCCGGCGCGCCACTCGACGCGCTGGCCGCCGAGCTGGCCACCCCGCTGATGACCGAAGCCGATCTGAACCTCATGCAGGGCCTGCTCGACTCGATGGCCCGCACCACGGCGCCCGACCGGCTCAGCGCCCTCGACGAGGAGTTCCACCGGGTCTACTACCGAAGAGCCGGCAACCCGGTACTGATCGAGCTGCTCGAATCACTCGACGAGCAGCTACGCCGGATAGAGCGCCATATATGGGGCTACGTCCCCGTTCACGAGGAAGCCTACGAGGAACACCGCGTCCTGCTCGCCGCACTACGCGCCGGCGACGCCAAGGCCGCGGCCGAAGCGGCCCGCGCCAACTGGCTGCGTTCCCTGCGGCGCGGCGAGGAACTGCTGAAACCGGCACCCCTGGAGGCGTGACCCGGCGCCCCTTCGACCGGCGTGGCGCCGGTGGCTTCCCGGCGGTGACCCGCACTGGCGTCTGAAGGCATGGGTGAAGGTGTACCGCGAGCTGGAGCCGACCTGCCAGGCGATCGTGTTGCCGGGGTCGTCCAGGGCCCCGGCGCCTACGGCACGACGGCGGTGATCGCCGTCGAAAGCGCCCGCCGCCTCATCGCCGACCCCGCCAAGCCGGGAGTACTCGCACCCGCCCAGGCCTACCGCCCGACCACCTTCCTCGACTTCGCCGTCCCGCACGGCATCCAGCGGACGATCACGGGGTTCGAGGGGAAGCCGGCAATCGGGCAGGGTGGCGCACCTGCCGTACCTCCCGAGCCCGTCGGGGAAGGTCACGCCTGGAGAAGGCGATCGCGGACGGCTTGGACGTCTTGCGCGGAGAGGCCCGCCGCCCGCTCGACATCGATCTCACTCATGCCTGATCAGATGCGCGCGGCACCGGGTTGGTTCTTGCCCGGGGCACAGGACGTGACGCCTGCGGTCGCGGCCGTAGGCGTCACGTCTTGCCGTCACTTGACGGACGTGCCGGTGACCAGCGGCAGCGACACCGACGTGCCGGCCAGATCGACGGTGACCCGGGCCCCGGTGCCGGGTTCGACGTCGGTTCCGGAGCCGTTGCCGGAGGTGTCGAGGTTGAAGTCGTCGTTGGCTCCGGTCAGGACCAGGCCGAGCCGGTGTCCTGCCTTGAACTCGTAGTCCTGCGGCAGCATCTTCCAGGTGATCTGGTACGGCTTGCCCGGCGTCAACGGCGTCTGGCGGCTGAGCGACTTGTGGTTCTGCGCGTCCAGGACGCCGCGGGTGACCACGTGGAAGCCGGAGACCGCCGTGTTGTCGGCGGCCTTGAAGTAGCAGCCGTCGTCATCGGCCGTGCTCTGGCCGACGCAGTCCTCGCCACCGATGATCTTGAGGCCTTCCCCGGACGTCGCGCCGCGTTCGCGGTGGTTGATCCGGGTGTCCTGACCGTAGTCGACCAGCAGGACGCCCAGGTTGGCGGTCGGCTTGTCCAGCTTGAGGCGCAGGCTCACCGTCGGCGTTCCGGACACTCTCATCGCCTTCTTCAGCGGCGGGGTCAGGTAGGCCAGCCGGTTCGGGTTGGCGGTGGCGGGGTCGGCGGCCATCGCGATCTCGGTCTTGGCGAGGTCGACGTAGGCGCCGGTTCCGGTCGAGGATTCGCGGCCCAGTGAGCCGTCCCGCCGCGGTCGCAGGGTCGTCTCCCGCGCCGGCGCCGGCCAGTCGGCCTGGCTGATCCACCGGTCGGGGCCGAGCTGCACGTCGACGCGCGGCCGGCGCATGATGTCGTTGGAGACGCCCATCAGTTCGTGGTCGAACCACTTGTTGAGGGTGGTGAGCCACACCTCGCGACGGGCCCAGAACGGGTCGATGTGCCCGTACTGGGTCACCCACGCCTTGCGCCGTACGTCGCGGGGCAACGCGCTCCACCACTCGGAGAACTGGCTGCCCACCACGTTGCGGTCCTGCGTGCCCATCACCGCGAAGACGCTGGCGCGGACGTTGCGCGCCTTCGAGATCGGCCCGGTCCGGTAGTTGCGTTCATCCCAATAGGGGGTGTAGTTGCCGGTCTCATCGCCGGATTCGGCGTCCATTTTCCGACGCGCGGCCTCACACTTCTCCGCCGGATCCTTGTCGACATGCTCGGACTGCCACCTCGCCCCGCCGCTGAACCAGGTGAGGACGCCGTTGACGTGGCCGTTCTCGTATCCGCTCGTGTAGGCCGAGAGCGGCACGATCGTCTCCAGCCCCTCCACGCCGGTACCGGCCACGCCGACGCCGAGCGCCCCCTCGTAGGAGTGGCCGATCATCCCGGTACGCCCGGTGGTCCAGGTGGCCTTGACCGGATCGCCCTTGGCGTCGTAGGCGGTCGCCCGGCCGTTGAGCCAGTCGACGACCGCCTTGCCGCCGAGCACGTCGGAGGCGCCGTAGGACATCGGGCAGCCGTCGGACAGCCTGGTGCCGATCATGTCGACGGACACGAACGCGTACCCGCGCGGCACGAAGTAGTTGTCGTAGTACATCGGGAACTTCGTCACGTTCCCATCAGCGTCGTACTTCTTCTTCTCGATCTCGAAGCCGACGCCGGGGTTGTCGTAGTACGGGCTTTCCTGCATGATCACCGGAACCTTGAGCCCGGAACCGGACTCCTTCGGCCGGATGATGTCCACCCGGACCAGGTCCTTCTTGCCGTCGCCGTCGCTGTCCACCGAGGACCGCACCCGGACGTGCTCACGGATGGCGTCCTCGTAGGAGAAGACCGGCTGTGTGGTGCCGCCGGAGACCTTGATCTCCGGTTTCGCCGCCGCGGATGCGGCGGGAGCGCCGGCGATCACGAGTGTGGTCGCGAGCGTGACCGTGGCGAGGAACCCTCGCCGTCGCGTGCTGGACATGCGTCTTTCCTTTGGGGTTGATGGTCAGTGCTCGATCACCTGGTAGAGCGTGTTCCAGAAGTCGAGGATGGCTCGGGTCGAGTCCGGGTTGGTCGTGCCGACCTGGGTGAGCAGGATGCCGATGAGCTGCTTGTCCGGGTCGCCGTAGGTCGAGGTCCCGGCTCCGCCGTCCCAGCCGAACTGGCCGACGGAGGCGTAGTCGGCGCGGTAGGTGCGCACCGCCATCCCGAAACCCCAGCCGCCGTGCTGCCCCTGGCCGAAGGACGCATGGACGAACTTCTTGGCCAGGGCGGTCCGGAGCGCCGTCTCCTCGGGCGTCATGCGGTTGGTGGTCATCATCTCGACGGCGGGCCGGGACAGGATGCGCCGGCCGGCGTGCGTCCCGCCGTTGAGCAGCATCCGGAAGTAGGCGTGGTAGTCGTCGACGGTGGAGACCAGCCCACCGCCGCCGGACGGGAAGACCGGAGGCTTGCTCACCCTTCCGCCCGCCGCCTCGTCCCAGACGTTGAGCTTTCCCGTCTTCGGATCGGGCGCGTAGAGGGGCGGAAGCCGGCCGATCTTGCCCGCGGGCACGTGGAACCCGGTGTCCTTCATGCCCAGCGGGTCGAGGACGCGCTCGCGCAGAAACGTCTCGAACGGCTTGCCCGCGACCCTCGCGACCAGCACGCCGAGGACATCGTGGCTGATGTTGTACTGCCAGTGCTCTCCGGGCTGATAGATCAGCGGAAGCGTGCCCAGGCGGCGCATCCACTCGTCCGGCTCAAGGATCGGCACGCCCTCCTGCGGGTAGAGACCCCGCTCGAAGATCGCGGCCGTGATCGGAAAGCTCAGCACCGTTGGATCGATGCCGAGACCGAACGTGGCGGTCATCAGGTCCCGCACGGTGATCGGCCGCTGTGCCGGAACGGTCTCGTTCAGGGGGCCGTCGGGCCGCTTCAGCACCTGCCGGTCGGCGAGTTCCGGCAGCCATCGATCCACCGGGTCGTCAAGCCGCACCTTGCACTCGTCGAGCAGAACCATCATCGGCGCCATCGCCACCGGCTTGGTCGTGGAGGCCATCCGGAAGATCGTGTCCCGGCGCATCGGCGCGCCGCCTTCGGCGCGCATGGTTCCCATCGCCTCGACGTGCGTCTGCCCACCGTGGCTGACCAGGGCGACGAGCCCCGGAATCCTCCCGGACTCGACATGCCCCGCCAGAACGTCACGCAGTCTGCGCAGCCCCGCATGGGGGATCGGGCCGGTGCTCGCCCCGGCCACGAGGCCACCGGCCGCCAGCGGGACGGCGCCCAGCGCGCCGAGCACCGAACGGCGGGACGGGCCGTCCTCGGGAGAGGTCGTGAGGTCGCTGCTGCTCGTCATTTCAGGCGTCCCAGGTGACCGGGAGGCTCTTGACGCCGTAGATGTCGGCGGTCTCCGGCCGAAGAGCAACCTCGTCAGCCGGTACGGCCAGCCGCAGCGTGGGAAAGCGCCTGACCAGCGCGGTGAACGCGACCCGCATCTCGACGCGGGCCAACTGCTGGCCGAGGCACTGGTGGATGCCGTGGCCGAAGCCCAGGTGCCCGCCGTCCTGCCGGCGGAGGTCGAGTAGGTGAGGGTCGGAGAAGCGCGCGGGGTCCCGGTTGGCGGCGTTGTAGGACAGGAGGACCGTCGTCCCGGCCTCGATGGTCTGGCCGCCGAGCTCGACGTCCTCCAGCGCGACCCTCCCGAAGCCCTTGGCGACGCTGAGGTAGCGCATCAGTTCCTCGACGGCGCTGTCGACGAGCTCGGGGCCGGCGCGCAGCGCGGCGAGCTGGGCCGGGTTGCGCAGCAGGGCGAAGGTGCCCAGCGCGAGCATGTTCGTGGTGGTGTCGAGCCCGGCCGCCAGGAGGATCAGGCTCATCCCCTTCAGCTCCTCGTCGGTGAGGTCGCTGTCGGTGAGCTCGCTGAGGATGTCGTCGGTGGGGTGCGCGCGCTTGGCGGCCACCAGTTCGGCGAGGTAGATCTGCACCGCGGTGTAGGCCGCGATCAGTTCCTCGTCGCCGGTCTCCCCGCTCATGAACGTGTCGATGTTCTCCTGAAAGGAGCCCCGGTCCTCGTACGGCACGCCCAGCAGCTCGCAGATCATGACGGCCGGGATCGGCTTGGCGAAGGCGGTCACCAGGTCCGCCGGCGGCCCTGCCTTCTCCATCGCGTCCAGGTGCTCGGCGGTGACCTGCTCGACCCGTTCGGTGAGCTGGCGCATCCGCCGTACCGTGAACTTGCCCACGAGCGGCTTGCGGTAGCGGCTGTGCTGCGGATCGTCCATCAGCAGGAACTCGCCGGGCGGCGCCGGCGGCACCTCGATGTCGCCGAAGTCGATGGTCGGGTGGTGGCGCATCAGCTCCTTGCGCGAGCTGAACCGCGAGTCGGCGAGAACGGACCGGACCAGGTCGTACCCGGTGACCAGCCAGCCCTGGTGCCCGTCGGGGAAGGAGTAGCGAGCGATCGGGCCGTGCTCGCGGAGGTCGAGCAGTTCCTTGGGCGGGTCGAAGGGACAGCCGGGCTGACGGGCCGCCGGCATCGTCGTGACGGTAGGGAGGGATTCACTCATGACGTTCCCATCTCGCGATATGTCGCGTTTGATGAAGGCCGGGTGCCGCGAGGGTTTTCCTTGTTCCGGCTGTCAGGCGATCTTGCGGCGGTAGGTGTTCATGGCGAAGCCGTAGGCGACGACGAGGATGCCGACGCACCAGGCCAGGGCGATCCAGATGTCGCTGCCGACCGGCTGTTCGGTGAGCAGGGCGCGGATGGCGTTGACGATGGAGGTCACCGGCTGGTGTTCGGCGAAGAAGCGGACCGGGCCGGGCATCGTGCTGGTGGGGACGAAGGCCGAGCTGAGGAACGGCAGGAAGATGAGCGGGAAGGAGAACGCGCTCGCGCCGTCCACGGTCTTGGCGGTGAGACCGGGGATGATGGCGATCCAGGTCAGGGCCAGGGTGAACAGGATCAGGATGCCGGCGACCGCGAGCCAGGCCCCCACCGCGGCGCTGGAGCGGAAACCCATGAGCAGGGCGACGAGCAGGACGACCACGAGGGAGACCGAGTTGGCGACCAGCGAGGTCAGCACGTGTGCCCACAGCACCGACGAGCGCGCGGTCGGCATGGACTGGAAACGTTCGAAGATGCCGCTCTTGATGTCGGTGAACAGGCGGAAGGCCGTATAGGCGATGCCGGAGGCGACGGTGATGAGCAGGATGCCGGGCAGCATGTAGTTCACGTAGGAGTCGGAGCCGGTCTTGATGGCGCCGCCGAAGACGTAGACGAACATCAGCATCATGGCGATCGGCATGATCGCGGTGGTGACGATGGTGTCGGGGCTGCGGGTGATGTGGCGCAGGGATCGTCCCAGCAGGACGGTGGTGTCGCCGAAGAAGTGCTTGGTCATCGGGGGTCCTTGTTCGTCTGGACGGACACGCGGTGCTTGGCGTCCTTGCCGTCGCCGCCGACCAGCGCGAGGAAGACGTCTTCGAGGGTGGGCTGCTTTTCGATGTACTCGACCTTGGCGGGCGGCAGCAGTTGCTTGAGCTCGGCCAGGGTGCCGTTGACGATGATCCGGCCTTGGTGCAGGATCGCGATCCGGTCGGCGAGTTGTTCGGCTTCGTCCAGGTACTGGGTGGTGAGCAGGACGGTGGTGCCGTTGTCGGCGAGTTCCTTGACGGCCTGCCAGACCTCGATGCGGGCTTCGGGGTCGAGCCCGGTGGTCGGCTCGTCGAGGAAGATGACCGGCGGGTCGCCGATGAGGCTCATGGCGATGTCCAGGCGGCGGCGCATGCCGCCGGAGTACGTCGACACCTTGCGCGCGCCGGCCTCGATCAGCGAGAACCGGGCGAGCAGGTCGTCGGCGACCTTGCCCGGGTTCGCCAGGTGGCGCAGCTTGGCGACCAGCACCAGGTTCTCCCGGCCGCTGAGGATCTCATCCACCGCGGCGAACTGCCCGGTGAGGCTGAAGGACTCCCGCACCTGCGCGGCCTGCTTGGCGACGTCGAAGCCGTGCACGTGAGCCGCGCCCCCGTCGGCCTTGAGCAGCGTGGCCAGGATCCGCACCACCGTGGTCTTGCCCGCCCCGTTCGAGCCGAGCAGGGCGAAGATGCTGCCCCGCGTCACCTCGAAGTCCACACCGCGCAGCACCTGGAGTTCCTTGTAGGCCTTCGTCAGGCCCTGTACGCGGATCGCGGGCCCTCGGGCCTGATGGACTGTCATCCGGATATCCGTTCTCTGATTTACGGCCGGTCGCCGGGGGCGGAACGCGCCACGGCCAGCGCGCCAACTACTCGGTGGCGCTAGCTACCGGTATAAAGTAACACCGACTACCGGTAGATAGCAACACCGAGTAGCTCGTCCCGCTGTCAGCGGTCCCCGCAAGGGCGCAACGCGGCCAGTGCCGCCTCATACGCCAGGCGCTGGAGCCGGTCCTCATCGCCTCCGGCGTCGGCGGTGACGAGGCCGGAGATGAGCGCCATGACGCCCTCGGCCATCGCGCGGACCTCGGGGTCGGGCAGCCCGGGGTGCGTTTCCGCGACCAGATGGGCCCACTCCTCGCGCATCAGGCGCCGGCGGCGGACCATGGGCAGCCGCGGGCCGGGGGGCAGGTTGCCCACCTCGCGGGCCGCGACGATCATGAGGTGGGCGTCGGTGAGCGCCCGGCGTACGCGCCTGCCGACCAGCGCCCGCAGCAGGTGTTCCGGGGAGCCGGACTCCTGGTAGACCTCGCGGACCTCGGCCTCCGCCCGTGCGGTGTCGGCCGCCACGATCGCCAGCAGCAAGTCGTCCTTGCCGGTGAAGTGGCGGTAGATCGCGGGCCCGGTGACGCCGGCCGCCTCGCCGATCTCGTCCATGCCGGTCGCGTGGTAGCCCTGGGCGACGAACAGGCGTGCCGCCTGCCGGATGATCAGTTCACGCCTGTCGCCGCTGGGCTGCACCCGCTCCCCCTTCGTCCCGGCCAGAACCCTACTGTGGCCTGGTGGCCGCGTCCGCGCCGATCGCCACGCAGGCCAGCACGCACACCTCGCCGGAACGGTTGCTCCACGCGTGCGGGGTGCCGCGCTGGATGAGGACGTCACCCGGGCCCAGCCGGGTCTCCGTCTCCTCCAGCACGGCGTACACCTCCCCCGAGATCACCTGGACGAAGTCCACGGCGTCGGTCACGTGCATGGGGTCGGCGCCGCCCTCGGTGTCGGCGAACGCCTCCGCGCCGGTCCCGGCCTCGCCCGAGGTCCAGGCGTCGTCCGGTTCGATGTAGCAGACCCAGCACACGGCGCCGTGCTGTGGCGGGTTCATGTTCACCGGGCCGCCGTCGACCGTCTCGGCGGGTCCGAGATCGGCGGGGGTGGAGCCGACACGCCAGGCCATGACCGCGGTGAAGGCCGGCGCGCTGATGACGGTGGGGGACGGTCCGTCGGCGACCACGGTGGATCGGCCGCCTGTGCCGAAGCCGGTGACGACCCGGCGGATGTTGCGAGTGTTCATGCCATTGCCTGTTCTGGTAGAGGTTCTAGGCGCGAAGGGACAGATGTCCCCCGTCGATGACGAGCGTCTGGCCCGTCACGTAGCTGGACTCGTCCGACAGCAGGAAGACGGTCGGGTAGGCCACTTCCCACGCCGTGCCCTGCCGTTGCAGGGGGATCGACTTCTTCCTCGTCTCGACCGCGGCCCTGCGCTCGGGGCTGATCACCGACCCCCAACGGCCGGCCGCGGTGTCGATGTAGCCCGGGACCACGATGTTCGCCCGGACGCCGTCCGCCGCCGCCTTCCGCGCGACGACGTTCTTGAGCCCTTCCAGCGCCGACTTCGAGGCGTGATAGGCGACGATCTCGTGGATCGGCGTGTACGCGGCGATCGAGGACACGAACACGATCGACGCCCCGGGCCGGAGCAGCGGCAGCGCGTGCCTGACGGCGAGGAAGTGCGAGCGGACGTTGGTGGCGAACGTCCAGTCCCAGTCCTCGACCGTCGTCGATCGCAGGTCACCGGGGCGCCCGGTGCCCACGACCAGGACGAGCCCGTCGAGGCCGCCGAGCCGTTCCGCCGACTCCCGCACGACGCGCTGGACGCCGATCTCGTCACTGGCGTCGGCGGCCGTGAGGCAGGCCACGGCTCCCTCGGCCTCGACCAGTCGCGCGGTCTCGCGCAGGGAGACCTCGTCGATGTCGGCGAGCGCCAGCGCCGCGCCTTCACGGGCGCACAGCACGCTGATCGCCCGGCCGTTCCCGACCGGTGGCACCTCGTCGAGCCGGTAGTCCTTCTGGCCGGCGCCGACCACGAGGATGCGCCGCCCGTCGAGCCGTCCCCGGCCGAGGGCTTGTCCGCGGGCCTCGGCGGGCAGGGTGTCTGGGATGTCGGCCATGGTGCTCTCCTTTCTCAGATGGATCGGGTTCTGCCGTGCCAGTACTCGGCGCGAAGATCCTTCTTCAGCACCTTCCCGACCGGGCTGCGCGGCAGGTCTCGGAAGATCACGCGCTTGGGCGCCTTCACGCCGCCCAGCGCGTCCCGGCAGAGCCCGATGAGCTCCGCCTCCTCCACGGACGCGCCGCGCTTGAGCTCCACGACCGCGGTGACCGCTTCTCCCCAGCGGTCGTCGGGCACCCCGATCACGGCGCAGTCGCCGACGGCCGGATGCCCCCACAGCACCTGCTCGACCTCGCTCGGGAACACGTTGAACCCGCCGGT
Organism: Nonomuraea sp. NPDC050547; assembly: GCF_044457345.1. Classification (NCBI taxonomy): domain Bacteria; kingdom Bacillati; phylum Actinomycetota; class Actinomycetes; order Streptosporangiales; family Streptosporangiaceae; genus Nonomuraea; species Nonomuraea sp. NPDC050547. Next base: position 281,272 of record NZ_JBITGW010000019.1, read on the forward strand.
GATGATCAGATCGCGCAGCCGGTCCACGATGTAGACGAACCCGTCCTCGTCGGCGTGGCCCACATCGCCGGTCCCCTGCCAGCCGTCGCCGCGGTCGATCTCGGCGCTCGCCTCCGGCGCGTCCAGGTAGCCGCTCATGCGCAGTTCCGTCCGCACCGCGATCTCGCCGGTCCGGCCGGGCGGCAGATGACGCCCCTCGCTGTCGAGGATCGCCACCCGCGCCACGAGAGACGGCCGCCCGCAACTCGCCAGCCGGCCCGCCTTGCCCGGGTCGGCGATCGCCTCGGCGTGGTCGCCGGGCCCGAGCCAGGTGCAGATCGTCGGCGCCTCCCCCTGCCCGTAGAACTGGGCCATGACCGGGCCGAAGACCTCCAGCGCCTCGCGGAGCCGGTCGACCGACATCGGCGCCGCGCCGTACAGGAAATAGCGCAACGTCGAGTAGTCGTGCTCGCGCACCGAAGGGTGAGCCAGCAGCGCGTAGATCGCCGTGGGCGGCAGGAAGAGCCGTGTGACGCGATCGCGCTCGATCGACTCCAGGATCGCGCCGGGATCGACCCCCTGGTGCACCACGGTGGTGCCGCCCTGCAGCAGCAGCGGGAAGGTGAGCCCGCCGGCGGCGTGGGTCAGCGGCGCCGCGGCGATCTGCACCGGCCGCTCTTCCGGCATGTGGGCGGCCAGGCCGAGCGCCATCGTGAAGATCGACCGGCGCGGCAGGACGACCGCCTTGGGCGTGCCGGTCGTGCCGCCGGTTCCCATGATCCAGGCGGGCGCCTCCCGGTCGGCGGGCGGCGGCGGACAGCGCACACCCGCCGGCCCCATCCACGCGTCCAGCCGGGGGTCGCGGGCGCGGCCCGCGCCGATCGCGACGGCGGGCGGCTCCTTGGGCAGGCCGGCCAGGACGAGCTCGGCCTCGGCGGCGAGCGTGCCCTGGTAGAACAGCGTGTCGCAGCCGGTCGTGGTGAGCAGCGCGGCGAGTTCGCGCGGCCGCGAGCGCACGTTGAGCGGTACGTAGGCGGCGCCCGCGCGCAGCACGCCGAGCTGGCAGGCGAAGGCGACGGGATCGTTCTCACTGAGCACGGCGACGCGCGCGCCGGGACCCAGGGCGCGCAACGCGCTCGCCACCCGGTGGCTCAGCTCGTCGATCTCCCCGTACGTCCAGCTCCTCGACCCGTCGGCGAGCGTGAAGCACACGCTGTCGCGATGGCGGATGAACGCGCTGTCGAGCGCGGCTATGAGTGGCATCTGTCCTCCTTTACGGGCATCGGGCGCCTCATCCCGCCTCGACGCCCACGACGGACACGAAGCTGACGGCGGCGCCGGGACGGCCGCCCAGGTTCTGCGTGAGCGCGAGCCCGCGGCCGTTGCCGAGCTGTCGCGCGCCCGCCCGCCCCCGCAGCTGAAGCCAGCATTCGTACAACATGCGAAGCCCCGACGCACCGATCGGGTGCCCAAAGGACTTGAGCCCGCCGTCCGGATTGACCGGCAGCGCGCCGTCGAAGTCGAACCGTCCTTCCAGCGCCTCACGCCAGCCCGCGCCGCGGCCCGACAGGCCCAGGTCCTCATACAGGACGAGTTCGGTCGGCGTGAAGCAGTCGTGCAGCTCGACCAGGGCGAGCTCGGTCCGCGGGTCGGTGATCCCGGCGGCGGCATAGGCGCCGGCCGCCGAGCGGACGGCCTCGGGCATCGTGGTGTAGTCGAACCCGCGGGTCGTCGCGCCGTCCGCGGGAGCGGCCGACAGCGACAGCGCCTTGACGTACAGCGGGGCGGCCTGCAGCTCGGCCGCGAGCTCGGGGCGGGCGATGATCGCCGCCGCGGCGCCGTCGGCCACGCCGGAGCAGTCGTAGACGCCGAGCATGCCCGCGACCGGCGGCGCGTTCTCCACCTGCTCGGGGCGCACCGCCGAGCGGAACTGCGCGCGCTCGTTGCGCGCGCCGTTGGCGTGGTTCTTGCAGGCGATGTGCGTCAGCGTGGCGCGGATCTCACGGTCGCTCAGCCCGTAGCGGCGCGCGTACGCCGGCGCCAGCATGCTGAACGGCGCCGGTCCGCTGAACCCCGGGGCGGTGCCGTCCCCGCTCGGGCCCGGCACCACCAGCCCGGCGTGGTTGCTGTCCTTGAGCTTCTCGACGCCTACCGCCATGACGATGTCGTACGCGCCCGCGGCGACCGCGTAGCAGGCGTTGCGGAAGGCGTCGGAGCCGGTCGCGCAGTAGTTCTCGACACGGGTGACCGGCCGGTAGCCCACGTCGAGCGCGGAGGTCAGCGCCAGGCCGCTGTTCCCGCTGGAGAACGTCCCCAGCCAGTACGCGTCGACGTCCTCGGCGCCGAGCCCGGCCGAGGCCAGCGCCTCGCGGGCCGCCTCGGCGATGAGGTCGTCGGCGGAGGCCTCCCATCGGTCGCCGAACCGCGTGCAGCCCATGCCCGCGATCGCCGCCCTGTCCTTCACACTGTGTGCCGTCATCAGGCCTCCCCCGGCGCCGGCCGTACTTTCCAGAAGTAGTCGTGCATGCCGGCGCTGGTGTGCGTCCGCCGGAAGGCGCCCTCCACCCGCATGCCGCGGGCGACCTGCGCGGGCAGCACGTCGGTCAGGTCGAGCTGAACGTGTTCGCCGCCGTCGAAGCGCACGAGCGCGGAGACGAGCGGCGGCTTCGGCGCGTAGGCGACGTGGTCGATGACGAACTCGCGCACCTCGCCGCGGGCCCGGTGCAGGTCCAGCCCGCCGGGTCGGGCCGGGTGCAGTCCGCCGTACTTCCACCGGGCCGCGCGCCGGATCGCCGGCGGCGAGGGCGGCGCGGGATCGGGACGCCGCTGGGCCGTCCGTTCCAGGACGCCGCGCCAGGTGAGGTAGTCGAGGTATCCGGCCTCGAGCGCCGGGCCGGCGAGCCGGTCGCGCAGGGTGGGACGGGCGCGGGCCAGGCCCGTGCGCTCGACCAGGAGCACCTCGCAGCCGTCCGCCAGCAGGATGAGCGCGATCAGGCTGCCGGCGTCCGCCCGTTCCAGGGCGTCCACCAGGCCGAGGCCCCAGGCGGCTGGCCCGGCGTCGCCGAGGTCCGCGTGGCCGGCGCCCGCTCCGAGCCGCTTTCCGACCGCGTGCGCCGCGGCGGCGTTCGTCCCGCTGATCACGAGTTCGGCGAGGTCGTCGCGGGTACGGCCCGCGTCCGCGAGCGCGGCGGCCAGCGCGCGCTCGCACAGGTCGCCGTAGACCTGCGCGCCGAACCGGCTGTCCCATCGGCGGGTCCAGCGTTCGCCCGGCAGCCGCCACACGTCCGTCAGCTCGCAGGTGAGCGACGCCGATCCGGCGATCCGGGCGGCGCCGTCGCCGGGGCCGAGGAGGAACGCCACGGCGGCGTCGGCTCCGTGGAGCTCTTCGTGGCTGCCCGGCGGGCCGTACTGCGTGCCGGCCATGACGACCAGCGAGCAGGCGCCGTGCCGCGCCGCCGCTCTGAACGCCGCCACTCCCGAGCGTGCCGCGCCGTTGACGTCGTAGGCCGCCACGTGCTCGGGGCAGCGCAGCACCGCGTGCAGGAGCGCGGCGTTGGTCTTCTCCACGTACGCCGGACGCGTCGTGGACAGGTAGACGGCGGCGAGGTCGGCGGCCCGGCCGTCCACGGCGTCGAGGGCGGCCTCGACGGCGAGGGTGGTGGTGTCCTCGTCCACGTAGCCGCGCGGGCGCGCCACCTCGCCCGCCCGTACCCGCCAGCGGGGCACGTAGCTGCCCCAGCCGAGGATGGCGGCACGGGCCGGGTCAGGGAGCCGGGACATGGATGATCGTCCCGGTGCCGATGCCGCCGCCCGCGCACATCGCGTGCAGCCCGACGCCGCCGCCGCGCCCGCGCAGGGCGTGCACGAGATGCCCCAGCTGACGCGCGCCCGAGGCCCCGAACGGATGTCCGATGCCCACGGCGCCGCCGTCGACGTTGACCCGGTCCAGCTCCACGTCGTGAACGGCGCGCCACGCGCACACCGGAACGGCGTAGGCCTCGTGGATCTCGAAGAGGTCGATGTCGTCGAGCGCCAGCCCCTCGCGTTCCAGCAGCGCGGTCGTGGCGACGATCGGGCCTTCCATCATGACGTGGGGATCGACGCCCACGGCGATGCCGGCGCGGATCCAGGCCAGCGGTTCGAGTCCGTACGTGTCGCAGGCCCGCTTCGAGGCCAGCAGCGTGGCCGCGCTCCCGTCGGACACCTGGCTCGCGTTCCCGGCGGTGATGACGCCGTCGTCCCGGTAGACGGGCCGGAGTGCGGCCAGGCCGCGCGGGGTCGAGTCGGCGCGGATGCCTTCGTCGCGGTCGAGCAGGACGCCGTCCTCCCCGGCGACGAAGGCCACCTCGTCGTCGAAGCGCCCCTCCTCCCAGGCGGCGTGCGAGGCCAGGTGGGAGCGCAGCGCGTACGCGTCGCAGTCCTCGCGGGTGATGCCGTACTTGGCCGCCATCCGCTCGCCCGCGACGCCCTGGTGCGGCATGTCCCACAGCCGGCGCAGCGCCGGTGAGTACGGCTCGCCGCCGGCGGCGTCGGCGGCGCTGTTCATCGGCACGCGGCTGAGCGACTCCACCCCGCCGGCCAGCACGACGTCGGCCTGCCCGCTCGCGATCAGCGCCCGGCCCAGGTTGACGGCCTGCTGGCCGGAGCCGCACTGGGTGTCCAGTGTCGTGCCCGCCGCCGTGCGGGGGAACCCGGCCGCCAGCCAGGCGTTGCGAGCGACGTTGAGCGCCTGGTCGCCCGCCTGGTGCGTACAGCCGATCAGGACCTGCTCGACCCGCGCCGGGTCGGCGGCGGCCATCTCCACGCAGCGGCGCATCGCGACGGCGAGCAGGTCGACCGCGTGCACGTCCCGGTAGGCCCGTCCCGCCTTCGCGACCGGGGTCCTGGCCGCGGCCACGATGGCGACGTCGGTCATGACGCTCCTCCGGCTTCCGACACCGCCGGCCAGCCGCGCTGGCCGGAGACCGTCCATCCGCCGTCGACGGTCAGATGGGCGCCGGTGATGTACGCGGACTCGTCGCAGGTCAGGAATAGCGCGGCGTTCACCACGTCGTCCGGGCGCCCGATGCGCTTGATCAGGAACGAGTCGAGGTAGGCCTGCCGGGCCGGTGAGCCCTCGGGGCCGATGAGCTCGCGGTTGCCCGCGTTCTCCACGACGCCGGGGGCGATCGTGTTGACGCGGATGCCCAGGGGCGCGAGCTCGATCGCGAGGAGTTCGGTCAGGCGGTTGATGCCGGCCTTGGCCAGGCCGTACGCGAACACCTGCGGCTGGTTGCCCGCCAGGCCGGTGCCGACGTGCCCGCCGGCGATCGAGGAGATGTTGACGATCGCGCCGCCGCCGCGCCCGCCCATGCGCGGGGCCGCGTGCTTCGCGCACAGCCAGTACTGGGTGAGGGTCGTGGCCAGGGTCCATTCGTAGTCCTGGCGCGACAGCTCCAGCGGGCCGCCCGGCCGTACGGCGCCGGCGTTGTTGTAGAGCACGTCGATGCCGCCGAGCTCGTCGGTGGCGGCCATCAGGCGTTCGACCTGTTGTTCGTCGGCGAGGTCCGAAGGGGCGAGCGAGCGGAAGGAGCCGCCGGCTCGGTGCACCTCATGCTCGGTCCTCGCGGCCGACTCGGCGTCGAGGTCGCATCCGACGACCGTCGCGCCTTCGGCGGTGAAGCGCAGGGCGGCGGCGCGTCCCATGGCTCCACCGGTTCCGGTGATCACGACCACTTTTCCTGACATCCGTCCGGTCATGTGGGCCTCCAGTCTTCGTGGCCAAAGTACTTGGTGTACCGATTATTTACAATGAGATAGACGGTATACCTAGCATCTGTGGGCGGGAGGGCCGCGTACCGGGCCGGGCGGGGTCAGCCGCGCACGGACGGGGAGCGATCCTCCTGCCAGATGTCGCCCAGGGAGAACCGCAGCTTCCGCAACAGCCCGAGGAGAAGCCCGATCTCGTCGTCGTCGAGGGCCTCAAGGCCGTATCCGGCCTCACCCTCCAGCCGCATGACCTCCTGCTGGGCCGCCTCCCCCGCGGGCGTGATCTCCACCACGGTGACCCTCCGGTCGCCTTCCATGCTCCGGCGGACCACCAGCCCGTCACGCTCCAGGCGGTCGATGGTCTTGGTCAGCGTCGTCGGGTGCGCGCCGACCCGGGCCGCCAGGCGGGAGAGCGGCAGCGCCTTGTGCCGGGCGAAGCTCAGCAGCATGAGCGCCTGCCAGCCCGCCCACGTCAGGTTGTGATCGCGCAGGTTCTTCTGCGCGTGGGCCTGGAGCAGCTTGTACGCGCGCTCGATGGCGATTCCGGTGGCGGCCCTCGCGGGCTCGGGAACGCCGCGCGAGCGGTAGGCATCCTCCGCCTCCCCCACGATGTCAAAGGACACGGGCACGCTCCTCCTGGGCTAGCGCGGCGCCATCCGGATGGCGCCGTCGAGGCGGATGACCTCTCCGTTGAGCATAGGGTTGGCCACGATGTGCGCGACCAGGGCGGCGTACTCCTCGGGCCGGCCGAGCCTGGCCGGGTGCGGCACCTGCCCGCCCAGCGACCGCCTGGCCTCCTCGGAAAGGCCCGCGAGCAGGGGCGTGTCGAACAACCCCGGCGCGATGCTCACCACACGGATGGCCTTGGCCGCCAGGTCGCGCGCGAGCGGCAGGGTCATCCCGGCCACCCCGGCCTTGGACGCCGAGTACCCCGCCTGCCCGATCTGCCCGTCGAAGGCGGCGGCCGACGCCGTGGTGACGATGACGCCGCGCTCGCCGTCCACCGGCTCCGTGGCGGCGATGCGCTCGGCGGCCAGCCGGACGACGTTGAACGTGCCGATCAGGTTGATCGTGACGATCCGGGTGAACGCCTCAAGGGAGTGAACGCCGTCCCTGCCCAGCACCCGCTGGGCCGTTCCGGTGCCGGCGCAGCAGACGGCGGCCCGCAGCGGGCCCATCGCGGCCGCGGCGTCGAGGGCGGCGGCCACCGCCCCCTCGTCACGTACGTCGCCGGCCACGAACCGCGCGCCCGCGCACTCGGGTTCCGGCGCGGACGGCAGGTCCAGGATGACGACTCCGGCGCCGGCGGCGGCCAGCGTCCGTGCGGTCGCCAGTCCCAGCCCCGAGGCGCCACCTGTGACCAGTGCGACCCCGTTGGCGATGTCCATGCGGGCTCCTTTCTCGTGGGATCAGCCGGATTCCGCGCGGCGCGGGCGTTCGGGCAGCAGGACGTCGAGCACCATGCCGGCGATCAGCCGGTGCAGCCGGTCGGCCTCCAGGCCGGTGCCGCCGGTCGCGAGCGTGAACACCAGCCACTTCACACCGACCACCAGCGCGTGGGCCTCCTCCTTCGCCAGCTCCGGGCGGGCCTGGGAAAGCAGCCCCATCCACTGCTCGTGGTTCAGCCGGGCGCGGCGCAACAGCGGCTCGCTCGTCCCGGCGGGCAGGCTGCGCACCTCGCGGGCGGCGACGACGGTCACCGGGCCGTCCTCCACGGCCTGGCGCACCTGCACCTCGATGAGCCGGGCCAGCAGCTCGGCGGGCGTGCCGCCGTCGCGCCGCACCTGGGCGACATCGCTCTCCGACCGGTCGGCGCTCCGCTCGATCAGGGCCACCAGCACGGCGTTCTTGTCGGGGAAGTGCCGGTACACGGTCGGGCCCTTCACCCCTGCCGCGGCTCCGATCTCACCGATGCTCGTGCCGTGGAAGCCACGCTCGTGGAAGAGCCGCGCGGCCTCGCGAAGGATCACCGCGCGGCGATCCCCCGGCGGTCTTCCGCGCCGCGGCTGTTGTGCCAACGAGAACTCCTTCCCCCTTGCCCGCAGTTAACCACCGATCACCAAAGAGCACCACATCTCCGGAGACCTCCCAGTGAGACTGGCGGAGTCTCCCGATTAATGCTAATGATGGTTAAGCACAAGATGCTAGCCGTTTCAGTTTTAGCTGAAATAGCAAGAAGGATGTGAAGGTATGGCTCTTCAGCCGGAACACGTGACGTTCAACAGCCTCGGCACCCGCTGCGCGGCCGACCTGTATCTGCCCGAACAGACCCCCGCGCCCGCCCTGGTGCTGGGCCACAGCGGCGTGATGGTGAAGGAGGCGCTGGCCTACTTCGCGCCCTACTTCGTGAGCGCGGGCTTCGCCGTCCTGGCCATCGACTACCGCACAGTCGGCTCCAGCGAGGGCGAGCCGCGCGGCCTGGACTACCCGGACCGGCAGGTCGACGACTTCCGCAGCGCCGTCTCCTACCTGCGGACCCGGCCGGAGGTGGAGCCCGAGCGGATCGGGCTGTGGGGAGTCAGCGTCGGCGGCTCCGTCGCCGTCCAGGCCGCCGTGCTGGACCGCCGCGTCAAGGCGGTGGTCGTGCAAAGCCCCAGTATCTGGAACGGCTGGCGCTATCTGGAACGGCTTCTCGGCCGGGAAGGCGTCCACGCGATGCGCGAGCAGCTCGACCTGGACTGGCAACGCCGCCACGAGACGGGCGCCAGCCTGCGGGTGCCCCATCTGAGCCTGGACCACGACAGCGCCCGGCAGGCGCACGAGCTGTCGTCCACGCTGTATCCCACCTACCGCAACGAGAAGACGCTCGACTCCACCGAGCACCTGCTCACCTTCGCGCCGGAGAACCTCATCCACCGGCTCGCGCCGACACCTCTGCTCATGATCGCCAACGGCCACTACGACCCGTACCACGTGCTGGAGGAGGCGCAGAGCGCCTTCGACAAGGCCGGTGAGCCGAAGCGGCTGGAGGTCCTGCCCTACGACGTGCTCGGCCTCTACACGGGGCCCGGCCTGGAGGAGGCGATGGAGCTGGCGGTCGGCTGGTTCGACCGCTACCTGCGCCAGACCCGGCTGCCGTCCGCCACCCCCGCGCCCACCGCGGACACCGTCGCCGCGATGCGGCAGTGAGAGAGGAAGGACCGTGCCCGGAATCAGCACCGCGGGCCTGAGCGGCATCGAGGAGACCTCGTTCATCACCCTGCACGCCCGCGCGGTGGACGCCGGCGCCGCCAGCCCCATCCTGGGCGACCCCTACGCCCAGAAGATCGCCCAGGCCTTCGACTACGACTGGGGACGCATCCAGCCAAGCCCCAAACTCGAAGAGAAGGAACGTCTCAACGTCACCATCAGAGCCGTCCACTTCGACGCCTGGGTCCGCCGCTTCCTCACCCGCCACCCCGGCGCGATCGTTCTCGACCTCGGCTGCGGACTCGACAGCCGCGGCTACCGGATCGATCCGCCACCCGAAGCCGACTGGTACGACGTGGACCTGCCCACGATGATCGCCCTGCGCGCCCAGGTGTACCAGGAGACCGCCAACATCCACATGCTGGCCACCTCGCTCAACAACGAAGGCTGGCTGGAGGCGCTCCCGTCACACCGGCCGGTCATCGCGGTCATGGACGGGCTCTACCCGTGGATGACCAAACCCACCTTCACCAGGCTCCTGCGCAGGATCACCGCCCACTTCGGGAGCGGCGAGATCCTCCTGCTGGGCTTCTCGAAGCTCTCCTCCCGGATGATGCGCACCGTCGTCCCGGCCATCAAGACCATCGGCGCCCCCGTCAACGAGGGGTTCGACCACCCGCGCGAGGTGGAGCGCTGGAACCCGGAACTGAAACTGGCCGAGCAGGAACGGTTCATCAGCTCACCCGAAGTGGCGAAGATGCCACGCGGCGAACAGATCCGCTGCGCCATCATGCGGGCGATCCCCGGCCTGGCCGGGATGGACAAGGGAATGCTCAGATACACCTTCGGCCGCTCGCCGGAGGTGGCCAGGTGAACCGGCCCCAGGTACTCATCGGCGGCCAGTGGTCCTCCCCCCGCGACGGCGGCGAGATCGAGGTCGTCTCGCCCGTCACCGAGCAGGTGATCGGGCGAGCCGCCGCCGCCTCCGGCGCCGACATGGACCGGGCGGTGCGCTCGGCGCGGCAGGCGTTCGACAGCGGAGCCTGGCGCGACACCACCCCCGCCGAGCGGGGCGCGATCCTGACCCGCGCGGCGGACGTCCTGGCCGGCCGCGAGGCTGACATGTCCGTGCTCATCACCTCGGAGAACGGTTCCCCCGTGGCGCTCGCCGCGGCTCTCCAGGTCGGCCCGGTGATGGAGATCCTGCGCTACTACGGTGAACTGGCGCGCACGTTCGTCTTCGAGGAGAGGCTGGCCGACGAGAACGGCTCGACGCTGATCACCATGGAGCCGGCCGGCGTGGTCGCGGCCGTCATCCCCTGGAACGCGCCGCTGCTCATCGCCGCCGCCAAGATCGCTCCCGCGATCGTCGCGGGCTGCTCAGTCGTTCTCAAGCCGGCACCGGAAACGCCGCTGAGCGCGTACCTGCTGGCCGAGGCGCTGTACGAGGCCGGCCTGCCGCCGGGCGTGCTCAGCGTCGTCCCGGCAGGCAGGGAGGCGAGTGAACACCTCATCGCGCATCCGGGCGTGGACAAGGTCAGCTTCACCGGCTCCAGCGCGACCGGACGCCGGGTCATGAGCGTGGCGGCCGACGGGATCAAGCGGGTGACCCTGGAGCTCGGCGGCAAGTCGGCCGCGATCGTCCTGGACGACGCCGACCTCGACGCGATGGTCCCCGCGCTGGTGACGGGCGCGATGACCCTGTCCGGCCAGATCTGCATAGCCCAGACCAGGATCCTCGCACCGCGCTCCCGCTATGACGAGGTGGTGCGCGCGGCGAGCGACGCCGCGCGGTCGCAGGTGGTGGGCGACCCCTCGGCGCCGTCCACCTGGGTCGGGCCGCTCGTGGCCGAACGGCAGCGCGAGCGGGTGGAGGGCTACCTGCGGCTGGGACAACAGGAAGGAGCGAAGATCGCCACCGGCGGCGGCCGGCCGCCCCACCGCCACACCGGCTGGTACGTCGAACCGACCGTCTTCTACGACGTGCGGAACTCGATGCGGATCGCCAGGGAAGAGATCTTCGGGCCCGTCCTCTGCGTCATCCCCTACGACGACGAGGACGACGCCGTCCGCCTCGCCAACGACTCCGACTTCGGCCTGTACGGCGGCGTGTGGACCGGCGACGAAGACCGCGGCCTGGCCGTGGCCCGGCGCATCAGGGCGGGCACCGTGAACATCAACGCGGGCATACCGGCCCGCGGCACCCCTTCCGGCGGGTTCAAGCAGTCCGGCATGGGACGCGAACTCGGCGCGGAGGGGCTGGCCGAATACCTCGAAACCCGGTCGATCGTGGGACGCGTCACCCGCGAGCGATGAACCACCGCAGCGACGCGATCAAAGGAGACATCCATGCGCATCCCCCGTTCACTGTCCGCTCGCCCCAGCAGATTCCTTCCCAGGGCCGCCGCGGTCGCGGCCCTCGCCACGGTCCTGACCACCGCCGGTTTCGGAGCCGGCGCCGGCGCCAGTACCAGTGACAGCCCGCTCGACCTGCTCTGCTGGGAAACCCCGCGCGCCTCCAGCACCCACGTCCGCATCTCGGGCTGCCGGAACCAGCGCCCCGGCCAGACCGAGTGGCGCATCGTCGGGAAGTGGTGCGGCCCCGGCCACAACTGCGACACGGTCCCCGGCAACTGGGCCCCGTCCGGCGGAACCTCGACCGCCTACCACCCCGGCGGAAAGAACTTCACCGACTACTCCTTCAACACCCGCTAGAGCGCCGACGGCTGGTCGGGGGCGAGCGAGCCCTTGCGACTCCCAGGGCTCGCTTTCACCCGGACAATCGCCGACCACCACACCACGGACATGTTCCAATCGAGCACCTGGACGCCAACCTGACGCTGACCACGGCGATCGGTTCGCACTGGGGCCAGGCGATCACCCACGCGCTCCTCGGCGCTGGCGGTGACGCACCACCGGCGAGCGCTCAGCCTCGGCCGGGACATGCTCAATCCCGGCCAGGAGTGCGTGACCCTCAACGATCTCAGCGCGGCCTCGGCCGATGCCGGAAATCGGCACGAAGCTCTGCCGGGCACGTGATGTCACCCGCCGATGGCTTGGGGGTGGTGGAAGAGGCCGGTGGGGTCGTAGCGCTGCTTGATCTCGGTCAGGCGGGGGTAGTTGGCGCCGTAGTAGGCGTGTTGCCAGCCGGGCAGGTCGGGGTCGGGGAAGTTGACGTACGCGGCGTCGGTGCGCAGGTGGCGGCGCAGGGTGTGGTGCAGGGCGCGGATCTGGCCGAGGAGGTGGCGTACCTGGTGGGCTGGGGTACCGGGTTGCCAGTGGGTGCCGATGTCGATGACGAAGGTGCCCGCGCGGTGCGGGTAGGCGCTCTCGTCGGGGCGGGGCGCGGCGCTGGTGGCGCCCATGGCGAACAGGGTCAGGTAGCCGGTGGCCTGGGTGGGGCCGGGCTTCCAGGCGCGGGTCCATTCGGTGATGTGCTCGACGGTCTCGGGGCTCAGCCACCGGTCGGGGACCAGGGATTTGCTGGCGTAGCAGTCCTTGGCGCCGGGGCGTTCCATGAGGTAGTCCTGTCCGGCCCAGAAGCCGAGCTCCTCGATGTGGGTCGTGGCCGGGCGCGGGCGCAGCAGCGGGGTGAGCAGGCGGCGCAGGACCTCCTGGTCACCGAGGCGCTGGCCGAGCACCCACACCGAGGTGGCGCCGGTGCCGGTGTGCTTGAAGCCGATGCGTACGTCGAACTCGCCCGACTGGTCGGCGTGCAGGATGTGCTGGAGCTCGTCGACCACGCGCGGCCCGGCGGCCAGGGGGAAGGTCAGGTCGAAGACGGTGACGCGCTGCCGGTTCACCGGTACGGCGTCGAAGACGAAGGCGGTGTTGACGCCGAAGTTGCCTCCCGCGCCGCCGCGGCAGGCCCACAGCAGGTCGGCGTTCTCGTCCTCGGCGGCCCGCACGATGCTTCCGTCGGCCAAGACCAGGCGGGTCTCGACGAGCCGGTCGCAGGTCAGGCCCCATTTGCGATCGTTGAAGCCGAGCCCGCCGCCCAGCGTGAGTCCGGCCACGCCGACTCCGGGGCAGCGGCCGCCGGGGAAGTACAGGCCGGCGTCGCGGGCGGCGTAGACGTCGGAGTTGGTGGCGCCGCCGCCCAGGTGCAGCCGCCGCCCGCGCGGGTCCACCCGGTTGAGCGCCCGCACGCTGACGACCAGGCCGGTGGTGGCCGAGTGCCCGGCGTAGTTGTGGCCGCCGGAGCGGGCCGCGAACGGCACCCGGTGCTCGGCGCACCAGCGCAGCGCGGCCCGCACGTCGGCTTCGGTGGCGCAGGCCAGCACTCCGGCCGGCCGTACCTCGGCATAGCGCAGGTTGTCCACCGCGGCCTGGGACGGGTACTCCGGCGCGCCCGGTCGATACAGGCGGGCGGCGGGGCTCAGCCGCCGCCGCAGTTGCCGCCACGCGACCGGCTCCGGTTCCGGCCTCGCCGGCGGTGTCGCGGCTCGGGCGAGAGATCCTGGCACCAGCGCGGCGCCCGCCACGGCTGCCCCGGCTCGCAGAAGTACTCGTCGGCTGACCGTCATGCTGCCCCCTGTGATCGCTCAGCGCCAGAGTAGGCAGCCGCCACCCTCGCGATCATGGTGACACTCCGTGAGCGGCCGGTTCAACGGTGTCGCAGCTCGGGGCTCTCGGATCGGAGGTTCGCGCCGCTGAGGGGGCGTCGCCTGTCGAACGCCCAGACGGCCAGCGCGCAGGCCGCGAATCCGGCGCCGAGGAGGCTGGATCCCACCCAGCCGTGGGCGGTGAAGACGGCGGTGGTCGCGGCGGCGCCGAGGGCGGAGCCGAGCGAGTAGAAGACCATGTAGCCGCCGATGACGCCGCTGGTGCGATCCGGGTGCGCGGCGGTGAGCAGTTGCTGGTTGCTCACGTGTACGGCCTGGACCGCGAAGTCGAGAACCACGATTCCGGCGATGAGGAGTCCCATCGACCACGGCAGTTGCGCGATCGCCGCCCACGAGAGGATGAGCAGGGTGAGCGCGAGGCCGGTGACCGGGGCCGCCCGTCCCGAGTCCGCCCACCGTCCCGCGCGTGCCGCGCCGAGCGCACCGGCGAGTCCGGCGATGCCGAGCAGCCCGATCTGGCTCTCGCTCAGGTGCCACGGCGTGTCCGTCAGCGGCAGGGACAGACCGCTCCACAGGGTTCCGAACGACGCGAACAAGAAGAACGCGATGAGCCCGCGCGTCAGGAAGACGCGCTGCCCGAACAGCTCGCCCAGTGAGACGACCGCCCGCCGGCCGGGGCGCTCCTCCGAAGGCAGGACGACGAGGACGAGGGCCGCGAGCCCCAGTGCCAGCACCGCGAGCACGGCATAGACGCTCCGCCAGCCCCACACCTCGGCGAGCGCGCCGGTGACGACCCGCGCGCCCAGGATGCCGACGACCACGCCCGAGGTCACGACGCCGATGTTCCGTCCGCGTTCGGCGGGCGGCGAGACCGACGCGGCGTAGGCCACCGTGGTCTGCACCACGACCGCGAACACCCCGGCCACCGCGAGCCCGGCGAACGCCACCCACGCGGCCGACGCCAAGGCCGTCAGGATCATGCCCACCGCGGTGAGCGCCAGGTGCACGGCGATGAGCCGGCGCCGGTCGACCACATCGCCGAGCGGCACCAGCAGGACCAGCCCCGCCAGATAGCCGATCTGGCCGATCGCCACGATCCACCCGGTCAGTTCCGCCGGAACGCCGAGATCGCGTCCCATCGGCTCCAGAACCGGCTGCGCCGCGTAGATGCTCGCCACAGCGACACCACACACCACCGCGAGCAGCGACCGTCGCCGCATGTCCATCGCACTCCCACTCTCGATTAGTAGCAAATTGCAACCAATTTGACCGTACGGCATAATGGTTTCAATTCGCAACTCATGGGAAGGTGCCATGTCGCCCACCACTGACCCCGGCTGGACCGACCCCACCTGCCCCGTCGCCCGTACGCTCGACCTCGTCGGCGACAGGTGGAGCCTTCTCGTCATCCGCGACGCGATGGACGGGGCGCGGTCGTTCACCGAGTTCCTGCGGCGTACCGGCATCGCCCGCAACATCCTCACCGACCGCCTCGGCAAGCTCACCGCCCACGGGCTCCTCGCCCAGCGCACCGCGCCGTCGGGCCGCCGTCAGGAGTACGTGCTCACCGACGCCGGCCGCGACCTCTTCCCCGTCATCCTCACCCTGCGGCAGTGGGGAGAACGTCACGCCTTCGCGCCCGGCGAACCCCACTCCACCCTGGTCGACCGGCACGGCGTCCCCGTGCCGGAAGTCGCGCCGGCCGGCGCCGACGGCACGTTCCTCGATGGCGAGACCACGCACGTGCGGAAGACCCGCTAGAGATCAACCGCGCCCGCTGGGCGACTCACTCGACGTCGGCGAGGTCGTTCTCGGGGAGCCAGTCGTGGACGGGGTCGTATTCCAGCCACCGGTTCCGCTCCGCCTCCGCCACGAAGGCGCTCACCAGGGTGTCCAGCAGCGGATGGGCGCCGTTGCCGCGCCACAGCAGCGACCAGGCGTACAAGGGAGTGGGGCCGGCCAGCGGGATCGAGCGGATCGCCGGGCGGGGCGGCAGCGGCACGTCCGCGGGCAGCAGGCCGAAGCGCCGGGTGCCGGCCGCCAGGTCGGCCAGGAAGTGCTCCAGTCCCAGGTTGGTACCCTCGGCGCGCTCGTGGATGCCGAAGGAGTCGGCGAAGCGGCGCAGGAAGTCCAGCCGATGCAAGGCGCCTGGTGCCCACAGCACGCCATCGCGCAGTTGCTCGGGGCGGATCGACGGCGCGTTCGCCAGGGGATGATCCGCGGCGAGGATCACGTCCACCGGCTCCAGCCGTACCAGGCGATGCGTCAGCCCGGCGGGCAGCGGAGCGTGGACGCGGCCGAAGGCGGCGTCCACGTCGCCGTGCAGGAGCGCGGCGATCACCGCGGGCAGGTCACGGCCGTGCCCCAGTTCCAGCCGCGGCTCGGCGGTGGTCACCTGTGCCAGCGTGCGCATGGGCGCGTACAGGTGGCCCCACACGTCGATCCGCAGCGGGCGGTGCGCCTCCAGCACCGCCGCCACGGCCTGGTCCGCGGCGGTCAGCGCCTGCCGGGCAGGCTCCAGGAACCGCCGCCCCGCTTCGGTGAGCCGTACTCCCTGGCCGCCGCGGTCGAACAGGCGCCGGCCGAGCGTGGACTCCAGGCGGGCGATCCGCTTGGAGAGCGCCTGCTGGGAGATCGACAGTTCCTCGGCCGCGTGACCGAAGTGCCCTCCTTCGGCGGTCAACACGAACGCGCGCACCTGCGCCAAGTCGAGATCCACGCCTGTCACCTTAGGTGACAACCGATGGTTGTCGGCCGGTCGCGACCGTTGTTGGAGTACACGACCCGGATGACGGTTCCATGGCCGCATGCGTAGATTGATCCCCACAGGAGATGCGGCGCGGCCGGTCGAGTTCACCCAGGACGCCCAGCCCACGCCCGCCCCGGGCGAGGTGCTGGTCAAGGTCGAGGCGTTCTCGCCGAATCGCGGGGAGACGTTCCTGCTGGAAAAGCCAGAACCCGGCCTGAAACCCGGGAAGGACGTCGCCGGCCTGGTCGTCCAGGCCGCCGCCGACGGCTCCGGCCCGCCGGCCGGCACCCGCGTCGTGGGCCATCCGGCGATGGGCGGCTGGGCCGAGTACGCGACGGTTCCCACCCACTCCGTCGCCGTCCTGCCCAACGAGATCACCACCGTTCAGGCGGCCGCGCTGCCGCTGGCCGGGATCACCGCGCTCCGCCTCCTCCGTACGGCCGGCGCCGTCGCGGGCAGGCGGATACTGCTGACCGGAGCCGCCGGCGGGGTGGGGCACTACCTGACCGAGCTGGCCGCCTCGGCCGGGGCGGAGGTGACCGCGGTGACCGCCACCGCCGAGCGCGGTGCGCGGCTGCGCGAGCTGGGAGCCGCGGCGATCGTGCACGACGTGGCCGCCGCGGATGGGCCGTTCGACGTGGCCATGGAGTCCACCGGTGGCGGCGCGCTCGCGTCCGCGCTGGCCAGGCTGGTCCCGGGCGGCACGCTGATCTGGTTCGGTCAGGCCGGCCGTACACCCGCGACCGTGGACTTCTTCGACCTGCTCGCCGGGCCGGAGAACGCCGTGATCCGGCATTTCCACTACGCCGGCGGCCCGTACGGCGGCGACCTGGCCACGTTGCTGCGACTGGTGGCCGGCGGGCGGCTGCACGCGGAGATCGGCCGTACCGCTGACTGGAGCCGGACCGCCGACGTCCTTGTCGACCTGCGGGAACGCCGTATCCGCGGCAAGGCCGTGCTGACGATCGGAGCATCACGATGAACGCCGCGGACTTCGCCGCCGCCAACCTGTCGCGCGCGACCGGAGCCGGGCTGGACCCGCACGAGTACCTGCGTGTCGCCGCCGAGCTGGGCGACCTGGACCAGTGGGGTCAGGCCTTCATGAGCGCCGCGCGCGGGCACCTGTCCCGCGCGGCGCGGGCCAAGTCGGCGATCTCAGCGGCCGGGCACCTCCAGGTCGCGGCGCGCTGGTTCCACTTCGCCACCCTGGGTCCGAACCGGGAGCACGCGCTCGCGGCGGCCGAGGCGGACACCGCCATGGGCCGCGCGCTGGACCTGCTGGAGCCGGGGGCGCGCCGGATCGAGGGCACGACCTTCACCGGCCGGCTGCGCGGCCCGGCCGACGCCGCGGCCACCGTGATCGTGGTTCCCGGGCTGGACTCCGGCAAGGAGGAGTTCCACGACGTGACCAGCGCCTTGCTGCGCCGCGGCGTGGCCGTGTTCGCCATGGACGGGCCGGGGCAGGGCGCGCTCACCGCCACCACCACCGTCCGCGCCGACTACCACCACGTGATCGGGCAGGTCATCGACGCGCTCGGCGCCGAGAGCGTGGGACTCGTCGGACTCAGCCTCGGCGGCTACTACGTCGCGGAAAGCGCCGCCAGGGAACCCCGCGTCGCCGCCGCCGTCACGGTCAGCGGCCCGTTCCGGCTGGACTGGGACGCCCTGCCGCCCCCGGTACGCGACCTCCTCACCCGGCGCGCCGGCGGTGAAGACGCGGCCCGCCGCTTCGCCGGGCAGGTGGACCTGTCCGGCCTCGCCCCGCGGATCACCTGCCCACTGCTGGTGATCGACGGCGGCCGGGATGTCATCCCCGGCGTCACCAACGGCGAGCCTCTGGCCCATCTGGCGTCCCGCGGACGGTACCTGCACCTTCCGCACGGCGACCACCTGCTCGGCAACGCCCGTCCCGACTGGCTGGCAGTGGCCGCCGACTGGCTTTCGGGGGAACTGACAGGACGCGTGGGCTGATGGCGGTCGCGGCATCTATAAATTGCGAAAGTTAGCAATCGCTCATTACATTGATCTCGCAAAGGGTTGCGGGAGAGATGGAAGCAGCGGACATGGACGACGCGTTCGGAGAGACGGTACGCCGGCGCATGCGATCCCTGCTGCCGGCGCGCGCCGACCTGGCCGCGATGGGCCGTCACCCCCGCCGTGACCTGCTCGCCGGGCTCACCGTCGCGATCGTCGCACTCCCCCTCGCCCTCGGCTTCGGCATCTCCTCCGGTCTCGGCGCCGCCGCGGGGCTGGCGACCGCCGTCGTGGCCGGGGCGCTCGCCGCCGTGTTCGGCGGCTCAGCGCTGCAGGTGACCGGGCCTACCGGCGCGATGACCGTGGTACTCGTGCCGATCATGCACGCCCACGGAGCCTCAGGCGTGCTCATGGTCGGGCTGCTGGCCGGAGGGCTGCTGGTGCTGCTCGCGCTGGCCCGCGCCGGACGGTACATGGCGCTGGTGCCCGCCTCCGTCATCGAGGGCTTCACGCTCGGCATCGCCTGCGTGATCGGCCTGCAGCAGGTTCCGGCCGCGCTGGGCGTGCCCGCACCGAGCGCGGATCGCGTCACGGTGGCCGCGTGGCAGGCCGTACAGGAGTTCCTGGACGCCCCGCACTGGCCCGCTCTGATCATCGCCGTGGCGGTGGCCTCGCTCATGCTCGTCGGCGCCCGGCTACGCCCCACCTGGCCCTTTTCCCTGATCGCGGTCGCGCTGGCCACCGTACTGGCCGAACTGGCCGTCCTGCCGGTGGCGCGCATCGGCCAGCTGCCCGCCGCGCTGCCCGCGCCCTCGCTGTCCTTCGTCGACCCGGGCGCGGTGCCCGGCCTGATGGCACCGGCTCTGGCGGTCGCCGCGCTGGCGGCCCTGGAATCGCTGCTGTCGGCTTCGGTCGCGGACGGCATGAGCGTGCGTCACCGCCACGACCCCGACAGGGAACTGCTCGGCCAGGGCCTGGCCAACCTGGCCGCGCCGCTGTTCGGCGGCGTACCGGCCACCGGGGCGATCGCCCGTACCGCGGTCAACGTCCGCGCGGGAGCCTCCTCCAGGCTGGCCGCGCTCACCCACGCCGCCATTCTCGCCGCCGTGGTGTTCGCCGCCGCCGACCTGGTGGCGCGCGTCCCGCTGGCCGCGCTGGCCGGCGTCCTGCTGGCCACGTGCGTGCGGATGGTCGAGGTCGGATCGCTGACCGCGATGGTGCGCTCCACCCGCTCCGACGCGCTCGTGCTGGTGCTGACCGCCCTGGCCACGGTCGCTCTCGATCTGGTCCAGGCGGTCGTGCTCGGGCTCGTCGTGGCCGGGGCGATGAGCCTGCGGGCGATCGCGGCCAGCGTCCGGCTCGACACCGTGTCGCTGCGATCCGATCTGCCGGACGACTCCGACCAGGAGCACGCGCTCCTCGCCGAGCACATCGTCGCCTACCGGCTGGACGGCCCGCTGGTGTTCGCGGCGGCCCATCGCTTCCTGCTGGAGCTGACCGAGGTCGCCGACGTCTCCGTGGTCATCCTGCGCATGTCACGAGTGACCACCATCGACGCCAGCGGCGCTCTCGTACTCAAGGACGCCATCACGCGACTGGAACATCGCGCCATCACCGTGCTCGTCTCCGGCATCCGCGACCAGCACCACCAACCGCTGCGGGCTCTCGGCGTGATCACCCGTCTCGATCGCGAAGGCCGTGTCTTCGCCGGCACCCCCGAAGCGATCACGGCCGCCCGGAGCCTGCTCCACGCCGACGGCCGCCTGCCGGCGAGCACCGCCCGCGACGGGTGATCCGCGCTCTTCCGCCGTCCCCCTCAGGGAGCGGAGGCGCGCAGGTCCTGCAGGAGCTCGGCCTGCTCGGTGAGCACGCCGGTGAGGATGGAGCGCGCCACGGCCAGGAGGTCCACGATCTGAGGGCTGGTGATGGCGTACGTGACGGTGGCGCCCGCCTTGTGACTCGTGACCAGGTTGGCGCGGCGAAGCACGGCCAGCTGCTGGGACATGTGCGCCGGCTCAAGGCCGACCTCGGACAGCAGCTCGGCGACCGAATGTTCGCGCCGGCTGAGCAGCTCAAGGATCCTGATGCGGGCCGGATGGCCGAGCGTTTTGAAGAACTCCGCCTTGAGCTGGTAGAGCGGCAGAGTCATGGCGCCGCCTCTCTCCTGGCCGCCGGCCTCGCGCCGGAGTTTCGGCCGTTGATCATCATCTCCGCAGTCTACGTACCTGCCAACCTCCGCAAACGCGCAGCCCACAGGACCGGGCACCCATCCCGGCATCGACATCATGATGTAATGAATTAACTATTTGCGCAATTGGTGCCGACCGCCACTGCGTCCAAGAACGGAGACCCCCCATGGAGATCGAGCAGACGGCGCTGCCGGGCATCGGGCTCAAACACGAGTTCACCTCCAGCGCGGGCCGCAGGATCGGGGTGGTCTCCCAC